>NZ_JBHUXS010000044.1:0-1360 GCF_042669245.1 Streptomyces sp. NPDC057249 | reverse complement strand
TCCCTAAGAATGGTTGGCGGTCCGGGGGGACCGGGTGTGGCTGATGGGTGTTTGCCGCTTGTGGCTCGCGAGGAATGGCCGCCCGGTCCTCCGGGACGCTCCGACCACTGATTGAGAACTGCGGTCATCGCTGGTTAGGGACCTGTCGGCGGGGTGTTCTTCGGGCCACGAAGTACGGGCTACGAGGGATACGGAGCGACGGGCTTGAGCACGCGACTGGCGCGGATATGGGTCGGCATCGACGCCGGCAAGGGGCACCACTGGGCAGTGGCTCTGGACGCCGACGGCGAGACGCTGTTCTCGACGAAGGTGATCAACGACGAGGCCCAGATCCTCGCTCTCATCGAGACCGCACGTGAGCGGGCCGACGAGGTGCGGTGGGCGGTGGACATCTCCGGCCGGGCCTCCACGCTGCTGCTGGCCCTTCTGGTGGCCCACGATCAGGACGTGGTCTATGTTCCCGGCCGGACGGTCAACCGCATGTCCGGCGCCTACCAGGGCGAAGGCAAGACCGACGCCAAGGACGCGCGTGTCATCGCCGACCAGGCCCGCATGCGCCCGAAGGGTTTCGCGGTCCTGGACACGCCCCCGGAACTGGTCTCCACGCTCCGGGTCCTGACGCACTACCGGGCTGACCTGATCGCTGACCGGGTCCGGCTGATCAACCGGCTCCGTGACCTGCTGGTCGGCATCTGTCCGGCGCTGGAGCGAGCCTTCGACTACTCCGCGGCCAAGGGCCCGGTCGTCATGCTCACCGAGTACCAGACCCCGGCCGCCCTGCGAAGGATCGGCGTCAAGCGGCTGACGACCTGGCTGGAACGCCGCAAGGTCCGCAGCGCCGACACCGTCGCGGCCAAGGCCGTCGAGGCTGCCCAGTCCCAGCAGATCGCTCTGCCCGGCGAGAAGCGGGCCGCCAAGCTCGTCTGCGACCTCGCCCACCAGCTCCTGGCCCTTGACCAGCGGATCAAGGACAACGACCGGGAGATCCGCGAGACCTTCCGCAGCGACGACCGCGCCGAGATCATCGAGTCCATGCCCGGCATGGGGCCCATCCTGGGAGCCGAGTTCGTCGCCATCGTCGGCGACCTGTCCGGCTACCGCGATGCCGGCCGCCTGGCCTCCCACGCCGGCCTGGCCCCGGTCGCCCGGGACTCCGGCCGCCGCACCAACAACTACCACCGGCCCAAGCGCTACAACCGGCGCCTGCGGCACATCTTCTACCTGGCCGCGCAGACCGCGATGATGCGGCCTGGTCCCTCCCGGGACTACTACCTCAAGAAGCGCGGCGAAGGGCTGTTGCACACCCAGGCCCTGCTCTCGCTCGCCCGACGGCGAGTCGACGTGCTCTGGGCGATGCTGC
>NZ_JBHUXS010000043.1:0-2263 GCF_042669245.1 Streptomyces sp. NPDC057249 | reverse complement strand
CCCGGAGGACCGGGCGGCCATTCCTCGCGAGCCACAAGCGGCAAACACCCATCAGCCACACCCGGTCCCCCCGGACCGCCAACCATTCTTAGGGATCACCCATGGCGCCATCGCACAGACCCCCGCGCGGCTTCCGCCCCCTCGCACGCGCCGCCGCCGTCCTGGCCGCCTCGCTCGCCGTGCTGGCCTCGCTGACCGGTACGGCCCCCGCCGCGCCGCAGGCCGCCGACCCCGCGGACGTCGACGTGCAGGTCAACGCCCAGGCGGCGCTGGGCACGCTGACCGGCGCCGCCCGCGGGGTCAACACCGCCATCTGGGACTCGCACATGAACGACCCCGAGGTGGCGGACCTGATGGCGGCGGCCGACGTCGGGGTGCTGCGCTATCCGGGGGGTTCGTACGCGGACATCTACCACTGGGAGACGCACACGGCACCCGGCGGCTATGTGGCCCCGGGCACCGGCTTCGACGCCTTCATGGGCACCGTCCGCGACGCCGGGGCGCAGCCGATCCTCATCGCCAACTACGGCTCCGGCACGCCGGAGGAGGCGGCCGGCTGGGTCCGGTACGCGAACGTCACCAAGAAGTACGGCGCGAAGTACTGGGAGATCGGCAACGAGATCTACGGCAACGGCCACTACGGCAGCGGCTGGGAGAACGACGAGCACGAGGACAAGAGCCCGCAGGAGTACGCGCGCGAGGTGCGCGCCTACGCGGCGGCGATGAAGGCCGTCGACCCCACGGTCAAGATCGGCGCGGTCCTCACCAGCCCGGGGGAGTGGCCGGACGGAGTCGTCGGCGACGGCGATGCCGGCGACTGGAACCACACCGTGCTCCCGGCCGTGGCCGACGTCATCGACTTCGTCAGCGTCCACTGGTACGCGGGCGGATCGGACACCACCGCCGACACCGCGATGTCCCGGCTGGCCAAGCTGCCCGGTGAGCTCCGGGAGGTGCGCGACCAGATCGACCGGGCCGCCGGTGCGCACTCGCCGGAGATCGGGATCGCGCTCACCGAGATCAACACCAACACCGGTGGCGCCCGGCTCACCGCCCGCCCCAACGGGCTCTTCGCCGCCGACGCGTTCATGACGGCGCTGGAGAACGGTGTGTTCAACGTCGACTGGTGGAACACCCACAACGGCGCGGGGGAGATCACCACCGTCGACGGGGAGACCGACTACGGCGACATGGGCATGCTGTCCAGCGGGGCCTGCGCCGGTGACGTCTGCGAACCGGCGCCCAACACGCCGTTCCACCCGTACTACGGGATGAAGATGACCGCCGAACTGGGCACCGCGGGCGACACCATGGTCGCCGCCGAGTCCTCCGCGCAGGACGTCTCGGCGCACGCCGTGCTCCGCGACGACGGCAGGCTGAGCGTCATGCTCGTCAACAAGAACCCGGACGCCGCCCGGACCGTCGCCCTCGACTACGCGGGCTTCACCCCGTCCGCCACCGCGCCGAAGGTCAGCCGCTACGCGCGCGGCGACAGCGACATCACCCAGGTCACCGACGGCGACGCGTCCGCGTCCCGGGTCACCGTGCCCCCGTACGCACTGCTCACCGTGACCCTCGACCCGAAGGCCGGGACCGGTCCGGCCGCCTCGGCCGCGGGCACCCCCGGCACCCCCCGCCTGGACGCGGTCACCGACACCACCGCGCGCCTCAGCTGGGACGGCGCGCCGGGCGCGACCCGTTACCTGGTCCAGGAGCGCGACGGCGCCCACACCCTCCTGGTCGGCGAGACCACCGGCACCTCGGTCACCCTGCGGAATCTGCCCCCGGGCAGCACCCACACGGTCAACGTACTGGCGGCTGACGCGACGGGGCGGCTCTCCGGTGCGTCCTCGCCTCTGACCTTCACCACCGGCACCCCCGAGGACGCGGTCTGCTCGGTGACGTACCACCGTGACTCCAGCTGGGGCAACGGCTTCGTGACCACCGTGACCGTGCGGAACCTGGCCGGCACGCCGATCACGGGCTGGACGGTCGACTGGGACTGGCCGACCACCGGCCAGTCGGTGGACTCCGGCTGGAACGCCACGTTCCACCAGACCGGTGCCCATGTGCGGGTCACCGCTCCCGACGGTGCGGGCGCGCTGGCGCCGGACGGCGGGTCGACCGCCTCCTTCGGGTTCGTCGGTGCCAACGACGGCCCCAACCCCGACCCGACCGTCTTCCGTCTGAACGGCGCGGTCTGCTCGGGCGGCTGACGAAGGCGTACGGGAGCCCCGGCCCCGGTCCGCGCGCGGACCGGGGC
>NZ_JBHUXS010000042.1:0-3295 GCF_042669245.1 Streptomyces sp. NPDC057249 | reverse complement strand
GGTCGAAGTGGGCGAGGTCGCCGGTGCGGTAGAGGCGGGTGCCGGGTTCGCCGTAGGGGTTGGGGATGAAGGTGGTGGCGGTGAGGTCGGGGCGGTTGAGGTAGCCGTGGGCGAGGCCGTGGCCGGTGAGGTAGAGGTGGCCGGTGACACCGGGCGGGACGGGTTGGAGGGTGGCGTCGAGGAGGTAGGCGCCCTTGTTGGTGAGGGGTGTGCCGACGGGGATGGTGGGGTGGGGTTCGGTGGACGGTGTGACCGGGTGGGTGGTGGTGAAGCCCATGGATTCGGCGGGGCCGTATCCGTTGACGACGGTGGTGTGGGGTGAAAGCTGCTGGAGCCTGTGGACGTGGGCGGGGGATGCGGCTTCGCCACCGGTGTAGGCGATGGCGACGGTGGTGAATGCGTCGGGGTGTTCGTCGGTGAGGTAGTTGAAGAGGCTGGCGGAGAGTTGGAGCATCGTCACGCCGTGGCGGCGGGACAGCTCCGCGATGAGGGCCGGTTCGGGCTTTTGGCCGGGCTGGAGGACGGTGGTGCCGCCGTGGAGGAGGGCGCCCCAGAATTCGAGGCTGAAGGCGTCCCAGGAGACCGGTGAGCACTGGAGGAACACCTGGTCGGGCCCAAAGTTCCCGTACGTCTGCGCGGTGACCGTGGAGACGAGGTTGCGGTGCGAGGACAGGATGCCCTTGGGCCGCCCGGTCGAGCCGGAGGTGAACATCACGCACGCCACGTCCTGGCCACGGACCGGTACCCCCACGTCGCCCGCGTCGTGATGCGCCACCTCGTCCGGGCCCTCGGTGCAGGTGGTCCAGCCTCCGGGGAGGCGGCCGGCGAGCTCGGTGCTCGTGACCAGATGGCTGATGGCGGCTTCGGTTGCGGCGGAGTGCAGTCGCTGGTCGGGGAAGTCCGGGTCGAGCAGTACGTGTCCGGCGCCGGTCTTGAGTACGGCGATGAGTGCCGTGGCGAAGGTGGCGTCGCGTTCGAGGAGGATGCCGGCGAGGTCGCCCCGGCCGAGGCCGTGGTCGCGCAGCTCGCGCGCCCAGCGGTTGGCGGTCGCGTTCAGCTCCGCGTACGTGAGGGCCTGGTCGCCGTCGATGAGCGCGACGGCCTCCGGGGCGCGGGCGGCCTGGGCCTCGAACCGAGCGACCAGCGACGTGTCCTCGATGTCCACGGTCGTTCCGGCCCACGGCCCGAGAATCAGTTGCCGCTCGGCGTCCGACACCACGTCCAGCTCACCCACGCGCAGGCCGGGATCGGCCAGTGCCTGGCGCAGCACCTCACCCAGCACGCTCACCATGCGCTCGACGGTCGACCGGTCGAACAGGTCCTCCGCGTAGAGGACCGTTCCCCGCAGGCCCTGGCCGTCCTCCGTGCGGAGCAGGAACTCCACGTCGAACTTGGCCGCACCGCTCGTGACGTCCGGCAGCGCGGTGACCGTGGTGTCCCCGAGCCGGAGTTCCGGAACGCCTCCGGATTCCAGCGTGAGGCAGATTTGGAAGAGGGGGTGGCGGGCGAGGGTGCGGGTGGGGTTGAGGGTGTCGAGGACGAGGTCGAAGGGGGCGTCCTGGTGCGCGAAGGCGTCCAGATCCGTGGCGCGAACACGCCCCAGGAGCTCCCGGAAGGTGGGGTCGCCGTCGGTGTGGGTGCGCAGGACGAGGGTGTTGACGAAGAAGCCGACGAGGTCGCTGAGCGCTTTGTCGGTGCGGCCGGCGACGGGTGAGCCGATGGCCAGGTCGGTGCCGGCGCCCAGGCGGGTGAGGGCTGCGGCGAGCGCGGCGTGGACGACCATGAAGGGGGTGCAGCCCTCGGCGCGGGCCAGCTCCCCGATGCGCGCGAACAGGTCATCCGCGAAGGTGACTTCGACCTGACCGCCCCGGTGCGAGGCCCGTGCGGGGCGCGGGCGGTCCAGGTTCAGGCCGTGCTCTTCGGGGAGCCCTTCCAGCGTCTTGTGCCAGAACGCCAGCTCCTGCGAGAGCACGCTGTCCGCGTCGTCGGCCGACCCCAGCACCCGCTGCTGCCACACCGCGTAGTCCGCGTACCGCACCGGCAGCGGCTCCAGGACACTCGCGGTCGCACCCGCGCACCGGGACTCGTAGGCCCGGGCCAGGTCATCGAACAGCACACCGGTGGACCGGCCGTCCGTCGCGATGTGGTGGACCAGGAGCAGGAACACCCAGGAGTCGCCGTCGACCTCGAACAGGGTGGCCCGGACGGGGAGTTCGCTCCGGAGATCGAAGACGTGTCGTGCGGCCCCGGCCATGGCGCGGTGCAGCTCGCCCGAGGTCACCTCGCGGCGCTCGACGGGCACCTGGGCCTCTGCGGCCGGTACGACGTGCTGACGCGGCTCGCCGTCGACCGTCGCGAACACGGTCCGCAGCGGGGTGTGGCGTACGACCACGTCGTGCAGCGCCGCGTCGAGCAGCCCGGCGTCCAGCGGACCGGTCAGCCGTACCGCCATCGGCACGTTGTACGCGGCGCTGCCGCCGTCCAGCTCGGCCATCAGCCACAGCCGGCGCTGGGCGAAGGACACGGGCGCATCACCGTCTCCGGACCAGGCCCCCGCGGTGAGCGGCGGGAGCGCGGGCCGGCCGTCGAGGGTGGCGATGTGCTGGGCGAGGCGTGCGGGTGTGGGGTGCTGGAACACGTCCCGGATGGTCAGCCGGATGCCCAGCACATCGGCGAGGTGGTTGGTGAGTCGGGCCGCCAGCAGCGAGTGCCCGCCATGGGCGAAGAAGCTGTCCTCGACGCCCACCGGCTCCGAAGTGCCCAGCACCTTGCTGAACAGGGCGACCGTGACCTCTTCGAGCTGACTCCGCGGGGCGCGGCCCTGGCTGACGACGGCGGCCGGTTCGGGCAGCGCGCGTCGGTCGATCTTGCCGTTGGGGGTGAGGGGGAGTCGGTCGAGGGCGGTGAGGTAGGTGGGGACCATGTGCTCGGGGAGCCGGTCGGCGAGGTGCCGGCGGATGTCTTCCGTAGTGGTCTTGGTGTCGGTGACCACGTAGGCGGCGAGCTGGTCGTGGTAGGTGGTGACGGTGGCCTGGGTGAGGTGGGGGTGGGTGAGGAGTGCGGCTTCGATCTCGGCGGGTTCGATGCGGAAGCCGCGCACCTTGACCTGGCTGTCCGCCCGGCCTTCGTAGTGGAGGCGTCCGTCATGGTCGAAGTGGGCGAGGTCGCCGGTGCGGTAGAGGCGGGTGCCGGGTTCGCCGTAGGGGTTGGGGATGAAGGTGGTGGCGGTGAGGTCGGGGCGGTTGAGGTAGCCGTGGGCGAGGCCGTGGCCGGTGAGGTAGAGGTGGCCGGTGAC
>NZ_JBHUXS010000041.1:0-3962 GCF_042669245.1 Streptomyces sp. NPDC057249 | reverse complement strand
CGACGTGCTCTGGGCGATGCTGCGTGACAAGAGGCTGTTCACCTCCGCCCCACCGGTCACGCAGACGGCTTGACTTCATCATTGAGATTCCTCCCTGGGATCTCGGCGGCACGGGCGTGATGGGGCGGTACACACCGCCGGACGTGCGAAGTCCGTTGCGGTGAGGGGGCGTTGCTCGTGGGAGCGCTCCCATAATGGGAGGGGTCCGACGCCCTGTCAACGGCGCTGGTACGGACCGGAGAAGCCGCTTCCCCACCTCGTCCGTGCCCCTTTCGCTTGATCGGCCGAATGGAGTCTTCCGGAACGGCGGTGCCCTTCTCTACTGTCGATGACCGGTTCATCCGGAACTTCTGGGAGATCACATGAAGCCTCAGATCTTGTCCTGCTATACCTGCGATTCCGAGGAGATGCACCGGCCTCTCACGGATGACGAGAAGGCCTGGCTGAGGGGTGAGACGGGGCGCACGAAGGTGGACGAGTTCTTCATGTGCGAGGCGGCGACCTGCCGCAATGTCCGCAGCGGATACGTCAAACGCCCGTTCCGTCCCGTCATCCGCATCCCGGCGCCCTGACGCCCCGGTCGGCGAGGAGGTGGAGGCCCGGTGTCCGCCCTGGTCGTGCAGAACACGGCACGCGGAGGTCCCGGGCGGGTCGGCGCGTGGCTGGGCGCGGCGGGGCTCGGCCTGCGGGTGCTGCGTCCGTACGCCGGTGAGGAGCTGCCCTCCGTTCTCGGGGGCCGGCCGCTCCTCGTGCTCGGCGGTGGCTTCCTTCCCGACGACGACGCACGCGCGCCCTGGCTGGCCGCCACCCGCCGCCTGGTGGGGCAGGCGCTGGCGGACGGCACCCCGATGCTCGGGATCTGCCTGGGCGGGCAGTTGCTCGCCCAGGTGGCGGGCGGCACCGTGCGTGCCGCGCACGGGAAACCGGAGTACGGCAGCACCCGCATCCGGCTGCGTCCCGAGGCCCTGGACGACCCGCTGTTCTCGGCGCTGGGGGGGACGGTGCCCGCCATCGAGCGGCACGTCGACGCGATCACGCGGCTTCCGGCGGACGCGGTCTGGCTCGCCTCCAGCGACGACTGCCCCTACCAGGCGTTCCGCGTGGGAAGCCGGGCCTGGGGCGTGCAGTTCCACCCCGAAGCGGAGGCCCGGGACATCAGCGCGTGGGACCGGGAGCGGCTGGCCGCCCAGGGCGTCGACCGGGACCGGCTCCACGCCCGGGCGATGGCCGACGAGCCGGCGGCGGTGGCCGCGTGGTCCGTGTTCACGGGGCGGTTCGCCGCGGTGTGCGGGACGTGACCCGGCCGGTACGGGCTGTGGGACGGCTGAGCCCCTGCTCCGTGGCGTTCCGGGTGCTCACGGCAGCCAGGCCGCATCCGACCGGCCGAAGAGTTCGGAGACTGGGGTGAGAAGCACGGTACGCAGAGGGGTGGTGAGCCAGGCGGGGTCGATGGATGCCCCCATCGTGTGCTCCATGAGCGCCAAGGACTCCGCACACACGGTTTCCATGTGGAATTCGATCCCTTCCGCCCAGACGGGGACGTCCGGCTTCGGGTCCATCCAGGCGGCGTCCTCGAGTACGAACGGGTCGAACGCGCCGTCCACACGGCCGTTCAGGGCGTGCGTCACCTCGTAGCGGGCGTTGACGTCCGCGTGGACACTGAAGAACTCTCCGCCGTCGGCCGAGGCCCGGCGGGCGATTTCCGGGACGCAGCCGTGGTACCCCGGTTCGAGGGCGATGACGTGCCGGCCGGCGGTCACCACGCCGAGCAGCGGGTGGTCCTCGTACAGGTGATGGGCCTGCTCGTCGGCGGCCTCGTCCCAGGTCATCAGCCGCGACGCCCCGGGGTCGCCGCCGAAGGCCCGTATGACCTCGTCCTCCGTCTTCCCCGCTATGACGGAGAACGTGAACGTGAGCGCCCACTCGTCGGCATCGGCCCACGCGTAACGGGCGACGGCCTCCTGCCACTTCGCCGGGTCCGGTCGCTGCGCGGCCCGGGGCACGTCGCGTGTCATGACGCCGTACGCTACAAGGTCCGGCTCCGCCGTTGCGCGCGGCCACCACAGAGGGTCGGCGGGCGGCAAGGGGCCCCGCTCTGTTTCCCCGGCGAGCTCGTCAGGAATCGAGAAGCACGGGCCATCGGGGCCTGCCTAGCCTGCTCGACATGGACAACTCACCCACACCAGGGATCTCCGGGAAGCCTGCGCGCACCGAGGCGCGGCGCCCGGCCGACGTGGCGCGGCTGCGTCGCGTCCGCGACCGGATCGACCGGACCTTCGCCGCACCGCTGGACGTGCTGGCCCTCGCGCGCGGGGCGGACATGGCCCCCGGCCGCCTCAGCCGGCAGTTCCGGACCGTCTACGGGCAGTCCCCGTACGCCTATCTGACGGCGCGTCGCGTGGACCGGGCGACGCTGCTGCTACGGGGCGACCTCGGCGTCGACGCCGTGAGCGCGGCGGTCGGCTGCGCCACGCCGGGGATATTCACCACCCGCTTCACCGAGCTGGTCGGCCTGGCTCCGGAGCGCTTCCGCCGCCTCGCGGAGGACGCGTCCACCACCGCGGACACGGCCGTCGGCGCGGCGGTTGCGCCCGGCATCGAGGGGCTGCCGGCGTGCTTGGCGCAACAGGTCGCGAGAGCGGTCAGGAATCAAGAAGCCCCCGCACCGGCCCGGCCCCTAACGTGATGTTCATGGACACCACGACAGACACGAAGCCCGCCGCCTCCCTCTCCTCCGTCACCCTTGAGGTGTCCGACGTCGAGGAGGCCCGCCGCTTCTACGCCGCCTTCGGTGTGGACACGCACATCCGGCTGCGGGCCCGCGAGGCCCAGGACACCGGATTCCGCGGCTTCACCCTGGCGCTCACCGTGTCCGGGCCGGCCACCGTCGACGGCTTCGTCGCCGCCGCGGTCGACGCCGGAGCCACGGTGCTGAAGCCGGCCGCCAAGTCGCTGTGGGGGTACGGCGGCGTCGTCCGGGCCCCGGACGGGACGATCTGGAAGATCGCCACCTCGTCCAAGAAGGACACCGGTCCCGCCACCCGCGAGATCGACGAGTTCGTGCTGCTGCTCGGCGTGCAGGACGTGAAGGCCACCAAGCAGTTCTACGCGGACCGGGGCCTGTCCGTGGGCAAGAGTTTCGGCGGGAAGTACGCCGAGTTCCTGCCCGGCGAGGCCACCGCCGTCAAGCTGGCCCTGTACAAGCGCCGCGCCCTCGCCAAGGACCTCGGCGTCCCGGACGACGCGGCCGACTCCCACCGCATCGTGCTCGGCGGCACCGCCGGGGCCTTCGCCGACCCGGACGGCTTCACCTGGGAGCCCGCCGCCTCCGCCGACCACGCCTGACCCCGCACACCCGCTCCGCTCTGCCCCGTACGAAAGGAACCCCTGCCATGACGACCTCGAAGTCCACCGAGAACTACAGCGGATTCACCGCCGAGGAGCGGGCCGCGATGAAGGAGCACGCGCGCGAGGAGAAGAAGGCGGCTTCGCGGCGCGGCGCGTCCCGGGCCGAGAAGGAGGCCGCGGCGGAGCAGGACGTCCTCGCGAAGATCGCCGAGATGCAGGACGCCGACCGCGTGCTCGCCGAGCGCATCCACAAGATCGTCAGGGAGACCGCTCCGGAGCTGGCGCCGAAGCTCTGGTACGGCATGCCGGCGTATGCCAGGGACGGCAAGGTCGTCTGCCACTTCCAGAGCGCGGAGAAGTTCAAGTCGAGGTACGCGACGCTGGGCTTCAGCGACCAGGCCGCGCTGGACGACGGCGTGATGTGGCCGGCCGCGTACGCCCTGACCGAGCTGAACGCAGCCGCCGAGGAGCAGATCACCGCGCTGGTCCGGAAGGCGGCGGGCTGAGCGTCCGTCACGGCCCTCGGCCGACCCCTGCCGCCCGGACCAACGGGGTCCGGGGGGAGGGGTGGGCCGGCGGGTGGGACATGGGGCCAAGGACCTGGGGGGGGATGT
>NZ_JBHUXS010000040.1:0-4406 GCF_042669245.1 Streptomyces sp. NPDC057249 | reverse complement strand
AACAAACCCACCAAGGACCATTCCTGAAAACGCATCAAAAACACCCCCAGACCAAAACTGGAACCAACCCCAGCCACCCCCAAAAAGCGCCGGACAGGGAATTGAAAATGCCCGCGAATTCCACACCGACTCGTACGTCAACCCGATGACGTACAACACCGAACGGTGACGTACACGAACACCACGGCCCGGGTCACCGGACAACGATCGGCACTACGACGGTCGCCAGCACGCCGGCCCCACACAGGACGAGACCGATCGGGGTAGCGGTCTGCGGGTGCCGGTGCGCGATGTAGGCCAGCGCACCGAGACCCTGCACGACAACGAGCACCAGGAGCAGCGCGACAAGCAGAACGAGCGAGGACATGACGGATCTCCGGATTCGAGCCAGGTGAACAGAGAGCCCCGACCGGGGCGACGACGGCACCATGCGCCGGCCGGGACCAAGCCCCGCAACCCCTCGGCGCTCGCAGCCGGCCCCCCTGACGCACGTCGGGCGGAGACCGGTCCGGTGCACCTGTTGGGCGTCACGGAATGTGTCCGCAGCGCGTCCGGAGCGCGCTGCGACAGCACCACTGTAGGTCCTCAATCCAGCGCACAAACTTGTGCGCTTCGCAGGTCAGAGGCCCTATTCATGGTTTCAGGACCGTCGTTTCCGGCTGGTCAGAGCCAACATCGCAGTTCATCGCAGTCTGCGACCATGTGATGTAAGTCACTTCACAGTTTCGCTCTCGTCAGGACAGGGCGCTCGATCCGCAACCCCCTGCCCCGCGACGACCAACGGGTCTGTACAGCTCTCTGCGGAACGATCACCGTCCCGGGCGACCGAGGGGGGCCCGGGACGGGAGATAGGCCGTCAGAACGGCGCAGGAGCGGTCTCCTTGGCCGCGTGTGCTTCCTGTGTCTCTTGTGCTTCCAGTGCGGCCACGGCGGCCACGGCGGCCTCCCGGGCCGCGCGGAACTCTTCCTCGATGCGGTCCCGGTCGCGCTGCGCAGCGATACGGCACCGGACGCACAGCCCCTCTGCGACCACCGGCCGGCCGCAGGGCTCACTGTGGCCGGAGCAAGTGCCTTCCGGCTCGGGGTCGGGGTCGCTCATGAACGGGAACGGCACGGTCTCTTCGTCGTCCAGGGGCGGCGCGTAGTGCGCCTGGTGGGCGCAGGTCTCGCACTGCGCGCCGGTACGGGTACGGGCCGTGCAGGTGTACTCGGACGTCCCGGGGCACAACGGCCAGCCGAGGTGACGGGCGCAGCGGGTCTCCCCGATCACGGCGAGGGTCGGGCACAGGCCGTCGTCGCCCTCGCAGCTCACCAGCCGCTCGATACCGTGGCGCAGCTGCTCGCGCTCCTGGACCACGTCGGCCCACGCCGGGGCTGTCGGGGTGAGGGTGTCCTCCCACCGATGCCCCTCCCCGGCCGCCGGTCCGACCGGGTGGTCCGGGCCGGCCGTCTGGTGCGGAACGGTCGCCGTCACTGGGGGCAACGCGCTCAGCTTCCGCAGCCGACCGGAGACGATCGCGCTCCTGGACGTCGTGATGGTGGCGGGCATCTGCATGCCGATGATCGCGCGGATGGTGTCCGGGCTGTGCCCGGCCTCCAGCAGCCCATCGCACATGAGGCCCTGGTCCCGCATCGCGGTCCCCCGCAGCAGATCGGCGCGGGTCTCTTCGTCGGCCGCGCTCATCAGCAGCCGTACGCCCGGTGAATCCACCCGCACCACACCACCGGCCAAGCCGCCCCCCGCTGTTGCTGCGGTCTTGTCCTCCGGCATCGAATCCGCGGTGCCCGTGGCACCCGTCACCACCCCCGGGCTCTCCCCGGCCGGTACGGGCCCGTCCTCCTGGTCCTGCTCGACGCCGCCGCCCCGTCCGTCCGTCCCCGCCGCAGGCGGCTGCGCCTCGCGCGCGCCACTACCCGCAGGGAGGGACGGACGGGACTCGGACTCGGGCTCTGGATCAGGGCTCTGGACTGGGCTATCGATATTGGGCGTCATGGGTGACGCCACACTGGCGTCATGGGTGACGCCAGGGGTGGGGGGGGGGCCCGCGCCCCCCCCCCCCCCCCGGGGGGGGGGGGGGGGGGGGGGGGCCCCCCCCCCCCCGCCACCCTCCCCGTCTGGGGGTGGCGTCATGGGTGACGCCACCCCCGCCCCCTTCTTCTTCGGTGCGCCTGCCTTGCGGCCACCCTTCGGCTTGATCCCGGCCTTCCGCTTGGCCTCCACCCGCTCCTTCACCACGGCGTCAGCAGCGTCCGCAGCGCTCTGCCCCGGGGCGAGCGGATCGGTCCACTCCCCCCGCCAGAACTCGGCATCCCGCAGGTGGTAGATGTTCGCGTCGTTCAGCTTCGGGTCGGTCGGGTCGCTCCGGTGCTCGATCCACCACACACCCGCGCACTCGCCTTCCAGCACCGTGCGGTCCAGGGTCTTGACCGACTTGCCGAGCTGCGCCGCCAGCTCCTGACGCCACGGCCGCCCCCGGCTGGTGTCCCGGCCGCCGGTGTCCGCGTACGTGATCAGGATCGTGTAGAGCGTCCGCAGGTTGGTCGAGTACCGGGGATCACACGCCCACTGCGAAACGAACTGGCCGAACGGCAGACCGCCGCCGCGCCGAACTTCAGGGCCATACCGGTCAGGGGCGTACCCCATGCGCTGTCCTTATCCGGCTCCGCACGGTGGACCGCACGACTCGTGGGTACACTCGACGGAGACCTATCCCGGTCGCCCGCCGCCACACTTCGGATGCCAGTCCTGTGTGGAGTACGGCGGGCATTAACTTTTTGTGAGGGCGACACTACGCCCCGTGGCCTCTGGTCCCAGAACTGGGGCCCGGCGTTACTGGTTTTTGAGGCCGGCCGCTGCTGCACGGGCCGTGATGAATGGCCCTATCTCGTCGCCGTTCAAAGGAATTGCGTACCACTCGTGCAATACCCCTGAGGATTTGGTGTACGTCTCGCCGATAATCTCGCCATTGAAAGCCACAAGATTATTTCCCCTGCGATCGTCTCCGATGGATGCGTAATGCAGCCCTTTTCGAGATCGAAGCGTTAGGGCTACTTCTTGGCGGTGCAATTCTTTTATCGCAGCGTCGTAGGAACTCTCCGCTGCGGATACAGCGCCCTGCGACCCGTCATTTTTCGCAGCGATGGTCATGCCTCCGGCGTGGGTAGTAGGGGTAGGTCGTCATACGTATAGGCGACTCGGTCGGCCGCAGCGATTGCCCGCAGAACCTCGATAGGGCGGCCGGCCTCATCCTTCGTGATTCGCTCCAGGGTGATGACTGAGACCCGTCCGCCGACACGGAGTAGTGCGGCCTCGTCGGCGGACGGTATCCGTACGGCCACAGTCTCGCTGGCCCTCGCCCTGCGATGTCCAGCCGCCGCGAGCCTGCGATAAATCCCGCCCTCGATCTTCTCCGTCGAGTCGATACCGGCGGCCTCCGCGATGTCTCGCGGATACCAGGCGTGCTGTACCTGAACGAGGTCATCCGGTCGGATGACCGCGTGACGCAGTCGGTAGACCAGGCTCTCCCCCGGCGCGAGCTTCAGCAGCGCCGCCAGATCCTCGGGAGCCTCGACGGGCTCGACGTGGACCAGCTGCATAACGCCGTCCACGCCGGCCTCTGCTGTCGCCGTTTCCCACGGGCCGCGCATCCCGCCAGGGGCGAGTGCCCGGCTGTATCGGCTGAGCGGCAGGCGAACCGGGGCGCGGTGCCGGACCCGGGTGCCGCCCCGCTTGGCGGTGTACACGAGTCCTTCCTCGGCAAGTTCGCTGATGGCCTTCGTAACGGTCGCCTTGGACACGCCGTGTGCGGTCATCAGGTCCTGATTCGTCGGCAGCTTGCTGCCCGGCTCGTACTCCCCGGCGCCGATGCGGCGGCGCAGGTCGGCGGCGATGTCCCCGGAACTACTCATGGGCCCTCCTCTCTCTGGTGCGGCCTACTGCAGCCACCCTATCGACTAGTCGTTATTGACAGTACGCCTGTGGCGGTGCATTCTCAATAACGCCTAGGCATTAACCGGCCCGGAGGGTGGGTGTGTCAAGGCGCTGCCGACCTGCGAAAACGCAGGTGCCCGACCTGGTGGTGAGAGACCAGGCCGGGCGGTGGCCCCGACGGTGAGAGGTCGGGGCCGCTGTCGGAGACCTGGTGAGAGGACACCGACATGTCGATCATGACAGAGCAGGAAGCCAGGCCCTTACGAGCGGGACTGGCCGACGAGGTCGAGCGCCAGGAGCGCGAGGACGACGCGCGGGGCCCGGAGCCGGAGGCCCGGCGGGCGGTGCTGCGGGCGGGTTGGTGGCGCGAGGTCGCGGCGGTGCCGTCGCTTCCGGCGGGCTACCTCGCCGCTGACGCGGCCGGCGCGCAGCAGGAGCCGGGCGCGGACGAGATCCGGGCGCGGGCGCTGCTCTT
>NZ_JBHUXS010000039.1:0-5038 GCF_042669245.1 Streptomyces sp. NPDC057249 | reverse complement strand
AGGACCGGGCGGCCATTCCTCGCGAGCCACAAGCGGCAAACACCCATCAGCCACACCCGGTCCCCCCGGACCGCCAACCATTCTTAGGGAACACCTATGCCCGCCACCACTGCCCCCGCCACCTGGTTCGTCACCGGCGCTCCCGTGGCCTCGGACTGGAACTGGTCCGGCAGCTGCTCGCCAAGGGCGACAACGTGGCCGCCACCACCCGTTCGACCGAGCGCCTCACGAATGCGCTGGGCAGCGCGACCGACACCGGCCGGCTCCTCGCGCTGAACGTGGACCTGACGGACGAGGCCCAGGTCAAGAACGCCGTGGGCCGGACCACAGAGCGATTCGGCCGCCTCGACGTGGTCGTGAACAACGCCGGTTACGGCTATCTCGCCGCCGTCGAGGAGACCAGCGCCAAGGATGTGCGGGACATGCTCGACGTACAGATCGTCGGGGTGTGGAACGTGCTGCGCGCGGCGTTGCCGGTCCTGCGTGAGCAGCGCGCGGGCCGCGTCATCAACATGTCCTCGATCCTGGGCCTGACCACGATGCCCGGCTGGGCCCTGTACTGCGCGGGAAAGTTCGCGCTCGAAGGGCTCAGCGAGGCGCTCGCCGCCGAAGTCGCGGACTTCGGCATCAAGGTCACCGTCGTCGAGCCCGGCTACTTCCGTACCTCCTTCCTCACCACTGACTCGCTGGCCCTGCCCGCCGAGACCTCGGAGCACTACCCGGCGGTACGGACCATGGTCGAGGACCACCTCAAGCTCCACGGCGGCCAGCTCGGCGACCCGGTCAAGGGCGCCGCCGCCATCATCGAGCGCGCGGGCCACGACGGCGGCCCTCTGCGCCAGTTGCTGGGCTCCGACGCCCACGCCTACGCCACCGCGAAGGTCGACGCCCTGCGGGCCAACCTCGACGCCACCGCGGGCAGCGCCCCCACCACCGACTTCCTTGACGCCTGAGCGGTGAACAGGCGAGACCGCGAACGCCAACTGCTTTCGTTATGTTTTTAAGGCTTAGGCCGTGTTTGAAAGTCGGTTCTACTCCTCGCCCAGCATCGTGATGATCGCGATGTGGGGCGAGGGGATCTTTCTGCCAGGCAGTGGGCGGTGCTGGAGCCGCTGTTGCCGTTCGCGGGGCTGGGGCGACCGTCGGAGGCTGATCGATGGGATCCGGTGGCGTGTGCGAACCGGTGCTCCGTGGCGGGATCTGCGTTTGGAGTACGGGCCGTGCCAGACCGTCTACGGGCTCTTCCGCCGCTGGCATCGCGATGGCACCTGGCTCGGACTGCTGCCCCGGCTGCAGGTCCGGGCCGACGCGGCAGGGTTGATCACGTGGGAGGTCAACATCGTCTCCACACCCTGCCGGGCCCATCAGCACGCCGCAGGCGCCCGCCGTGACGGCCAGTCCCAGAAGGAATCGCCAGGTGGAACCCGCACGGAGCCAGAGGATCACGCCTTGGGCCGGTCCCGGGGAGCTTCACTACCAAGATTCATCTGGCCTGTGAGCAAGGCCAACGGCCGGTGTCGCTGCTGGTCACCGCCGGTCAGCGCGGTGACTGTCCTCAGTTCGCCGCTGTTCTGCAAGGCATCCGGTGGCCCCGCGCCGGACCGGGGCATCCCCGTGTCCGGCCACTACGGTACGGGGCGAAAAGGCGTATTCGTCCAGCACCAACCGGGCCTACCTGCGACGGCCGGGCATCCGTTGCACGATCCCGGAGCCTGCCGACCAGGTCGCCAATCGCAAGAGGCGAAGGAAGGCCGGCGGTCGGCCTCTGCGTTCGACCGCGAGGACTATACGGCCCAGCACGCGGTCGAATGCGGGATCAACCGGCTCAAGCGCAACCGGGGCAGTGGCCACCCGCTTCGACAAGCTCGCCGTCCGCTTCGAGGCCACTGTCCTGGTCGCCGCGATAGGCGAACGGATATGACGGACCTGAGCGGTCTGTCCCTGGACGAGAACGATGCAGCTTGGGTCACTGCGGGGCTGAGACGGGCACTGCTGCCCTCACGGTCGCGCAGTGGCTTCCCAGGCGGCAGTGACACACCCTTCTTCCCAATGCCACCACTCCTTCCTCTCGCCGTGTTCCAGCAGCTCGCGGATTTTCAGCAAGTCTGCCTGCGGCGGGACCTTCAAGGCCACCATCCGGAACCGCTCGATGCCTTCACCCGTCGTGCCGAGGCGCTGGAAGATGTCCAGCACGCTCTGCCGGGCGACGGCTGAGCCGGAGTCCTTCAGCACGATGAGTCGGATGGTGCAGTTCTGTGAAGGCTCCACCGTCTCTCCGGCCCAGAGGAGACCGTCATCATCCGGTTGAACCCTGATGACGTCACCACTGGCGACTCCGCGAACGAACCAGGGAGTGTTGTCCAGCCGAACCGTGCCGTCGCCCAGGTCGACAGCCCACAGGCTCTCGACACTCGCCGGCGGCCATCCGTCCTCGTCTATCTCCATGCGGAAATGGACCTTCACGTGGTCGTCACTGATGTTCGTCACCGAATCATCATCCACTTCGCGTCCACCCGACCAGACCGCGGAGCACGCAGGTGCGTGCTCCGGGCCCGGTTGGCGGCTCGCGGAGCACGCCGACCGCGACATGACCGCGGCATCGGGCGCACTCCACACCGTTCTGGGAGCCGGGCCCGCGGGTACCTCCGTCGCCTTGGGGCGGCGCGCCGGGGAGGCCGGTAAGGTGCACTGGGCGGTTGCCGCGCGAGAGGGCGCGGACGTCGTCCACCACTACGCCAACGTCTTGCTGCCCCCGGGACTGACGACTGGATCGTCGAGGAGTCGAGACCGGACATGGATCTCGGGGCCGCAGATGAGGCCGGCCTTCCGTCTGGCCGAGGTGGTCGCCGACCTCGGCGAGGGCTCGCAGCCGCACGTCGGGGCCGACCGCACATGCTCGCTCCGCGAGCAGGGGGCCGCACCGCGCGGATGGCCCGGGTGACGATGGATAGGTCCACGTCGAACCAGCAGGTCGCACGTCATGAGTGACCCCATGACGACGGTGTCCGAGCGTGGCCGGGAGCCGGTCGCCCGCGGGCTGCGTGCAGTCGACCGGTGCGCCCGGCCGCAGGGGAGCAGCGGACGCACAACGAGCAGGCCGAGGCGGCCGGCGGTGGCCGCCTCGGTGCCGCTTCTGTCGTGCTGGGTGCCGTGCGGTGCAGCTACGCCCGTGTGGCGGCGGTCTTGGCGGCCTCGATCGCCGACGTGAAGTCGGGGGTGGCCCCGATCTGTGCGAGCAGGACGTTCGCCGCGTTGTAGCAGTTGAACGTTTCGACCTTCCCCTCACGGAGGTACCAAAGGTCCGCAGTCGGCACATCGATGCGGTTCCCGGTGGGAGGGATGTCGCCGACCGGAGTCGGGAACGCGCCGAGGTGCGTTCCCTGTATCCGCAGTTCAACGGCAACGATGTCACCGAGCACATGCACTGCGAGCAGCTCACGGTGGATGTCGGGAAAGATGCCGGCCAGCCCCGCAAGTCCCTGTGCGATCTCGTCTCCGCGGAGGGTCATCGCGTTCGGCAGGTCATTGAAGGTTCCGTCTTCGGTGAACAGGGCGCGAAAGCCGTGTCCGTCCAGAACATCTCCTTCCGCCAGCCGGTATGCCTCGCGGACGACCTCTTCATTGCGTGTCACTTCTGTTCTCCTCGGTGCTGGTGTCGCCGCGGGGCACGTACGGCACTCCCGTTCGGCAGCCAGTTTGATGATATGCATCATTGAAAGCTTTGTTATGATGAGTGTCATCATCGAAAAGGTCAAGTCGAGACCGTTGGCGGAAGGACTGCAGTGCCGCGGATCACCAAGGAGGACAAGGCCCGCAACCGGCAGAACATCCTCGAAGCGGCGGGCCGCATGTTCCGTTCGCAGGGCATCGACGCTGTCGGCATCGCCGAGCTGATGAAGGAAGCCGGACTCACTCACGGCGGCTTCTACAACCATTTCGCCTCCAAGAATGACTTGGTGGTCGAGGTGTGCAGAGCTTCCTTCGCCGCCTCACTCGAGAGCCTGGCCGGCATGATCGAGGAGGGTCAGGGCAAGGCCGGCCCTCCGCTGAAGCACGTCGTGGCCGGGTATCTGTCCACCGCACACCGTGACGACGCGAACGGCGGTTGTCCCTCCGCCTCCCTGGTCACCGACGCCGTACGGCAGAACGAAGCGGTGCAGAGCGCGTACGCCGAAGGCGTCGAGGGCTATGTGACCGGCTTCGCCGCAGAGTTCCTGCGCGAGGCCGAGGAGAAGGGCCACGAACCCGACCCGTCCGAAGCCCGTCAGAAGGCCGTCCGCCTGCTCAGCGAAATGGTCGGCGCGCTGATGATCGCCCGCGCCGTACGCCACGTCGATCCGGGGCTCTCCGACGAGATCCTGCAGGCCGCCCGCAGCCACACCCTCGACTGATGCGACCTACGGCTGTCGCGGGATACGGAGCGACGGACGTGGCGCCCCGCTGAAGGCCGCGACCGCCGTGGCCGACGTCAACGATGTCGCCGAGACCCTCGCCCCGGTCGACGGCAGGGTCAGCCCGCCACGTGACCGGCCGAGGGCTTCACCTTCCCAGAGCCCCCTTTTCGGGCGCCGGCGGCGTGCTGGTGGGCCCGCACCATGGTCGAGTCGACGCAGACGACCGTCCAGTCGACGTGTCCGACCGCGTCGGAGTGCTGCTGGACGTGGGTGAGAAGTCTTTCCCAGGTCCCGTCCCGGGACCAGTGGCGGAAGCGTTCGTAGACCGTCTTCCATGGCCCGTAGCGTTCGGGCAGGTCACGCCAGGCGGCACCCGTGGAAGGCTTCCATAGGCTCCCGTCCACGACCTGACGCCGGTCCCGCACGGGCCTTCCCATGCGTCCCGGCGTCAGCAACGCAGCGATCAACGCCCAGGCCTCATCCGTCAGTTCATGCCGTCGCACCACACCCGAAGCAACGAGCGATCGACTTTCCGGACACGGACACGCCCTAGGTGTATTGCCCCGTGAGGTTGGGGACGCGGCTGGCGGGTGGTTTGCCTGCGAGTGCGGTGTGTCCGCGGTGGTGATTGTAGGTGTGCAGCC
>NZ_JBHUXS010000038.1:0-12648 GCF_042669245.1 Streptomyces sp. NPDC057249 | reverse complement strand
GTCGCAATCCACACCGAACCCGGAAGGCCCTCACCCATTCAAGAACCCACAGCCGAGACCTGCCTCACCCGTCCACAACCTCCCGGGACAGAACACCTAGGCGTCCAATGCTGGGTTGTCGAGCGCCCCTTCGCTCACCTGCACTCGTTCCGCCGCCTGGGGATCCGCTGGTAAATGAGTGACGACGTCCACAAAGCCTTCCTCATTCTGGGATGCGCACTCATCTGCTGGCGACGCCTGTCACAGCTGACCCCAGCCCCCCGCCTTCCCGGAGCAGCCGTTCCCTGACCGAAGGGGAACGTCGAGGAGCTGGCTGACCCGCATGCCTTCTTCGCGTGAGGTCACCCGCGGCAGCGGGGTGAAGTCGTCGGGAAGCACGTTCAGCGGGCTCGACCACGAGGCTTCCCGTACGCAAAGTGATCAACAATTCGTACCGCGACTGGTCTGGAACCTCCGGGCGGTCGGACAGGCTGTTCCACAGGGCCGGCCACAGGTAGTGGGCGCCCTCCGGCGCCGCACTCGCCCGCACTGGCTGCGTAGGGGAGGCACAAGAGCGGATGTGGGTGGGTTGCGGCAGGTCCAGAACCGTGCAGTGCTGGAACGTTTGATCGATAGCATCTCGTCGTGAAGTTGGGTGGTCAGCGGTCTGACGAGGCGAGGAAGCCATGAGCGATGATGTTCTGTCGATCATTCCGAGTGATCCGCAGTGGCAGCCGGACCGCGATGCGGTCGACCACGTCGTCGCGCTCGTCGAGGACCTGGCCCCTGGGGTGATGGGGGGCGGGGGCGTGGAGATCGAGGCGACGTGGCACGACGTGGTGACGGTCGTCGACTGCGGGGCGAACTTGGAGAGGATCGGTTGCCCCTTGTGTCAGGCGGCCATCGACACGGAGTGGTGGGGCGACCTCCTCGAGGCTCACTGCGACGACGGGTTCACCACGCTCGCGATCGAGGTCCCGTGCTGTGGAGGATCAACTACTCTTGACGCGCTGGATTACGACTGGCCCTGCGGTTTCGCCCGGTTCGAGATCGCCATTTGGAACCCTGAACGCTCCTGGTTCAGCGAGGGCGAACTGAGGACTCTAGGGGATCGACTGGGCCACCCGGTGAAGCAGATCCGAGCCCATATCTAGGGCTGCGCAGCTCAGGTGATCGCCTGTTGCTTTGCAGCCCGAAGAAGCGTTGTCACTGGCTGGGGAGACACTGAGCCTCTTCCCACCTGAAGTGTCATCTCCGGATCCTCAGCTGACGCGGGTTGGTCCTGCAGAAGCCTCCTTGCCGCAGAGTCGCCATCACGTGCCTCCGTCCTGTTGCGTTGATGTGCGCCAGCCCCTCTGGCAGGGTGCGGACATCAAACGGGGAGGGACCCATGCTGAAGCAAGTTGCCGAGGGTGTGCTGATCCACCAGAGTGAGTTGCTCGAGAACAACACTGTTGTCGTGCAGGGCAGGGACGGCGTGCTACTCGTCGACGCCGGGATCACCGGTGCTGAAATGATCTGCCTGGCGAACGACCTTCGAGAGCTGGGCCGGCCCGTGGCGGCAGGGTTCTCGACGCATCCCGATTGGGACCACGTGCTCTGGCACGCAGAACTCGGCGAAGCGCCTCGCTACGGCACGGCCCGCTGCGCGGACTTCATGCGGGATGTGTTGTCGCACGCGGACTGGAAGGCTGGCGTCACCGACGGGCTGCCGCCGGAAATCGCCGGGGACACACCGCTCGACCTGTACGGCCTCATCACTGGTCTGCCTGCTGCAACCGCGCAGCTTCCCTGGGACGGCCCCAAGGTGCGGATCATCGAGCATCCGGCACATGCTCCGGGCCATGCCGCCCTGTTGATCGAAGAACGTCGAGTTCTCATCGCCGGCGACATGCTCTCCGACGTCTTCGTTCCCATGCTCGATGACACCGATCACCCGATTGAGGACTACCTCGTCGGGCTGGGGCTGCTTGAGGGCGTAGCGGACGACGTCGATGTCCTTATCCCCGGACATGGGTCCGTCGCCAGGGATGAGGAGGTACGCGTAAGGATCGAACTGGATCGAGCGTACGTGGAGGACCTACGCGACGCCCGGGTGTCCAGCGACCCACGGGTCGTATCGCCCAAACCCGGCTGGGAGTGGGCAAGCGGCATTCACGAAGGGCAGGCCCGAAACCTCGCCCGGTGAAGCACGCCAAGGGACGCCTGACCAGAGAGCTGCTTTCGCCACAAGACGCCTCTGTCAGTGAGCCTCTTCTCAGCCGGTGGCGCTGAAAGCGAGTTGGACCGCCCTGCGCAACGACGAAGCTCCTGGTAGACGGGTTCTCGACCAAGATCACGTGTTGCCAGGAGCTTCGCGTGCTAGCCGGCCCCGCACCGCCACGCACACCGCTGCCCTGGCCGACCTGCGACCGTCATTGCGCTGCGGCGCCCTGAGAAGTGGTTCAGGGCCTGCCAGTGGCGGAGGCGGCGGCCACGAAGAACGGAAGGGCGATGAGAAGGCGGTCGTCCTCGGCGCGTCGACGCTGCTCGGCGAGCCACTCCTCAGCCTGATCCCTGGAGACGGCGCCGCTCGCGCAGGCCGGCTCGGCGAGCCTGGTGAGCAACGGCAGCATCGCGGAGCCGGTGAACACGCTGGTATGCACCTCGACAGTGACGTCGTCGAAGCCGCCGTCCAGCAGCAGGCTGCGGTACTGGCGACCGGCGCGGGGCGTCCCCAGGAGGTCGGCGCGGGCGTGCACGATCGTGCGGGTGAGCTCCGCGTCGTCCGAGTCGATCATGATGGCGTCCCAGTCCTGCCCGACCAGGACGATACTGCCGCCCGGGGCAAGGACGCGCCGTGCTTCCGCCACCGCGCGCCCTGGTTCCCGAAGTACGTGGAAGACCTTGTCGGCGCGGTAGCCGCGCACGCTTCCGTCGGCGAACGGCAGATCGTCCGCCCCCGCTTCCCGGAATTCTGCCGCCGACCATCGTTCCCGGGCTGCGGCCAGCATCCGCGGATCGGGGTCCACGCCCACCGCGTGGACGCCGCGTTCGGCCAGCTCGGCGACGGCACGTCCGGCGCCGCAGCCGACGTCGACGACGGTTGAGCCCGGAACGAGAGACAGCAGTTCGTAGGAGCGGGCTCGCAGCCGGGCGGCGCTCGGCATCTGGTCCGCAGCATCGAGAACGGCCAGCAGGGCCTGGGTGTCGCGGTGCTCTGCCACCGCTTCCTGATTCTTGGACATGGACGTCATGCTGCGACTTAATGTCGGCATGAAGTCAAGCGAAGACGGCGACGCGATGAGTATCGGTGCCCTTGCGGCACGGTTCGGCCTGGCTACGCACGTCCTGCGGCATTGGGAGGCGATGGGCCTGCTGCAACCCGGACGGGACGCGGGCGGGCGCCGCCGCTACGGTGCGGACGACCTCACCCGCGTGGCGGTGATCCTCCTTTACAAGGAGGCCGGCCTCGGCCTGGACACCATCAGGAGCCTGTCCGCCACTGTCGACCGCGCCACCCGGCACAAGGTTCTGCGTGACGAAGCCGAGGTGCTCCGATCAAGAATCGCCGCGGCCCAGGTCTCATTGGAGCTCATCGAGGGCGGCCTGAACTGCGCGCACGAGAACGTCACCCAATGCCCGAACTACCAGTGGTTCATCGCCGAGCGGATCGGCCCCCGAGCGCCGGCCCACGGGCGGGCACGAGGTGGACACCCGCCTACTTCTCGGGACGATTGAGCCGGGCAGGCGTCGAGCCGGGCAATGAGCCTTTTGATCCTGATCAGGTGGCAAGTTCGAGGGTGAGGACGGCATGGACGACGGCGGTGCTTCGAACGGTGTTGCAGCGCAGCTTTCGCAGGAAGTCGCCAGGGTGGCTATGGCGCGTTCGCCAAGGCTGCGGCTCTTGGCATGATCGCGGTTGTTAGCTGGCACCAGCCCTGCAGATTCTTGCCCCGGAACGGGACGCGGACAGCAGGCCCTGCACCCTGATAGGCCTTGTCCGCCCAGCACTTGATGTTTCCGGAGATCAGGGCCGCGGGAATGTCGTGGGTCGGGGGCTGCGGTCAGATCGTGCACAGTTCCGGGCAGCGCGTTTGAGGGCCCAGATCAGTCGGCCAGCTGGATCTCGGTGAGGACCAGCAAGCTCAGCCCATGGTGCTCCTTTTTCCCGGAGCAGTACGGCTGGTCGGCAGCGATGCGGTCGATCGGCAGCACTGTGCCGTCGAGGATCGCGTTCACCTTCTTCCGAACGGTCGACGTGGCCTGCTCCAGCGTGGGCGCCCGTGCGGCCGTAAGGCCGACGGCCTCACACATGTATCGATAAGCCGTCGCGATGCCGACGCGGAAACCTGCCGCGAGGCGGGCGTGGGTGTCGCCGCAGCGCATATGGGCCAGAACGAGCAGGGCCCGCCGGCCACGGGTCAGCCGACGCCCCGGAGTCGATCCGGCGGCGGTGACCTGCGAGGAGACCGGAGAGGTGATGCAGGGTACGGCTGGACAGATCGATGCCGGACGGGGAGGCAAACAGGCGAAGGCCCCTGGCGGACTCGTGATCTTGGCCGTGAACCCGCCTACCAGGAGCTTTCTTCATACCCGCCTTCGGGGGATGCCGGACCAACCACCCGCAGCAAAGGCGTTCAATATGTCAGCCACTCTCTGTCAGGAATCAAGTCTTCGATCCATTCCTGGCCTCGCATGGCCCAATGAGGAGCGAGGAACACTGGCCGACAGCGGGTGTGGTCACCGTTCTGCTGGCAGCGCAGGATCAAGCCAAGGCTGAGGAGATACGGCTCCCCGCGAGGCCCGAAGCGCAGGCCGTCGACGTAATCGGGCAGGGTCGGATCCTCAAGCGTTGACGCCGTCTCCTCGAGCCAGGGTTCAAGTTCCGAGGGCAGCCGGCCAACCAGAGGAGTGCCATCGAGACTGACCTGGGGGCCCCGGCAGGCGTCGACAGCTACGGCTGCCAAGGTCTGGGAGTCCTGGTCGTAGTACGTGTCGATGCCAACGCCGTCGAAGGGATACCAACGCGCGTACATCTCACCCCATCCCGTGATGGGCTCGCCCAGAGCGGCTGAGACTTCCTCCTTGCTCTGGCCGAACCGTATGGGCCCCACAGACCTCGATGGGACCCATGTCCACTCCGGACGCTCCCCGTCCCAAAGGAACCTCTCCGCGAACCAGACCAACGAACCCACCCCAGATCGAAACATGCATGCAGGAAGATTCTTGCAAGGCGCGTTGCGAGGGGCACCACGAGCCCCCCTGCGGGGGCCGATCGAGTATTCCGGAACCCACCCTGGGTGACCGTGGTGACGAAGGGTGCGAGATGCAAGAGGGGTTCGAAAGTGCGGGCAGCGGACCGGGTCTTGCTCACTTCGGCTGGTGGCTCCTCATCACCACGATGGCCAGGCAGCTCTTATCGTTCAGCGCGCTGCAGCCTGAGGTTGGAAAGGGCTTATTCACGCATGGAATGCGAACTCACGCCGCCCACTGGTCTCGGTGCCCTGGTCATCGGTATGCCGCGCGAGGTAGCAGACCACGCACTCGACTCGTTCCGCGAACCTTCAGCGGCCTCGGAATCAGACCAGTTGGGCAGGTTCGCTTTCCGGCCGAACAGCTGATGATCGGCATCCATCGCTCGCGAGGCGAGCTCGAAGCCCCCGAGCCGGGCCGGCCCGCAAGCGGCCAGGACACCGTCCGGTTCGGCGGCATCGACGTCTTCGGCCTGCCCGCTGTCGAGGTAGTCACCCTGTTGCGAGGGCTCGCCGTAATCACCGAGGCCAAGGACGACCCGGCTCCCTCATCGCACCCGACCTTGTTCTCAGCTTCTGGCGCCCTTCGAAGCGGAGGACGAACCCGATGACGAACAGGGCTACTACCTCAGCCCAGTCCTCCTGGCTCGACCCGGCTACTACGACACGCACCCGCTGAAGCCGCTGCCGGACCCGGCACAGCTGGACACCAGCAGTCGTGACCTGACGAGAGTTCGGCTGGTAACGGTTCACCCGTTGCCACCGCCCATCAGAGTGATGGCCTCACCACCCCGGTCTTCAGGTCTGTTGGCATATCAGGTGAGTCCCGCCAGTTCTGGGCGATCAGCAAGAGCGCGACCCATGCGTCATGCGATCAGGGCTCTGCGACAGACCGCAGCCGTCGTGGTCAGGCCGCCAGTCGTCGATAGCAGCTCAGGGTCGCGGTCATGCCGGCGAAGGGCACGCGTGAAGGCCGGGAGGTGCGCGGCGTTCGCGCGTAGCGGCGATGCAGGCGACAGCTCCCGGCCCTCGGCGACCCACGCCACCGTGCGCTCCACGTTCAGCGGTGGCGCCGCAGTCGCTGGGAGGACTCGATGCCCGTACGGGCGATGCTCGGTGTGGTGTGCCGCGAGCGCAGCCACCGTCGCAGAGGGGCGTAGTCGTACCCCGTGTCGGCATGCAGTTTTGCGGGGCGGCGCTCACGCGGTCCGCGGCGCGAGCGGATGGGCGGAATGCCGCACACGAGGGGTCCCAGGCTGTGGCTGTCGTTCCTGCGCGCGGCGGAGATCTCGATGGAGACGGGCAGACCAGTTCGCTCGGTATTCAAGTGGATCTTTGATCTCTAGGTAGGTGGCTGCGAACACGATCGCCGCGAGCGCGTGCCGATCCCATGCCGGCCTCGCCCGCCGCCCTGCGGACGCCCGGGGGCATTGGGGACCACCCGCTGGAACAACTCGCACAAGCCTGTCCGGAACCAGACGCTCGGCTTTGCTGCTTCATCTCGGGCCAGGGGATCGCGTAATCCTTCAAGGCGAAGCGGGGTTGTCCGGTCGTGCACGCGGGGTGGGCCAGGAGCTGAGTGGGTGCGGGCCGCGGTCGATGACGGTACGGATGCAGAAGGTGCTGCGGGCGTCGCGCACGGGGCCGATGGCCAGGATCTGGTCGGTGAGCACCTTCTCGAAGGTGCGCAGGTCGGGCACGGCGAGCTCGACGAAGAAGTCGGCGTCGCCGGAGACCACGTGGCAGGCGACCACATGGTCGATCGTCTTCAGTGCCTGTTCGACCACTTGGGAGGTGGTCCGGGAGTGTTCGACCTTGAGGGAGAGGAACACCGTCAGCCCGAGGCCGAGGTGCTCGCGGTCCAGATCGGCGCGGTAGCCGGCCAGGACCCCGTCCTCCTCCAGTGCCTTGGTGCGGCGCAGGCAGGACGAGGGTGACAGGTGTACGGCCTCGGCGAGGTCGACGTTGGGGGTGCGTCCGTGACGCTGAAGGTGGTCCAGGATCGCGCGGTCGATACGGTCGTACATGGGGCGTGGCATGAAATGCAGCGTACTGGCCGTACTGGCGAATAATCATGCACCGCAGCGCCGCGCAGGCTCTCTCTGTGCCATCGCATGCCGGGCGCGGCGGTGCATGCTGGTCACACTCCGTGGGGCCGTCGAGCCGGTCCTGCGGACTTCCTGCCCGCTCTCATGCCATCGGACTGCCTCATGCACCCTTTTCCTCTGGAACCCGACCGCGCCACGATGGCGGAAATGGGCCGTCTCGTCCTGGACTGTGTCATCGATCGCACCGAGAGCCTCCCGGCACGCCCCGCGACCAGCCCTCTGTCGCCGCGGGCTGAGGCCGAGCTCGTGGAGTCCTTCCTGATGCCGCCGCCTGCACGGGGCGGTGACCTGAAGGCTCTGCTCGCGCGCCTGGACGAGGCCGCCGACTGCGCTACTGAGACGGCCGGGCCCGGCCACCTGGCGTACATCCCGGGCAGCGGGCTGTACTCGGCTGCGCTCGCCGAGTTCTACAACCGTGCCGTCAACCGTGACGGCGGCCTGGCAACGGTCGCCCCGGCCTTTGCGGCGTTGGAAGAGAGCGTGATCCGCTGGATGGCGCGTGTGGTGTGCGGCCTGCCGGAGGGCAGTGGCGGACTGTTGACCAGCGGCGGCTCGATGGCCACCTTCTCCGCGACGGTCGCCGCCCGCCACGACAGACTCGGTGAGGATCTCGCCGACGGCACCGTCTACACCACCGCCTTCGCCCACCACTCCGTCGCCAAGGCCGCCCGCCTCGCCGGAATCCGCGCCAACCACATCCGTATCGTCCCGCACACCCACGACCTGCGGATGGACCCCCAGGCCGCCGCGACGATGGTCCGCGCCGACCGGGACGCCGGACTGCGGCCGTTCCTGCTGGTGGCCACCGCCGGCACCACCGATTCCGGCACCATCGACCCTCTGCCCCAGCTGGCCGACCTGGCCCGCAGGGAGGACGTGTGGTTCCACATCGACGCGGCCTACGGAGGCTTTTTCCGGCTCACCGCACGCGGCACGGAGCGCCTCGCCGGCATCGAGGAGGCCGACTCGATCACGCTGGACCCGCACAAGACCCTGTTCATGCCGTTCGGCACGGGCGCCCTGGTCGTCCGCGACCTTGCCGCCCTGCATGCCGCGCACGACGGCACGGGCAGCTACCTTCAGGACATGGGAGCGGGGAGCGTCCCAGACTCCGGTCACCTCGGCCCCGAGCTGACCCACGAGATTCGCGGCCTGCGGGCCTGGCTTCCCCTGCAGCTGCACGGGGTGGATGCCTTCCGCGAGGCTCTGGACGAGAAGCTCGACCTGGCCGAACACGTCCACCGCACACTCTCCCGCACCGCGGAGCTGGAGGTACCCCAGCGCCCGGACCTGTCCACCGTGATCTTCCGCGTCCGCCCCGACGACAGCAGCCGGGCCGCCGCCGAGCGGGCCGATGAGGCGAGCCGCCGTCTGCTGGAGCGGATCAACAGCCACCAGCGCATCGTGCTCTCCAGCACCGTCATCGACGGCCGCTACACCCTGCGTGTCTGCGTGGTCTCCCACCGCACCCACCACGACCGCATCGCCGAGGCACTCGACATCATCACTGCCGAGGCGGCTGTGGGGGCAGGAGGCTCCGCTGCTGCCCCCGCTCCTGAGAGGCAGCGCCATTAGGTAACGGGGGGAGGGCTGACGGTGACCGGCCCGGATATAGAAATTTGCCTTTGGCGGTTCAGGTCGTGGGGCGTCGTTCTTGGCGCCGCCAAAAGGCTTCCTCTACTTACTGATCGTTTCGGAATGAGAGGAGCGGGCTGAACGGGTCAGTCCTCAGGGCGTTGCAGGATCTGCGTGAACTCGCCGTTCTCGACCAGGCCGGTGAGAACCTGAATCATGTTGCTGATGCCGGCGTCGCGGACAATGAGCCCGTCTGAGCACCAGAAGTAACGTCCTCCCAGAGCCTCGCCGCTCGCCGCCCATCGCTTCATCAGCGTTTCCACGTGACCTGCCGTGCATATGGTTGCGCTCCACCGAGATCCGTCCCGCAGATGCACCTCGACGTCAATGTCGGTCACCGCGTCGAGGTCTTCGTCGGCGTCCGGCAGGAACGCGGCTTCGAAGTGCTCGGTGTGGACGCGGTACCAGGGTTCATCCCAGCTGCCAGATGGTGTGCCGTGGCTCATCGGGCGAGTGTGCCGGGCCGGTCGTCCCGCCTCAACTGCATTGTTCTGGCACGCTTCCGGCGTGAACAGTGATCTTGTGCCCGCTGATCTGTAGGAGCGGATATCCCGCTGATCCCGTCCCAGACACCGCGGTGGCACCGGTTTCCCGGACGGAAGCCGGTCGACGACCGCACTGCGTCGGCTGGCATCGTGTATGTCCTGGGCAAGGGCGTCTCGTGGGAGGGCGTCCCTGCCGAACGGATCGGCTGCTCCGGGGTCACCTGCTGGCGGCGGCTGCCGGACTGTACCGAGGCTGGGGTGTGCGGGCCCGCCTGCATGAGGCGCTGCTCGTCGCGCTCGACGTGCCGACTTGCTGGACATGGACGGCTGATAGTCGACCGTCACAGCACACCACTCGCCGCCTCGCTGACCGGCGGCAACCGGTGCGACGTCACCCAGCTCATCCCTCTGCTGGATGCGATTCCGCGCATCCGCGGCTGCTGTGGCCGTCTCCGCCACAAGTCGAAGTGTCTGTGCGTCGACCGTGGCTACGGCATCCGCAAGCGCTGCCGACTCCTGTGGGTCCCGGGGTATCGTCCCCGAGATCGCCCGACGTGGCGCCTCACGTGGCGCCGGCCTGGGCACGACACGTGAGGTGGTAGAGCGCACGTTCGCGTGGCTGCGCCAGTTCAAGCGTCTGCGCATCCGCTACGAGCTGCGCGCCGCTCGAAGACCGGGCGGCGCTGCCGTTGGCCCGCGCGGTGCACGGCGACATTGACCTTGCGCGTTCGTTCTGGGCATTCGCCCACGGCATGGTCGTGCTTGAACTCGACGGTCGCTTTCCGCCCGGCGCGGACCTGGACGTGGCCTGGCGCACCGGCTGCGAGGCCTTCGCCCAGGCGATCCGGAACAAGCCCCAGGCAACTCGGAACAAGCCCCTGGGAGGCACGGCATGACCACTCTTACCGAGGTACCCGCGGCCGGCTACGTCGCCCGCACCGCGGGCTGCGTACCCGCCGCCACATGTGGAGCTGAGCTCAGACATGTCACCTTCTCGCCAGGAGTGACCATATGACCTCCCCTACGGCCGAGAGGGCTTCTCGGAGCTCCGCCTCGGGCCCGGTCCGCGTCGCCTGGGCGCTGTGCGGTGCATTTCTGCTGTTCTGGCTCGTGTTGGAAATGGTCAACCATGGTGGCGGGACGATTCCGCTGGGAATCGCGGGCCTCTTCGCTCCTGATCTGACGCTGTTCGTCGGACCGTCGGGGTCGCACGGGGCCGGGCAGCTTCCCCGCGGCCGGGTGCCGGGCTACAACCTCGTCCACCGGCCGGTCGTGCCCCTCCTGTGGCTCGCCGTCTGCGTTGTGCTGCCCGACCCGCCTGGCACCGCACTGTTCACCTTCGGACTTGCCTGGCTGCTGCACATTGCCGTCGACCGCGCGCTCGGCTATGGACTGCGCACCGCCGACGGCTGGCAGCGCTGAGCGACGGCCGAACAGCCCGTGCCGTCGGGCGTGCCACCGGAAGCCCTCCACGACGTCGGCCGAACTCTCGCTACTCCACAGTGCTGCGCCGACGTCTGCTGGGGCTGTCGGTTCTCCTGCACACGCATCCGGCTGGGCCGCCACCGCTGGACCGTCGAACGCACCATGGCCTGGCTCGCCGGCTGCCGACGATTGCACCGACGATACGAGCGCAAGGCTGACCACTTCCTGGCCTTCACAGGAGTATGGCCAGATGATCAGATCCGAGCAGATTCAGAACGCAACCCTTCTCTGGCAGGAACACCGCGATGCTGAGTTTCCAGCCAGCCTGCGAGGTGTCGAGGTCGAGGACATCGACATGGTGCTGCTCGATGCGGGAACCGCGGGATGCGTCTCCATGTGGATCAACAATGGCGGCACCCTCGATCCGCAGAGCAGGCGCATTCTCCGGACCTGTGTCGAAGACTTGGAGCGGGTGATTTCGCAGATCGGTAGCCCATCGGGCCGCCGGTACTACCAGCGCTTGCATCAACTTGCCCTGCGCATTTCGGATGTCCTCGAAGCCGAATGAGAGGGCTTTTCAGCTCGATCCGTTCCGCGAGTGCCGCCGGTTCGGCATGGACGACCGGGCGGTGGAAGCAGTCGTCCCCGCGGAACGGCGCGAAGATTTTCCCCGGCCCCGGCGTAGGAGGGGTTGAGGGCGGTCATAGGCGTGTGGTGGAGCAGGCCCGCGACGAAGGCGCCGTCAGCTGCTCCCACAGCGGCAGGTCCTGGTAGTCCCGGGGCTTGAGGTCGTGGCCAGCGCGCGTGCCGCGGAGCAGGTCGCCGACGGCCTCCGGGTGGGCGACCGTCGCCCCGGGCAGCGCACGGCACAGCCCGGCGGCGAGAGTTGTATTGCCGCTGCCGAAGGCACTGTTCAACCAGATGATCATGCTGCTCCCGTGGTCGTGGTGGCTGTGCCGGTGGGCCTGGCGGGGGCTGGGAGGCGCCCGTCGCGGCCGGACCACTGGAACACCAGCCGGAAGGACGCCTTTTCCAGGACGTCCCCGGCGGGCAGCTGATGGTTGGGGGTGCCTGCCGGGTATGCGGTCAGGACGGGATCGGCGTGCTCGTCGTTGTCGGCGGCGCGGATGTGGCGGTCCCAGGCATGGACCGTGTCCGAGAGCTGCTCGGCGAGCTGCTGACCCTGTTCACCGAAGGCGTGCACGACCCACTCCCACGCCCGGCCCTGCGGGTCTTCGCCGTACCGGGTCTGGACATGGGTCAGGTAGGCGAGCGAGCCGTCGCCGAGGACGGCGGGCGCGTCACGGCCCTTCGGGATGACGATGACTCCGGGATCCTGGTGAGCGTGCAGCCGGCAGAAGCCGGGCAGCGTGGTGGCCGCGTACAGCTGCAGAGATCCGAAGTAGGCGCCGGCGCCCATCGTGATGCCCGTGGCGATCTCGCGCCGGGGACCGAGCAGGGCCTTCTGCACGCCGTGGGTTCCGGCCGGGGCGCCCTCGTCGAAGCGGAGGCTGAGCGCCCCGTCGAGAAGGGGTACGACGGGGGCGGGGCGGGCCTGCTGCCCCTGGTCGCGGACGAAGCCGCAGTACGTGAAGTGACGGGCGTGCAGGACCTCGCCGCGCCGCTCGAAGGTGACCGACCGTGTGTAGCCGCCGATCTCGAGCGGCAGCACGAGGCGCCCTCCGTCGGACAGTTGCTCGACCCACGCAGGCGCGATGTCCCAGCAGTTGTAGGTGATCATGGTGGCGTCGAAGCCGCCGCGCGGTACGAGGTGGGCGGGGG
>NZ_JBHUXS010000037.1:0-20258 GCF_042669245.1 Streptomyces sp. NPDC057249 | reverse complement strand
CCCAACAAGCACCGAGCCTCACCAAGCCGTCCCCCACAGCCTTCGCACACCCAGCCCCACCCACAAGCTCCCAGATTGCTCAACGGCAAAGGCCCGTATTCACGCTGAGGCAACGGAAGAGATGCGTCCCGGGAGGCCCCGCGGAAACAGTGGTGTCCACGTTTGTGGACGAGTCCGGAACTGGGAGATGTCGCGATGGCCCTGCCCGAAGTTGTGTCACGAGATGAGTGGTTCGCGGCGCGTCTGCCTCTTCTCGCCAAGGAGAAGGAGCACAGCCGCGCCCGAGACGCGCTGCACGCCGAACGGCAGAGTCTGCCGATGTTCCTCGTCGACGAGGACTACGGTTTCGACACCCCCGAAGGCAAGCGCAGCCTGCGCGACCTGTTCGACGGCCGGCGGCAGCTGATCGTCTACCACTTCATGCTGCCGTCCGTCACCGGCGGCAGCTTCTGCCTCGGCTGCTCGTTCTGGGTCGACAACATGCCCGCCCACCTCGAACACCTGCACGCCCGCGACACGTCGCTCGTGGTGGACTGCCCGGTGCCCCTGGCCGAGTTCCTCGAACACAAGGAGCGCATGGGCTGGACGGTCCCCGTGGCCTCGTCGTTCGGCAGCAGCTTCTACGACGACTTCAACTTCGAGCTCGTCCCGGAGGCGACGAAGATTCCGGGGATCAGCGTCTTCCTGCGCGGCGACGACGACCGGATCTACTGCACCTACTCGACCGCCTTCCGCGGAACGGACCTGGTGAACAACACCTACAACTACCTTGACCTGACCTTCCTCGGGCGGCAGGAGAAGGACCTGCCGTTCAAGTGGGCGTGGCTGCGTTACCACGACGAGTACGAGAACTGAGCCGGCCCCGGAATCCGGGCCGGTCGTCCGGCACGGTCGTACGGCGTGTGGCCGGTACCCCCGCGGGGGTACCGGCCACACGCCGTGGCGGGCCGCGGCACGGTCAGGACTTCAGCACCTCGGCCAGTGCCTCGTCGACGGCGGCCGCGTCCTCGGGCAGCAGGCCGAACATGGTGAAGTGCCCCAGCGGGCCCTCGATCACCCGGAACCGTGCGCTGTCGATCATGGCCGCGTCACGCTCATGGTCCTCGGCCGGGAACAGGAGGTCGTCGCCGAACGCGAAGACGAAGAACTCGGCGGTGATCCGGCCCAGCGCCGCCTCCAGGTCCCCGTCGGTGCACAGGCTGACGTCCGCGGCGCGCCACTTCGCCGCCTGGCACAGCAGGTTGTTGGGGTCCATGGGCTGGAAGTGGCTCCGCATGAAGCCCAGGGTGAACTCCTCGACCGCCGCGAATCCGAGCCGGCGCCACACCTCGTCGCGGAAGAACCGGTAGCTGGTGCTGGCCGCCGCCCAGGCCATCGCGTGTCGGCTCAGGCCGAGGTGCACGTCGTCGGAGTCCGTGTAGAAGCCGTCCGCGAACGCGGGGTCCGAGCGCAGGAGTTCGCACTGCGCGTCGAGCTGCAGCCGGTTCTGGACCGGCGTCCTCGCGTTGGCCGCGAACACGGCCGCACGCCGCACCATCTCCGGGTGGCGCACCGCCCACTCATACGTCTGCTGACCCCCCATCGACCAGCCGAGCACCGTGTGCAGGGCCGCGATCCCGAACTGCTCGGTCACCAGCCGGTGCTGCGCCCGTACGTCGTCGGCGATGGTCACCGCCGGAAAGCGGCCCCGGTCGAACGGCGCCGGCGTGTTGCTCGGCGACGACGACAGGCCGCTGCCGAACTGGTCGGGCAGGATGAGGAAGTACCGGGAAGGGTCGAGCGGGCGGCCTTCACCGATCAGCATCTGCATCGACGCCGACGTGCCCGAGTACATGTGCGGTACGAGCACGGCGTTGTCCTTGGCCGCGTTCAGGCGGCCGAGCGTCCGGTATGCCAGCCGTGCGTCCGGCAATGTGTCCCCGCTGTCCAGCGTGTACGGCCCGAGTTCGAAGTATTCGTGCGGGCCCTGCACTGCGGCCGAATAGTATTCGGCGCCCATGGCGACCTCCCAAAGGAATGGCTTTGCCCACGACTGTTCCGCCGAAGGCGGCGGTGGTCTTCTTCGCCCGTGCGCGCCTGCCCGAGCACCGCAACGGACGAGAACCCGAGTGTTCCGGCCTCACCAATACTCAGGAATCACCGTTGTCGTCAGCGGTCAAGGCGTACGGGTGGCACCATCCACGGTTGCGAAGGATTGATGCACATGGCCAGCGCGGCAGAGGAAATCGATGCGGTCGTCGTGGGGGCCGGATTCTCCGGTCTTTACATGCTCCACAAGCTCCGGCAAAAGGGCCTGTCGGTCAAGGTTTTCGAGGCGGGCGCCGGGATAGGCGGCACCTGGTATTGGAACAAGTATCCCGGCGCCCGGTGCGACGTGGAGAGCATGGACTATTCGTACTCGTTCGATCCCGAACTGGAACAGGAATGGGAGTGGACGGAGAAGTATCCGGGCCAGCCCGAGATCCTGTCCTACCTCGAGCACGTCGCGGACCGGCACGACCTGCGGAAGGACGTGGTCCTGGAGACCCGGGTCACCCACGCCGCCTTCGACGAGAGCACGTCCCGGTGGACCGTGCGGACCGACCAGGGCCACGAGGTGTCAGCGCAGTACTGCGTCATGGCGACCGGCTGCCTGTCGCAGCCCAAGTTCCCGGAGGTGCCCGGCCTGGACACGTTCTCGGGCCCCTGGTACCACACCGGCCTGTGGCCCGACGGCGGAGTCGACTTCAGCGGCCGGCGCGTCGGCGTGATCGGTACGGGCTCCTCGGGCATCCAGGTGATCCCCTTCATCGCCGACGAGGCCGCTGACCTGACGGTCTTCCAGCGCACCCCCAACTACGTCCTGTCGTCGTTCAACGGCCCCATCGACCAGGACCGGGTCCGGGACACCAAGGCCAATTACCGGCAGGCCCGGGAGGCGGCGAGGCAGTCCATCTTCGGCATCGCGGTGGACATGCCGACGAAGTCGGCGCTGGAGGTGAGCGACGAGGAGCGCCGGGAGGTCTACCAGCAGGGCTGGGAGCGCGGCCACCTCAACGCGATCCTCCAGGCGTACACCGACCTGATCTTCAACGAGGAGTCCAACGAGACCGCCGCGGCGTTCATCCGGGAGCAGGTCCGGGCCAGGGTCACCGACCCGGCCACGGCGGCGAAGCTCGAACCGCGCGGCTATCCGTACGGCACGAAGCGGCCGTGCCTCGACACCCGGTACTACGAGACGTTCAACCGCGAGCACGTCCACCTCGTGGACCTGCGGGAAGAGGCGCTGGTCGAGATCACGGAGAAGGGCGTCCGGACCACCGCGGGCGACTACGAGTTCGACACCCTCGTGATCGCCACGGGCTTCGACGCCATGACGGGCGCCCTCCGGAACATCGACATCACCGGCAAGGACGGGGTGTCGGTGCGCGACAAGTGGCAGGACGGCCCGGACACCTACCTCGGCCTGGCGCTCGCGGGTTTCCCGAACCTCTTCGTGATCACCGGCCCGGGCAGCCCGTCCGTGCTCAGCAACATGGTCGTCTCGATCGAGCAGCACGTCGAGTGGATCAGTGACCTGATCGACTACATGACCGCCAACGGCCACTCCGTGATCGAGGCCGGGGCGGCCGCGGAGAAGGAGTGGACGGAACACGTCCGCGCGGTCGGCGACATGACGCTGTTCACCAAGGCCGATTCGTACTACATCGGCGCCAACGTCCCCGGGAAGGCCCGCGTGCTGATGCCGTACGTCGGCGGCGTCGCGGGCTACCGGCAGAAGTGCGACGAGGTCGCGAGCGCCGGCTACGCCGGCTTCGAGCTGCGGTGAGGTGAGCCCGCGGCGCGGCACCGCCGGTCCGTCGGACCGGCGGTGCCGCGCCGCGGCTCGTCCACCGGCGAACGGGAAGAACACGACCGGCCCGAGCGGGCCACAGCCCGGTCGCATCCGCTGTGCGGAGGCGACCGCGAAGGAGCGCATCCTGATGGAACAGCGTTGCCCCGTAATGGATACGACGGGTCGGGACATCCACGCCGAGGCGGCCGCGCTGCGGGCGCGCGGGCCGGCCGTCCAGGTCGAACTGCCCGGCGGCGTCGTGGTGTGGTCGGTGACCTCCCACAGCGTCATCAAGCAGTTGCTGTCCAGCCCGAAGGTCACCAAGAGCGCACGCAACCACTGGCCCGCCTTCCGTGACGGCGAACTGGCGCCGGACTGGGAGATGATCAGCTGGGTGGCGATGGACAACGTGTCCACTTCCTACGGGAAGGACCACGTGCGGCTGCGCAAGCTCATCGGCAAGGCGTTCACCCCGCGCCGCACCGAGGCCATCCGCCCGCTGGTGGTCGGCCTGACCACGATGCTGCTCGACGCGCTGGAGGCGGCGCCCGCCGGAGAGGTCGTCGACCTCAAGGAGCGGTTCTGCTACCCGCTGCCGGGCATGCTGGTCGCCGAGCTGATCGGCATGGGCGAGGAGCAGCGTGCCGCCACCGCGAAGGTCATCGACATGATGATCGACACCACGGTGACCCCGGAGGTCGCGCAGGGCGTCCTGCAGGGCTGGCGCGGCGCGATGGCGGACCTGATCGCGGAGAAGCGCGCCAACCCGGGTGAGGACATCACCAGCGACCTCATCGCCGCCCGCGACGAGGACGGTTCACGGTTGAGCGAGCAGGAGCTGGCCGACACCATCTTCGCCATTCTCGGCGCCGGCTCGGAGACCACGATCAACTTCTTCGACAACGCCATCACCGAGCTGCTGAGCCACCCCGAGCAGCTCGCGCGGGTCCTGTCGGGCGAGAACAGCTGGGACGACGTCATCGACGAGATACTGCGCATGCAGTCTCCGCTGGCGAGCCTGCCGCTGCGCTACGCGGCCGAGGACGTCGAGCTGGACGGCGTGACCATCCCCAAGGGCGATCCCATCCTGATCAACTACGCCGCGGTGGGACGTGACCCCGGCCTGCACCCGGACAGCCCGGAGTGCTTCGACATCAGCCGGGACAACAAGGACCACCTGTCCTTCGGGCACGGCCCGCACTACTGCCTGGGTGCCGGGATCGCCCGCCTGGCCGCCACGGTCGGCCTGTCGGCGCTGTTCGAGCGCTTCCCGGACCTGTCCCTGGCCACGGCGCGCGACGAGCTGGTGCCGATGCCGACGTTCATCATGAACGGCCACCGCTCCCTGCCGGTCCGGTTGCGCGCGGAAGCGGGCAGCACGGCCGCCTGACCGGTTCACTCCCCGCGCGCATGGGTCAGCCCCCACCCGAAGGTGGGGGCTGACCCCTTTCTCACGCCGCCGCGGTGGCCGGCAGGGCCCAGTGCATCCCGTCGGCCGACGGCACCAGCCCGTCGGTGCGGACCGGTATCTGCTCGTCGAGGGTGCTTCCGGTGGCGGCCTGCACCTGGATGTTGGCGCCGGCCTGCGCGACCGCCCAGAGCGCTTCGTCGACGTCGCGCCGGGCGCCGTAGGCGCCGGCGTCGACCAGCGCGCGCTCGTCCGAGGAGCCACCGCCGACGAGGGACACGAAGGACTGCAGTTCCGAAGCCGTGCCGCCGGCGACCTTCTTGGCCTTCCAGAAGTAGGAGTTCTCGTCGGCGTGCATGTCGTAGAAGGAGACGAGGAACTCGTGGAAGCGCATGTACTCCTGCCGGTAGCGGGCTTCGTACTCCTCGAACAGCGTCTTCTCGTCGATCCCGGTCCCGGCCGTCGCGCGCAGGGCGGTGTTGAGCGAGCGCGCGACGAGCAGTCCCCCGTAGGTGGCCAGGTGCACGCCGGAGGAGAACACCGGGTCGATGAAGCCCGCCGCGTCACCCACCAGCACCAGTCCCGGCCGGGAGAACTTCTCCTGGATGTAGGAGTAGTCCTTGCGCACCCGGATCTCACCGTACGGGCCGCTCGTGACCCGCTGGGCGTCGGACAGGAAGTCGGCGATCATCGGGCACTCCGCGATCAGCTCCTTCAGCGCCTGCTCACGGTCCCCCTGGATGCGGTCCAGCGCGTCGCGGTGCACCACCGCGCCCACGCTGGTCAGCTCGTCGGACAGCGGGATGTACCAGAACCAGCCGGCGCTGAAGGCGACCGCCAGGATGTTGCCGGAGGTCGGGGCGGGCATCCGCTTGCCGCCGGTGAAGTAGCCGAAGAGCGCGAGGTTGCGGAAGAACTCGGAGTACTGCCGCTTGCCGCCCACCCGGGAGTGGATGCGGCTCAGGTTGCCCGAGGCGTCCACCACGTACCGGCCGCGGAACTCGCGCCGGACGCCCGCGGCGTCGGTGCAGCTGACCCCGCAGACCCGGCCGTTCTCCTCGATGACGTCGGTGACGGTGTGCTCCTCGTGCACGTCGACGCCGTTCCTCCTGGCGTTGTCGAGCAGGATCTGGTCGAACTTCATCCGCTCCACCTGGTAGGCGGGTGCCGCCGCATCGGCGAACTCGGGCGCGATGCCGAAGTCGAACGTCCACGGCTCGGGGTTGGCGCCCCAGCGGAAGGTGCCGCCCCGCTTGACCGGGAACCCGGCCTGTTCCAGTTCCTCGGACACGCCGAGCAGCCGGCAGATGCCCTGCACGGTGGACGGCAGCAGCGACTCGCCGATCTGGTAGCGGGGGAACCGCTCCTTCTCCAGGAGCACGACCCGGTGGCCCTGCTTGGCGACCAGCGTGGCCACCGTCGAACCGCCGGGGCCGCCGCCGACGACGATCACGTCAGTCTCGGTCATGTCTGTCATCGTTTTCCTTCGCTCCGCGCAGGCGGACGCCTGCGACCTCCGAACGCGCCGGCGGGCCCGGCGCGCGACGGCTGATGGCTGGTGTTATCCGTCCATGGCCGCGACGGCTCGCTCGACAGCGATCCGGGCGTGCCACAGGTCATCGGGCTCGCGGGGGATGTCGAGCACGAATGTGCGGATGCCTCCGTTCAGATACGTGGTCACCGCCCGGGCCACTTCGTCGTGGCTGCCCACCAGGTAGGGACAGAACGTGTGGTGGTAGCGGAAGGGCACGAGCCAGTACGGCTGGTCCTCCGCCTCATCGGGAATGGGTACGGAGGCCAGTTGCGGCTGCCAGGACGAGCCGCCCGCGGACAGCAGCAGCTTCATCCGCTCGGCTCCCTCGGGGTCGGCCGGGAACCGCTTGTGGGCGATGCGCCAGGCCTCGGCCGAGTCGTCCCGCGCGATGATGCCGATGCTGATGCCCGAGCCGAACCTGTTCTTCCGCCGGCCCGGGCTCGCGAAGTCCTCCGGCAGCACCGGGAACGAGAGCTGGCCGAGGCCCAGGGACTCGCCGGCCCGCAGGCTGGCCGGCGAGGAGCCGGATACGTACGCCCTGGGCAGCAGGTCCTCCGGCACCGCCGTGGTGAGCCGGGCCCGCCGGAGCGTGTAGTACTCCCCGTCGAGGTTGGCCATGCCGCCGCCGAGCAGTGTTCTGATGACGCTCGCGTACTCGGTCAGCCGGTCGTAGCGGGCGTCGTGCGCCAGGGTGTCCCCCTGGACGGTCAGATCGCGGATGAATCCACCGCTGACGAAGTTGATGTCGACCCGCCGGCCGTACAGGTGCGCGAGCGACGACACCGCCCGGGCCACCGAGAACGGGGTCTTGTCCCACGGCTGCACCGCGACGAGCGGCACGAAGGAGGCGGTGTTCGCGATGGCCGCCTGAGCCGCCAGCCACACGTCCATCGACGTGTTGTCGCTGTACACCAGGCCGCCGCGGTAGCCCGCTTCGTCCACCCACCCGGCAAGCTCCAGCAGCGTGCGCAGATGGGACGTCTGGCCGTGTCCGATGCTGGACCGGACCGTCGAATAGAGAGTGACACCGCTGGTGGCCAGGTCGGTCATGTCTTCCCTCCCGCCCTACGGGCGTGGTTGCGCGGATCAGGGCTGGTCGGCCGCGGGCACCAGGCCCCGGCCGGCGAGGCCGCTGACGGACGGGTCGGCCAGGAATTCCCGCAGGCTGATCGTGATCCCGAACTGCTCCTCCAGCCGGGCGACCAGCACGGCGGAGAGCAGGGAGTGTCCGCCCAGGTCGAAGAAGCTGTCGTCGACGCCGACCCGTTCGACGCCCAGGACCTCGGCGAACAGCTCGCACAGCATGCCTTCCACGGGCGTGGCCGGCTCCCGGCCCGCTCCCCCCGTGAACACCGGCACGGGCAGCGCCTTGCGGTCCAGCTTCCCGTTCACCGTCAACGGCAGCGCGTCCAGCACCACCACCGCCGAAGGCACCATGTGCGCGGGCAGCACCTCCGCCACGGCCGCCCGCAGCCCCGCGGGGTCCAGCACGTGTCCGGCGGCCGACTGCGCGTAGCCGACCAGCCGGCGGTCGCCCGGCCGGTCCTCGCGGACCACGACGACGGCCTGGTCCACTCCGGGCTGCCGGACCAGCACCGCCTCCGCCTCGCCCGGTTCGACCCGGAACCCGCGGATCTTGACCTGTGCGTCGGCCCGGCCGAGGTACTCCAGCTCGCCGTCGCGCCGCCGCCGCACCAGGTCACCGGTGCGGTACATCCGCTCCCCGGGGAGGAACGGGCACGCGACGAACCGCTGGGAGGTGAGCCCCGGCTGGTTCAGGTATCCCCGGGCCAGACACGGTCCGGCGAGGTAGAGCTCGCCCACCACGCCCGACGCCACCGGCTCCAGCCGGTCGTCCAGCACGAACGCCCGCACGTTCCAGGCCGGTTTGCCGATCGGCGCGTCCCCGCCCGACAGCGGTGCGCTGATCGTCGTGCACACCGTGGTCTCGGTCGGGCCGTAGGCGTTGAACATGCGCCGGCCCGCCGACCACTCGACGGCGAGCTCGCTGGGGAGTGCTTCGCCGCCGACGACCAGGCATTCCAGTCCCCGCACGCCTTCGGGCGCTCCCCCGGCCAGCGCGGCCGGGGCCACCACCGCGTGGGTGACCCGCAGTTCGCGCAGGGTCGTGACCAGCTCCTCCCCGGCCAGCGGTCCCGGCTCGGGGAGGACCAGGGCCGCCCCGGCGGGCAGGGACGAGAGCAGTTCCAGCAGCGACATGTCGAAGCTCAGCGAAAGCAGCTGGGCCATGCGCGAGCCGGGGCCCGTGCCCAGTGTGTCGATCATGAACGCGGACAGGTTGGCCAGGCCCAGGTGACTCACCACCACGCCCTTGGGACGCCCGGTGGAGCCCGAGGTGTAGATCACGTACGCCGGATGCGCGGGCAGCAGCGGCGCCACCCGGTCCTCGTCCGTGACGGGGCCACCAGGCAGCCCCGCCACCTCCGCGGCCGTCCCCGGGTCGTCCAGGACGACCAGCCGGCCCCGGGTGTCCAGGTGCCCGCCCGCCCGCTGACTCGTGACGACCGCGACCGGCGTGGCGTCGGTGAGCATGTAGTCGATCCGGTCCGCCGGATAGCCCGGATCGACCGGAAGATACGCCGCCCCTGTCTTGGACACCGCGAGCACCGCGGCCACCAGTTCCAACGACCGCGGCAACGCGACCGCCACCACCCGCTCCGGCCCCGCCCCCAGTCCCACCAGATACCGCGCCAGCCGACTCGACCACGCGTCCAGCTCCGCGAACGACCACGACACACCGGCACACTCGAGCGCCACCGCATCCGGCGTACGCACCACCTGCGCACCGAACAACTCCGGCAACACCCCCACCGGCACATCCCGCACCACGCCGTCCCACCCCGAGACGACCGACTCGTGCTCGGCCGGCGAGAGCAGGCGGACACCGCTGACCCGCAGCGCCGGGTCGGCCGAGACCTGGCCCAGCAACCGCGCGAGCCGCTCCGCCAGCGCGTTCACCGTGTCTTCGTCGAACAGGTCGACCGCGTACTCGAGGACACCGCTGATCCCGTCCGGGGTGCCGTCCGGCCGGTGCCGCGACCGGTAGGTCAGGGTCAGGTCGAACTTGGCCGAGCCCGCGTCCAGCGGCAGCTCCCGGGCCCGCAGACCACGGATTCCCCATTCCCCGGCGGTGTCGTCGTCGGTGGCCAGCATCACCTGGAACAGCGGGTGGTGGGCGCTCGAACGTACCGGGTTCAGCGCTTCCACCAGCCGCTCGAACGGGACGTCCTGGTGCGCGTAGGCGGCCAGGTCCTGGTCACGGACCCGGCCCAGCAGCTCCGCGAAGCTCGGGTCGCCGGACAGGTCCGTCCGGAGCACCAGGGTGTTGACCAGGAAACCGACCAGCTGGTAGAGCCTCTCCTCGCCTCCCCGGCCGGCCACCGGGACACCGATCGGGATGTCGGTGCCGGCGCCGGACCGGGACAGCAGCACCGCCAGCCCTGCCTGCAGCACCATGAACACGGTGACCTGGTGCGCCCGGGCCAGCTCCACCAGCGCGCGGTGCAGCTCCGCGTCCAGATCCATCGTGACGTAGGCACCGCGATGGGAGGGGCGCGCCGGCCGGGGCCGGTCGAACGGCAGCTCCAGTTGTTCGGGCAGGCCGGTGAGCGCCGACTTCCAGTAGGCGATCTGCCGGGCCGACACGCTCCCGGGGCCCTGGTCCCCGTCCAGCAGTTCGCGTTGCCACAGCGTGTAGTCCGCGTACTGCACGGGCAGCGCCGGCCACTCCGGGGCGCTCCCCGCGAGGCGTGCCTGATACGCCTCCTCCAGGTCCCGCAGCATGACGCCGAGGGACCAGCCGTCGCCGGCGATGTGGTGGATCAGCAGCACGAGCACGCAGTCGTCGGGCCCGAGCGTGAACAGCCATGCGCGCACCGGCAGTTCGGCGGCCAGGTCGAACACGTACCGTGCCGCCCGCTCGGTCAGCGCGGCCAGCTCGGACTCCCCGGCCCGCACCACCGTGACCTCGGGCACCGCTCGTGCGGCCGGTGTCACCTGCTGGTAGGGCTGCCCGTCGACCACCGGGAACGTCGTCCGCAGCGCTTCGTGCCGTCCGACCACGTCACGGAGGGCCGCGGTCAGCGCGGCCGCGTCCATCGGCCCTCGCAGCCGCCACGCGACCGGCACGTTGTAGGTCGCGCTCGGTCCCTCCGACCGGGTCAGGAACCACAGCCGCTGCTGCGCGAACGACAGCGGCAGGCGCTCGGGCCGCTCCGCCCGCACCAGTGCGGGCCACGCCGGCCCGGTCTCGTCGAGCGACCGTGCCAGCGATTCGGCCGTCGGGTGGTCGAAGACCGTCCGGATCTCCAGCTCCGCGCCGAGCGCCGACCGCACCCGGCTGATCAGCCGTGCCACCAGCAGGGAGTGTCCGCCCAGGTCGAAGAAGCTGTCGTCGACGCCGACCCGTTCGACGCCCAGGACCTCGGCGAACAGCTCGCACAGCATGCCCTCCACGGGCGTGGCCGGCTCCCGGCCCGCTCCTCCCGTGAACACCGGCGCGGGCAGCGCCTTGCGGTCCAGCTTCCCGTTCACCGTCAACGGCAGCGCCGCCAGCACCACCACCGCCGACGGCACCATGTGCGCGGGCAGCACCTCCGCCACCGCCGCCCGCACTCCCGCGGGGTCCGGCCGGCTTCCCGCCTCGGGCACGGCGTACCCGACCAGCCGGCGGTCCCCCGGCCGGTCCTCGCGGACCACGACCGTGGCTCGTGCCACCCCCGGCTGCGCGGCCATCACGGCCTCGATCTCGCCCGGCTCGATCCGGAATCCATGGACCTGGACCTGTTCGTCGGCCCGGCCGAGGTACTCCAGCTCGCCGTCGCGCCGCCGCCGCACCAGGTCGCCGGTGCGGTACATCCGCTCGCCCGGGAGGAACGGGCACGCGACGAACCGCTGGGAGGTGAGCCCCGGCTGGTTCAGATACCCCCGGGCCAGACACGGCCCCGCCACATAGAGCTCGCCCTCCACGCCCGGCGCCACCGGCTCCAGCCGGTCGTCCAGCACGAACGCCCGCACGTCCCAGACCGGTTTCCCGATCGGCGCGTCCCCGCCCGACAGCGGCCCGCTCATCGTCGTGCACACCGTCGCCTCGGTCGGCCCGTAGGCGTTGTACATCCGCCGGCCCACCGACCACTCGGCGACGACCTCGCCCGGGCACGCCTCGCCGCCGACCAGCAGGCATTCGAGGCCGGGCAGTTGGTCGGGGGCCGCTCCGGCCAGGGCCGCCGGCCCCACCAGGGCATGGGTCACCCGCAGTCCGCGCAGGGCGTCGGCCAGCACCTCTCCGGCCAGCTGCCGCTGTTCCGGCAGGACCAGCGCGGCACCGGCGGGCAGCGACATGACCAGTTCGAGGACGGCCGCGTCAAAACTCAGCGAGGCCACCTGCCCGACTCGCGATCCGGGCCCGATGTCCAAGGTGTCGATGAGGAACGCGGAGAGCGCGGCCAGGCCCAGGTGGCTCACCACCACGCCCTTGGGACGCCCGGTGGACCCCGAGGTGTAGATCACGTACGCCGGATGCGCGGGCAGCAGTGGCGCCGCCCGGTCCTCGTCCGTGACGGGGCCACCGGACAGTCCCGCCACCTCCGCGGCCGTCCCCGGGTCGTCCACGAGGATCGCGGTCACATCCGCCGCGTCCGGCAGGAGCGCGGCAGTGGCCCGGTCGGTGATCAGCAGGGCCGGCGTGGCGTCGGTGAGCATGTAGTCGATCCGGTCCGCCGGATAGCCCGGATCGACCGGAAGATACGCCGCACCCGCCTTCGACACCGCGAGCACCGCGGCCACCAGTTCCAACGACCGCGGCAACGCGACCGCCACCACCCGCTCCGGCCCCGCCCCCAGCCCCACCAGATACCGCGCCAGCCGACTCGACCACGCGTCCAGCTCCGTGAACGACCACGACACACCGGCACACTCGAGCGCCACCGCATCCGGCGTACGCACCACCTGCGCACCGAACAACTCCGGCAACACCCCCACCGGCACATCCCGCACCACGCCGCCCCACCCCGAGACGACCGACTCCGGCTGGATGCCCATCCCGGTCATGCCCGTTCGGCTCGGACAAGGCTGCTGGGGCGCATGTCGGTCCACTGCGCTTCGACGAATGCGAGGCAGTTCGAGCGGGAGTCCACGTCATGCGCCGGGGTCCAGCCGGCCGGAACCGCGACATCGGCGGGCCACAGGCTGTACTGACCTTCGGAATTCACCAGGACCAGATACAGGGCGTCAGGGTCCTCGAATGGATTGGACATGGAAACCTCATTCCGGTTGACGGGCGGAATCCTTGAAAGCTGTCGCTCAGGACGTGGGACCGGCTTCTTGTTCCGCCTTGACGCTGTCGTAGAGATGCCGAATGTTCGAGCTGCCGAACGACGTCGCGCCGACCCGTTCGATGATCTCCAGGAAGATGGTGTTCCTCGGGTGCACGGATTTGGCGAATATCTGGAACAGCTGGCCGTCGTGGTCCTCGTCCACCAGTACGTTCAGATCACGCAGTTCACCCACGGGGTGCCGGTGCTGCTGGACCCGTTCGGCAAGCACGGAGTAGTACGCGCCCGGTGTGGTCAGCATCTCGATGCCGCGTCCGGAGAGTCCGCGCACGGTGGTGAGGATGTCCGCGGTGCTGAAGGCCATGTGCTGCACGCCCGGACCGTCGTGGTCCTTGAGGAACTTGTCGATCTGGCCCACTGCCATGTGGGTGTCGGCCTCGATCAGGGTGAAGGTGACGGCGCGCGACTTGCTCTGGACGACCTTGATGAGCATCCCCTGGTCACCGGTGACGATCCGCTCGGTGAGCGTGAGGTCGAAGTCCAGTGTGCGCAGGTAGTAGTCGACGGTCTCGTCCAGCCGGCCCGGTTCGACGCAGGCCGCGAAGTGGTCCACCAGGAGCAGCCCGGTCCCCTGGTCCGGGGCGGGGCCCGGTTCGGCGAGGAGTCCGCGCCCGTCGGCCGCCGTCGAGCCGTCCGGCCGCTGGACGAAGGTGTGCGTCACGTCGCCGAATCCGGTGACCGTGGCCGTGGTCGTCCCGCCCCGGGTGACCGGTTCCGCGACCGGCAGGGCGCCGCGTCGTACGGACTCGGCGAAGGCGGCCGCGGCGTCCGGCACCCGGATGCCTATGTCGCCGACGCCGTCGCCGTGCCGTGCCGCGTAGGCGCGGGCCGGGTGGTCCTCGCTCGACTCGGTGAGCAGCAGGTCGATGCCGCCCTGCCCGACGTTGACCGTCCGCGTGGCACCGCTCGCCGAAACCGACTTCGCGCGCACGGCGAACCCGTAGCCGTCGACGAGCCAGGAGAGACTTCGGCCGATATCCTCGACGTAGAACTCGACATAGTCGATCTTCATATCCTGTAGAGCGTTCTTCACGGTCTCTACCTCCACCGATGAGTTTCTGGCCTCAGGCGTGCCGCCCCAGCGCGCTACTTCGAGAATCACAGTGCCGGACCGGCGCTGTCGTCTCTCACGTTGCCTGCGTGGGTGAAAAGGCAGCGGGTCATGCCTTTTCCGCGACCAGCCGGGAAAGCCTCCGCACGCCCTCCGAAATCTGTTCCGGCGCCAGGTAACTGCAGGACAGCCGGACGGAGTGGTCACCGCCATCGGTGTAGAAGAACCTCATCGGCGTCCAGAGAACGCCGTACCGGTCCGCGGAGAGTTCCAGAAGCGCCTCGTCGGCGCGGAACGGCAGGTCGACGACTGCGAAGAATCCACCGCCGGGCACATTCCAGCGCACCATTCCTTCGTCGCGCCAGGATTGCGGGAAGAATTTCTCCAGCGCATCGAGCAGAGTACGCAGGTTGTCGCGGTAGAAGGCGATCTTGTCGCGGTTGGCGGCGCGCAGGCCGCAGTCCGCCTCGACGAGGACGCCGCCGATGACGGCTTGCGAGACCGCCGAGGTGTTCAGGGTCAGCATGCTCTTGACCGCCGACATCTCGTCGGCGAGCAGGGTGCGCCGGCCCCGCTCGTCGACCACCGTCTGATCGGCGACGAGGAACCCCACCCGGGCGCCGGGAAAGATGGATTTGGAGAAGGACCCCAGATAGATCACGCGTCCGTCGGTGTCCAACGACTTCAGGGTCGGGCGCGGCTCGTCGTCGAGCCCGAAGAGGCCGTACGGGTCGTCTTCGAGCAGCAGCAGGTCCTGTTCGGCCGCGATGTCGAGCAGCAGGCGGCGGGTGGCCACGGGCAGCGAGATGCCGGAGGGGTTGGAGAAGTTCGGTACGAGGTAGAGCGCACGGGGGCGCTTGCCGGCGGCACGGACCGCGCGCGCCACCTCGGCCACGGTCTCCGGCGCCAGCCCGGTCGGCGACTCCGGTACGGGCACCACCTCGACGCCCAGAATCCGGGCCGCGCCGGTCAGCCCGACGTAGCAGGGCTCGACCGCGAGGACGACGTCCTCGGGGTGCGGGCACAGTGCCCGCAGCGCGATGACCATGGCCTCCTGGCAGCCCGATGTGACCATCACCGCCTCCGGCGGCACCACGATGCCCTCGTCGGTCTCCAGCATTCGGGCGATCAGGGGGTGGAGGTGGCCGTTGGTCCGCCCGTACTGGAGCAGCAGACCCCGCACCCGCGCCTCGGAGAGTCCTTCGGCGCGGAGATGGCGCAGATACGTGTCGAGGTGACGCCGTACGTCCTCGGTGGAGTAGAACCCGTCGTAGGGGCGGCCCGCGGCCAGCGAGATCGCGTCCGGGAACCGGCCGGCGACCTCATTGAGGAAGTTCATCGAGGTCGCGGCGGGGTCGGACACCGAGACGTGCAAGTCGGCACGGGAGAGCTCAACCATGGTCCGCCGATCGGGTCGCAGCCAGCGTGGTCAGCTCCACGAGCCGGGTGCCGACGTCGATGACGGGCAGGTCACAGACGGCGGTGATCAGCGGCAGGAGCGCGGTGAAGTGCGTGCAGGCCAGGACGACGGCGTCCAGGCCGAGGTGCTGGGCCAGGCGCAGCGTGGTCGGCAGGTGGGAGGCGGTGAAGGCCGCCGCCGCGTCACCGGCCTCGATCCCGCGCACCAGCGCCGGATCGGAGACCCCGAGCATGCGGTGCCCGGGGGCGATCCGCAGGGCGGTGCGCTCGAAGCCGAGCAGCGCCTGGGCGTTGCCGGTGACCACCAGGGACGACTCCAGCTTCGGCAGCAGTTCGCCGTAGACCGTGACCGGTGAGACGACGGGCAGCACCGCGTCGTCATGGTTCACCACGGCGGACATGGAGTTGCAGAACAGCATGACCTGCTCGGTGCCGGCCGCCCGCAGCTCGGCGAGGCGCCGGTGGAACGAGTCGGCCAGGGCTCCGGGGGCGTGGTACTGCAGCCGGTCCTGTTCGTCGGGCGACGCCGCCATGGCGTACGGGTGCGCGGGCACCCCCTCGGCGCGCAGCAGCTCGACGCCGAGTCCCGAGTCGTAGGGGGTGCCGGCGATGACCGCCACCGCTGGTCCTGTTCCGGCCGTCGTCATGGGTTCACCGTCCTCGCGGCATCCGTTCTCCTCGGTGCCCGCGGGCGGGCAGCCGACCGCCGTCTTCCGGCTTGCGGTCGGTCCGACGCGATCACCTTGCCGGGGTTGAAGATCCCGGCCGGGTCCAGCGCGGCCTTCAACGCCCGGTTCACCCGCATGCCGACGGGGCCGAGTTCACGGGCGAGCCAGTCCCGCTTGAGCGTGCCGACGCCGTGCTCGCCGGTGCAGGTGCCGCCCAGCGCGAGGCCCAGCCGCATGATGTCGTCGAACACCCGCCGCCCGCGGTCCATGCTGGACGGGTCCGCCCGGTCCACCACGATGACCGGATGCAGATTTCCGTCCCCGGCGTGCCCGACCACCGCGACCAGGAGGCCGTGCCGTGCGGAGATCTCCTCGACCTCCGTCATGAAGTCGGCGATCCGCGTTCTCGGCACCGCGACGTCGTCGACGACGAGGCCGCCCCGCCCGCTGGGGAACGCCCGCGCCGCGAGGTGTTCCATGGCCGGATGGGCCAGCCGGCGGGCGGCGGTCAGCGCCTCCGCCTGGGCCGTGTCCTCGGCCACGTACACCTCGACCGCGCCGGCGGCCCGGCAGTGGTCGGCGATCGCGGCCAGTTCGGCCGCGGCGCCCTCGCCGGTGTCGGTCCCGATCAGCAGCATCGCCCCGGCCGTGTCGGGGAGGCCCATCGGCCGGTACGACTCGATGGCCTCCAGGTGTGTGCGGTCGAGCAGCTCCAGCATGCTCGGCACGTGGCCGGCGGCGGTCACCGCCGCCACGGCGTCGCAGGCGGCCGTCATCGTGGGGCAGAGCGCGACCAGCGTCCGGAGCTCCCCGGCGGCGGGCCGGAGCCTGACGGTGATCTCGGTGATGATGCCGAGCGTGCCCTCGGCGCCGACGAACAGCCGCGTCAGGTCGTACCCGGCGACGCCCTTCACGGTCCGGCGGCCGCAGCGGAGGATCTCGCCGTCGGCGAGCACGATCTCCAGGCCGAGCACGTACTCGCCGGTGACCCCGTACTTCACGCAGCACATCCCGCCCGCGTCGGTGGAGACGTTGCCGCCGATCGTCGAGGACTCCCAGGAGCCGGGGTCCGGCGGGTAGGCGAGGCCGTGCGCCGCGACCGCGCGGTGCAGGTCGGCGTTGACGACGCCCGGCTGCACGACCGCGATGCGCTCCGCCGGGTCGATCTCGACGATGCGGTTCAACCCGGTCAGCGACACCACCAGGGCACCGTCGACCGCGTTGGCGGCGCCGGTGAGCCCGGTGCGCGCGCCCTGCGGGACGACCGGGACACCGTGTGCGGCGGCCACCCGGACGGTCGCCGCGACCTCGGCGGTGTCCCGCGGGCGTACGACGGCCAGCGGCGTGCCGGCGGCGCACAGGTCGCCTTCGTCGCGGCGGTGAGCGGCCAGCAGATCCGGGTCGGTGAGCACTCGACCGGTGGGCAGCACCGCCAGTAACTCTTCGACTGTGGCATCCATTCCCGCACCGTAACGAGGCGTGCCGGCCGGGCTCCATCCGGTGAGGCGAACTCCGCATTCCCGGAGACGGGCACCGGTACGGCCGTGCGGTCCTATGACGCCGTCCCCCGGAGAGGCGCGGCCCGCACCGTCACCGGCACCCCGTTGAACACGGCGGTTCCCGAGACCCCGTCCAGCACCGCGTCGTCGGTCAGGACGTTCGCGTTCACTCCGGGGTCCCGGCGCGCGACCTTCTGCGGGGAGTCCTGGTGGCCCCAACCGTGCGGCAGGCTCACCACGCCGGGCATGATCGTGTCGGTGATCTCGACCGGCACGGTCACCTCGCCGACCGCCGAGCCGATCAGGGCCGGCGTGGCGGCGTCCAGGCCGAGCCGGGCGGCGTCGCCCGGGTGGATCTGGAGCGTGCAGAGGTTGGTGCCGCCGCGAAGCTCCGGCACGTTGTGCAGCCAGCTGTTGTTCGAGCGGAGGTGGCGGCGGCCGATCAGCACGAACTCCGGCGGTTCCGCCTCCAGACAGGTGCGCAGCCGTCCGGCCTCCGCGAGGAGTTCTCCGGGCGCCAGGTCCACGCTGTTGTCGGGGGTGCGCAGCAGGCCCGGCAGGCGCGGTTGCAGCGGCCCCAGGTCCACGCCGTGCTCCGCGTCGAGCAGGGTCTTGAGCGACAGGCCGTAGCCGCCGGCCCGGAGCAGCGCGTCCAGGATCTTCTCGGGGCCGTCCTCGCCGTCGAGTCCGTCGGCCGCCTCGCCGGTGATGCCGAGCTGTTCGAGGAACATCTCCTCGGCGCGGGCCGGCTGGGCGTCGGCGCCGAGCCCGGCGGCGATGAGCGTCAGCCGGGCCAGGATCTCGGCCTCGCTGCGCTGGTCGTCGTCGAGCGGCAGGATCGCACGGGAGTAGCGCGCGTAGTTGCGCACCATGATGATCTGCACCAGGAAGTCGAAGTGCGGGCTCTGGAGCGTGCGCGGTGGCGGCAGGATCACGTCGGCGAGGCGTGTCGTCTCGTTCAGGTACGGGTCGACGCAGACCACGAACTCCAGCCCGTCGATGGCACGGGCCAGCCGGGGCGCGTTGGGCGCCGAGGACGCCGGGTTGCCGGCGACCGACACCAGCGCCCGGACCTGTCCCTCGCCCGGGGTCTCGATCTCGTCGGCCAGGGTCGCGACCGGCAGCTCTCCGAGCACCTCGGGCAGCCCCCGTACCCGGCTGTGCCACTTGCCGGTCGAGAACGCGGGGCCGGCCCGGAAGATCTCCAGCGCCGCCGTCTCGGCGAACATCACGCCGCCCCGGCGGTCCAGATTGCCCGTCAGCGTGTTGAGCACGTCCACCAGCCATTGCGCCACCGTGCCGAAGCGGGTGGTGCACGTGCCGATCCGTGCGTAGACCGCGGCCGTGGGTGCCGCGGCCAGTTCCCGGGCCGTGCGCGCGATGGTCTCCGGCGCGATCCCGCACACCGGCCCCACGGCCTCCGGCGGGAAGTCGCGGGCCACCTCGCGCAGCGCCTCCAGCCCGGAGACCGGCAGACCGATCCGCTCCAGGCCCTCCTCCAGCACGGTGTGCACCATCGCCATCAGCAGCAGCGGATCGGTGCCGGGCCGGACGGACAGGTGCTCGTCGGCCAGCGCGGCGGTGCGGGTGCGCCGGGGGTCGACGACCACCAGCTTCCCGCCCCTCCTGCGGAGGTCCTTGAGACGCCCGGCGAAGTCCGGGGCCGCGCACAGCGAGCCGTTGGACTCCGCCGGGTTGGCGCCCAGGATCAGCAGGTGGTCGGTGTGGTCCAGGTCGGGCACTCCGATCGCCATCGCGTCGCCGAACATCAGGCCGCCGGCGACCTGCTTGGGCATCTGGTCCGCGGTACTGGCCGAGTACACGTTCTTCGACCCCATGGCCTGGCTCATCGCCTGGCGGTAGAGGTACGCGCCGATCGTGTGGAAGGTGGGGTTGCCGAAGTACAGCGCCACCGCGTCCGGACCGTGCCTGCCGACGACCTCGGACAGGCCCGCGTCCACCGCCGCGAATGCCTCTTCCCAGCTGACCTCGCGCAGTTCGCCGTCCCGGCGCAGCAGGGGCCTGCGCAGCCGGTCGGGGTCCTCGTCCAGTTTTCCGAGTACCGCGCCCTTGGGGCAGATGTATCCCTTGGAAAAGGGGTCCTGCTCGTCCCCGGTGACCCGCAGGACGCGGCCGGCGTCGTTCAGTTCGAGCTTCAGGGCACAGCCTGCCTCGCACAGCGGGCAGGTCCGGTACGCGGTCCTCGTCCTGCCCTCCCGGGCCGACATGTCATTGATGGTGACCACTACTCCCTCGGGACGGCGCGGCTTTCCCGACGACACGGTAGGTGCGAACCCGCTCCCGGGGGGCCCGGTCCGGCCGTCGGCGCATTCTGCGAGAAGTGACCGAATTCCGGGGCGCCCCGGGTGATTCGGCATTCCGGAAGGTGTCCGGAGCGGGGCCGCCAAAACGGTTCGGGGCCTTTGCCGTTGAGCAATCTGGGAGCTTGTGGGTGGGGCTGGGTGTGCGAAGGCTGTGGGGGACGGCTTGGTGAGGCTCGGTGCTTGTTGGG
>NZ_JBHUXS010000036.1:0-24577 GCF_042669245.1 Streptomyces sp. NPDC057249 | reverse complement strand
ACGAGAGTACCCCATCGCTGCGCGATGGGACAGCGAGACGGGCCGCTGCGCGGCCCGTGGGCCTCCGCTGCGCTCCGGCCGGCTCCGGCTGCGCCTCCGCCCCGGGGCCCTCCGCTTCGCTGCGGACCCCCTCCGAAGCGAGGGCGGCCCTCCGCTTCGCTCCGTGCCTTGACCAGCCGCTACGCGACTGGTGGGTCCGTCCGCTTCGCTCCCGGACCGGGCCCGCTGCGCGGGCGGCTGGCTACGGAGCCGGGGCGGCCGGGGCCGGTCCGCCACCTGATGCACATGTACCACTGGCAGACCAGCCCACCCCCCGTGCTTCAAAATGAGACCGGGATCAAGACTGGAACCACACTCCCCCACCCCTGATGCACTGTGTGAAATCCCGGGAACCCCCACACCCCCACCCCGGGACCGGCCCGGCCGGCTCCACCCTCACGAACCCACCCCACCCTCCCCCAGCCCTCTGACGCCCTCCCGCACCCCCCGGGGCCCCTTGCCGCCCCGACCCACCCACGGGCCCGCAGACGGGCACACAGACACCCTCCCGGGACCGCCCCGGCGAGACGGGCCGGGCACCGGCCCACCCCGAGCCCCGGCCCGCTCGACCCCCGCCGGCTCGACCCCGACCCGGCCCACCGCACGGCCCACACACCCACCTGACGACCCATCACCCACCCACCACAAATCCAACCCGTCGCAACAAACCCACCAAGGACCATTCCTGAAAACGCATCAAAAACACCCCCAGACCAAAACTGGAACCAACCCCAGCCACCCCCAAAAAGCGCCGGACGGAATTCACAACGCGCACCCCAAACCACCGCCCGAATTCCGCACCGCTTTTGCGAGGAACACGGCCCAGGAGCACGCTAGAACACATGAACGCGTCCGCACCCATCGTCATCCACCGCCCCTCCACGACCGGCGGCCGACGCGTCACCATCCGAGGACAGATAGCCGGACTCGCCCACACCGACACGGACGTCACCGAGTTCCTACGCCGCGCAGGCCTCCCCGACGCCGAACAGCTCCTCGACGACCCCACATGGGTCCAATGGCGCGGCGGACGCGCACACCACTACCAAGCCGCATAGCCCGACCGGGGCCGGCGCCGCGACCGCAGCCGGACGCCGGATCACCGGCGTACCGCACTGACCCAGACCGCCGCCAGAGTGACCAGCACGCCCGCCTGCTCAGTCCACCCGGGATGCTCGTGCAGCACGTACCCCACCCCCACAGTCACCACAGCAGCCAGCGCCACCCAGAGAAGGCGAACCGACGCTTGCGACGCCGGATCAGGCACAGACGGCGGAGGCACGGACGGAGACGGACCACCAGGCGGCACGGCGGGCGGCACGGCGGGCGGCACAGGCGGCGTGGGCGGCACAGGCGGCGTGGGCGGCACAGGCGGCGTGGGCGGCTGCGGAACGTTTGTATACATAGGTCCCCCCTCGGGACAGATGACGACTGCACAGCTTTTGCTGTCATGGGATAGAAGGGGAGCGAGAGACCTGGTCACGCCGCGTTGAGCGGACCGGGACGCCGGGAGCACAGTGCCGGACGGACACCCAAGCCCCGCAACCCCCGCCCGGCGCGGGCACCAAAAACGCCCCATTCAATGCCTGACCTGGCCTTTTACGGCCTGGCAGGTCTTGGATGGGGCGTTGGGCTCAGGCAGCAAACCGCACTGCTACCTATGGGTTATGGGGCGATGCCGGGCAGATGTGACGCGCGGCAAAAAAACTCTTCTCATCTCACCTTCTACTTACCTAGTAGGCGCACAAACCGCCTTTTTGTGACAAGCCATCGCGAAATGTGACGTAAATCACTGAACGTCCGCGCCGTACGATGCTGCTGCCGGATGCCGTGGTGTGGCGCTGCGGTCATCCGGGATGCCGGGCTCCCGTCCTGGCCGGGGGCCCGGCCCGTCCGGCCTCTCGGGCGCGGTGCGGAGGGCGGCGCCTGTACGGCGCCGGGTCAGGTCGGCGCACCGAATGCCTTCGCCGGGGTGCCACTCCATCACCGGGGCGACGGCGGTGCCGTGCTCGGTGCACCAGGGGTCGGGGGTGAGGCCGGCGCAGTCGTGCCGCGCGCACCGGCAGGCTTCCCCCGGCGCGGCGAACGGCACACCATGCCGGACCAGCCCGTCTCCGCCCCTGGGCGTCCATGCGGAGGCGCCCCGGAGGCCGGCGGGCCAGGCCAGCGTGAGACGCAGCCCGGCACCCTCCCCCGACCGGTGGTGGCTGAGTACCCGTACCTCGCCGGTCACCGCGAGCGGTGCCGTGCCCGGGACAGCGAGACGGAGCACGGTCGCCCCGCAGTCCCCGGCCGCGAGGTCCGCGAGCGCATCGGCGTCCGCCTCCGTGCACCAGGCGGACAGCCGGTCTTCCCCGGCCGCGTCGTGGACCAGGTCGAGGGCCACGTCGTAGAGCCGCATGCGCCGCTCGCCTCCGGCGCCCGTCACGGTCAGGGGCGACGCCTCCGGCGCCCCGGGCACCGTGATCTTGTCGTGGTCGAGGAGCCAGGCGACCATCGCGGCCCGGCCGAACTCCGGGTGCGGATCGGTGCCGCCGGTCGGGGCGGGGAAGTCGGCGTGGCGGCGGCGCCAGTTCACGACCGCCGCCCGGCCCACTGCGCAGATCCTCGCCACCTCCGCGAGCAGCAGCCGGCCACCGCCCGGCGCGGCCGGCTCCTGACCGGTGAGCAGGGACCGGGCGCCGGGGCGGGCGGCCCGGACCGCGCGCCAGTCCACCGAGGGGCGCACGACCGGGAGGAGCGCGACGTCCAGGGCGCTGTAGAGAGGGACCGTCGTAGCGCCGCCCCGGCTGCGCGCGTAGGGGATCTCCGCTGTGGAGACGGGCTCGATCCACCCGAGGCGCACCACGGCGTCAAGGTCGGTGCGGCGGACACCGAGGCGGCGGGAGGCCTGGTCCGGGCCCAGCGGGACGTGCCGGTCGAGCAGCGCCGGGAGGTCACGGCGGCGCGCGAGCGCGTCCACTTGGTCCCCGTGCACGCTCGGGGTGTCCGGCGGGCCGCCGAGGCCGGCCAGCAGCCCGGCCCGCACGAGGTGACCTACCGCCGACGCGGTCACCCCCGGCCGCCACACCAGCGGCTCCCCCAGTGCCCGGGTGAGCCGGTCCGCCGCCTCCCAGGCATCGAGCAGCCGGAGCGCGGCCCGGACCGCCTCCGGGTCGGCGGCCTCCACCACCTCCCGCGACCACACCCCCAATGCGGCGTCCGCCGGCGGAACCAGGCCCGACGCGACCGCCCACCGCCACGCCGCGACCGACACCCCCAACCGCCCGGCCGCCTCGCGCTCGTCAAACCACACACGCACCGAACGCACCATGACCCACTCCCATCCACGCATCGCAGCCCGCCGACCGGACCGCGTCGAAACCATGACCAAACAACGCGATTTGTGTCAACACCCAGGGTTTGCCGCCTAGTTGGCCAAACACCGCATAAATCGCATACGCGTACGCGAGGGGAAAAATCACTCCGGAGAGGGAGTGCGGAGCTCTCCGTCCGTACGTCATCGACATGACGTACGGCGGGCGGCGGTGACGTACACCAGCACGGCGGCCGGGGCCGACAGCGGCCCTAGGATGAGCCCGCCGGCGTGACTCGGGTGTGGCGCCCAAGCCGCTCCGGAGCACTGGACCCCGCCCCCCGTCGTGGCCCAGTGACAGCCCGGCCGCTGTACTCCTGTGCGCGGCGGCCGGGACGAACGAAGGGCCCGTCCAGACGGACGGGCCCTTCGTGGTGCGGCAGCTTCACAGGTGGGAGTACTGCTGCTTCAGCCACTCCCCGGTTTCGGTGTCGCGGGCTGTCCGGTCGGGGCGGAACTCGATGACGCGGGCGGGTGGCTCGGTGCCCTTCTTCCAGTCGGCGCCTCCGACCGCGACCGACAGCGTGACCGCCTCCGTACGGTCCTTGATCGGCACCCTGACCTCCACCTGTACGGGCATGGGGATTTGCCCCTCCGAGGCCGGCTCGATGTCCTCGCGCGCGGTCTGGTCGCCAGAGGCAATGCGGACTGTCCGCGCCGGCTGGTCCGAGTCCACCGTGACCGAGAGGATGACCGCGCTCCCGTCCCGGGTCCAGGACGCGAGCGTCTCCGCCGTGACTCCGTCAATCACGACATCGGCCGCAGAGACACCCTTGTACGCAGCCTCGGCCGCTCCCGCCGTGGTCCGCGCCTTGGCCTTCTGCTCGCCCTGATCATCGAGCGCCTGCCGCCACAGGGACACGGCGCCCAGACCGAGGACCACGACAGCAGCCACGGCCGGCCACGCACGCCGCCGGCGCCTCTCCGGCGCCTCGGCCGTCGCCGCGGATTCGTGCGCGGCCGGAGCGACGGGGCCACCCGCGTACCCGGGTTCGGCCGGCTTCTCGTCCCACCACTCAACCTGCTTGCCCATGCGGCCGACCGTAGCGCGCAGACGGGCCGCCGTGGCCGAACTGCCGGACAGCTCGGCCACTTTGGCCCTGGTGGACAGCCAGGCGCTGGCTTGATCGCTCATGATCCCGTACGCGGTGATGTCCTGGCGCTCCCCCAGGGCCGCGAGGTCGGCCGCCTCGGTGTACCGCCCCTGCCGGGCGGCCTCGATCGCGTCGTAATGCCGGCTGTCCCAGAGACCGACCGGCACACTCTGGCCGTGGCCTTGGTCCTGGTGCTCCTGGACGTCGGGGACATCGTGCTCCTGGACGTCGTCCTCCTGGTCCTGGTGCTCCTGGACGTCGAGGACATCGCGCTCCTGGACGTCGTCCTCCCTCACGGTCAGGGCCTCTTGCGCGGCGCGGCGCCGGACGGAGGTGTCGGTCAGGTGTACTTCGTCGGCGTCCCGGATGGTCTCCACCACGTCTACGTGATGGGGCCCGATCCTCCATACGGCCTGGCCCGGGTCGAGGTGCGGGATCATCGCGACGGCCCAGTCAGGCAGTCCGTAGAGCGCGCCAACGGCGGCGGCTTCTTCGGGATTCAGCCTCCCGATGTGGGCGACCTCGCAGAGCCTCGCGAGGTCTTGAGCGCGTCCGCCGCCGAGGTCGGACAGCGTGTGCATGAGGACGTCGAGGGAGAGGCCAGCTTTGCGGCTGTTCTTCAACAGCCTCTGAATCAACTCGGCCGTGGCGGGCGACAGCAGGATCTGCCACGCCTCTTCCAGGACCAGGTGGCGGTGTACGGCGGTGGACTGCCGCAGCCACACATGCTCGACCCACACCGTCACCGCCGCCATCAGCGACGGGATGGCCGGGGAATTGCGGTCCAGGGCGCTGAGATCGAACGTCAGGATCGGGAGATCGGTGGGAGGGAGGGCCGCGTCCGGGCGGTCGAAGATGCCGGTCAGTGACCCTTCCGTGTACCGGGACAGCGCTATGGCGACGGCCTCGCCCCAGTCGGCCAGTTTCGCGGCCGGCCACCGGCCGTCCTCGGGCCGCAGGAGCGCATCAACCACCCCGTTGAGGTTGGTTGCCTTGGGGTGGTTGAGCGCGTGCTGTAGCGCGTGGGTGGACTGGTAGGTGAGCGCCCCGGGCTCGACGGCCGCGATCAGCGACCGGAGCAGCTGCTCCCGCACCTCGCGCGGCAGCATGGTGCTGCATGGGTTCAGCGCGAACGTGCCGGCCTCGATGACCTGGCCGCCCATGGCCCGGGTGAGTGCCCCCCACTCACCCGTGCTGTCCTCCCCGAACGAGTCGATGACCACGTATTGGTGTCCGTGGTCGCGGATTTCACGGCGCGCCCGCACTTTGCCCGTGGTCGATTTGCCGGAGCCGATACCGCCCAGGGCGAGGCTGTTGGTGGCGGGCAGGAGCGCGGCCGGTGTGAGGACAGGGGAGAGGTGGACCGGCCGTCCGTCGAGCAGGCTCCGGCCGATCAGGACGCCGGGAAACTCGGTGCTGGAGGCGACCAGCGGGGCGGTGATCGCGGCGTGGCTGGTAGGCAGGCGAATCACAGGACCAGCCCCTTCCCCGTAGCCGCCCCGTGGGCGGTGGTCATCACATGGGCGCGGTGCTGCTGTCCCGGGAGCCAGTCCAGGCGCATCCGGTGCCGGTCGGCGGACAGTGCGGTCTGCCAGCGGGCCTCGGTGACGTCCTCGGGGCTGTCCCCCCACACCGTCAGATACGCATCGCCGTCTACGAGCGTGGCGCCCTGGACGAGTGCGCCGTGCACGGCCTGGCCGGCCATCGCGTGCGAATCCTGCTTGATCCTGTCCGTGGTGAACGCCGCACCAGCCGCGCTCTGCCATTTCGCGCTGCGGTGCGATTGCGCGGCCGGCAACGGCCGGTAGAGCACGGACAGGGACCGGTCGCCGTCGTGGCCCAGGAGCAGCCGGGGCATCAGGTCCCCCGCGGATTCCTCGGGCCATGCGGTGATCCGGGCGGTGGTCGCGTACCGGCCGGTGTCCAGCTCGACCCAGCGGGCGTCCCGCTGGACCACGGCGGGCAGAGGGTCCGGCTCCACGGGGGTGAGATCACCCAATGCGGCGAACTCCCCGGCGATGGTGTCGATCACCCGTGCGGGGTATCCCACCAGCCCCCGGGGGACGTGTACGGAGACCGTCTGCGCGTGGGCGCTGTACTCGCCCGCCGTGCCGTGGTGAGTCACGTGGACCTGAATCCCGGCGGCGCGGGACTGCCCGGCGGCGAAATCCAGGGCGCGCGCGAACCCGGTGTGGAACGCAGCGCGGCGGTGGGGGTCCTGCATGGTGCCGTGCGCCGGGTAGAGGGCCCACGTCGCGGTCTGGCCGCCGCTGCGGGAGACCGTACGGGCCGGGGTGGTGCGCTCGGTCAGGTGCCGGGCCCCGACAGCCGCCCACCGGCCGATTGAGCGGGGCCCCGGCGCGAGGTTGAGCACGGCTGCGGCTGCGGCGACCGCCCCGAACGCCACGAGGGGCGGCGGGCTGATCAGCGCCGACATCAGCACGGCAGCCCCGGCCCCGCCGTTGATTTTCGTCAGCAGGGATTCTGCGGGGCTGAGTCCGCGCTGGATCGCGGGGACGCGGTAGCCGGGGGCCAGGGTGTACACGTCAGCCTCCTATCGGGTCGGGGGTGTCGAGGGCGGCGGCGGGGTCCGGCCCGGCCCGGCCGGCCGAGGACCGGGAGCCGGGGCAGGGGCGGGGGCGGGCCCGGGGCCGGGGGCGGGGCCCGGTCGGGGCGGCGGACCCGGGGGCCGGGGCCCGGTGGTGGTGGGTTGCGCGGCAGCCGCCCGTGCCTCCCGCCGGGCCTCGATGAGCCGCTGCCGGCGCGGCGCCTCGTCCCGGGCCTTGGCGATCGCGGACTCCGTGGTGAGCTGCGGCGAACGGGGCCGGACCGGGAGCCCGTACGCGGCGGCCAGCACGTCCCGGTCCTGGCCGATCGCGCGGCCGGGGGTGGGCACCAGCCGGGTGCGGGCCACGGACTCCTGCTCGTAGAAATCCGGGGACGCGGTGCGGGCCAGGGCCAGCATGACGGGGTTGTCGGTCCGGCGCTCCACGGCGGTGCGGGTCGCCCGCACGAGCCTCGGACCGAGGTAGGGAAGGCCGTGGAAAATCCAACGGATCATGATCACGTCGGCGGCCACCAGGAGCACGGAGTCCATCACCAGCGACCCCCGGGCCATGGGCACGAACGGCATCACGATCAGCAGCGCGAACGGGGCGAACATCAGCCCCAACAGGCGCATGGCCCAGGCGCGTACGGCTGTCATGTCGCCCCCGCGCGCCACGGACGCCAGCACCAGCGGGGCCATGCACACGAACACGAGGATGCCGAGGTTGCGGCACATGAACACGAGCGCCGCGAACGCGAGCGCGACAACGAGCGCGGAAACCAGGAGCAGCAGCGCGAGCGGGTTACCCGCATCCTGCGCCTTGTCCAGGTCGATTTTGATGGTCTGGAACAGCGTCCCCTCATTGCTATCGAACGCAGCCTGGAACGCGCTGCTGACGCTCTTATTGAGCAACACGACGATGCCGGGCACGGACGCCATACCGGCCACGGCCGCGAGGGTCGCCCCGGTCGAGGTACCGAGCTGCCGCAGACGCGGTAGGCCCTGCCATGCGGTCAGGGCACACACGACGACCACGCACATGAAAATGGCAATAGCCAGATGCTGACCGAGCCACTGAAACTGTGCATAGACCGCGTTGTTGCTCTCCTGCGGCGCCCACGTCCGTTTAGGGGCGACTAGCCCTTTGATGCCCTTGATCAGGGAATCCGCGAGATCCTTGACGTGATCGGATGCCCCCTCGGTCAACCCGCCCTCCGGCTTCTTAACGGAAGGCGGCAGATTATCCGGTTTGGACTCGGGAAGCTCACCGAGGCAGTATTTTTTCGCGACCCCCCGAATGTATTTGCAGGCGTCCTTATCAGTCACCAGCACGGGAAGACTCCGAGGTCGTCGGCTTCGCATCGGTGACCGTGCTAAACAAGGTGCTGCCGTACATCGCGAGAATCACGGCCACGAACAACACACCAACAGCCATCGAGCCCTTTTGCAGGGCCGCTTTGGGGTCGCCGGAGATTTGCAGCAGCATGCGCACCGCGACCACAGCGATGACAGCGGCGATTCCTTTCGTGACGAGACCGGCACCCGTCAACCCGATCGTGTCGAAAAAATCAGCAAAACCGCCGGACATATCGACCGCACCGGCAACGGTAACGAACGCTCCCATTTCAGATCTCCTCGTTTGCGTGACGTACAGGACGTGCGACCGCGTACAGGTCGTGCATGGAATAGATGGACGCGATACGGACCGCGACACCCGGGCGGGGAGCCTCAATCATGTATCCGCTCCCGATATAGATCCCGACGTGATGAATGGACGCCGCAGAGGACCCGTAGAAAACCAGATCACCGGGCGCCGTATCCCCCGGTTTCACCGGTTCGGACGCGGCATATTGCTGCGCCGCTGTGCGGGGCAGGCTGATACCGGCCTGCGCATAGGCGTAGAGCGTGAGGCCGGAGCAATCAAAACCCGTAATGGCCTTGCCGGAGCTTCCGTTGGGTGAGCAACAGGTGCCGGTACTGGCGCCGCTCGCATTCCCCCCGCCCCATGAGTACGGGGTGCCGATTTCATCGCTCGCGGCATTGATAGCGGTGGCAGCCTGATCGGTTGTCGGAGCCGTCTCCCCGGTCGGAATCTCGGCCATCGCACCGATTGATTTCACGTATGTCTCCGTCTCTTTGTACGGGGGCACGCCATTGTATTTGTGGACTTTCCCTGGACCCGCGTTGTAGGCGGCCAGCATATTGTCTTGCCGGTTTCCGGGGACGTCTTTAGTCTCCTCGGCCATCTGGCACAGGTATTTCCCGGCGGACGGGATAGCGTCCTCTGGATCGAATACATCCCGCACCCCGTCCTCGTTTCCGTCGATGCCGCTGGATTCCCAGGTGGACGGCTTGAACTGCGCAATACCCTGCGCCCCTGCCTCGCTCTCGGCACGGGGGTCGAAACCCGATTCCTGCTGAATGAGGGCGGCCAGCAGATTAGGGCTGATCTCCGGGCACGTCTGTCCCGCGTCCTCGACCAGGGCCCGGTACTCGGCAGGCACCGAGACGCCGAGGGCCTGCCCGATGGCGGTGTCCTCGGCGGCGGCCTGGACCAGGCCGGCCACCAGGACAGCCGCGGTGGCTCCTACGCCGACATAGGCGGTTGTAGCGGCGCGCACCGGCGTCGCCCCCCTTCTGGTTGTTTTCGCTGGTCCGGACCGTCACCCGGGACTGTCTGGTGACCCTCACCCGACCGTCACCCGCCGCGTGGGGTGACGGTCGGGTGAGGGTCGCTGGGAGGTGGTCTGGCGGTGCCGGGTGACGGTCACGCGCCGGCCATCGCAGCCGCTCTGAGGGCGTCCAGCCGGTAGCCGCGCACTCCCTTCGCACCCCGGTCCACTCGCACGCCCAGGAGCGCACTCAGGGCTTTTCCGCGCTCGGTCGGGTCGGTTTCCGTGATGCCGAGGGCGGGGGCCAGATCAGCGGTAGGCATGAATTCCACCCCGGCAGCCTGAAGAACGCCAATAGCCCGCGTCACCGGAGACTCGGGAATCGCTTTCACCTGCCGTGCGGTCACCGCGTCCACGGTCTCCCAGATGAATGTGTCCGGAAAGTTGAATCCGCGAATCAGCGTTGAAGTGCCATTGGCGAAAAGCACGCCCTGACCCTTGATGGTGGAGTCGAGTAGCGCCGGGTGGATCGGGGCCACCGTGTCAAAATACGAGTCCCCGAGGGCAACTTTCGCGCTACCCTCGGACGCCACGTAGAGACAGAGGCGGTACAAAAATTGATCACGTACCTTGACGGGAATCGCATCGTTCGCCGGGCGCTGCGTCAGCATCACCGTCGAAATTTCGGATTCCAGGGACTTCGCAACCAGCGACCGCGATTTCTCCTCTACCCGCCGCGCCAGTTCCTTTGACTCGGCTGTGCCAGTGTGAGCATAGAAGTCGGCTGCTTCATCGATGATGAAAAACACTGGCTTGAACGTTGGTGCAGGCTTCCGGGCCCGGATGGCTTCCTGCAATTCTGCGTACCGGCTATCGACGCGCATCAGTAGATCATCGAGCATGCTTTCCATGACGGCTGGACTGTCAGACGCTTCGTAGCGGACTGCAATTTTCTCGAACTTCGTCAGCCCGCAAAGCTTTCCATCCAGGAGATACAGATCAAAGTCCCGGTAGGCAATCAGCAGACATGTAATGAGACCGTTGATCAGAGTGGTTTTACCCGTCTGCGTCATCCCGCCGACCAAAAGCGAAGCCTTGCTCATTGTCGGCACCCCGGCGAGTTTCCCAGTGACCTCGTGCCCGAAGGGCACGCCCTTGAATTCCTGGATCTCATGCCGGGTCGGCGCGGGAAATCCCTTGCTGAACGGCGGCTCATTCAGCACCAGGAGGCGCACCCGCCGCTCGGTCTGGCGGCTGGTCTCCAGCTTCAAATGTAGACGGGTCACACCGAACATCGATGCAATGGGCCCCAGCCTTTTAGCCACATCCTCGTGCGTACGACTACGCGGCATCAAAAATTCGTAAACCGTCCCGACGGACAGGCGCTCAGTTCTGACATCCTCCGCAAGGATGGATTCCTCTTTACCGATCGCACCGGCCCGGCTCAGTGCGGCCGTCAGATGCGCATCAATCGGAGCCGATACCTCTTCTACCGAAGAAGCGAGAGGCGTTTCGGAATTCTCCGCTTTCGGCCCCCCGGTTTGAAGGTCACCGGCCATCACGCGAGCGAGGAGCCTCCGCGCCTGCCAGGCCAGATAGCCGAGCAGCACGAGCACGCCTGCGGTGAGGAGTACCGTCGCCGTCCAGGAGAGGTCCAACTTGTCCTTGATGGCGGCCAATCCGCCCGTGACGATGACCAGTACACCGATCGCGCCCGCCAACTCACCCGAAAGGGCATCGGCGTTGTTGTCGCCATGTCGCCTTTTTCCCACGTCACACCCCGTTTTCGCGCCTCCGTGCAGGAGAGATCGCGAGCATAACTCTCGTATATGACACGGCGCTTGGCATTCCAGGGACTGTCCCACCTGGCGGCATACGGGATTCACTCGCTGTCCCGCCATACGCATCCCTCTCTCCGGCCCGCCGGGCCAGACTGAGCGCATGACACACCCACACCCACGGGTCTACGGGAGCGAGCCCCCGGCCGGCCCCGAGCCCGGCCGTGCGTACCGCGAGCTGATCGGCGGGCCGCTCGACGGCCAGCTGGTCGACGTCACCGGCTGGTCCGCCGAGGACATCGGCACCGGTGCTCTCCTGATCACCCCGTACGGCGCGTACGGGGGCGGCGGGCGCGCCTCGTACGAGCCGGCGCCCGACTGCCCGGACGGGCCGTGGCACTGGGAGGGCGACGTGCCCTGACGGTCACCGCGAATTCCCTGCTGTACGTCATCGCGGTGACGTACAGCAGGGCGCGTTGACGTACGCGGCAACGGCGGCCGGAGAGGGACGCCCGCCCGGGGTCCGTAGGGTGTCGCTCATGCTCATTGCCAGTCTGAAGCCCAGGACCATGGGCGGCACCACCAACACCGGTCTGCTCGCGTACGCGCTGGACCGCGCCGGTCACGCCGTGACCTGTTACGACGCTGACGAGTCGCTGCAACTGTCGGCGTGGAAGCGGGACGCTGACGACTTCCCGTGCGAGGTGCACGAGGCAGATACGCCAGCATTCGCCGAAACGATCTTCCCGGACATGGATCACGACCGGATCAATCTGGTTGATGCGGGGCACGCCGAGAATCACCCGGACATCGTGGATTCAATTCTGGAGGTGGTGGATCTGGTGATCCTGACGCTCTCCCCCACCAACCCGGACTACAAGCGGCTGACGACGCCGGAGCGGGGCACGCCGCTCGCCAAGGTGATCAGACGATCGTCGGCGCTGCGCGAGAGCGGGCAACCGCCGACGACGTACGTGCTGCTGAACCGGTGCCAGGCCGGGGCATCCTCACCGAAGAAGTACGCGGCCCTGTTGACGAACGGCGGCGAGAAGGGAACCGATCCGCGGTGGTCGGTCCTGTCCACTCAGATTCCCCGCCGTGAAGCCATCGCGTCCGCCGTGGGCTTCCCGTGCGACAAACCGGAGCGCAAGGGGCCGTACGACGCCCTGGTCACCGAACTGACCCGGCGCGGGCATCTACCGGCGGTGGGGGCGGGGGCGTGAGCGACCGGACGCCCGCGCGACGGGACCGAGCACGGGCGTTCGTCCCGGAGCTGATCCCGGAGCCGGAGGAGTTGGACAGCGCCGGGCCGCTGACCGCGAAGGAACAGCAGCAGCTCGACCGCATCCACGCCGCCCGCGACCACCACCAGGCCGCGAAGTGGATGCGGGGCAAAGCTCTCGCCGCCGCGTTCGGCCGGCGCCTGTACCGGGGCGAGACCGGCGAGCGCACCCGGCAGGAGTACCTGGACGACGAGTGGGACGGCATGAGCGAGTCCGCCGCCTACCTGGAAATCCGGGAGTGGCCTCTCGCGGCGCAGATCGCCGCGACGTACGAGCGGCCCGCCCCCGACTCCCACGTCCGCGCCCTGGTGGACGTCGCGGAGCAGCAGGGGCACGAGCAGGTGGCCCGCCTGTACGTGGAGCTGCGCGAGCGCGGGCAGCAGCTCGGGCGCCGGGTGACGGCGGACGTGGTCGCGAACCTCGCGGACTACCTCGCGGGAGGCGCCAAGCCGAAGCGCCTTGAGGCGCTGTTCGTGCCTCGGCGGATTGAGGCCGCCAAGCCGCGCAAGACCACCAGGAGCAAGAGCGGCAAGGGCGCGGCCGGCGAGCCGGTCACGGGGACGGTCGTCGCCTCCGGCGAGGGCGGCGAGGGCTCATTCCAAAATTTTGGAATGAGCCCGGCCGGGGCCGGTACGGGTGGGTGGTCGCTGAGTCCGGAGCACGTTGCCCGGCTCAGTTCCTGGATCGCGGACGGGGCCGGTACGGCGGGTATCAGCCCCGACCACGCGGCCGGCGTCCTGGTCCAGGCGCTCACGGACAGCGCCCTGGCCGACTGGATCGCGGCCCCGGACCGGACGTAGTCTCGGCACAGAACGCGAGGGCCCCGGGGCGATTGCTGCGCCCCGGGGCCCTTCGCTGTGCTGTGCTGCTGAGGTTAGACGGCGATCTCGGTCTGTCCCGGGATGGTGACCGGGACCCCGTCCGTGAACGGGTACAGATCGGGGTCGTGGTCGGGGTAGCCCTGCTCGATCAGTTCCAGGGCTGCCTTGCGGTAGGAGCTAGCGGTGGAGGGGGACGCGCCGCCGAGTGCGGCGGCCAGGGTCGCCCCGTCCGCGTTCGGGTTGCTCAGCAGCACCCGGGCCGCGACCCGGGCTTTGATCTGCACCGAATTCAGGCCGGCCAGCGCCTCAGCCTCAGCGGCCCGCGCCCGGGTTGCAGCGGCCAGCAGGGCCGTTTCGGCGGCCTCCTGCTCGATTGCAGCGGCCCGCTCCGCACTGCGCGCAGCCTCCTCGCGGTCTGCGGCAGCCACCCGCTGAGCCTCGGTCACACGCGCCTGCTCCTGCGCCTCGGCAGCCCGCGCGCGCTGCTCCGCCGCCCGCGCGTTAGCGGTCCGGGCAGCCTCTTCGGCGGTCGCGCGCTCATGTTCGGCGGTCGCGCGCTCATGTTCGGCAGCCGCGCGTTTGGCTGCGGCGGCCCGCTCCGACTCCACCGCGGCCTCCTCCTCGGCGGCCCGCCGCTCCTCCTCCGTGGCGGCCCGGCGGACCGCCGCGAGCGCGGTCTGCGCCTGCATTTCGGCAGCCGCCCCCGCCCCCTCGGCCTCCGCCTCGGCCGCGCGCGCCTGCCCCGTGGTCCGGGCCCGCAGCACCGCGATCTCACCGGCGAGCCGGATCTCCTCCGCCTCGGCGGCGAGCGCGGCGATCTTCGCGGCGTGGGCGTCCTCGCGGTCCTGGCGCTGGCGCTCCTGCTCGTCCTCGCGCTCCTGCCGCTCCCGCTCCTGCTCGTCCTCGCGCTCCTGGCGCTCCTTCTGCTCCTCGCGCTTCCGCTCGGCCCGGTCCTGCGCCTCCTGGCGCTGGCGCTCCCGCTCCTGCATCAGGGCCGGGAGGGAGCGCGCCTCCTCCACGCTGACGCCGTGGGGGGCCAGGAGCTCCGGCATGCGGTCCAGCACGCCGACTCGCCCCTCCGCGAGACCCGCCTCGATCTCCTCGCGGTGCCGCAGCCAGATGCGGTAGATGGCCAGCTCACGGACGTGCACGCGCGCCTCCGCGTACGTGGCCGGCCACGTCTTGGCGTGCCGGAAAATCGCCCAGGTCGTAGGGAGCCGCAGCAGCCAGTCAGCGAGGGTCAGCCGGTCGTCGTCCGCCGCGCCGGCCTCCAGCTCGGCGGTCCGGACGATCGCCCAGCGCGCCACCTCGGTGAGGATCACGTACGCGATGGGCATGCCCGCGTGGGACACCAGCCGGGCCGGGTGGGTGGTCAGAGCGTCCGTCAGGCCCGGGGAGCCGGGGGCCGACCCGGCGGCGGCCGACACGTTCAACAGGATCGTCACGGCGGTGATGGCGTGGGCCGCCATCCGCACCCACGGGCGAGACATCCGCCGCCACGCGAGCACGAGGTCCGCCGTGTAGAGAGCGATGATCAGTCCGTCGACAGAGAGCGGGAAGGCAGCTGCCTTCCATGCCTGGGGGCCGAACCCCCAGTCGGCCGCCGCAGACCTCAACGCCCCGTACGAAAGCGCGAACCCGATCACCGCAGCCGCGAGTCCGGAGAGGACCGCGAGGACCGCGAGGGGGATCATCAGCCCCCGATGGCGGCGGGCCGGCCGCGCCTCCTCCTCCGCCTCGGGACCGGTCGCCGCATCCTGCTCGCCGGTCGCCGCAACCGGTGCGCCGGTCGCTGCAACGGTGGTCGTGGCCACCGAATCCGGTCCGGCGTCCGCCGAAATACTGCCGCGCCGCTTCGGGTTGTCCGGTCCGGTCGCCGCAGCCGGGGGCCGCTCCGTCGTGGTCGTGGTCATCAATCTGTGCTCCTCACTGAATCGATCGAGGGTACGGGCGGGGCGGCGCATCGTACGCGCCGCCCCGCCCCCCTCCGGTGTACGGACCGGGTCAGCCGCGCCGGGCGGCCTCGGCCGCCTGCCGGGCCCGTTCGGCGGCCTCGGCCGCCTGCTGGGCCTCCGCGATGCGCTGCTGGGCCAGGGCGTCAGCTGCCTGCTGCTCCGCGATGTCGCTCATGACCGGTCCCCCTTCTTGCCCTTGGGCGTGCCGGGGACCGGGCGGTCGGCCGGGTTGGTGGTGTAGCCGCCGTTGCTGGCGGAGTAATCGCGGACGTGCTGGGGCTCGTCCTGGGAACGCTGGGGGTCGCGTGCGGGCATGAACTTGCGGAGTGCCACGATGGGCTCCTGTCTCTCTGTGGGACGGAGCGGGGCGACCGATCTGCTTGGCGGTAGGGCGGTCGTCCCGCATTTCTGGTGGGGCCGTCTGTCCGGCTCCCCGTCACCGCCCGGCCGTGGCCGGGCGGATCAGGCAACCGTCAGTCGGCAAGGGCGCTCTTTCTGACCGCGCGCGCCGCGCCCTCGAAGGCGTCCAGCGCGCGGGAGTCGAAGCGCCCGTACTGCGTCTGAAACTGCGCGCCGGCCTTGTAGAAGAGATTCGCGGCCTTGCGGAAATGGCCCTGCTCCTCGGCTCGCACGGCGGCCGCCATCTGGTCCTCGGCCCCGGCGCTGCTCTCTGGCATGTCTCTCCTCAGGTGTGATGGTCCGGGCTGTCCGGCTCCCCTCACCGCCAAGGGCTCCCCCAGGCGGATCGGGCAGCCGTCAGGCCGGGGTGATCTGGTACGTGGGGGCCAGGTCCTCGATGCGGGCGCCGGGGCCGTATCGGCGCCGCAGTCGGGCGGTGATCTCCGGGTAGAGGCGCTGGCGGATTTCGTCTTCGGTCGTACCGGCGGGCGCGGTGATCTCACCGCCGAACGTGGCCCGTCGGCCGGGGGTGTCGGGGTCGGTGCACTGGACGGTCCATGTCCAGGACTCGGTACGTACGGGCATCTGTGCACCCCTCCCGGGGTCGGCGGTCGAAGCGTTAGGGAAGGGCCGTCAGGACCCCTGTTAGGGCCGTTAGGGCGGCCGATAGAACCGCAGGTCACAGCGGTGATAGGGCGGTCTATCGGGCTTCTTGGGTCAGGCCCGGGGTGAGGGTCGGGGAGGGGGTCTGGGAGGGCTGCTGACGGCCACCGGGGATGAGGCGCAGGACGGCCGGGACGGGGGCCTCGGCGGGGGCGGGCGGGGCCACCTCGGCCGGGGTCTGGACGGGGCCCTCCCCGCCCGGCCGGCCGGGGGTCGCGGGGGCTCCCCCGGCGGGGGTCTGCGAGCGGGCCGCGAGGAGCACCGAGGGGGTCATGCCCAGCGCCTCGACGACCGCCGAGATTTTGAACCCGACGCGGGTGACCGGTCGGCCGCCGATGCGGTAGCCGACCTTGTCCGCGACGGGGAGTCCGCACGCCTCCACCCACGTCCGGAACGCGGCCAGTTCGGTGTCTGCGGGGAGCAGCTCCGCTTCGGTCGCGCCATCGAGCACCGCATCGAGGTGGAGCCCGGCGCGGCCGGCGGATTCAGCGGCGGCCAGCGCGGCGACGACGTGCCACAGCAGCGCCGTCCCTCGCTCCGCCTCGACGTCGCCGTGCTCCTGGTCGTCGTCCTCCTGGCCGTCGCCCTCGACGGCCGGCGCGGCGGGGGCGGCCGGTTTCGGGGGAGGGGCGACCGACCACGCGGCCACCGCCCATCCCAGACCGCCCACGGTCAGGATCACCGGCCGCCACTCGGCCAGCACCGCGAGATGCGGAGCGAGCAGCGCTGCCGCAGTCCCCAGACCCCCGGCCGCGAGCAGCCCGCCCAGCGCGAGCAGTGCCAGGGATTCCAGGGCCGGGCGCCGCCCGGACGGGGCCGCCCCCAGTGCTTCCAGTTCCTTGGCCTCCCCCTCGGCCGCTCCGTCCTCCCCCTGCCGCCGCGACCAGTTAGCGCGCACCTTGGCGGTCTTCTCGGCGTGCGCCGTCGCAGCGGCGTGCGCCTCTGCGTCGGCGGACGCCTGCGCCCACGCCCACCGCAGCACGGTGCCGACGCAGCCGCACGCCCGACCGGCCAGCACGAGCGACCCGGACACCAACCCGGTGAGCGCGCGCCGTACCGGGAGCACCGCCCGCACCTGGCCCAGCGCCCCGCGCACCGCAGCCGCCTGACGCCCCGTCTCCGACGCGGCCGGGGCGGCCGGGGCGGCCGGGGCGGTAGGGGCGGCCGGGGCGGTAGGGGCGGTAGGGGTCTTGGTCGTGTCGATGCCCACGGGGGCGGCGTGCGCGCTCACAGGGCGCCCGCAATTCCGGCGATCTTGAGGACCAGGCTCACGCCGATTCCCCAGATCCCGCCCGCCTGCCCATAGATGACCCCGGCGGAGATGCCCAGCAGCGCGGGCCACACCAGGCGCTTCCACTTCGGAAAAAACGTGAGGATGGTCAGGGCCAGGGCGGTACCGCCGAGCCCGATGTTTCCCATGCCGGAACCCTGGATCAGGGACGTGGGCACCTCGCTGATGCCCTTGACGACGTCGCCCCACAGTGACCCGGCCGCGACCGCGAGCGTGCCGAACGCGATCCCGAAACCGCCGGCCTTGTCACGGTCGAGCTTCACGCGGTCCGAACCGCGCAGACCGAGCAGGAGCAACAGCCCGGCGGAGAGGGTCAGTCCGCTGATGCCGACCGATCCGAGAATCGGCCCGGACGCAAGCGCCGTGTCCGTGGCGGCGAGAAGGGTGAGGCTCACAGGAGGGCTCCCGGGGCGTAGAGGAGAGCGGAGAGGGTGACGGTCGCGAGGGGGACGCGGGCGGCCCACCGCAGCGGCGGTGCGGCGTTCGCGGCGGTGCGGTCCAGGCCCCACCAGCACGCTGCCGCTACCGGGGACACGGCCAGCAGCGGGGACAGGAGCGTCCCCCACGGCTCGATCACGTCCAGGGCGTCCCGTACGAGAGGGGCGGTCCCCTGCCCCCACAGCGCGGCCAGCAGCGCCCCGGCCGGGCGCACGATCCGGCCCAGGCCACCGGGCAGACCGCGCAGCAGCCCCCCGGCCCGCCACCCCGCGTACGAGGCAACGAGGGTGAGACCGGCCGCCGCGAGTTCGGGCACGGAGACGGACATGCGGGCCATGTAATGGGCGCCCGCCATCGAGTCACCCGTGGCCGTCCAGATGGCGAGGTGACCGGCGCCGGCCGCAGCAGCGTTGAAGCCGAGCCACCGCCACCGCGGATTCGGCTCCCGCGCCGGGGCGTCCTCGGACTCCGCCTCGGCGGCCGGGGCCTGGACGCGGCGGCGCAGTACCCGGCGCTGCGCGCGGGTGTCCGTGGTCGTCTCCGCCGCGTCCGCCATCTCATCCGCCTCGGCGGCGGGTTCCTCGGCGGGCGGTGCGGCCACCGCGACCGGAGGGTGCGCCGGCATCGGCGGCACCTCGACCTCCGGGGCCTCAGCCGCCGGGGCGGTGGGCTTGCGGCCGAACACGGGGAACGGCCGGGCAAAGGGCGGCAGAGTACTCATCGACCCGCCTCCGCCTTGCGCCGCGCGGGCCGCCGGCCGAACCGCTGGACGTGCAGCGCGCGGCGGTCCGCCTCACGCAGTCCGCCCCGTACCCCGGAAATCCGGCGGTCGGTGGAGCACTCCTGCATGTCGCGTTCCAGGCACCAGTCCCGCACCGAGCACACCTCACACACGGCCAGCGCCGCCCGCTCCGCCGGAGACGGGTCACGGTTCGCGTCGGACGGGTTGGGGTGGAAAATCTCCGGGTCCAGGCCCTGGCACGCGGGGACACCGGGCGGGGGCGCGCCGAACTCCAGGTTGCGCGCGTTGCTCGAAAAGGTGCCGCTCACCGCGCACCGCCCTCGACCCGCGCCCAGCCGTGACGGCCGATCGCCGCGAAGAGCAGCGCCCGCGCCCGGATCTCGTCCGCGCCCGGCTCCTGCTGCGCGCCGGCCGCGTCAGCGGCGAGGTAGCCCGCCGGAAGCGACGGCACGGCCGCGACCTCGCGCCACCACCCCGCCCGCAGCACCGCCCGCCGGGCCTCCGGCTCCGGGCCCCGCGCGTCGTCCTCGCGCTCCTGGCGCTCGATCTCCTCGGCCAGTCCCGCAGTCACACCCGGGCCGACCGGCCCTTCTGCCTGTTTCTCAGCGACAATCAACATGTCGGCACCTCTCCCACCTAGCCGTGGCTCGGTCCGACAGCGGTAGGACGCTCCAACGCCCTGCCGCCGCCGTGTCAGGCGCTCTACCGCCTGATCAGGCAACTCGTCGCGGTGCTCCAACATCGCGACACACTGCGGCCCCTGGCTCCAACCGGGGGCCGCTTTGGCTGCCGTGGGCTAACGTATACGCTAGAAGCGACAGAAGCAAGGGTTGACGTATACGCTAGTCTCCTTGGTGTTGATCAATGGAGGGACTGCACGGTGAGCGCCAAATACGAACAGATCGCCCGTGACCTGCGAGAACGCATCACGGCGGGCGAACTCGCGCCCGGCAGTCCGCTCCCTCTGATGCGCGACATTGCCGCCCAATACGAGGTCAGTGACATCACCGTGCGCAAAGCGTGGGGGCTGCTGACGAGAGAGGGGCTGATCGAGAGCCGGCGCCGGGCGGGCATGTTCGTACGGGAGCACCCGGACCGCGTCCGCCTTACCGTCCGCAATCGACAGATCGAGCGGGACGAACTCGGGTACTACAGCGGCCCCGAGGTGCAGCACTGGCGGGCCCTCCCTCACCCGGACGGAGAACGGACGCGCGTGTCCGCAGCCCTCGTACCGGCGGACGTCGCGGACGCACTGGGCGTAGAACCGGGCACATCGCTGACGGTTCGCAAGCGAATCATTGGCGATCCAGAAATTCCCGAGCACCGCCAACTGGCCGACTCATGGATCGCGGAATGGGTCACCGCCGAATTGCCTTCGCTCGCTGGCGATACCGGCGCAGGCGGCATGTATGACCGTCTAGAGGAATGGGCAGAAAAGCCCCTTCACTGGCGCGAGGAGGTCTCTGCACGGATGCCGTCGCCGGAAGAGGCGGATGCACTGCTCATGCCGAAAACCGGTGTACCAATGCTGCGGGCCCTCCGAATCACCTATTTCGCTGGGCGGGGGCGCAGGCCCGAAAGAATCGTAGAGGTGCAGGATATTCGTATGTCCGCAGCATTGTTTGCGGTCGGCTACCCCTTGCCTCGTGGCTCATCGGCCAAATGGCCAGTGAGCCCCGCTAGCAGCAATTACTACCGCGCAACTGACCCGAAATAGCACGACGATCGGCAGGGCCCGGCTCTAAGACCAGGGCCCACGCGGCGTAGTGTCGCCCTCACAAAAAGTTAATGCCCGCCGTACTCCACACAGGACTGGCATCCGAAGTGTGGCGGCGGGCGACCTCGCAAAGGTCTTCGTTGAGTGTACCCACGCGTTGCGTGGTCCACCGTGCGGAGCCGGATAAGGACAGCGCATGGGGTACGCCCCTGACCGGTATGGCCCTGTGGTAGCAGGGGTGAGCCGCGAAAAGTCCTCGGCCATGGGAGCGATCCTGTGAGCCTTGAGGCGATGGTGTGGGTTCTGAGCGGTGACGCTCCCGTGGCCGATGTGAACGAGTACGCGGTCCTCGGAGCGATGGCAGACAAGGCCGATCCGGACGGATGCGGCACGTGGCTGTCGAAAGACACGATCGCGGCCCGCGTGCATGTGAGTGAAGAGACGGTCAAGCGGTGCTGGCGGAACATGACTAAGCGGGGCCTGATCGCCCGGGGTGACCAGAACCTCGTACGCCACTACCGAGCCGACCGACGCCCGGTCGTCTATGACCTCCTGATCCCGTTCGACTGGTTCAGCAACGTCGACCGGATCAATGCGGAGCGGGACCGCCTCGGCCGTCCCCCTCTCACACGCGCCGACCGACCGCCCATTGATCCCGCTCCGGCGAAGAAGGCACGCACCGACAAGGGCAAGCCGCGACCGAAGAAGACTCCGGCAGCGGAGCCGAAGGAACGGGGGAACTCAGAGACCCCCCGCGATGAAGCCTCGCCGCCACCCCACGGGGGAACTACAAGTAGCCCACGGGGGAACTACAAGTCGTCTACGGGGGAACTTGAAGATCCCCAACACAGTGAGAACAACCAGTCAAAGAACTCGGGAACCAACGACGGACCTCCCGTCCGTCCGTCCGTATCTGCGGGTGGTGACGTGCGCGAGGCGCAGCCGCCTGCGGCGGGGACGGACGGACGGGGCGGCGGCGTCGAGCAGGACCAGGAGGACGGGCCCGTACCGGCCGGGGACGGCTCAGGGGTGGTGACGGGCGCCCCCGGCACCGCGGCCTCGGTGCCGGGGGAAAAGACGCCAGCAACGGCGGGGGGTGGCCCGGCCGGTGGTGTGGTGCGGGCGGACTCTCCGGGCGTACGGCTGCTGATGAGCGCGGCCGACGAAGAGACCCGCGCCGATCTGCTGCGGGGGACCGCAGTGCGGGACCAGGGCCTCGTGTGCGATGGGCTGCTGGAGGCCGGGCACAGCCCGGACACCATCCGCGCGATCATCGGCATGCAGATGCCCGCCATCATCACGACGTCCAGGAGCGCGATCGTCGCCGGTCGGCTGCGGAAGCTGAGCGCGTTGCCCCCGGCTACGGCGGTCGTTCCGCACCAGACGGCCGGCCCCGATTCCCCGGCCGCCGGTCCGGCCGGGGAGGGGCACCGGTGGGAGGACGTCCCCACCCCGACAGCCCCGGCGTGGGCCGACGTGGTCCAGGAGCACGAGCAGCTGCGCCACGGTGTCGAGCGGCTGGTGAGCTGCGAGGGCGACGACGGCCTGTGCCCAACCCTGGCCGTGATCGGGGAGACCCGTTGCGCCCGTCACCTCGGGTGGCCGTTGTGCCCCGGGACGTCCGGGTCCACCTGCACGGCCCGTACCCGTACCGGCGCGCAGTGCGAGACCTGCGCCCACCAGGCGCACTACGCGCCGCCCCTGGACGACGACGAGACCGTGCCGGTCGCGTTCATGAGCGACCCCGACCCCGAGCCGGAAGGCACTTGCTTCGGCCACAGTGAGCCCTGCGGCCGGCCGGTGGTCGCAGAGGGGCTGTGCGTCCGGTGCCGTATCGCTGCGCAGCGCGACCGGGACCGCATCGATGCGGAGTTTCGCGCGGCCCGGGAAGCTGCGGTGGCTGCGGTGGCTGCGCAGGAAGCCCAGGAGTCCCAGGAAGCACAGGAGGCCCGCCAGGCCGCCTCTGCGCCGTTCTGACGACCTATCTCCCGTCCCGGGCCCCCTCCGGTCGCCCGGGACGGTGATCGTTCCGCAGAGCGGCGTACAGGACGTTGGCTGTTGCGGGGCAGTGGGGTGCGAAGCTAACGGGCGGCGGATTGTGGCGTAAATCACACATGTGCGCGGTCGTGCGCAGGCACCAAGCCGGTCGTGCGCAGACGCCAAATTCGCCTCGGATGAGCTGCGACGTTGACGGTGTGTTAGCGCACAAGTTTGTGCGCTAACCGCAGGTCAGGGGCCTTTTTTGCAGTTTCCGCCCCTCTACAGTGATGGGGTCGCAGCGCGCTCCGGACGCGCTGAACGCGATGCGGTCCGCGATGCCCCGACGGGTGCGTGGGACGGGTCTCCGGCGGTGTCCGCCGGCGGAGCCGGCCTGAGCGCCGAGGGGGTTGCGGGGCTAGCCCTCGGTCATCGCATCGTGCCGTCGTTGCCCCGGCCGGGGCTCTCTGTTCACCTCGCTCGAATCCGGAGATCCGTCATGTCCTCGCTCGTTCTGCTCGTCGCGCTGCTCCTGGTGCTCGTTGCCGTGCTCGTCCTCGGGGCTCTGGCCTATGTGACGCACCGCCACCCGCAGGCAGTTGCCCCGCTGACCCTCGCGCTCTGTGGTGCGGCGTTCCTCGCGGCCTGTGTCATGCCGATCGTTGTCCGGTGACCCGGACCGGGGTGGTCGTGTACGTCACCGCGGCTTCGTGTACGTCACCGGCATGACGTACACGAGGCTGGGGCGCTCCTACGCGGCCTGGTACTGGTGCGCCCGGCCGCCGCGCCACTGGACCCATGTGGGGTTGTCGAGGAGTTGTTCGGCGTCGGGGAGGCCGGCGCGGCGTAGGAACTCGGTGACGTCCGTGTCGGTGTGGGCGAGTCCGGCGATCTGTCCTCGGATGGTGACGCGTCGGCCGCCGGTCGTGGAGGGGCGGTGGATGACGATGGGTGCGGACGCGTTCATGTGTTCTAGCGTGCTCCTGGGCCGTGTTCCTCGCAAAAGCGGTGGGGAATTCGGGCGGTGGTTTGGGGTGCGCGTTGTGAATTCCGTCCGGCCTTTTTGGGGGTGGCTGGGGTTGGTTCCAGTTTTGGTCTGGGGGTGTTTTTGATGCGTGTTCAGGAATGGTCCTTGGTGGGTTTGTTGCGACGGGTTGGATTTGTGGTGGGTGGGTGATGGGGTGTCAGGTGGGTGTGTGGGCCGTGCGGTGGGCCGGGTCGGGGTCGAGCCGGCGGGGGTCGAGCGGGCGGGGGTCGAGCGGGCCGGGGTTCGGGGTGGGCCCGCGTCCGGCCGTCTCCCCGGGGCGACCCCGGGAGGGTGCCTGTGTGCCCGTCTGCGGGCCTGTGGGTGGGTCGGGGCGGTAAGGGGCCCGCGGGGGGTGTGGGAGGGCGTCAGAGGGCTGGGGGAGGGTGGGGTGGGTTCGTGAGGGTGGAGCCGGCCGGGCCGGTCCCAGGGTGGGGGTGTGGGGGTTCTCGGGGTTTCACACAGTGCATCAGGGGTGGGGGAGTGTGGTTCCAGTCTCGATCCCGGTCTCATTTTGAAGCACAGGGGGTGGGCTGGTTCTGCCAGTGGTACATGTGCATCAGGTGGCGGACCGGTCCCGGCCGCCCTCGCTCCGTTGCTAGCCGCCCGCGCAGCGGGCTTGGTCCGGGAGCGAAGCGGACGGGCCCGGGGGTGGAGCGGACGGGCCCGGGGGTGGAGCGAAGCGGAGCCCCCATCAGGGCATCGCGGAGCGATGCCCGTTCACTGGTGGTCCCGGAGCGAAGCGGAGGGACCACCCTGCGCGCAGCGCTGCGGGGAGCGGAGCGAGCCGCTTCAAGCCCGCGCGGAGCGCGGGCGCGCCTCGCGCAGCGAGGCGCTTCGC
>NZ_JBHUXS010000035.1:0-31244 GCF_042669245.1 Streptomyces sp. NPDC057249 | reverse complement strand
ATGCCACGGGCGCCGGGGGCACCGCTCTGTCCGCGCGGAGAGCGACCGGACCGCGGAGCCTCCGCGTCCGCGATGACAAATGTCATGGCGGACCGCGTACATATACATCTGCCGCTACGCGCTCACGCTGCGTAACGTCGTAGGCATGACGCAGACAAGGGACGACGAGGCCGCGGTGGTCTTCACCGGGGTGGTGAAGACGTTCGGACGGGCCGGCCGGAGCATACGGGCGGTCGACGGGATCGACGTGCGGATCGGACGCGGCGAGACCGTGGCCCTGCTCGGCCGCAACGGGGCGGGGAAGTCGACCACCCTCTCGCTGCTGCTCGGCCTCGACGAGCCGGACGAGGGGGCCGTGCGGGTCCTGGGCCGCTCCCCCGGACAGGCGGTGCGGGCGGGGCTGGTCGGCGCCATGCTCCAGGAGGGCCGGCCGATACCCAGGGTGACCGTGCGCGAGCTGGTCGCCTTCGTCGCCTCGACCTACCCGCGTCCGCTGCCGGTCACCGAGGCGCTGGCCCTGGCCGGCGTCACGGAGTACGCGGACCGGCGCATCGACAAGCTCTCCGGCGGCCAGACCCAGCGGGTGCGGTTCGCCGTCGCGCTGGCCGGCAATCCCGAGCTGATCGTGCTGGACGAGCCGACCGCCGCCCTGGACGTGGCGGGGCGGCGCGCGTTCTGGGACTCGATGCGGGCCTACGCCCGGCGCGGCAACACCGTGCTCTTCTCCACGCACTACCTGGAGGAGGCCGACGAGAACGCGGACCGGATCGTCGTCATCGACCGGGGCCGGATCGTCGCGGACGGCAGCGGCGAGGCGATCAAGGACGCGGCCGGGCACAGCCAGGTGGCCTTCGACCTCGCGGGCCGCTCCACCGAGGGCCTGGACCGGCTGCCCGGAGTCGTCGCCGTCGAGGTGACCGGCGACCGCGCCCTGCTGCGCACCGACGACTCGGACGCGACGGTCGTCGAGCTGGCCCGGCTGGGCCTGGTCCGCGGCCTCCAGGTCTCCCGGGCCACGCTGGAGACCGCCTTCCTGGCGCTCACCGCGCCCGGGGAGCCCGCGCCGGCCGGCACCGCCGCGCCTGGGGACACCGCCCGCGCGAGCACCGCGGCCGGGACCGGGAGAAGAGCCGCGGCCAGGACCGAGAAGGAGACCCTCTGATGTTCCGTTACATGCTGCTCGAAATGCGCCGGACCCTGCGGGACGCCGGATTCCTGATCTTCGGCACCGGCATGCCGGTGATGATGTACCTGATCTTCACCAACATCGGTGACAACGGCGCCGACGGCTGGAAGACCGCGTCCATGGTTGGCATGGCGGCGTACGGCGCGCTCGGCTCCGCGATGTCGATCGGTACGGGCGTCGCCTCCGACAAGTCCCTCGGCTGGCTCCAGCAGTTGAGGGTCACCCCGCTCTCCCCCTCGCACGCGGTGGTGGGCCGGGCGGTCAGCGGTTCGGTGACCGTGCTGCCGGTGATCCTCACCGTGCTGCTGGCCGGCGCCCTCGTCAACGGGGTGCGGATGGCGGCCTGGCAGTGGGCGGTGCTGGTGGTGCTGCTGTGGGCCGGCGCGCTGCCCTTCACCCTGCTCGGCCTGGGCAACGGCTACCGGCTGACCCCGCAGGGCACCGGCGTCGTCAACGTCGCCTGCCTGATGGGCTTCGGCGTCCTGGGCGGGCTGTGGTTCCCGCTGGAGATGCTGCCCGAGTGGCTGCGCTCGGTCGGCCGGTTCACCCCGGCCAACCGGTTCGCGGACCTGGGCTGGGCGACCACCGACGGGCACGCGCCGGGCGCCATGACCCTGGGCGTGCTCGCCGCCTGGCTCCTGCTGTTCGGCGCGTACGCGGTGATCTCGTACCGTCGGTCCGCCAGGACCGTGTGACGGGAGCGAACATGCCGGGGACCGGACGACCATCGTTCAAGGAGCGCCGCCGGCTGCGGAAGGAGGGCCGCAGGCCGGGACCGCCGTCGCCGTACGCCCTGCTGCCGTGGCTGCTGATGGGGCTCGGCGCCTTCTCCAACCTCTTCCAGGGCGAGACGCCCACCCCGTGGATCGCCGGCGCCGGCCTGCTGGCCTTCAACTCGCTCTACATCTCGGTGGTGTTCCGGGGCTTCACCAAGGAGAAGCGCGAGAGCCCGGTGACGTACGTCCTGCTGGGCGCGCTGGCCGCGGTCACCTTCGCCCTGGCCATCGGCTACGGGGGCAGCTGGCTGCTGTTCTTCCCGCTGCTCTCGCTGGCCGCCGGCACGGTCCTGCGCCACCGGCTGCTGGCGGTCGGGCTGCTCGGGCTCGCGGTCGCCGCGTGCGCGGTCGCGGTCTGGCGCGACGACAGCGCGTCACCGCCGTGGACGCTGGGGTACGGGACGTTCATCTCCGGGGCCGTGACGTCGGCGATCCTCCGGCTGGCGGAGACCGTGACGGAGCTGCGCGCGACCCGGCAGGAGCTGGCCCGGGCCGCCGTCGAGCGGGAGCGGCTGCGCTTCTCGCGCGATCTGCACGATCTGCTGGGCCACACGCTCTCGGTCATCGTGGTGAAGTCGGAGGCCGCGCGCCGGCTCGCCCCGCGCGACGTGGACGCGGCGCTGTCCCAGGTCGCCGACATCGAGTCCGTCGGGCGCCAGGCGCTCACCGAGATCCGCGAGGCCGTCACCGGTTACCGCGAGGGGAGCCTCGCGACCGAGCTGGACCGGGCCAGGTCCGCGCTGACCGCCGCCGCGATCGAACCGGTCGTCCGGCGCTCCGGGCCGCCGCTCGCCCCGCAGACCGAGGCGCTGCTGGGCTGGGTGGTGCGGGAGGCCGTCACCAACGTGGTGCGGCACTCCACGGCGACGCGCTGCGTGTTCGAGGTCGGCAGGACGGGCGAGAAGGTCCGGCTCACGGTGACCGACGACGGCCGGGGCAGACCCGAGGGCCCCGCGCCCACCCCGGGCATCGGCGGCACCGGGCTGAAGGGGCTCACCGAACGGCTCGCGGCGGCGGGCGGCTCCCTGGTGGCGGGCCCCGGCCCGGACGGCGGCTTCGTGGTCACCGCCGAACTCCCGGTGGACGCGGGCGGTGACGAGGGCGGCGACGCCGACGCGACCCCGGCCCCCGGAGCGGGGGACGACCCGGCCTGCTCGCCTACCCTGGGCCGGTGAACGAGATGCCTCAGGAGCACCCCCCGGCCACGTCCGTCCGCGTTCTGCTCGCCGAGGACCAGGGGATGATGCGCGGCGCGCTCGCCCTGCTGCTCGGGCTGGAACCGGACATCGAGGTGGTGGCCCAGGTCGGCGCGGGCGACGAGATCGTGGCGGCCGCGCTGGCGTCCCGGCCGGACGTGGCGCTGCTGGACATCGAGCTGCCGGGGCGCAGCGGTCTGGACGCGGCGGCCGATCTGCGCGAGGAGGTCCCGGACTGCCGGGTGCTGATCCTCACCACCTTCGGCCGGCCGGGCTATCTGCGCCGGGCGATGGAGGCGGGGGCGGCGGGCTTCCTGGTGAAGGACGGCCCGGTCGAGGAGCTGGCCGAGGCGATCCGCCGGGTGCTCGCCGGGGAGACGGTGGTCGATCCGGCGCTGGCCGCCGCCGCGCTAAGCTCGGGGCCGAGTCCGCTCACCGCGCGGGAGCGGGACGCGCTGGTCGCGTCGGCGGACGGGGCGACCGTCGCCGACATCGCCGCCAAGCTGCACCTGTCGGAGTCCACGGTCCGCAACTACCTGTCGTCGGCGATCGGCAAGACGGGCACCCGCAACCGCATGGAGGCGGTGCGCGCGGCCCGGCAGCAGGGCTGGCTCTGACCGCGTCCGCGCCTCGTCCGTACCGTCACCACCACCCGGGAGCCCGTCCGTTCCATGTCACCTCGAATATCCGTGCTCCGGCGCGCTGTCCCGCTCTGGTCCGTGCCGGCGCTCTGGACCCTGGGCCTCGGGCTCTGGGGGCTGTCGCGGGAGGGCAGCCTGTGGCGGGACGAGGCGGCGACCTGGCAGGTGGCGCTGCGGTCCGCCGCCGAGATACGGCTCATGCTGGGCCATGTCGACGCGGTGCACGGGCTCTACTACCTGCTGATGCACGGGCTCTTCGATTGGTTCGGGCCGACGACCACGACGCTGCGGCTGCCCTCGGTGCTGGCGATGGCGGTGGCGGCGGGCTGTGTGACGGCCATCGGCGAGCGACTGGCCGGGAGATGGGCGGGCCTGGGCGGCGGGATGGCGCTCTGCCTGCTGCCGGCCGTGCAGTTCTACCTCCAGGAGGGCCGCCCGTACGCGCTGGTCGCGGCGGGCGCCGGGGTCTCGACGCTGCTGCTGGTGACGCTGCTCGGCGGGCGCGACCGGTGGGGGCGCTGGGCGGCGTACGCGGGGACGGTGCTGGTCTGCGCGCTGCTGAACTGGTTCTCGCTGCTGATCCTGCCCGCGCACGCGGCGACGCTGGCGTGGAGCGGGGCCGGGCGCCGGGCGTGGGCGCGCTGGACGGCGGCCTCGGCGGCGGCCGCGGCGGGTGCGCTGCCGCTGGTCCTGTACACCTCGGGCCAGTCCGGGCAGGTGTCCTGGATACCGCCGCTGACCTGGCACATGATGATCGGCCCCGCGGTGCTGCTGGTGATCGGCGGCCTCGGGGCCCTGGCGGACCGGCCGGGCGGGCGCCGGCTCTCGGCGGCTTCGGTGGGGCTGCCGCTGCTGGCGGTCCCGCAGCTCGGTCTGGCCGCCGTCTCGCTGGAGAAGCCGCTCTTCCTGGACCGCTACATCCTCTTCAGCCTGCTCGGCCTGGCGCTGCTCATCGGCTCGCTGCTGGGGGCGGCGGTCCGGGCGGCGGCGCCCCGGTTCCCGGCGGCGTCGCGGTGGCTCGTGCCCGTGCTGCTCGCCTGCGCGGTGGCGGCGCTGCTGCCCCAGTCGCTGGCCAAGCGGTCGCCGTCCAGCCGGGTGGACGACGTGCTGGCCATGGCGGCGGACGTGCGCCGGCTGAAGGAGCCGGGCACCGCGGTGGTGTTCCTGCCCGGCGCCCGGCGCGACGCGGAGCTGGTCTCGCCCGAGGCGTTCACCGGGCTGCGGGACATAGCGCTGGCCGGCGGCCCGCGCGCGTCCGGGACGCTGAACGGGGTGGAGGCGGCCCCGGCCCGGATCAGGGACGCGATGCTCGCCCAGCGCCGGATACTGCTGGTCACGGACGCGCCGGGGGCGGCGCGTCCGGAGAACGGGCGGCGGGAGAAGGTGAAGGCGGCCGTCCTGAAGGACTACTTCACCGTGATCGGGGACGAGCGGGTGCGGGGGCGTCGGGTGACGCTGTACGAACGGAAGTAACGACCTCACCCACGATTGTCAGTGGGAGAAGGAGCGGCGCCTGGGGCCTTCGAATCCAAGGCGGAGGAGGGAGTGATGGCGGAGCCGTCGCGACCGACGACAACGCCGGAGGCGGAGGTCCCAGGCGCCGCGACGCCGCTGACAGTCGTGGGTGAGGTCGTGAGGCGCTCCGGCCGGTGGCGCGGGAGCCACAGCAGCATCAGCAGCAGGCCGCCGAGCAGCACGCAGCCCGCCGTGCGGAAGGCCAGGGCGTAGCCGGCGGTGAGGGCGGCCGGGTCCGCCCCGCCGCCGGTGCGGGCGGCGGCGACCGTGGAGAGCACGGCGAGCCCGAGGGCGCCGCCCATGGTGCGCGAGGTGTTGACGAGCCCCGAGACGAGCCCGGCCTCCCCCGGCGCCGCGCCCGACGTGGCCAGCGAGGCGAGCGGGGTCGAGGCGAGCCCCGCACCGGCCATCATGAGCACACCGGGCAGGCAGACCGCGGTGAGGTAGGAGCCGTGCGCGGTCATCGTGGACTGCCAGCCGAAGCCGGCCGCGGTGACGACGGTGCCGATCAGCGCGAGGTTCTTCGCCCCGACGCGGGCCATCAGCCGGGGCGCGCTCTTGGAGCCGAGGACCACGGCGAGCGAGGACGGCATCAGGGCGAGCCCGGCCTCCAGCGCGCTGTAGTCCAGCACGTTCTGCGCGTACACCGTCATGAAGTACCACATGGAGAACGTGGCGGAGCCGATGACGAGCATCGCCGCGTTGGCCGAGGCCACCGCCCGCGACCCCAGCACCCGCAGGGGCATCAGGGGCTTCGCCGTACGCGTCTCCACGAGGGCGAACAGGGCGAGCAGCACGGGTCCGCCGAGCAGCGGAACCAGGGTCGCGGCGGCCGTCCACCCCGCCTCCTCGGTCTGCACGATGCCGTACGCCACGGAGGCGAGGCCCGCCGTGACGAGGACGGCGCCCAGCAGGTCGACGCGGCTGCGCGCGCCCGCGCAACCCTCGGCGAGCCAGAACGCGGCGCCGGCCAGCACGAGCACCCCGATGGGCACGTTGATCAGCAGCACCCAGCGCCAGGACAGCCCGTCGGTGAGCACCCCGCCGACGAGTCCGCCCGCCGCGCCGCCGCCCGCGCCGACCGCCATCCAGGTGCCGATGGCCTTCGTACGGGCCGGGCCCTCGGGGACGGCGGCGGTGAGCAGGGTGAGCGTGGCCGGGGCGAGGACGGCGGCGCCGAGCCCCTGCGCGGCGCGGGCGGCGAGCAGCTGCCAGCCCTCCTGGGCGAGCCCGCCAGCCAGCGAGGCGGCGGTGAACAGGCCGAGGCCGACGAGGAACATCCGCTTGCGGCCGTACAGGTCGGCGGCGCGCCCGCCGAGCAGCATGAACCCGGCGAAGGCGATCGAATACGCGTTGAGGACCCATTGGAGTCCGGTGGAGCTGAGCCCGAGGTCGGCGCGCATCGACGGGAGGGCGACGTTGACGACGGACACGTCGAGCACCACGAGGAACTGCCCGACGCAGGCGGTGAGGATCACCGCCCAGGTGCGGGGGGCGTTCCGCCCGGTGGGCGGTGCGGGCATCGAGAGGTCGGCCATGGGCGTCATACTCGCAGCACCCGCGTGCCCCGTACATCGGTTTCAGGTCGCCACGCCCTCGGTCCAGCGGCGTAGGACCGGCGGTCGAGCCGACGTGGCGCCGCCCCGCTTGCGCACGCGCCCCGCGCGCCGGGCGGGCCGGATGCGCACCCCGCGCCCGGAATACGCCGTAGCCGAAGAAGGTTCACCCTGCACAGACTTGGCGGTCGGTGCTGCCCGCGGCACCGGCCGTGACCGTACGCACGCCCCACTCCCCACCGCCGCCCGGAGGCCGCACGCATGCCACAGACGACGCACGAACAGCCCGGCGCGGAGCTTCCCGATCCGCGCGCGAAGGCGGGCCGGGGGATCGTCCCCGTGCTCGCCTTCGCGGGTATCACCGTCGCCGTGATGCAGACCCTGCTCGTCCCCGTCATCAAGGATCTGCCCGCCCTTCTGCACACCGCCCCGTCCGACGCGACGTGGGTGATGACCGCCACCCTGCTCGCCGGGGCCGTCGCCACCCCGATCATGGGGCGGCTCGGAGACCTGTACGGCAAGCGCGGGATGCTGCTGGCCAGCCTCGCCGTGATGGTCGTCGGCTCGCTGATATGCGCCTTCACCGACGACCTCGTCGTCATGATCGTGGGCCGCGCCCTCCAGGGCTTCGCGATGGGCGCGATCCCGCTGGGCATCGGCATCATGCGCGACGAGCTGCCGCGCGAGAAGCTCGGTTCGGCGATGGCGCTGATGAGTTCGTCCATCGGGGTGGGCGGCGGGCTGGCGCTGCCGGCCGCCGCGCTGGTCGCCCAGCACACCGACTGGCACGCCCTCTTCTTCGGCTCGGCCGGGCTCGGCGTGCTGGCCATGGCGCTGACCGTGTTCGCGGTGCCGGAGACGACGCTGCGCGCCCCCGGCCGGTTCGACCTCGTCGGCGCGCTCGGCCTCTCCCTCGGTCTGGTGCTCCTGCTGCTGCCGATCACCAAGGGCGGCGACTGGGGCTGGGGCTCCCCCACCACCCTCGGACTGATCGCCGCCTCGCTCGTCGTGCTGGTGCTGTGGGGGCTGTTCGAGCTGCGCAGCGACGCCCCGCTGGTCGATCTGCGGACCACGGCCCGCCGCGAGGTGCTGCTCACCAATCTGACCTCGATCATGGTCGGCGTCGCGTTCTACGCCGTCTCCCTGGTCCTGCCCCAGCTGCTCCAGCTGCCCACCTCCACCGGTTACGGCCTCGGCCGGTCGATGGTGGTCGCCGGGCTCTGCGTGGCCCCGCTCGGCCTGACGATGATGTTCGTCGCCCCGCTGTACGCCCGGATCTCCGCCCGCAAGGGCCCGAAGGTCTCGCTGATCCTCGGCATGCTGATCATCGCCATCGGCTACGGGGCCGGGCTCGGCCTGATGAGCGCCGCCTGGCAGACCGTGCTGATCGCGGTGCTCCTCGGCGCCGGCATCGGGCTGGCCTACTCCTCGCTGCCCGCCCTCATCATCGGCGCCGTCGACGCGTCGGAGACCGGCGCCGCCAACGGGCTCAACACCCTGATGCGCTCCATCGGCACCTCGGTGTCGAGCGCGGTGATCGGCATGGTCCTGGCCCACACCTCGACCCGGATGGGCCCGGTCGACGTGCCCACGATGAAGGGCTTCCGGATCTCGTTCCTCATCGCGACGGGCGCCGTGGTCGCCGGTCTCGTCCTGGCCTCGTTCCTGCCGTCCCGGCGCACGGCCACCGCGCCGGTACTGCTGGCGAGCAGCGAGGGCGACGAGGCGGCCCGGCGCGCCGCCGAGGACGTCGAGCCGCTCCCCCTGCCGGCCCCGGAGGGCTTCCGCGGCCGGGTGCTGGACGCGGAAGGGGCCCCGGTCGCCGGGGCCAACGTGACCCTGATCGACCGGCAGGGCCGGCAGGCGGGGCTCACCACCACGGACGGGCGGGGCCGCTGGGCACTGGCCGCCCCGGAGGCCGGCACGTTCGTCCTGGCGGCGTCGGCCACCGGCCACACGCCGCGCGCCTGCCCGGCCGCCTGCACGGCGAACGGCGGCCCCGTCGACACCGACCTCGTCCTGGGTGGTGTCACCGCGCCGGAGCGTCGAACCGCGGTTCCGTCCTGAGCGGCCGGGACCCGTCCAGCCCGGCGCGCACGGCGTCCATGACGGCCTCGCGCGGCCCGGTCCGGCGGAGCGTGCCGTTCCTCCCGCGCCTCCGGCGGAGCCGCTGATCCGGGCCACGCCCGGCACCCCTCCGTACGCCCCCGCCGCAGCCGCCGGCGGGGGCGTACGGCACGATGACGCCGTACCCGTACCGACCAGGAGGAACGCCGTGGCCGCCGAACCCGAGCCGGAGATTCTCGCCGCCTTCCAGGCCGCCAAGGGCTTCATGCCGGTGGTCGAGGGGCTCGCGCTGTACGCGGCGGCCACCGAGGCCGCCGCGCTCGGCCTGCCGCTGCTGGAGGTCGGCACCTACTGCGGGCGCTCCACGATCCTGATCGCCGACGCGGCGCGGGCGGCCGGCGTCACCGCGCTCACCGTCGACCACCACCGGGGCAGCGAGGAGCAGCAGCCGGGCTGGGAGTACCACGATCCGACCGTGGTGGACCCGGAGGTCGGCCGGATGGACACCCTGCCCACCTTCCGCAGGACGCTGCACGCGGCGGGCCTGGAGGACCACGTGGTGGCGCTCGTGGGGCGCTCGCCGCAGGTGGCGGCGGTGTGGGGCGGCCCGCTGGGCTTCGTCTTCATCGACGGCGGCCACACCGACGAGCACGCGAACGGCGACTACGAGGGCTGGGCCCCGCATGTCGCCGAGGGCGGGCTGCTGGTGATCCACGACGTGTTCCCGGACCCCGCGCACGGCGGGCAGGCCCCGTACCGGGTGTATCTGCGGGCGCTGGAGTCGGGCGCGTTCACGGAGGTCTCCGTGACGGACTCGCTGCGCGTGCTGCGCCGCACCGGACCGGGCGTCTGACGGCGGCGGCCTGTTCACGGGGGTTCCCGGCCGGTCCGCGGACGCCCCGGACAGGACAAGGGCCGGCCGGTAGCATCGCCGGGTGCGCCACCACCAGAGCCTTCCCCCCACCCCGCGCCGCCCGCTCCGGCTCGCCGCCACCGCTGCCCTGCTCTGCCTGGGTCTGGCCGGCTGCGGCGACGGAGGCGGCACCGCGCAGGCCCAAGCCGGGCCGAGCGGCGATGCGGCCGGCACCCCGCGGGCCACATCGGCCGCACCGTCACCCTCGCGTCCGGGAGCCGCCTCCCCGTCGACATCGCCCTCCAAGGCCGCCCCGTCCGGGAGCGCCGCGCCCACCGGACCGCTGGCCGGCAGGACGGTGGTCATCGACCCCGGGCACAACCCGCGCAACCACCTGCACACCGCCGCGATCAATCGCCAGGTCGACATCGGCACCGGCCACAAGGAGTGCGACACCACCGGGACCGCCACCAACGGGGGTTACGCGGAGGCGGAGTTCACCCTCGACGTGGCGCACCGGCTACGGGACCTGCTGCGGGCGCAGGGCGCGACGGTGCTCCTGACGTACGACGGGGACCGGGAGTTCGGGCCGTGCGTGGACGAGCGGGCGCGCATCGGCAACAAGGCGCACGCGGACGCGGTGGTCTCGGTGCACGCGGACGGCTCGGCCGTGGGGAACCGGGGGTTCCATGTGATCCTCCCCGCGGCGGTGCGCGGCGGGGGCGCGGACACCTCGAAGATCGTCGCACCTTCGCGCGATCTCGGCACCCGTATCGCCGGTCTGTTCGTACGCAGTACCGGAAGTTCCCCTTCCAATTACGTGGGCGGCAAAACGGGTTTGGACGTCCGCAAGGATCTCGGCGGACTTAATTTGTCGACCGTGCCCAAAGTCTTCATCGAATGCGGCAATATGCGTGATCCCGAGGACGCCGCCCTGCTCACCAGCCCGGGGTGGCGCCAGAAGGCGGCCCAGGGCATCGCGGACGGTATCAGCAGCTACCTCAAGGGGTAAGCAAGGGGTGATTCTGCGATGAATTCGGGAGGATGTTCCCGCACCAACCGGGCAGGAACGCAACCCGCCCGGGCAGACGATAGATTCATCCCTACGATGGGGAGCCGTTCCCGAGCTTCTAGCCGTGCCGGCCGTGTATCCGGCGGCAGCGACGACCGCCCCGACGAGACGATCGACTAAGGACCTTCACGTGAATATCCGCTCCCTCACTCGAGGCGATGGCGTGGTGATCGGAGCAGCGGTCGTGCTGTTCATCGCCTCGTTCCTCGACTACTACGACTACGGAAACAGCAACGTCGACGGCCCCAACTCCTGGGACTCCCTGGGCAACGGCATCGGCGTCTACATGGTCGGAGTGATCGGCGCAGCGCTGATCGTGCTCTCCCGGTCCCAGCCCCAGCCGCGCAAGGTCGCGGGTCTCGACCTCGCCCAGTTCGGTGTCGCCGCCACGGTGTTCACCGCGTGGAACATGTTCTGGACGATCATCGACCTGGGCCAGATCGACGCGGGCGCCGGCCTGATCCTCGGCTTCATCGCCTCGCTGGCGCTGGCCGGGGGCGCGGTCGCCTCGCCGCTCGTCCCGGCCCTGAAGGCTCCGCTCGCCGGCGCCCCCAACCCGCAGGCCGTGCAGCCGCCGTACGGTGGCCAGCCCGGTCAGGGCTACGGCTACCCGGGCGGTCCGCAGCCGGCGTTCGGCGGCCAGCAGCCGGGCCAGCCGCAGCCGTACGGTGCGCAGCAGCAGGGCCAGCCCGAGGCGCAGAAGGCCCCGGCGGCGCCGGCGGCCGGCGGCGGCGAGTTCACCCCGTTCTGGTTCGCGGTGCCGGTGGCCCGCCAGCTGTACGGCGAGGACGGTTCGCAGGCCCCGATCGCCGAACTGGCGCCGGGCACCTGGTACCTCGCGGTCGAGCAGCGCGGTTCGGCGCTGATCGCGCAGACGCAGGACGGCCGTCGCGGCGTCCTCCAGGACACCACGGGCATCCAGCGCGGCTGACGCCCGCACCCCGTCCGTCACAGCGGCCCCTCGCCCCTTCCGGGCGGGGGGCCGTCGGCGTACCCGGGCTCAACCGGCCGCGCGCTTCGGGATCTTGTCCTGCCGGGTCCAGCGCAGCAGCTCGTCGGCCGTCCAGGTGGTGACCACGCGCTCCGGCGGGACCCCGCACTCCTCGGCGCGGGCGCAGCCGTACGCCTGCCAGTCGAGCTGGCCCGGTGCGTGCGCGTCGGTGTCGACGGCGAACAGGGTGCCCGCCGCCACGGCCCGGCGCAGCAGTCCGCGGGGCGGGTCGAGCCGTTCGGGCCGGCTGTTGATCTCGACGGCGGTGCCCGCCTCCGCGCAGGCGGCGAAGACCTCGTCGGCGTCGAACGACGACTCGGGGCGGCCCCGGCCGGTGACGAGGCGCCCGGTGCAGTGGCCGAGGACGTTCGCCTGCGGATGGCGGACGGCGGCGACCATCCGGCGGGTCATCGGGGCGGCGTCCATGCGGAGTTTGGAGTGGACGGACACCACGACGAGGTCGACCTGTTCGAGCAGGTCCTCCTCCTGGTCGAGTGAGCCGTCGAGGTTGATGTCGCACTCGATGCCGGTGAGCAGCCTGAACGGCGCCCACCGCTCGTTGAGTTCGGCCACCTCGGCGAGCTGGCGGCGCAGCCGCTCCGGGGAGAGGCCGTTGGCCACGGTGAGCCGGGGCGAGTGGTCGGTGAGCACCGTCCAGTCGTGGCCCAGTTCCGCCGCCGCGCGGCCCATCTCCTCGATGGGGCTGCCGCCGTCCGACCAGTCGGAGTGCGTGTGGCAGTCGCCGCGCAGCAGCGAGAGCAGGTGCGCGCCGCCCTCCGCGAGGGGTCCGGCGGCCGCCGCCTCGGACTCCAGCCGGTCCAGGTAGCCGGGTGTCTCCCCGGCCACCGCCTCCCGGATCACCTGGGCGGTGCGGGGGCCGATGCCCTTGACCCGTTCCAGCGTGCCGTCCGCGACGCGACGCTCCGCCTCGCCGTCGTCCATCGCGGCGACGGTGCGCGCGGCGGTGCGGAACGCCTGGACACGGTAGGTGACCGCCTTGCCGCGCTCCAGCAGGAAGGCGATCCGTTCCAGGGCCCTGACCGGGTCCATCGGCACCTCCTCACGGGACGGGACGACCGGCGGCCGCCCGTCCAGCTTGGCCCAGCCCGGCCGGGCCCGCACACCGGCCGGGCCCGGGCCGCTCAGCCGAAGGCGGTGTGCTCCAGGACGGAGTCCAGCAGCGCGGCGTCGCCCAGCACCTCCGTCCGGCCGCCGCCGGGGGCGAGGCGGCGGTTGGCGACCAGCATCAGGTCGGTGAGCGGCCCGCGCACCGCCACGTCCGCCTTGCCGTGCGCCCGGCGCCAGGTCACCCCGTCCGCGTCGAATCCGATCAGCCACTCGGCGTCGGGCGCGTCGGTGGCGTGCAGGTGCAGGGTGCGCCCGTCCCGGGGCAGCTCGGCGATGCCGGAGCGGCCCAGCTCCTGCGCGAAGACGATGATCTCCAGCCACTCGTCGATCGTGTCGGCGGCCAGCTCGGGCGTCATCGTGTACGGCGCCTTCGCGGCGAGGGCCGCGTCGGCGAGGTGGACGACCGTCTCGAGGGCCATGCGACGGGCCCAGAAGCCCGTGCTGCGGTCCCAGGACCAGGACCACACCCCGGCGTCGGGTCCGGCCTCCCGCAGCGCCTCGGCGGTACCGGCCGCGCCGTCCGCGAGCCAGGCGTCGAGCGCGGCGGGGTCGTCGCCCGCGGGGCTGTTGTCCGGCACCTTCTCGGACGGGATCGGCTCGGCGGCCCGGTCACGGGAGATCTGGCCGGCCCAGCGGTGGGCGCGGCCGACGTGCTCGGCCAGTTCGCGCAGCGTCCAGTCGGGGCAGGTCGGCACGGTCGCGCCGAGGTCCGCGCCCCGGAGCGTCGCCCTCAACTCGCCGGTCAGCCGGATGATCTCATCGCAGTAGCGCGCGTGCGTCAGAAGTCCCATGATCGCACCCTACGGCGGCCGGGGCGGGGTTGACATGCGGTTATCCACCGAGCTGCGAGGCCGACGGGACCTTGTTCCTCACCTCGGCCCCGGCGCTCTTCCCGGCGTCCTTGATGCCGCTGATGACGTCCTCGAACACGCCGATGTCACCGGCGTCCGCATCGCCGTTGCGGACCTTGGCGGTGAGTCCCTTGAGCGACGCGATGCCCGCGGTGAGCGGGGCGACGGCCTTCGACAGCAGCGGGTCGCCCTTGGCGTTCTCCGTCGCGGCCTTCAAGCGGTTGTAGGCGAAGCCGCCGGCGAGTCCGGCCTTGACGAGGGCGAGGGTGCGCCCGTCGGTGCCCTTCTTGAACTTCCCGGCCCGGTACGGCTTCACGATCCACTGGTACGTGGCGCCCGCGGCGAGCCCCGCGTTGGCGACGAACCTGGTCTTGGCCCACTTCTGCGCCTCGGCCGACGAGGTGCCCGTGGGCGACGCGGAACTGCTCGTACCGCCGTCGTCGCCATCGCTCCCGCACGCGGTGGTGCCCGCCAGCACGGTGCAGGCCAGCAGCAGCGCGAGGAGCAGGCGGCGGAGCGGTACGGGTCGGGGCACGGCGGGCCTCCCTGGCCGGGCGGGGCGGGTGCCGGGTCCCGGCACTCCCCGCCAGGCTGGCCGCGCCCCGGGCGGCCCGCCACCGCTGCGCGGCCGTACGGGTCCGGCCGACGGGTTTCGGCCGGGCGCGAGCGGCAACGCGGAGTGCATGTCCTACAGCAGAGGCAACAGCATCACCGCAGCACGTGTCATCGCCCTCGTGGCGGACGTCATGGCCTTCATTCTCGGCCTGTGGATTCTGATGTACCTGCTCGACGCGAACCGGGGCAACGAACTGGTCGAGTTCGTGCGGGACACCGCCCGGTGGCTCGCGGGCTGGTCGTACGACCTGTTCACGTTCGACAAGGCGTGGGCCAACGTCGTCGCCGGCTACGGCCTCGCCGCCCTGGTGTACCTGTTCATCGGGCACGCCGTGGCAGGCCGCGTCCGGCGCTGACGGAGGCGCTCAGCCGCAGCAGTCCGGCTCCAGACCCCTCGGGAGCCGGTCCCCGCCGAACACCGCGGTGGTCGCCTCGTCCCCTCCGAGCGCGGCCACCGCCAGCAGCAGGGAGCCGGCCGTCCAGGAAGTGTGCTCCTCGGGCCAGAAGGCGCGGTTGCCCTCGAAGACGTACCCCGTCCAGTACAGGCCGCCCTCGGCCCGCAGGTGCTGGACGGACTGGAGGATGTCGAGCGCCCGGTCGGACTCGCCCATCACCCAGAGGGCCAGGGCCAGTTCGCAGCTCTCGCCGCCGGTGACCCACGGGTTCGGCAGCACGCAGCGCACCCCGAGGCCGGGGACGACGAAGCGGTCCCAGCCCTCGTCGATGCGCTCCTTGGCCGCCGCGCCGGTGACGGCGCCGCCAAGGACCGGGTAGTACCAGTCCATCGAATACCGGCTCTTGTCGAGGAAGCGCTCCGGGTGGCTGCGGATCGCGTGGCCCAGGGCCCCGGTCGCCAGCTCCCAGTCGGGCTGCGGCTCCTCGCGGCGTTCGGCGATGGCGAGCGCGCAGCGCAAGGCCTGGTGGATCGAGGACGAGCCGGTGAGCAGCGCGTCCGTCACCGCCGCGCCGTCCGCCTCCCGCTTCCAGCCGATCTGGCCGCCGGGCTGCTGGAGGCGCAGGACGAACTCGACGGCCGCGTAGACCGTGGGCCACATCCGGTCCACGAAGGCGTCGTCGCCGGTGGCGAGGTAGTGGTGCCAGACCCCGACGGCCACGTAGGCGCAGAAGTTGGTCTCCCGGCTCCGGTCGGTCGGCTGCCCGGCGTCGCCGTCGTGGTAGGCGGCGTACCAGGAGCCGTCCGCGTTCTGGTGGCGGGCCAGCCACTCGTACGCGCGCTCCGCGGCGCCGTGCTCGCCGGCCGCGTCCAGGGCCATGGCGGCCTCGGTGTGGTCCCACGGGTCGAGGTGGTGGCCGCGGAACCACGGGATGGCGCCGTCCGGGCGCTGCACGGCACGCAGCGCGGCGACGGTCTCGGCGGCCTGCGCGGCGGTGAGGACTCCGGGCAGGACGAGGTGTTCGGTCCGCTCGGGAAGACTCACGCCTCGGCCTCGGCCTCGGCGACTGCGGCGAGGGGCAGGTGCGGCTTGGTCGCGTAGGCCACGAAGCTCTTGCCGACGACCGGGTTGAGCAGCTGCTCGGCGACCCGGGTCAGGGCGGGCTTCTTCATGATGTCCCAGACCAGCAGCTTGTGGTACGCCTTCACCGGCAGCGCCTTGTCATTGTCGACGCCGAACGCGCACTTGAGCCACCAGTACGGGGAGTGCAGCGCGTGCGCGTGGTGGGTGCCGTACGGCTTGAGGCCGGCGCCGCGCATCTTGCCCAGCAGTTCATCGGCCTTGTAGATGCGGATGTGGCCGCCCTCGACCTCGTGGTACGCGTCGGAGAGGGCCCAGCAGACCTTCTCGGGGCCGTAGCGCGGGACGGTGACGGCGATCCGGCCGCCGGGCCTGAGGACCCGGACCATCTCGGCGAGGACGCCCTTGTCGTCGGGGATGTGCTCCATGACCTCGGAGATGATCACGACGTCGAAGGACTCGTCGGGGAAGGGCAGGTTGAGCGCGTCGCCCTCCATCGCGGTGGCGGTGGCGCCCTCGGGGGCCTCGCCGGCCTCCTTCATCGCGGCGAACCACTTCGCGACTTCGCGGATCTCCTCGCCGTTCTGATCGAGGGCCACCACCTGGGCGCCGCGCCGGTAGCACTCGAAGGCGTGGCGACCGGCGCCGCACCCCAGGTCGAGCACGCGGTCGCCTGCGGCGAGCGGGAAGCGGGTGAAGTCCACGGTCAGCACGAGTGCCTGCTTTCGCGGTCGGGGGTCGGGAGGGGGTACGGGGTCAGGGTCCCGGCGGGCGGTCCGGGGTCAACGCCGGCCGCCGGGGCCGGTGGCGGCGCGGGCGGCGATGGCCTGCCGGTACAGCTCGGCGGTGCCGATCGCGGCCTGCTTCCAGGTGAACCGGGCGAGCACCCGCTCGCGGCCGGCCGCCCCGAGCCGGGTGCGCAGCTCCGCGTCGCCGAGCAGCCGGCCGAGCGCGTCGGCGAGGGCCCCCGGGTCGCCGGGCGGGACCGCGAGGCAGGTCTCCCCGTCCGGTCCGGCGACCTCCGGGATGGCGCCGCCGGTCGTCGCGACGAGCGGGGTGCCGGTGGCCATGGCCTCGGCGGCGGGCAGCGAGAACCCCTCGTACAGCGAGGGGACGCAGGCGATCTGGGCACCGCGCACCAGGTCGACCAGCTCGGTGTCGCTGATGCCCTTGACGAACTCGACGGCGTCCGCGAGGCCGTGCCGCTCGATGGCCCGGGCGACCGGCCCGTCCTCGGCGCGCTTGCCGACGACGACGAGATGGGCGGCGGGATTGCCGGTACGGAGCTTGGCCAGCGCCTCCACGAGGTGGACGAGGCCCTTGAGCGGGACGTCGGCGCTCGACGTGGTGACGATGCGGCCCGGGACCTCGGGGACCGAGGGGTCGGGCGACCACAGATCGGTGTCGGCGCCGATGTGCACGACCCGGATGCGGCGCGGGTCGACGCCGAGGTGGTCCACGATCTCCTGCTTGGAGGAGCCGGAGACGGTGAGCACGGAGGGCAGCCGGCGCGCGACCCGCTTCTGCATCCGCGTGAACCCGTACCAGCGGCGCACGGAGGCGCGGCGGCGCCGGCTCGTCGCGGCGTCCAGGTCGAGCTGCCGGTCGACGGTGATGGGGTGGTGGATCGTGGTGACCAGGGGTGCGCCGAGGTCGGCCAGGAGCCCGTAGCCGAGGGTCTGGTTGTCGTGGACCACGTCGAACTCGCCGCGCCGGGCGGCGAGGTGGCGCCGGGCCCGCAGGCTGAAGGTGAGCGGTTCGGGGAAGCCGCCGGTCCACATGGTGGCGACCTCGGCGGCGTCGATCCAGTCCCGGTACTCGCCGCGCTTCGGGGTGCGGAACGGGTCGGGCTGCCGGTACAGGTCGAGGCTGGGCAGCTCGGTGAGCGGGACGCCCTCGTCGAGGACCGGGTACGGCTGGGCGCCGATGACCTCGACGTGGTGGCCGAGGCGGGCGAGCTCACGGGCGAGGTGCCGTACGTAGACGCCCTGGCCGCCGCAGAAGGGGTTGCCCTTGTACGTGAGGAGCGCGATGCGCAGGGGTCCGTCGCCGGGGCCCGTGCCCGGTGCGGCGACGCCCGTACGGGGGCCCGACTCAACGGCCTCAGCGGTCACACTCGGCCCCCTTCTCACTGCGTGTTCGCCGGAGCGTAACCGCTCGCGCTAATCTAGAACAAGTTTCAGACTGGGTAGTTCAATGAGCTACGAATCTACCGGCAGGTAGCTTCGACGCAACGGCCGGATCAGGTGATTCACGCCACGGCGCACGCCCTGGCCACGGGACGGGACACATGACAGCGGAAGCCAGACCGGCATCGCCGCCCCTGACGGAGCGCCAGGAGGCCCGCCGCCGCCGCATCCTGCGGGCCACCGCCGAGCTGGCCGGCCGGGGCGGTTTCGAGGCCGTCCAGATGCGCGAGGTGGCGGAGGCCGCCGAGGTCGCCCTCGGCACCCTGTACCGGTACTTCCCGTCCAAGATCCACCTCCTCGTCGCCACCCTGCACGACCGGCTCCAGCACCTGCGCACCGTCCTCCGCGAGCGCCCCCCGGCCGGGGACGACGCGGCGGCCCGGGTCGCCGGGACGCTGCTGCGGGCCTTCCACGCGATGCGGCGCGAACCGCAGCTGGCGGACGCCATGGTGCGTGCGCTGACCTTCGCGGACCGGGGCGCGAGCCGCGAGGTCGACGCCGTCTCACGGCTCACGACGGCGATCATCCTGGACGCGATGGGCACCGGCCACCCGACGCCGGGGCAGCTCTCCGCCGTGCGGGTGATCGAGTACGCCTGGCATTCCGCGCTGATCACCTGGCTCTCCGGCCGGGCGACGGTCGCACAGGTGCGCACGGACATCGAGACGGTGTGCCGGCTGGTCGGCCCGGCGGCCCCCTGAGCGGCTGCCATGTGCGGCGCCCACACGCCCCGGGGGCGAGGTGGGGTGCCCTGCACCATGTCGACGTCGGCGCGGTGTCCATACGGTTCGGCGACATCACAGGAACACGCCGAGGAGCCGGTCACCATGCCCCGCAGCCGTACCGCCAGCAGAGCCCGCAGATCCCTCAGTGACATCCGTACCGTCGCCGTCCTGGCCGCAGCCGGTCTGCTGCTGACGGGGTGTACCGCCGCCGGGAAGGCGGGCGGGTCCGACTCCGCGAAGACCGCCGACGACGCGGCCGTCAAGGTCGGCCTGGTGTACTCCAGGACCGGGCTCCTCGCCGACTACGGCAAGCAGTACCGGGACGGCTTCATGGCCGGCCTCGACTACGCCACCCAGGGCACCCGCGAGGTCGCCGGGCACCGCATCGAGGTCACCGAACAGGACGACGCGGGCGACCCGGGCAAGGCCGTCGCCGCCGCCAAGAACCTCATCGGCAAGGGCTACAAGGTGCTGGCCGGCACCACCGACTCCGGAGTCGCGCTCCAGATGGCCCCGCTCGCCGCGCAGAACAAGGTGCTGTACGTCAGCGGACCGGCCGCCACCGACGCGGTGACCGGGATCAACGACTACACCTTCCGCTCCGGCCGCCAGTCCTACCAGGACATCCTGACGGCGGGCACGATGCTCGGCGACGCCAAGGGCAAGAAGGTCACCGTGCTCGCCCAGGACTCCACCTTCGGCCAGGCCAACGTGGCCGCCGTGAAGGCGGTCCTCGGCGAGAAGGGCGCGAAGGTCGGCTCGGTGCTGGCGCCACCGAGCGCGACGGACCTGACGCCGTTCGCCCGGCAGGTCAAGGCGGGCGGCCCCGACCTGGTCTTCGTCGCCTGGGCCGGCTCCACCGCGCCGGCGCTGTGGACCGCGCTGGACCAGCAGGGCGTGCTCGGCGCGAGCAAGGTCGTCACCGGCCTGGCCGGCACCGCCTCGTACCCGGTCTTCGGGGCGGCCGGGTCCAAGGTGTCGTTCCTGGCGCACTACTTCCCGGGCGCGGGCGGCGGCAACTCCGTGGAGAAGGCGATGCTGGACGCGGTGGAGAAGGACGGCGGCAGGCCCGACCTGTTCACGCCGGACGGCTTCACGGCCGCCCAGATGATCGTGCACGCCGTCGAGAAGGGCGGCGCCACCGACACCGCCGCGATGGTGAAGGCCCTGGAGGGCTGGAGCTTCGACGGGGTCAAGGGACCGACCCGGGTGCGCGGCGAGGACCACGCGCTGCTCCAGCCGATGTTCGTGGCCAAGCTGGAGGGCAAGGGCAAGACGGCCGAGCCGAAGCTGCTGGACACCGAGCAGCTGGACGCCGTCGCGCCGCCCGTGAAGCCCGCGGCGGGCTGAACCGTGACCGCACCCCACACCCTCGGGCAGGCGAGCCCGGCGGACCGGGAGGCGCCCGTGCTCCGGCTGGACGGCCTCGGCTGGAGCGTCGGCGGCGCCACCATCGTCCAGGACGTCTCCCTGAGCGTCCGCGAGGGCGAGTTCCTGGCCTTCATCGGACCCAACGGAGCGGGCAAGACCTCCCTGTTCAACCTGATCAGCGGGCTGAACCTGCCGACCGCCGGGCGGATCGAGCTGGACGGCGCCGAGATGACGGACCGGCCCGCGCACGTCCGGGCCCGCAGCGGCGTCGGCCGGACTTTCCAGACGTCGAGCCTGTGGCCCGCGATGACCGTCGCCGACCACGTACGGCTGGCCGCGCAGGCCGCCCGGGGCGGTTCGTACCGGCTGTGGCGGCGCGCCGACCCGTACACCGCCGAAGTGGCCGGCGTCCTGGAACGCACCGGGCTCGGCCACCGGGCCGGGGCCACCGCGGGCGAGCTGTCGCACGGCGAGAAGCGGAAGCTGGAGCTCGCCGTGCTGCTGGTGGGCGAGCCCCGGCTGATGCTGCTCGACGAGCCGATGGCCGGGGTCAGCGCCGAGGAGGTCCCCGCCCTCACCGCACTCATCCGCACCCTGCACCGCGAGGAGGGGCGCACGGTCCTCATGGTCGAACACCACATGGACGTCCTGCTCGGCCTCGCCGACCGGCTCGCCGTGATGCACCACGGCCGGCTGCTCGCCCTGGACACCCCCGACGCGGTCACCGCCGACCCGGTCGTGCAGCAGGCGTACCTCGGGGAGGGGCTTTGAATCCTCCCCCGGCTGAAGCAGGGGGATTCCTGGCTCACGCTGCCTGCGGGTCGGCGACCCGGCAGGTCTTCCACGATCAACACCAGCCGGGACGAAACCTGCCCGGTTTGGCATGGCAAAGCTTGGAGGTGCATGTGCCGTCTTGGCTCTCGATCAGCACACGTACGGAGCTTGGTTCTCGCACCGCACGTCGGACAGTCTACCCGCTGTGCATCCTCGGAGGCGCCCTGTGACGGAGCAACCCCTGCTGGACGTACGGGACCTGCGGGTCCTGATCGGCGGCCGGCACATCCTGCACGGCGTCGACCTCGACGTCACCGCGCACGGTGTCACCGCGCTCCTCGGCCGCAACGGGGCCGGGAAGACCACCACGGTCCGGGGCATCCTCGGGCTCGTCCCGCGCGCCGGGAGCGTCCGGCTCGGCGACGAGGAGACCGCGGGCCTGCCCACGCACGCCCTGGTCCGGCGCGGCATCGGCTACGCCCCCGAGGACCGGGGCGTCTTCGCCGGGCTGACCGTCGCGGAGAACCTGCGCCTCGCCGAACGGCGCGGCGCGGGCGAGCCGGCGTACGGCCTGGTCCACGAGCTGTTCCCGGAACTGAAGCAGCGGGCACGCCAGTTGGCCGGGACGCTGTCGGGCGGCCAGCAGCAGATGGTGGCCATCGGGCGCACCCTGCTCAACGCCAACCGGCTGATCATCGCGGACGAACCGACCAAGGGCCTGGCGCCGAAGGTCGTCACCGAGGTGGCCCAGGTGCTGGAACGGGCCGCCGAGGCGGTGCCGGTGCTCCTGGTGGAGCAGAACCTCGCCGTGGTGCGCCGGCTGGCCGGGCACTGCGTGGTCCTCGCCGACGGCCGCACCGCCCACCGGGGCCCGGCCGCCGAGCTGCTGGGCGACGCGGAGGCGGCCCGCACGCTGCTCGGCGTGGGCCACGGCCCGCTCCCCGCACACCCCTCCGTGAAGGCGGATTCCTGATGTCCACCCTCGTCCTGCTCACCATGACCGGACTCGGTCTGGGGGCCCTCTACTTCCTCGTCGCGTCCGGGCTCTCACTGATCTTCGGCCTGATGGACGTGCTCAACTTCGCGCACGGGGCGCTGCTGTCCATCGGCGCGTACGGCACCTGGTGGGCCGCGTCCGGGAACCTCCCCGGCGCGGGCCCCGGCGGCGCCGGCTTCGCGCTGGCGGTCCTGTTCGGTACGGCGGTGGGCACCGCCGCCGCCGTGCTCCTCGAACTCGCGGTCGTCCGCCCGCTCTACACCCGGCCGCGCGAACAGGTGCTCGCCACGGTCGGGGTGGGGCTCGCGGTGCCCGCGCTGCTCTCCGGCGTCTGGGGCTCGGACGCCCACACCTTCCCCGGGCCCGAGGCGCTGTCCGGCACCTTCGGGCTGCTGGGCGCCCAGGTCCCGGTCAACCGGCTGGTGCTGGTGGGCGCGGCGGTCGTGGTGCTGGTGGCGCTGCGGCTCTTCCTCGGGCGCACCCGGCACGGCCTGGTCGTCCGGGCCGGGGTCGAGGACCGGGCGATGGTCACCGCGCTCGGCGTCGACGTCCGCAAGGCGTTCACGCTGGTCTTCGCGATCGGCGGCTGCGCGGCGGCGCTGGGCGGGGCGCTCGGCGGGCTGTACTTCGGCTCGGTCGACCCCCGCCAGGGCACCTCGCTGCTGATCTTCGCGTTCGTCGTCGTGGTCACCGGCGGCATGGGCTCGGTGACGGGCGCCGCCGCGGCGTCGGTGGTCATCGGCCTGGTCCAGCAGTTCGCCAACTACTACACCGCAGCGGGGCTCGGCGACCTGGCCGTCGTCGTCCTGCTCGCCGTGCTGCTGCTGATCCGGCCGCGCGGACTGACGGGGAGGCTCGCATGAGCACCGCCACCGACACACCCGACCGCACCGCCGGGCGCCCGGCCGCCGTCCCGGCCCCGGCCGGGCGGGCCCCGCTGCTGCGCTGGTGGCCCGCCGCCGTCCTGCTGGTCCTGGTGACCGCCCCGTTCAGCGCGGTGCCGGTGCCGGGCCTGCTCGACGGACCGCTGGGCTCGGCGGGAAGCCTGCAACTCCTGGCGACCTGCCTGCTGTTCGGCGCCCTGGCGACCGGCTACGACCTGCTGCTCGGGCGGACCGGGCTGCTCTCCTTCGGCCACGCCCTGTACTTCGCCGCGGGCAGTTACGCCACCAACCTGTTCCTCCTGGAGGCGGGGCTGCCGTTCGCCCTCGCCACGGTCCTCGGACTGCTCTTCGGGATCGCACTCGCCCTGACCCTGGGGTCGGTGAGCCTGCGCGTCACCGGGATCGGCTTCTCCATGGTGACCCTGGCCTTCGCGCAGGCGGGCTCGATCCTGGTGTCGCGCAACCCCGGCGGGGTCACGGGCGGCGAGGAGGGCCGGGCGGCCCCGTCGGACCTGCTGCCGTCCTCGCTGGTCGGCATCGACAACACCGCGAACCTGTACTGGATCGCGCTGGCCTACCTGGTCCTGACCCTGGGCGTCGTGCACTGGGCGGTGCGCTCCCCCACCGGCCGGGTCTGGGAGGGCATCAAGGAGAACGAGCGCCGGGTGGAGGTGCTGGGCCTGAAGCCGTACGGGTTCAAGCTGACGGCCTTCGTCGTCGCGGGGGCGCTCGCCGCGCTCGGCGGGATCGTGCACCTGCTGCTGACGGGCGGCTCGACCCCGCAGACGACCACCTCCGACTTCACGCTCTCGCTGCTGGTGATGGTGGTGCTCGGCGGCTCGGGCACCCGGTGGGGCCCGATGGTCGGCGGCATCCTCTACACCTGGGCCGACCACCGGCTCGGCGATCTGGCCGGATCGGGCGCGGTCGCGGACCTGCCGGCGGTCCTGCGCGTACCGCTGTCGCAACCGCTGTTCCTGCTGGGCGTGCTGTTCGTGGCCGTGGTACATCTGCTGCCCGGCGGCCTGGCCCGGCTGCCGTCCCGGCTGGGAGCAGCCTCGAACCGTAAGGAGACCGGAGTCAGTTGAGCCCGCTCACGGAGTACGAAGAGATCGAAGTCCCCGTGCGCGGGGGCACGCTGGCGGCCCTGCGCTGGCCGGCCGCCGCTCCGGAGGCGCCGGTGGTGGTGGCCCTGCACGGCATCACCTCCAATGCCCTGTCCTGGGCGGCGGTGGCCCGGCTGCTGGCCGGCCGGGCCACCCTGGTCGCCCCTGACCTGCGCGGCCGGGCCGGGAGTGCGCACCTGCCGGGTCCTTACGGGATCGCGGCGCACACCGACGACATCGCCGCCCTGACCGGCGCCCTGGGCCAGGACCGGGTGGTGCTCGCGGGCCACTCGATGGGCGCGTTCGTGGCGGCCCTCGCGGCGGTGCGCCACCCGGACCGCTTCGGACCGCTGCTCCTCGTGGACGGCGGCATCGGCTTCCCGGCCCCGACGCACCTGACGCCCGACGAGCTGATGACGGCGGTGATCGGCCCGGCGATGGACCGGCTGTCGATGACCTTCCCGGACCGGGCCGCGTACCGGGCGTTCTGGCAGGCGCATCCGGCGTTCGCCGGCGCGTGGTCGGACGAGGTGGACGCGTACATCCAGCGCGACCTGACGGGTGAGGAGCCGGCTCTGCGCTCGTCGTGCCGGATCGAGGCGATCCGCACGGACGGCGTCGGCCTGTTCGACGAGGAGGTCCTGTCGGCGGTGCGCGAACTGCCCGTCGACGCGACGCTGCTGTGGGCCGCGCGCGGCCTGATGGACGAGGAGCAGGGCCTGTACGACGAGGGCCGGCTCGCCGCCGCCGGACTGGACGGGACCCGGGTCGAGCCGGTCGCGGTCAAGGACGTGAACCACTACACGGTCCTGACCGGCGACCGGGGCGCACGCGAGGTCGCCGACCGCCTGGCGGCCCTCGCGCGCGCAGGCGTCTGACACGGCCTCAGGGGCCGGCCTCGCGGCGGGTGCCACGGGGCCGGCCCCTGAAGCGGGCCGACGGGATCAGATCCTGCCGTTCGCCAGCCGGGTCAGCGGCCCCGTACGCGGCTTGGCGGTGGCGCGTCCGGTCGCGAAGGCCACGCCGACGATGCTCACCACGCTCACGGCGGCGCCGGCGGCTATCGCCCGCCTGAGCTTGATGACGGTCCAGGCGTTGGCGGCCGCACTCCCGACCCTGGCCGCGTTCGCCGTCACCATCTGCCCGCCGCTCCGGAGGCCGGAGACGGCGGCCTGACCGGCGCGCTGCGTGAGTCCACCGGCCTCGCCCGCGCTCTCCGCGGCCGAGTCCTTGGCGTCCGCCGCCGCGGTCTTCGCCTTGGCGGCCGTGGACTTCGCCTGCTCACCACCGGAGGCGGCCGTCCTTCTCGCCGCACCGCTCGTCCTGCGGGCGGTGGTGGTCCGTCCCTTGCTCCCAGTGGAGCTCTTGGTTTCCTTTTCAGCGGTCATGGCGTCCTCCTTGCCTCGGGTTCCGCGACAAAACCTGGGTGCGGCCCACTCACGCGCCGTTGTGCGGCAGCAGGGAGCCGAGCGGCCCCAGGTCGAGATTGAGATCGTCCATCGTCAGGTCGTACCGGTCGCACAGTTCGGTCATGCGCTCGTTCAGGATCATCAGCGTCATACCGACCCGCTCCTCCTGATGCTCCGTCAGGTCGCCCTGGTCGACCCGGTGGAGGGCCGTTCGCTCCATGAGCTGGCGGAGCAGTTCGACGATGGTGAGCACCAGCTTCATGAGGTCCCGCTCGACGGTGTCCGGGTCGGTCTCCAGCCTCCGCGCACCGGCCGGCGCGGGGCGGTCGTCCGGTTGCGCGGGGCTGAGCCCGAACGACCGGGCCGCCGCCTCCGCCACGGCTTCGGCCACGGCGGCGGGGGGTGCGGGTGCGCCGCGTTCGCCGTCGCACTCGGTCATGCCGTCCTCCTCCTCGTCCGGGTGATGCGGTGGAACGCCCAGGGGACCCGGGGACTCACCACGGTGCGGGGTCCTCGGCGGTGAGCGACCGGATCACCGCCCGCAGATTGATGTGGACGAGGTCGACGTCGGCGATGGACAGGACCAGGTCGCCGGTGAGCACCGCCCCGCCGTTCAGGAGGCGGTCCAGGAGGTCGATCAGCGCGACGGGCGGGCCCTCCCGGGGCTCGGACGGGCCGAGGACGCCCCCGACGAGGTCCGCGCTCACGGCCCCTCACCACCGGCCGGGTCCTCCGCGTGCGGGGCGGTGGCGAACGAGTAGGGCGCCCAGGGCCCCGTCACCTCGACCGACACCCCGGGGACGCCGTCGGCCAGGCCGGTGAGCGCCCGGCGCAGCTCCTCGGTGCGTGCCCGGGGAACGAGGTACGCCTCGTTGGCCACGTTCACGCCGGAGTGGGAGGCCAGCTGCCCCTGCTGCGGGCGGTGGACCACGCGCGAGGCGGCGACGCCCCGAGTCAGCTCCCCGGCGCGGACGACCAGGTCGGACGCCGCCCGGTAGGCGTCCTGGTCCCTGCGCCGCGTCGCCCGGCGCTGCTGGAGGTAGGCCCGTCCGGCACCGGCTCCGGTGGACGTCACGGCGGCCGGAGCCGGCGCCCCGGCCGCCCGGGGATCGGCGTAGACCTTCATCCCGAGTTCGACGTGCCCCTCCAGCCGGCCCAGCAGGTCCTCGAACTCGGCGCGCCGCCGGACCAGCATGCCGGCGACCCGGGCGTCGTCCAGATAGACCGTGGCCAGCCGCATCGGCAGGACCGACGTTTCGGCGAACGCGCCGTCCACCACGGCGTGATGGGCCCGGGCGAGGGCTTCGAGCCGTGCCAGGTCCTCCAGTTGCGCGGACAGGCCCTGCGCTCCGTAGGTGTCCGCCGGCACCCGGGAGACGAGTGCGCAGAGCCCGTCCGCGGCCACCGGGTACAGGGGGTGGCCGTCCACGCCCGGCAGGCGGGAGGTGAGCCCGTGGAGCGCGGGGCCCTCCCGCCCGACCGCGTAGACGTAGGTCAGCCGTGCGCCGTCGGGCGTGTCCGTCCCGGTGCTCATCGTTCCTCCTCGCCCGCCGCCCGGACCTGCTGCTCCTCCTGGGACGCGGCCGCCTCGGGAAGCCCGGCCGCCGACCGCAGCCGGGCCAGCTCGGCCCGCAGCCGCTCGTTCTCCTCGGCCAGCGCTCCGTCAGCGGGGCGCGCCTCGCTCTCGCGGGCGGGCCGGGCTCGTGAGGAGAGCGACGGATCGTGCTCCCACCAGTCGATGCCCATTTCCTTGGCCTTGTCGACCGAGGCGACGAGCAGCCGGAGTTTGATGGTGAGCAGCTCGATGTCGAGCAGGTTGATCTGGATGTCACCGGCGATGACGACACCCTTGTCCAGCACCCTTTCCAGGATGTCGGCGAGGTTGGCCGACGAGCCCTGCCCGTACGCCGGGGAGCTCCCCCTCGGTGGGGCCGGCAGCCGGCCGGCGAGTGAATCGGACACGGTCTCTCACACCTTTCACGGGGTGGTGTCGGTACGCGGGCGGATGCCGCCCGGCTCAGCGACGGCCGGCGGCCGTCCGGCGGCGGGAGCGGCGGGCCGGCCGGGGCTCCTCGGGCTCCTCGTCCTCGGGCTCCTCGTCCGCCGGCTCCTCCTCGGCCTGCTCGTCGTCGTCCTCGTAGCCGGAGTCCTCCTCGTCGACGGGCTCGTCCGCCGCTTCGGCCCCGTCCTCGGGCTCCTCGAACTCGTCCGCCGGCTCTTCCTCCTGCGGGCCGGCCTCGTCCGCCGGCTCCTCGAACCCGTCGGCGTCCTCGTCCTCGTCGGCGGGTTCTTCCTCGTCGGCGAGCTCGTCGTCCAGCGGCTCCTCCCCGCCGTCCTCGAAGCCCTCCGGCTCGTCGCCGGCCGGTCCGGGCTCGGCCGCGTCGTCGCGTGCGCCGTCGTCCTCGTCCTCGGAGGCGGCCCCGGCGTCCCGGCCGTCGGCCTCCTCCTCCTGCTCGATCGCCTCGTCGTGGCCGACGACGACCTCGCCGTCGCGGATCTCGCCCCGCCAGCCGTCGGTCGCCTCACCGCGCATCATGATGAACTTGCGGTAGAGCTTCAGGTCCAGCCGGGCACGGCGGCCCTGGGCCCGCCAGATGTTGCCGGTCTTCTCGAACAGCCCCTTGGGGAAGTACTCGAGGACCAGCAGGACGCGGGTGAGGTCGTCGGTGATCGCGTGGAAGGTGACCACGCCCTTGACGGTGCCCTTGGCGCCCTCGGTGGTCCAGGTGATGCGTTCGTCCGGCACCTGCTCGGTGACGTTCGCCTTCCAGCTGCGGGTGGACTTGGCGACCTTGACCTTCCAGTTGCTGGTGGTGTCGTCGGCCTTCTCCACGCTCACGACGCCCTTGGCGAACGAACTGAACTCCTGGAACTGGGTCCACTGGTCGTACGCCTCGCGGACGGGCACGCCGACGTCGATGTCCTCGACGACGGTGACGCTCTTGGACTTTCCGCCGCCGGACTTGCGCCCCTTGCCGAACAACCCCTTGACCTTGTCCTTCACCTTGTCCTTGAGGTGGGAGGCGCCCGCGCCGAGGGCCGCCTGAGCGGGTGACTTGCCGTCCTTGAGGGCCTGTCCGCCCTTGGCGAGGCCCTTCAGGGCGCCGCCCCCGCCGCCCGGCTCCGCGAGTTTGGACACCGATTCCCCGAGCCGGTGCCCCAGCTGGGTCACCGTGTGCTCGGCGCGGGCGCGGAGGTAGTTCTGCAGCTCTTCCTTGAGCCGTTCGGCGGCCGGGCTCCCGACGACGTCGTCCTTGATGCCCTTGATCGCGGAGTCAGGCATTGCCGCCTCCCCGGGCCTTGCGCGTCCCGGAGGCCGCGGCCTTGGCGGCCCCGCCCGTACGCTTGCGGGCCGGCGCCGCGGCCTTGCCCGCGCTCGCGGAGCGGCTGCCGCCCGACGCGCGCCGGGTCTTCGGGGCGGCCTTCCTGGCCGACGCGGCGGGCTTGCGGGCGGAGCCACCACGCTTCGGCTCCTCGTCGCGGTCCGTCCCGTTCTCGTCCCCGTCGTCGTCGGACGCCCTCGGGTCCTCGGCGTCCTCGAACGGTTCCTCGTCCTCGGCACCCGGGCCCGCCCCCAGCGACTGGGTGCGCCGTTGCAGGGATTCGGCGAGGCTGCCGGCCCGCTGGGTGACGGCCTTGGTGGCCGCCGTCCTGGTGGCGTCCACCAGTTCCTTGCGGACCTGGTCGTTGAGCGGACCCAGGGCGGGCGATTCGGCCAGCATCCGGCCGATCCGCTTCGGGTCGAGGTCGAACTTCTTGCCGAGGAGGAACATGCCGAATCCCACGGCGAGTTTGGCCTTCTTCGTGCGGCCGAGCAGGTATCCGCCCACCAGGGCCGCGCCTATCTTGGCGTTCTTCGTCATCTGTGATGCACCTCGGGTCTCCCCCGGTCGTATGTGGTCCGGACGCCGGTCACGGCGTGTGCCGCGCGCCGTTGCGGTACGCCTCGATCTCGTCGAGCCGGTCGAGCAGTTCGTCCTCGCGCCGGTCGAACTCCTCGGGCCCGATGAGCCCTCCGTTCAGCTCCTGTTCCAGCTGTGCGAGCCGTGCGCGCACCGGTTCGGGGTCGTAGTACTCCTCCTCGGCGGCCTGGACGACCTGGCCGAGGACCCACGCCGTCCCCCGGACGGGGGCCAACGGCAGGGTCAGCAGCTGGGTGATGAGTCCCATGCCGGCAGATCACCTCCGCTCGTGGGGCCGGACGGGGCTGCGACGGCCTCAGACGAAGCTGTACGGCGGCAGGGGCCCGGTGAGCGTGTACGCATAGGCGTCGCCCTGCGTCTCGGCCTCGTTCCGGACCGCCTCCACGAAGGCGTCCGCCTCCGCCCGGGGCACGAGAAAGGACAGGTTCAGAAAGTGCTGGGGCGCCGGCTCCGCGGAGGAGCTGCGGGTGGCCGCTCCCGCAAGACGGCCGGCGACCTCTTCGGCCTCCCTGGCGTGGCGGGCGCTCACCTCGTGGGCCACCAGTTCGCCGAGCGCGAGCTGGTCGTCCCGGCTGCCCTGGGTGCGGGCGCGTTCGCTGAGCCGGCGTATCTCGTCGGACTCGGCCATGATCTCCCGCAGGAGGTCGTCCTCGTCGCGGCCGGCCTTCAGGTTGTACTCGACCTGCCCGTCCAGTTCCCCGAGCCGCTCCGTGTAGGCGTCGGCCTCCCGTTCCAGGGCCGCGGTGACCTCCTCGTCGCCCGGCCCCACGAGGCCGAAGCGCATCGGCAGGGTGGCCCCCTTCTCCATCAGGGCCTCCAGGACGCCCTGGTGGGCCATGACGTCCCGGCGCTTCGCGCGCAGCCCGGGAGGGGCGTCGCTGACCACCGCGGCCAGACGGCCGGTACGCACGGTGCGCAGGGCCGCGGGCGGGCCGCCTACCCCGTGCAGGCCGTCCAGCGGCAACGGGTGGCCGGCGCCGGTGATGGCGTAGATGTACGTGGGCACTGCTGCTACTCCTCGCGTCGCTGGGTCTGCCGGCCGGCCGTGGACTTGCGGGCGGTCCGCTTGCGCGGCTCCTCCTCGGGCTCCTCGCGCTTGCCCTGCAACGACTCGCTGAACGCCTCCACGGCTCCGGTGAGCGCGCCCTTGGACTTCCCCTTGGCGCCGTTCTCCGTCATGTCGCCGACCAGGTCGGTGAGCTGGCTCGGGGCCTTGCGGCCGGCTTCGAGATCGAGCCGGTTGCACGCCTCGGCGAACCGCAGATAGGTGTCGACACTGGCGACCACCACGCGGACGTCGATTTTGAGGATTTCGATGCCCACCAGGGAGACGCGGACGAATGCGTCGATCACCAGGCCGCGGTCGAGTATGAGCTCAAGAACGTCGTAGAGATTTCCCGAGCCGCCGCTCCCGCCGGACGTCGCATTGCTCTGCTGCACGAGTGTCATGGGAACTCCTTTCGGTGATCTTTTCGTTCGACGACGGAGTTCCTCAGCGACGGTCGATCTGCCCCCGGGCATACCGACGCACGCGTTCGTAGGACATGAGCCGCCCCCGGGAATCGAGTTGCACCCGGTAGGAGGCCAGCACGCTCATGGTGTCCGGAACCCTCTCCAGCTCGACCACTTCGACATCCGCCGACCAGCCGTTCTCGGTGGCTTTCACCGCGGAGACCGAATCGGGCTCGCACTGAAGCATTTCCGTGAGCTGTGCGGCGGCCTGCCGCATCGCGGTGAGCGCGTCGACGCGCTCCTCCTGCTCATTTCCGGTGTCCTTTTCGGTACTCATCCTTCCCCTGTCGCCGGGGAGTGCCGCTGCCTGTCCGGCCTCCGTCGTCATGGCTTCCGTTCGCATGCCCGTGCATTCCGGAGGCATGCGTCGGCGGAGCGGGAATGACGAGGACGCGGTTTTCCGCGGCAACCGGGACGATTGCCGCGGAAAAC
>NZ_JBHUXS010000034.1:20132-37318 GCF_042669245.1 Streptomyces sp. NPDC057249 | reverse complement strand
GAAGATGTCCCGTCACGATGCCGCCGGTATCGCGATCGGGCGACGCGCCCTCGGACACCCGATCCGGCGTCGGACGACACCGCCCCCACACGACCGGAGCGATCGTGCGAGGCATCGGACCGTCCAGGCCGCACCAGGTGCCCCAGGGCGTGAGGGACCCCGCCCCCGCATCCCCGGACCACGGACACGATCCGTGCCACCGAACGCGGCGAGAACGCGGGCGACCAGGACACCCAAAACCGTTCGGGATGTCCGCAGTGCCAGGATGTGGGCCCAAGACTCACTCCTGCTCACTGAATAGGAACGGTCCCGGTAGCAGGAGAAGACGGCGATGCGGGAATCGTCGGCCAGGTCGAGTGCCTGGTCGCAGTGGCGGCCCATGGTGGTGTACGCGCTCGTATAGCGCTCGGCGAGGGCGTTGTCGAAGGCGGCCGGGACCCCCGCGCTTTCGCGCACTTCCCGGGCCAGGCGTTCGTGTACGTCGCGGAAGCGCAGCGCGGGGCGCGCGTACCGCGTGGTCGTCCGCACGAGCGGCACACCGCCGTCCGCGTCCGGCCTGGTGAGCACGGCGCCCTTCCGGCCCCTGCCGACGTCCTCCATGGGCGTCGCCGCGCACAGCTCCGCGAAGCGGTCCGCGGCCGCCGGCAGCGAGCACCGGACGATGTCCTCAGATCCGGGGAGCACGGTAGTCCCCGCGTTCATGCTGAACCGGAACCGGTCGCCGTAGTCGATGAACGACGTGGACCGGTTCTCCTCGGCGTACAGCGCGCGCAGCTCCGCCATGCCCGCCTCGGTGGGCTGCTCCAGCTCCACCGGTCCCGCGGCGCCCTTGACGTACGTACGGCCGTCCCGGTGCACGGCTTCGGTGCTGGAACAGCGCACCACGTATCCCAGACGGGTCGGCAGGTACTCGGCGTTCAGCGTGGAGGGCCGGACCTCGTGCGTGTACAGGCGGTTGGTGGAGAGCGGCATGAAGAAGACGGACCCGGGGTGGAGCGTCAGCGTGAACTGCGCGGGCCGGTCGTCGCATTCGGCGGCCAGGTCCTTGAGCCGGAAGTGCAGCCGGGTGAGCGCGCTGGCGCGCCCCACGCCGTAGTCATAGGGGTCGTCGGCCATCGGGCTCAGCCCGTCAAGCCGGTCGTAGAAGGTGCAGAAGGCCATGATGCCGTTGCGGGGCATGTCCTTGGTCTTGTCGGCGTGCGACGAGATCCGGGCCTTGGTCTGCTTGCGCTCGGTCGTGGCAGGGGTGTTGTGGTACGTCTGCGCCAGCACGTGGTTCAGCGGGGCGTGGCCCCGGAAGACCGTGGCCGCCTCCCGGTTCAGCGCGTCGACGATCTCCGCGTCGGTCGCGCGGAAGTTCTCGGTCGGTCCGGAGAGGTTGGTGGAGCACCGGAGCAGCCGGAAGTGCAGCGCGTTCCCCTCACGGGTGACGGGCGTGAGGTAGATCCCGGTGCGGTGGGCCGCGCCGGCCTTGGTGGACTCCGTCAGCGACTGGAACGCGTGCTCGGCACGGATGCGCCGGAAGTGGTCCTCGTCCGGCGCGAAGAACCGTCGGTAGTAGACCCCGACGCCGAGGGCCTCCTGCGCCTCGATCCGCGCTTCTCCCGGCTGTGTCGCGTACATCGAACTCATCCGTCCCCCCACATGCATGCCTCGACCGAGGATGGCGACGGCCCGCGCCCCGTGGGATGCCGGGCCGTCGCCATGCTAACGAGGGGCGCCGGGCGCCGTCCTTCTGCGGGCCGTCGGGAGAACATGACACGGTCGATGCCGTACCCGTACCCGATCTGCTTCTTGGGCTTCAAGCGGATCGGCAATGAAGGCCAGTGCAAATGAGGCTGAAGTGACACGTTCGCGTGAGGTCTATTACTACGACTACGCAGGGGAATTCGGTCTCGGCGGCCTCGCTGGCCCGCCCGTATCCGATGACTGCCAACTCGGCAGAGACGCCGGATTGCTGCTCGGATCCGAGCTTTCCGACCACACACTTCGTGCGGCACTGCTCGCTGTACCCCACAACGACTCGGATGTCCGTGGATGGCTGTCGGCTGTCGCGCTGGAATGTCCGGCGGATGGGCCCGAGCGGGACCCGGACGAGGCACACGCGCTGAATCGCGCACGGCCGACAGTGTCCGAACACGAACTGCGCGCGCTCGTGGCAACGGAGATCCAGGAGGTCGCGCCCTTCGCATCCGAATGCGGGATTCCCTCCACCGTCGCAGCACTCCTGCGAGTGGTCGAGGAGGTCGACGCCGACCTGGGACTCCGGCTCTTCTTGCGTACAGCCAAGGAATACAGCGTCCCGATGACGTACGAGCAGTACGAGCGCCTCTTGCGGATCGGGCATTCGCTCGCCTATCCCACTGCGGCGACCTTCGCGGGGCTCAACGTGCGCTGGCCACCCCTAGACCCCGGCCGCCGGGACTTCGCGGCCGTTTCCCTCGGGTTGCCGCGCCTCGCGGGTGCCCTTCATGGGACGGACTGGCAGTACGAGGGCTCAGCCGCCGACATCTTGCTCCGGGTCCTCACCGACGAACCAGGCGTCCCTCCTGGGTCGATGGCCGCTGTGCTGCTCGAGGACGTCCGGCGACTGCTCGACTCCGCGCTCCCCGACGCCACCGTGAGTACATTGTGGCGAGCCGTCGCGCACCGAACCCATGCTGTCGATGCGTTCGACGCCCACGGTTCCAGGTGGCTCTCTCACGTGGCCGCGACATGCGAGAGCTATCTGCACAAGGTCGCCCCGAGGTACGTACCCTTCGTCTCTCCCGCCCGCACGGAGGCGAAGGAAGCCGTACTGCGCGAGATCAGTGACATGGCTGCGGCGTTGCGCGATGCCATGGGGGAAGGCGGTTCGTCATCCCTGAAGGCCGTAGTCACCGAAGTCGACGCGGAATTGGGATTTCGCCTGTTTCTCCGGACGCTCCTCGCCTACGACCTCTCCCTCGGCGAAGCAGCCCGGATTCGTCACCGAGCGCTCGGCCTGAGCTTCGGCCACTGCGAAACGTACTGACCCTGTCGAGTCACTGCCGGTTGTGCCGGCCCGAACGCACAAGAAGACTCAGGGCGGCGTACCGCTTACCCCGAAAGGTGCGTTGCGCCGCCCTGAGTACATCTGACCTGGAGTTCGGAGATACGTCAGGCGCCGTCCTTGGTGAAGTAGTTGTGCAGGCCCGGGACGGTCAGCGTGCCGCCGAACTGGCCGGCCTGGGTGACCTTCACGTGGGTGAAGAACGCGAACGGGACGTTCAGCGGGGGCGGGGTCTCCGGGCTGAAGGTGACCGGGACGAAGCCGAAGAGGTTGCCCTTCAGCTCCTCCGTGTACATCGTCACCGTGCCGTTGCGGATCGTGGAGGTGGAGCCCTTCCGCGCCTGCACATGGCCCGTGACACCGGGCATCGGGCCGGTCGTCAGCTGGTGCAGGTCCTTGATGTCGACCGAGGACGCGGTGAACTTCAGCACCTTCTTGATGGTGCCGTCGCCCTTCCGCACCTCCACGATGCCCTTGTAGTCGAGCCCGTTGAGGGTGAGCAGCGAGCTCTCCAGAATCCACGGGTCGCTGGCCAGGCTCGGGATGCCCGGCTCCAGCTTCGCGTTGGCCAGGGCTTCCGGGTCCGCGGTCGGACACGGGAACCGCTCCTTGGCGCCGTCCGGGATGTCCTCGTCCTTCTTGGCGTCGGTGCCCTTGACGTCCTCGTCCAGCTCCTCGACCGTCCGGCCCGCCTTGCCGGCCGCCTCGCGGATGGCCTCGGTCGTCTTGTCGGCGGTGTCCTTCACCGCGTCCTCCGCCGCGTCGGTGGCCTTGTCCGCGGACTCGTCCTTCGCGTCCTCGGTGGCGGTCGCGGTCGGCTTCGGGGACGCCGTGGTGGGGCTCGGGGACGGGCTCGCCGTCTCCTTGTCCTTGCCGCCGTCGAAGAGGTCCTTGAGCGCGTCGCCGAGGCCCAGCGGGTCGAGCGGGTTCGTCGTCTTCGTGGGCGACGGTGTGGCGGCCGGGGTCTCGGCCGGGGCGGCGTCGGTGCTCTTCTTCGCGGTGTCGGTGCTCTTCGCGGTGTCGTCCGCCGAGCCCGTGGCCGTGGGCTTCGGGGTCGCCTCGCCGGTCGACCCCGGCGTCGGCTTCGCGCTCTCGCTCGTGGAGGGGGACGGCGTCTTCGACGCGGAGGGCGTCGGCTCCGCCGACTCGCTCGGCTCGTCGGAGCGCGTGACGCAGGGGCCGGGCGCGAAGGGGATGTCCGTGGTGTCGTCGGCCATCGCCAGTCGCGGTGTGAGGCCCATCCCGACGAAGACCGCCGTCGGCATCGCGGCGAGCGCGAACGCCTTCTTGCCCGCGGGCATGTGGAGCTTCGTCAGCAGTGACTTCCTGGGGGCGGCGTGGCGGGGGCCCCGGCGTTCCCGGGTTCCGCTCTCGTCCACGCGGTTCACCTGCTCGTCGTCACCCCGCACGGTGCCTCCCGCCCTCGGCGTCGACCGTGGTGTCGTACGGGGCCTGCTGCTCGGGAACACCCGCCCCGTGGAGCGCGCCCTCGGGGAACGGCTCGTCCTTCGCGAACGTGACGGTCTCCGGGGCCTCCCCGGCGGGAGCGGGCTCGGCCGCCGGCGGTTCGCCCGGGGCCCAGGACACGGAGAGCGCGCCGCCGACCAGGGCGAAGACGAAACCGATCAGGAAGCCGCCGATGTTGGCGACGGGTATGGAGATGAGGGCCAGCAGAATCGCCGCGACACCGGCGAACACGCGGACGATGCTGTGGAACCACATCGTCAGGCCCAGCGTGACGAGCAGGACACCGATGATCAGCGAACCCGCGCCGGCCGTGGTGGACATGGCCAGCGTCACGTTGCCGAGGTGCATGTTCGCGTACGGGAAGTACATGATGGGCACGCCGCCCAGCATGGTGAACAGTCCGGCCCAGAACGGCCGGTCACCCCGCCAGGTGCGGAAGCCTCGCCGGGCGACGGAGAGATAGTGCTCGTTCTGCCCTTGGGATTCGGGGCTCATGGAAAACAGCTCCCTGGGAACCGGTACTGCTGTGAGAAAGAGAAGGGTGGGCGGCCGGGGACCCGCTGTGCTCCCCCGGCCGCCCGGGCTAGTGCCCTAGTAGCACTCGTTGACGCCCTTGTGCAGCGACAGGTGCAGACCCGGCAGCTTGAACGTTCCTGCCGTGGTGGCCCACGCCCTCTGCTGCACGCCCGTCAGCTTGGCGGTCTCGGCCCGCTGAGAGAACCCGTTCGGGTTGACGTACTTCCCGGCGTCGGGCTGGATGCCCGGGTTCTTCAGGTCGCCCGCACGCGGACCGATGTCGATGTTGCCGAACTCGGCGTCACCCTTGAGCTCCGACACGTCGAGGTAGAGCCCGGTGGCGTCGACCTTCTTGTCGGTGTCCTTCGGGTCACCGGCGGTCAGCCGCAGCGTCACGCTGCCCAGCCCGAAGGGCAGGTTGGGCGTGACGACCGACTGGCACATCTTGGTGATGGTGGCGTGACGGAACCCGGAGACGGCCACGGCGTGCGCCTTGCCGTTGTCCTTCGTGGGGTCGGCGCCGTCCTCGGTCGCGATGCTGCCGTACTGGACGAAGCCCTCGCCCTTCAGCTCAGCGGCGGTGACCTTGAACTCCTGCCCCGACACGCTGAACGACGCGGCGAGCGCGCCCTGCGCCAGGCCCACGCCGACGGCGGCGGTGGCTATGACGCTCGGCACCATGACGACAGCGAAACGCTTCCATCTCGTGCCACCGCGAACCTGGGAACTCATACTTTTCCTCCTTCTCGGACGTACATCTCCGGTCAGGCATCCTGCCCGACCTGGGATGGGAGAAGTGCTACGTCCTCGGAAAGGAGAGCGCCCGCGAACGGAGGCTGTACCGCGTCCGCTTCACCGGCGATCACCCCCGAGCGACAACCACTGGTCACGCGAGTACGCGACCTGATCGGACAGGCCCTGCCGACCGGCAGGAACCCCCCTGTCCGGAGCCGGCGCCACTGCCGCCGGCCCGCCCGGTGGGGACCCAACGGAGCCGCCGCTCCCGACTGGCAGCCGGACTGGCGTTATTGGACCGAGCGTGGCCGATCGTGGTCCATTCCCGGCCGGGACACAAGGGGGTTCGTTACTCGCTGGTAATGCCCCCATAACCGAGCCACGACCTGCTGACACCGAGCGGCCACACAGGGTTGCCCCGGACCAACGGACGAAAGGGAGGAAAGATGAGCGAAACGGGGCAGGTCACAAAGATCGATTTACTGCGAGTAACAGGGCGTGCTTTTATCAAGATTTGGTAAAGCGGAGCCCACTCTTATCGCCGGATCGCGAAAACGGCCGCGGCGCCCGGAGGCGGCCGCGGCCGTGTTGTCAGTTCAGGACAATCGGATCGGACAGACCGGATCAGAACAGGACGCGCGCCAGCGCGGTACGCGCCGCGCCGACCCTCGGGTCCTCCGGGCCGATCACCTCGAAGAGGTCGAGCAGCCGCAGCCGCACCCGGTCGCGGTCCTCGCCGAAGGTGCGGCGCACGGTCTCGACCAGCCGTCCGAAGGCGTCCTCCACATGGCCGCCGACGAGGTCGAGGTCGGCCGCCGCCATCTGCGCGTCCGCGTCGGCCGGCTTCTCCGCCGCGTCCGTGCGCACCTTCTGCGGGTCCGTCGCCTGGACCCGGGCCAGCAGCTCGGCCTGGGCGAGGCCCAGCTTCGCCTCGGTGTTGGCCGGGTCGTCGGACAGGACGTTCTTGTACGCCTGGACCGCGCCCGCGAAGTCGTTGGCGTCGAGCGCCCGGGCGGCCGCCTCCAGGAGCGAGTCGTACGGGCCGGGCGGGACCGGGGCCGCCGCCTGGGCCGGCTCACCGGCGGCCGCGGGGTCGACCGCGATGCCGGTGAGGCCGAAGCGCTCCTCGCCGACCTGGATCAGCTGGTCCAGGGTCTGCCGGATCTGGGCCTCGGGGGCCGCGCCCTGGAAGAGCGGCAGCGCCTGGCCCGCGACGACCGCGAAGACCGCGGGGATGCCCTGGATGCCGAACTGCTGCATCAGCATCTGGTTGGCGTCGACATCGACCTTGGCCAGCAGGAAGCGGCCGTTGTACTCATGGGCCAGGCGCTCCAGGAGCGGGCCCAGCTGCTTGCACGGCTCGCACCACTCGGCCCAGAAGTCGATGACGACGGGCACTTCGGCGGAGCGCTGGAGGACGTCGTTCTCGAAGCCCGCCTCGTTGACGTCGATCACGAGGGAGGACGCGGGGACGGCCGCGGGGCCGCCCTGACGCGCGGACTCGGCGCGCGCCTGCTCCGCCTTCGCCTTGGCCTCTCCGGCCGCCTTCACCGCGGCGAGGTCGACGACGCCGCTCATGGACATGTTTCTGGGCTGCATGCGTACATCCTCCCCCTTCGGTGCGCCGTTCCGGAAAGCGATACGGGAACCGCGCCCGCCCGCGACCCTCGCCGGCATGCGAGGCGGACGGACAGACACGGCTCCAGGGCCCCTGAAAGACCCGGTGCGGCGCCCGGTCCCCACCCGGCGCCTGTGGCTGTCGTTCGTTCGTGGCGCCGCGACGGCCCGGACCGTCGCCTTACGCTACGACCCGTAGCGTAACTGGCCACGCCCCCTCACGCACAAGAGTGTTCGGTGATCTGTCTCACAGCTTCCGAGGCCGGTCGGATTTACCTACTGACGGGTATGGTCGCCGCATGCTCAGCCGCAGCCACCCCAAACCCGCACGATCGGGACGCCCGCGCAGCGCCGAGGCCGACGAGGCGATCCTGGAGGCGACCAGAGCCTCGCTCGTGGACCTCGGCTGGTCGAAGCTGACCATGGGTGACGTGGCGACGCGGGCCGGGGTCGCCAAGACGACCCTGTACCGGCGCTGGGCGGGCAAGAACGAGCTGGTCGTGGACGCGGTGGCGGTGCTCTTCGACGAGCTGGAGATGCCGGACCTGGGCAGCCTGGCCGCCGATGTGGAGGCGGTCGTGCTCCAGTTCGCCGCGCTGCTCGACCGGCCGGAGACCCGGACCGCGCTGATGGCGGTGGTCGCCGAGTCGACGCGGGACGAGGCGCTGCGGGCCCGTATCCGGGACTCGATCGTCAACCGGCAGAAGCGGCTCGTGCTCCAGGGGCGGCGGCGGGCGCAGGAGCGCGGCGAGCTGCCCGTCGAGCCGGACGAGGCCACCGCGGACCTGACGGCGGACCTGATCTTCGATGTGATCGCCGGCGCGGTGGTGCACCGGACACTGGTGAGCGCCGAGCCCGTCGATGCCGACTGGGCCCGGCGCTTCACACTGCTGCTGCTGGCGGGCCTGGGCGCCGCCGCCGGACCGCCGGCCCGTCAGAAGCCGGCGGGCTCCGTGTAGACGCCCCACTCGTCGCGCAGGACGCCGCAGATCTCGCCGAGGGTGGCCTCCGCGCGGACCGCGTCGAGCATCGGCGCGATCATGTTGGAGCCGTCGCGGGCGGCGGCCAGCATCGCGTCGAGGGCGGTCTTCACCCGGGCGTCGTCGCGGGCCTCCTTGCGGCCGGCGAGGACGCGGACCTGCTCGCGCTCGACCTCGTGGCTGACGCGCAGGATCTCCAGGTCGCCGGTGACCGAGCCGTGCGCCACGTTGACGCCGACGACCTTCTTCTCACCCTTCTCCAGGGCCTGCTGGTAGCGGAACGCGGACTCCGCGATCTCGCCGGTGAACCAGCCGTCCTCGATGCCGCGCAGGATGCCGGAGGTGATCGGGCCGACCGGGTGCTGCCCGTCGGGGTGGGCGCGGGTGCCGCGCTCCTTGATCTGCTCGAAGATCTTCTCGGCGTCGGCCTCGATGCGGTCGGTGAGCTGCTCCACGTACCAGGAACCGCCCAGCGGGTCGGCCACGTTGGCGACGCCGGTCTCCTCCATCAGCACCTGCTGGGTGCGCAGGGCGATCTCGGCGGCCTGCTCGGAGGGGAGCGCCAGGGTCTCGTCGAGGGCGTTGGTGTGCAGCGAGTTGGTGCCGCCGAGGACGGCGGACAGGGCCTCCACGGCGGTGCGTACGACGTTGTTGTACGGCTGCTGCGCGGTGAGGGAGACCCCGGCGGTCTGGGTGTGGAAGCGCAGCCACTGGGCCTTGTCGGTCTTGGCGCCGTACGTCTCCTTCATCCAGCGGGCCCAGATGCGGCGGGCGGCGCGGAACTTGGCGATCTCCTCGAAGAAGTCGAGGTGCGCGTCGAAGAAGAAGGACAGGCCGGGGGCGAAGGTGTCGACGTCGAGCCCGCGCGAGAGGCCGAGCTCCACGTAACCGAAGCCGTCGGCGAGGGTGTACGCCAGCTCCTGCGCGGCCGTGGCCCCGGCCTCGCGGATGTGGTAGCCGGAGACGGAGAGCGGCTTGTACGCGGGGATGGAGCTCGCGCAGTGCTCCATCAGGTCGCCGATGAGGCGCAGATGGGGCTCGGGCTGGAAGAGCCACTCCTTCTGCGCGATGTACTCCTTGAAGATGTCGGTCTGGAGCGTGCCGTTGAGGACGGCCGGGTCCACGCCCTGGCGCTCCGCGGTGACCAGGTACATGCAGAAGACCGGGACGGCCGGGCCGCTGATCGTCATCGACGTGGTGACGTCACCGAGCGGGATGTCCTTGAACAGGACCTCCATGTCGGCGGCGGAGTCGATGGCGACGCCGCAGTGGCCGACCTCGCCGAGGGCGCGCGGGTCGTCGGAGTCGCGGCCCATCAGGGTCGGCATGTCGAAGGCCACGCTGAGCCCGCCGCCGCCGGCGGCCAGGATCATCTTGTAGCGCTCGTTCGTCTGCTCGGCGTTGCCGAAGCCGGCGAACTGGCGGATGGTCCAGGTGCGGCCCCGGTAGCCGGTCGGGTGGAGTCCTCGGGTGAAGGGGTACTCGCCGGGCCAGCCGATCCGCTCGAAGCCCTCGTACGCGTCCCCGGGGCGGGGGCCGTAGACCGGCTCCACCGGGTCCCCGGACAGCGTGGTGAAGTCCGCGTCACGCTTGCGGGCCTTGTCGTAACGGGCCTGCCAGCGGCGGCGGCCTTCCTCGATCGCGTCAGCGTCCATGCCCCCCAATTTACTAGGACGTCCTAGTAAATGTCGATGACAAACCGCCCGGCGCTTCGCGCGGGGCGGTTCGGAGGGTGTCCTCAGGCGTTCGCGGGGGCCGCCGGCGCAGAGCCCGCGACCAGCGGCTCGACCTCGCGGACGACCTTGCGCTCCACGAAGAACGCGGCGGTCGGGATCGTGCCCGAGATGAGCACCCAGAGCAGCTTGCCCACGGGCCACTTCGCCTTGGAGCCCAGGTCGAAGGCGAAGATCAGGTAGATGATGTACAGCACGCCGTGGATCTGGGAGACGACCAGCGTCAGACCCTCGCCCTTGTCGAAGCCGTATTTGAAGATCATGCACACGCAGAGGATCAGCAACATGACGGCGGTGACGTAAGCCATCACCCGGTATCGGGTCAGCACACTGCGTTTCATGCCAACGAGCGTAACCGGACGTCCGGGGCGATCTTGCAGCGGGCCGGGCACCGGAACCGCGCCTCTCAGATCTCCTCGAAGTCCTGCGCGGCGATGCGCAGCGGCCGCAGCAGCGCGAAGATCTCGGCGCACTCCTCGGCGTCGTACGCACCGAGCCCGAACTCCATCGCGACCAGGTCCCGGGTGGCCGATTCCACGACCTCGCGGCCCTTGTCGGTGATGGAGGCCAGCGTGCCCCGGCCGTCGTTCGGGTTCGGGCGTTTGTCGACGAGGCCGGAGCGCACCAGCCGGTCCACCGTGTTCGTCACGGACGTCGGGTGGACCATCAGCCGCTCGCCGATCTTGGACATCGGCAGCTCGCCCGCCTTGGAGAAGGTGAGCAGCACCAGCGCCTCGTACCGCGCGAAGGTCAGTCCGTACGGCTTGACGACGGCGTCGACCTCGGCGAGCAGGATCTGCTGCGCCCGCATGATCGAGGTGATCGCCGCCATGGACGGGACCGGGCCCCAGCGCTGCTGCCAGAGCTCGTCGGCGCGGGCGATGGGATCGAAGGGAAGACTGAGCGGCTTCGGCACGGCCACGACCTTACCCATGGGGAACTTGGCGGTCTTCCCCGTCTCGCACTTCGGTCCGGGCCCCGGCCCCGGCCCCGGGCGCGGTCGCGCGCACCTCGGCCACCAGCGGCAGCAGGCACAGGGTGCCGAGCACGGCCGCCCCCGCGACCACCCCGTGCACCGGGAAGAACTCGGCCGCCAGCCCGGTGAGGGCCATCCCGACGCCCTGGAGCGTCATCAGCCCGGCGGTGAGCAGGGTCATCGCCCGCCCGCGCAGCTCCTCCGGGACGGCCGCCACGAACCACTGGTCCAGGCCGATGACGTACGCGGAGGAGGCACCGGTCACCACGAGCGCGGCGGCGGCCCCCGCGACGCCCGGCGTCAGCGCGTAGACCACGAGGGGGAGCAGGCCGGCGGCGGCCAGCGGCAGCACGATCCGCTCCCGGGTGCGCGGGCGGAGCGCGGAGCCCGCGTACAGCTCGGACGCGATGTGGCCGACGGGCATCGCGCACATCAGCAGCCCGAGCGCGGCCGGGCCGACGCCGATCTCGTCGGCGTACGGCGCGGCGACGGCCTCCGGGGCGACGACGAACATCGGCGGCAGCCAGAACAGCAGCAGCAGCGCCCGGACGCGGCGGTGGCCGAGGACCAGCCGGGCGCCGGACAGGGACTCCCCCAGCAGCGAGGCGCCGTCCCCGTCCTTCGCGCGGGCGGGCCGGTCGCGGGTGCCGAAGCGCAGCAGCGCGGCCGAGCAGAGGAAGGTGGCGACGGTGAGCGTGATCGCGCCGCGCGGCGAGACCACGGTCAGCAGCACCCCGCCGACGCCGAAACCGGCGAGCAGCGACCCCTGCGAGACGATCCGCAGCAGCGAGCGCCCCAGCACGAACAGCTCGCCCTCGCCGAGGATGTCGGTGAGCGCGGCCATCCGCGTGCCGGTGAAGACCGGCGAGACGGCGGCGACCAGGCAGCGCAGCCCCAGCAGCCCGGCGACCGGGGTGCCCGGCAGCACCATCACGGCGACGCAGACCGCGCAGACCAGATCGCAGGTGACCAGGACCCGGCGGGCCGGGTAGCGGTCGGCGAGGCCGCCGAGCAGGGTGCCGCCGACCAGGTACGGGAGCGTGCCGAGCGCGAACGTGAGGGCGCTGAGCAGGGGCGACGAGGTGAGGTCGTAGACGAGGACGGTGAGCGCGAGTTCGCTGACGACGACGCCGAGCAGTGAGAGCAGGTGCGCGGCGAAGACGGCCCGGAACTCCCGTACGGCGAAGACCGCGCGGTACCCCCGGGGCGCGGCCGGCCCGCTCGGGTCGGGAGGACCGGCGCGCTCCGGGGGCGGGGCCGGAAGAGCGGCCGGTCCGGCGACGGCGGGGTCCGGGATGTCGGGGGTGTGGCGGCCCGCCCCGGGATCGGTGGTGTCTCTCGGCATGGGCGCAGCCTGCGGGACCGGGGCGCCCGGGCCGTAGACTTTCGGCCTCAGCCGAATCTTCGCGGGGGTGCGCCGATGTCCTCCCACCTGCATTTCGACGGGAGCGATCTGCTGCGCTGCCGCTTCGCCCTCTCGCCGCTCTGGGAGACCCAGGCGGCGGTACGGGTGCTGGCGCGGCCGGAGCAGCAGGGCTACCACCTGCCGTGGCTGCGCCGCATCCGGGACGCGGCGGCCGGGCTCGAACTGGAACCGCTGTGGCTGCTGATGCCGGACGGCGGGCACTGTCCGGACTTCTTCTCACCGCCGCCCGTGGGGCCGCTCGCCTCGTTCGAGGAGGAGATCGCGGCGGTGCGGGCGGTCGATCCGGAGCTGGCCCGCCAGGACATCGCGGCCTCGCTCCGGGACCGGCCGAGGGCACTGGGCTCGCCTGCCGGGCAGGCGTTGCTGGCCGACCCGGCGCGGAGCGTGCGGCAACTGGCGGACCTCCTCGAACGGGCCTGGGAGGTGCTGGTCGCGCCGCACTGGCCCCGGCTGCGCGCGCTGCTCGAAGCGGATGTGGCGTACCACTCGCGGCGGCTGGCGGCGGTCGGTTTCGAGCGGCTGCTCGGTGAGCTGAGCCCCCGGCTGCGCTGGTCGGGCTCGACGCTGACCATCACCGACACGAAGAGCCGGCACTCCCGGGTGCTGGGCGGCCAGGGGCTGGTGCTGATGCCGTCCGTGTTCGTCTGGCCGGCCACGGTCGGCGGGTTCGAGGACCCCTGGCTGCCGGCGGTCGTCTATCCGGCGCGCGGCATCGGGGGCCTGTGGACGGAGCCGGGCGCGAGCACCCCGGAGGCGCTGGCGCGGCTGCTCGGGCGGGTGCGGGCGGACGTGCTGTGCGCGCTGGACGAGCCCGCGGGGACGAGTGCGCTCGCGCACCGGCTGGGCCTGGCGCCGTCGTCGGTGTCGGAGCACCTGTCGGTGCTGCGGGCGGCGGGGCTGCTGACCTCGCGCCGCTACGGGCACCAGGTGCTGTACGAGCGGACGCCGCTGGGGATCGCGCTCGCGGTGCCGGAATGAGGAGAGCCCCCGCCGGGCGGTCCGGGCGGGGGCTCCACGTACGTGCGTACGGAGGGTCAGTCGGCGAGGTACCGCTCGACGGTCTCCACCTTGGAGGTGAGCCCGTCGGTGACCCCGGGGCGGATGTCCGCCTTCAGGACCAGGGAGACCCGGCCCGCCCGTGCCTCGACGGCGGCCACGGCGCGCTTCACCACGTCCATGACCTGGTCCCACTCCCCCTCGATGGAGGTGAACATGGCGTCGGTGCGGTTCGGGAGCCCGGACTCGCGGACGACGCGGACGGCGTCGGCGACGTACTCGCCGACGTCCTCGCCCACCCCGAGCGGGCTGACGGAGAAGGCGACGATCATGCGCTGACCGTGCCTTCGCGGCGGGCCCGGGCGGCGATGACGCTGTCCGCCTCGTAGCGCTTGAGCACCTTGTCGCCGTACAGACCGCCGAAGGGCAGCACGCACAGCAGGAAGAAGAACGCGACGCGCTTCAGCGGCCACTTGGTCTTCGCCCACACGTCGAGCAGCAGCACGACGTAGATCACGAAGAGCACGCCGTGCAGCATGCCCAGCGGCATCATCAGGAAGTCGATGTCGGAGACCCGGCTCAGCACCGAGCCGAAGAGGATCAGCGCCGGGAAGGACAGCGCCTCGGGAATCGAGATGAGGCGCAGCCGGTGCAGGGCGGTGGCGGTCTTGATGTCCACGGGGGCACCTTCGGTGGGAGGGGCGTGACAGCTTGTGAACGCACGCACAAGCGGCACCCATTGTGACATCGCGGGCCGGGACCTCCGGCGGCGGGTCCGGACGGACGGCGGTCCCGCCGCCGGGCGCTCCGTGGGACGTACGTCCCGATCGCGTCCGGGTCCCGTACCGGATGCGTATCAGAGGCGGTCACCGGAGCCCGATGGCCCGACTGCCCCTGTTCCGGCGGTGGCGGCTGCGGCTATTTTCGCCGGGTGGCAATGTTCCGGCTCGAGGGAAACAAGACGCTCGCCGTCGATCTGGCAGGCGATGCCGTCAAGGCGAAGAACGGCTCGATGGTCGCGTACGAGGGCCAGATGACGTTCAAGAAGATGACGGGTGGCGGTGAGGGACTGCGCGGGATGGTGACCCGCAGGCTGACGGGTGAGTCGATGGCCGTGATGCAGGTCACCGGGCGGGGCACCTGCTACTTCGCGGACCGGGCGAGCGAGATCAACCTCGTCTCGCTGCACGGCGACAAGCTGTACGTCGAGGCGAGCAATCTGCTCTGCACCGACGCGGGGCTGCGCACCGGCACCACGTTCACCGGCCTGCGCGGCGGGGCGACGGGCAACGGCCTGTTCACCACCACCGTGGAGGGGACCGGCCAGGCGGCGATCATGTCGGACGGCACCGCCGTGGTGCTGCGGGTCTCCCCCCAGTACCCGCTGTTCGTGGACCCGGGCGCGTACATCGCCCACCAGGGCAACCTCCAGCAGAACTTCCAGTCCGGGGTGAACTTCCGGACGCTGATCGGCGAGGGCTCCGGCGAGTCCTTCCAGATCCGCTTCGAGGGCGACGGACTGGTCTACGTGCAGCCCAGCGAGCGGAACACGATCGGGGGGAACGTCTGATGCCGTTCCGTGAGATCAACTCGAAGATGGTCGAGGCGACGGTGGTCCCCGGCCAGAAGATGTTCAGCCAGCGCGGGGCGATGCTCGCGTACCGGGGCGAGGTGGCGTTCACGCCGAACATCCAGGGCGGCCAGGGCGGCGTGATGTCGATGATCGGCCGCCGGCTGGCGAACGAGGCGACCCCGCTGATGACGGTGGAGGGCAACGGCACGGTGATGTTCGGCCACGGCGGCCACCACATCCACGTGATCAACCTCTCCGGGGACACCCTCTACGTGGAGGCGGACCGGCTGCTCGCCTTCGACGGGACGCTCCAGCAGGGCACGATGTTCATGGGGTCGCAGGGCGGTGTGATGGGCATGGTGCGCGGCCAGGTGACCGGGCAGGGCCTGTTCACCACGACGCTCCGGGGGCACGGCGCGGTGGCCGTGATGGCGCACGGCGGGGTCATCGAGCTGCCGATCACCCCGGGCCGCGACGTGCACGTCGATCCCCAGGCGTACGTCGCCCACCACGGCGACGTGCGCAACAAGCTCTCCACCGCGCTCGGCTGGCGCGAGATGGTGGGACGCGGCTCGGGCGAGGGCTTCCAGCTGGAGCTGAGCGGCAGCGGTGCGGTGTACGTCCAGGCGTCGGAGGAGAAGCTTTGAACGGGCCCGTGGTCTTCGACCCGATGACGCTGCCGTCGGACGACAACGTCAACGCGTACACCTTCTGCGTGGAGCTCAAGGGGGGCCAGTGGTTCCTCCAGAAGGGCAAGATGATCGCCTACTACGGGCAGATCAGCTTCGACGGCATCGGGCACGGCCGCTTCGAGCGGCTGGTCCGCTCCAGCTTCCACTCCCCGCTGCACGCGAGCGACTGGGTGGTGGCCGAGGGCAGCGGCAAGATGCTGCTCGCCGACCGGGCGTTCGACGTGAACTCCTACGACCTGGACGACGGGAACCTGACGATCCGGTCCGGCAACCTGCTCGCGTACCAGCCGTCGCTGGCGCTGAAGCAGTCGATCGTGCCCGGCTTCCTGACGCTGATCGGCACCGGCAAGTTCGTCGCCGCGTCCAACGGTCCGGTGGTCTTCATGGAGCCCCCGCTGCGCGTCGACCCGCAGGCGCTGGTCGGCTGGGCGGACTGCCCGTCCCCCTGCCACCACTACGACCACGGCTACATGACCGGCCTCCTGGGCGGGCTGCGCGGGCTGACCGGGATCGGCGGGGCCTCCGGCGAGGAGCACCAGTTCGAGTTCGTCGGCGCCGGTACGGTGCTGCTCCAGTCCTCCGAGGCGCTGATGGCCGAACAGCCGACGGGGGCGGTCCCGCAGCAGGCGGGAGTGCCGGGCGGAGGTGCCGGGCCGGGCCAGACACCCCGGGCGCCCGGTCAGCTGGGGGACCTCCAGCGTCGCTTCGGTTTGTGAACGGTAGTCTGCGGAGTGTGACGTCGAACGTCTGCGCCCCGGTGCGGTCCGCGTGCGCGGTGCCGGGTGTCACACCCTCACACTTCGTCCGGCTTTCAACTTCTTAGGTAGAATCCATACATGGAGACCGAGACGGCCACCCGCTGGCTGAGCGATGCAGAGCAGTGCACCTGGCGCACCCACCTGGACGTCAGCAGGCTGCTGACCTACCAGCTGGAGAAGGACCTCCAGCCGTTCGGGCTGACCATGAACGACTACGAGATCCTGGTCAACCTCTCCGAGTCCGAGGAACGGCGGATGCGGATGAGCGACCTCGCGGGCGCGACCCTGCAGTCCAAGAGCCGGCTGTCGCACCAGATCACGCGCATGGAGAGCGCGGGGCTCGTCCGCCGGGAGAACTGCGAGTCGGACCGGCGGGGGCTGTACGCGGTGCTGACGGAGGAGGGCGCGGAGACGATGCGACGGGTGGCGCCGCACCACGTGGCCTCCGTGCGCCGCCACTTCGTGGACCTGCTGTCGGCGGAGGCGCTGGCGGAACTGCGGGCGGCCCTGACACCGGTGGCGGAGCACCTGCGGCGGCAGCGGTAGGGAGCGCGAGCCCCTCCGGCGACCGAGGAGCGGGGGTGGGGGGGGGGGGCCCCCCCCCCCCCCCCCCCCCCCCCCCCCCCCCCCCCCCCCCCCCCCCCCCGCCCCCCCCCCCCCCCCCCCCGCCGCCCCCCCCCCCCGCG
>NZ_JBHUXS010000034.1:0-20122 GCF_042669245.1 Streptomyces sp. NPDC057249 | reverse complement strand
GGCGGGGCGGGGGGGCCCCGCGGGGGGGGGGGCGGGGGGGGGGGGGGGGCGCCCCCCCCCGGGGGGCGCGGGGGGGGGGGGGGGGGGGGGCCCCCCCCCCCCCACCCCCGGCCGACGTCACGGCGCGTACGCCGACAGCACCGTGCCGTTCTCGAAGCTCGCGAGCACCGTGTCGCCCCGGGCCAGGACGGACACCGACGCCGGGTCCGGATAGTCGTTCACCGTCGGGCCCGGCCAGCCCTTGATCTCCGCCGCGCCCCGCGGCTCGGCCTCGCCCTCCGAGTCGAGGGGGACACCCGTGGGGCCGAAATCCTGCACGATCATCACACGGTCACCGACGACGAACGGCACCCCCGAGTGGGCCACGAGCTCGTCGCACTCGCACGTCGCCCACCGCACCTCCCCGGACGCCGGCTCCACCGCGTAGACCCGGTCCGGGCTGCTCACCACGACCGTGCCGTCGGCCGCCAGTGCCGGGCGGTACGCGATCTCCACGCCGGGGAGGAGCGTGCGCCGCTTCCCGGGGGACGTCACATCGGCCACGGCCAGACCGTCCGGGCCCGGGCAGAAGAGCCGCCTGCCCTTCAGGGCCGGGGTGCGGCACGCCGCGTCGGCCGCCGAGACCCGGGTCCCGTCCGACGCCTTCACGACGGTGACCGCGTCGCCCGCCGCGACGAGCCGGCCGTCGTCCAGGAGGAGTTCGGAGGTCTCGGACGGCTCCCGCCACTCCTCGTCCCAGAGCCGGCCGTGGTCGCCGGTCAGGCGGCGCGCGACCAGCCGGCCCGTCGCCGAGCCCCGCGCCCTCGTGGCGTAGTACAGGGTGCCGCCCGACTGCACGGAGTCGGCCACGGCCACCCCGTCCGGCAGCCGTACGCGCCACTTCTCGGCGCCGTCGGACAGCCCGCGCGCCACCAGGGCACCGCCCTCGAAGGCGTACACCGTGCCGTCCAGGACCGCCGCCACCGACGTGGGACCCGACGCGGTCCGCGCGCCGCGCCACAGCCGCTTGCCGTCCGCCGCCGCCAGCGCGGTGATCCGGCGGGGGCCCGCGCACACCACCGACGCATCGGCGTACACGCACTCGACCCGGCCGTCGTCCACCCGGGTGTGCCAGGCCCGCCAGCCCTCCGGACGGGTGGCGATGTCGGCCGCCGCCGCGCCGAAGTCGCCGGTGCGGCCCGGGTCCGCGTGCGGGAAGACGACCTGGCCGGCGCCCTCGGTGGACACCGCCCCGGAGGCGGACGCCGTCGGCCGGGCGCCCCCGCCTGCGCCGTCGCGCCCGTCGTCACCGGAGAAGAGCCCCGGGAGGAGGACCGCGCCCAGTGCGACGCACCCCGCCGTCGCCAGCGCGGCGAGCCCGAGCCGCAGCCGCCTGCCGCCCTTCCGCTCCCCCGGGACCGCGACCGGCACGACCGGGGTGCGGGCGAACGCCGGGTGGTGGGGCGGGAGCGGCGGGGCGGCGGCCGGTGCGGGGGCCGCCGCCCGCGCGCAGGCGTCGGCCGCCGCGGCGTGGGCGGCCAGCTGCCCCCGTACCGCGTCGGTCCACGGGAACGCGCCCGGCGCGGGCCGCTCCGGCAGCAGCAGCTCCGCCAGGCCGCCGGGGGTGGGCCGGGCGGCCGGGTCGGTCCGCAGGCACGCCTCGATCACCGGGCGCAGGGCGGGCGGCACCCGGGAGAGCTCGGCCTCGCCCCGGGCGATCCGGAAGATCACGGCGGCCATGTCGGAGTCGTCGAACGGCCCGTGCCCCGTGGCCGCGAAGGCCAGCACCGCGCCCAGGCAGAACACGTCGGACGCGGGCACCAGCGCCCGGGAGCCGTTGACGTGCTCGGGCGAGATGTAGCCCGGGCTGCCGACGACGACTCCGGTACGGGTGAGCTGGGTGGCGTCGAACGCCTGGGCGATGCCGAAGTCGATGACCTTGGGTCCCTCCGGCCCGAGGAGCACGTTGCCCGGTTTCAGGTCGCGGACCGCGTGCATGTCCGCCAGCGCCAGGGCCAGACCGGCGCCGAGGGCCCGGACCGCCGGTTCGGGGAGCGGTCCGCCCCGGGTCACCGCCTCGGCGAGCGAGGGCCCGGGGACGTACTCGGTGGCCAGCCACGGCAGCCGGCCGCTCGCGTCGCCGCCCACGAGCGCGGCGGTGTGCGGGCTGCGGACGGCCTCGGCGGCGGCGATCTCGCGGCGGAAGCGGACCCGGAAGCCGTCGTCCAGGTCCAGGTCGGGCCGGACGGTCTTCAGGGCGACCAGGGCAGACCCCGGGCCCTGCGGGCCGCCCATGGGCCGGGCGAGATAGACCTCGCCCATGCCGCCCGCGCCGAGCAGCCCGAGCAGCTGGTACGGCCCGATCAGCCGGGCCCGCCCGGCCGGCAGCGGCTGGATCACTGTGCGCTCTCCTCGGTCGTACGGGAACGGTCCGGTGCGTGCGTCGTGCGTGGTGCGTCGGGCGGATCAGTCGGTCAGTCCGGCAGCCGTACGGAGACCGTCGTGCCGTCGTCGTACACGAGGTGCACCACCCCGCCCACGGGCAGCACCCGGGGGGCCAGCAGTTCCCTGCCCAGTTCGATGCTCTGGGCCCTGTCGTAGTCCGGGGTCGCGCTCGGGCCGGGGGCGCCGGCGATCCTGGTCCTTTTGAGGGGGCCGAGCGTGCCGTCGGGGCGGACCGCCACCGTGTACAGCACCGAGGTGTCCGCCCAGACCACGGTGTCGGCGACGATGAGCGGGGCGGAGGCCGGGTTGCTCAGGCCCTCCCCGGGGTGGGGCGTCAGCGGGAAGCGGCCGAGGGTGCGGCCGTCCGCCCGGCTCACGACGTCGATCTCGTGGGGCACGCTCTCCACGTACTCGTCGCCCCTGCTCAGCACGGCGACCCGGTCGTCGAGCGCGGTCAGCCTCGCGCCGGACACCAGCCCGGCGTCCAGCTCCACCCGCCCCCGGGCCCTGAGGTCGCCGGCCGTGAACCGGAGTACGGCGATGTCCTCGCCGAAACCGGAGTCGCCCTCGTCGTTGGGCACGAACGTCGTGCAGAAGGCGGAGCCGCCGCGCACCCGCAGGTCCGTGCAGCCGGAGTTCATGGGCTTCTGCCGGGCGTCGCCCCCGGCCGTGCCCAGCAGCCGGCCGTCCTCCGGGCGAAAGGCCTGCGGGCCCTCCAGGCCGATCGCGTACACCACCTTGCCGTCGGTGGCGACGGGCCAGAAGTTGCCCTTCTGCGCGTTGGCGATGTCCTCCTCCGCCAGCCGCATCCGCCACTTCTCGGTGCCCGTCCTCCGGTCGTACGCGGCGAGTTCGGCCCCTTCGGACGCCGAGGCGGCGGCGAAGACCAGGTCGCCGACCACCAGCGGCGCGCTCTCCAGGGACAGGGCCCCGCCCGCCCTGGTCTCCCAACGCCCCTTGCCCGTGCGGGCGTCCAGCGCGTGGAGGCGGCTGCCGACGGCGAGCAGGACGGTGTCGTCGTACACCGTGGGCACGGTGGCCCCCGCGGGCATGAAGAACGCGCCGCTGGGCCCGTAGCCCGCCTGCCGGCCGCTCATCTCCTGGCCCGAGTCGAACGTCCACAGGCGGTGCCCGTCGGCGGCCGACAGCGCCTCGTACGTGCCGTCGACCAGTCGGCACACCAGCACGTCACGTCCGGCCGAGCAGCCGAGCGGGGGCTCCGCGAACGCGCCCCGCCACGGCTTCTTCCAGCCGGCGGGCCGTACGTCGCGGCCGTAGGGGACGGTCCCCGAGGCATCCGGGCCGCCCTTCTCGCCCACGCCCGCCACCATGACCGCCGCCTTCGGCCCACCGCCGCCCGCCCGGGCCCCGGCGCCGCCGCGCTCGCGCCACCCCAGGTACCCGCCGGTGGCCGCGCCCAGCAGGACCAGCGCCGCCAGGGCGGCGGCGAGCCCGCGCCGCCGGCGGCGCGGGGGCGCGGGGAGACCGGGGCCCTCGGTGGGGGCGAGGTGCACGGGGGGCACGGCATCCGGTGCCGCGGCGGGCCGTCCGTACGGGTCGGCCGGGGCCCCGGTGGCGGCCTGGGTCGGCGTGTAGCCGGGCAGCAGGGGGCCGGACAGCGCGGTGACGCGCGCCAGCTCCCTTCCGTGCTCCGCGATCTGCGCGCCGACCGGGGCGGGCCAGCCGGACGCGGCGCCGGGCGCCAGCCGTTCGGCGAGGGCGGCGGCGGTGGGGCGGGCGGCCGGGTCGGCGGTGAGGCAGTCCGCGAGGACCGCGCGCAGCGTCTCCGGCACGTCCGCGAGATCGGCCTCGACGTATTTGACGCGGTACAGGACGGCCGCCACGGGGCCGTCGCCGAACGGGTCGCGCCCGGTGGCGGCGAAGCAGAGCACGGAGGCGAGGCAGAAGACGTCGGAGGCCGGGACGACGCGTCCGCTGCCCGCGACGTGCTCCGGGGACATGAAGGCGGGGCTGCCGACCATCCGGCTGGTCGTGGTGAGCGGGGTGGCGCCGGTGTCCCGGGCGATCCCGAAGTCGATGAGGCGGGGCCCGTCGGCGGCGAGCATGACGTTGCCCGGTTTCACGTCCCGGTGCACGATCCCCGCCGCGTGCACGGCCGCCAGCGCGCGGGCCAGCCCGGCGCCCAGCATCCGCACCTCGGCCTCGTCCAGCGCGCCCGCCCCGCGCACGGCGGCGGAGAGCGTCGGCCCGGCCACGTAGGCGGTGGCGAGCCAGGGCACGGCGGCGTCGGCGTCCCCGTCGATCAGCGGGGCGAGGTGAGGGCCGGTGACGGACCGGGCGACGGCGATCTCGCGGCGGAAGCGGTCGCGGAAGCCGGGGTCCTGCGCCACGTCGCGCCGGACGGTCTTGACGGCGGCGGGCGCGGCGGAGCCGCCCCGGTCACCGAGGAAGACCTCCCCCATGCCGCCCGCGCCCAGCCGGGCCCGGATCGTGTACGGGCCGATGGTCCTGGGCGAATCGTCCCTGAGCGGACCGAGCATGTGGCACTTCCCCCCTCGTGCGCATGACCGGCGGCCATCCTGCCACGGGGGCGCGGGAGTTGCGGCGCTTACGGACCCTCACGGAGCACGGCCCGCACGCCGTGTCCGGGAGGGCCCGCCGTCAGCTGCCGCCCGTCAGTCCCGCCACCAGTTCGTCCGCCGCCGCGTACGGGTCGAGGCGGCCGGCCACGATGCGCTCGGCGAGGGCGTCCAGCCGGCGGTCGCCGTGCAGGGTGCCGATGCGTTCGCGGAGGCGGGTGACCGCGATCGTCTCGACCTCGCGGGCGGCGCGGGCCGCCCGGCGTTCGCCGAGGACACCGCGCTCCTCCATCCAGGCGCGGTGCTTCTCCAGGGCCTCGACCACCTCGTCGACGCCCTCGCCCCGGGCGGCGACCGTCTTCACGATCGGCGGCCGCCAGTCGCCGGGGCCCCGGGACTCCCCAAGGCCCAGCATGTGGTTGAGCTCGCGGGCGGTGGCGTCGGCGCCGTCCCGGTCCGCCTTGTTCACCACGTACACGTCGCCGATCTCCAGGATGCCCGCCTTCGCGGCCTGGATGCCGTCCCCCATGCCGGGGGCCAGGAGGACGACCGAGGTGTCGGCCTGCGAGGCGATCTCCACCTCGGACTGGCCGACGCCCACGGTCTCCACCAGGATCACGTCGAAGCCCGACGCGTCCAGCACCCGGATCGCCTGCGGAGCCGCCCAGGCGAGGCCGCCGAGGTGGCCGCGGGTCGCCATGGAGCGGATGTAGACGCCCGGGTCGGACGCGTGGTCCGACATGCGGACCCGGTCGCCGAGCAGCGCCCCGCCGGAGAACGGCGAGGACGGGTCGACGGCGAGCACCGCGACCCGCTTGCCCTGCTTCCGGTACGCGGAGACGAGCGCCGACGTCGACGTGGACTTGCCGACGCCGGGTGAACCGGTCAGGCCGACCACGTACGCGCTGCCCGCCAGCGGCGCCAAGGCCGCCATCACCTCGCGCAGCTGCGGCGAGGCTCCCTCCACCAGGGAGATGAGCCGGGCCACCGCCCGCGGTCCGCCCGCGCGGGCCTGCTCCACCAGGGTGGGGACGTCCACCATCACCGCTCCGTTCCGCTCGCCGCGTCTTTCCCGTACCGCTCTACTTGCCCGGCACGCGCAGGATCAGCGCGTCGCCCTGGCCGCCGCCGCCGCACAGCGCCGCGGCACCGGTGCCGCCGCCGCGCCGCTTGAGCTCCAGCGCCAGGTGCAGCACCACGCGGGCGCCGGACATGCCGATGGGGTGGCCGAGCGCGATGGCGCCGCCGTTGACGTTGACCTTGTCCGAGGTGACGCCGAGGTCCTTCATGGACTGGACGGCGACGGCCGCGAACGCCTCGTTGATCTCGATGAGGTCCAGGTCCTCGACGCCGATGCCCTCCTTCGCGAGGGCGTGCCGGATGGCGTTGGACGGCTGCGACTGGAGCGAGTTGTCCGGGCCCGCCACGTTGCCGTGGGCGCCGATCTCGGCGATCCACTCCAGGCCCAGCTCCTCGGCCTTGGCCTTGCTCATGACGACGACCGCGGCGGCGCCGTCGGAGATCTGCGAGGAGGTGCCCGCGGTGATCGTGCCGTCCTTGGCGAAGGCCGGGCGCAGCTTGCCCAGGGACTCCACCGTGGTCTCGGGGCGGATGCCCTCGTCCTTGGCGAAGAGGACCGGGTCGCCCTTGCGCTGCGGGATCTCGACCGGGGTGATCTCGGCCTCGAACAGGCCGTTCTTCTGGGCGGCGGCGGCGCGCTGGTGGGACTGGGCGCCGATCTCGTCCTGGGCGGCGCGGTCGAGCCCGAGGCGGGTGTTGTGCTTCTCGGTGGACTCGCCCATCGGGATGTTCTCGTAGGCGTCGGTCAGACCGTCGTACGCCATGGAGTCCAGCATCTCGATCGCGCCGTACTTGTGGCCCTCGCGGGACTTCGGGAGCAGGTGCGGGGCGTTCGTCATGGACTCCTGGCCGCCGGCCACGACGACGTCGAACTCACCGGCGCGGATGAGCTGGTCGGCCAGGGCGATGGCGTCGAGCCCGGAGAGGCACACCTTGTTGACGGTGAGCGCGGGCACGTTCATCGGGATGCCGGCCTTGACCGCGGCCTGGCGGGCCGGGATCTGGCCCGCGCCGGCCTGGAGCACCTGGCCCATGATCACGTACTCGACCTGGTCGCCGCCGATGCCGGCGCGGTCCAGCGCCGCCTTGATGGCGAAGCCGCCGAGGTCGGCCGCCGAGAAGCTCTTCAGGGAGCCGAGGAGCCGGCCCATGGGCGTCCGGGCGCCCGCGACGATCACGGAGGTGGTACCGGTCGTTCCTGACATGAGGCACAGCCCCTTGGGTTGGAAGTGAACGAGGGTTTACTTGAATGTACTGAGCGGTACCCGCCCCGTCATCCGGCAGCGGGTGTGATCGCGCGCACGTTGCGTAACCATCCGGAGCGCGCTGCACTGGTTCCATGCTGACGCGAATCGACCACATCGGAATCGCCTGTTCCGACCTCGACGCGACCGTCGAGTTCTACCGCTCGACCTACGGGTTCGAGGTCTTCCACACCGAGGTCAACGAGGAGCAGGGCGTACGCGAGGCCATGCTCAAGATCAACGGTACGTCCGACGGCGGCGCCTCGTACCTCCAGCTCCTGGAGCCCACCCGGGAGGACTCCGCCGTGGGCAAGTGGCTGGCGAAGAACGGGGAGGGCGTGCACCACATCGCCTTCGGTACGGCGGACGTCGACGGGGACGCCGCGGACATCCGCGAGAAGGGGGTCAGGGTGCTGTACGACGAGCCCAGGACGGGTTCGATGGGGTCCAGGATCACCTTCCTCCACCCCAAGGACTGCCACGGCGTCCTCACCGAACTGGTCACCGCGAAGACGGAGCACTGACCCCAGCCATACCCGCCCGGTAGAGTGGGCTCTTCCGGGCCGGGGCCGGGTCGGGGGCGCGCCGCGTCCCCAGCCGTTGATCTGTCACCATTCCCCGAACGTTGAGAGCTCGGGGAAGGATGGGACCGCGCAGTGCGGGGCTACGAACGCCAGGAGAGCCACCGAGCTGAAGACGACCATCTCTCGCGGTTCGAGGCCGAGATGGACCGGCTCAGGACCGACCGGGAGAAGGCCGTCCAGCACGCCGAGGACCTCGGTTACCAGGTCGAGGTCTTGCGGGCCAAGCTGCACGAGGCACGGCGCAGTCTGGCGATGCGTCCCGCCTACGACAGCGCGGACATCGGCTACCAGGCGGAGCAGCTGCTCCGGAACGCCCAGATCCAGGCCGAGCAGCTGCGCAGCGACGCCGAGCGCGAGCTGCGCGACGCCCGCGCCCAGACGCAGCGCATCCTCCAGGAGCACGCCGAGCACCAGGCCCGCCTCCAGGCCGAGCTGCACAACGAGGCGGTGCAGCGCCGCCAGCAGCTCGACCAGGAGCTGGCGGAGCGCCGCCAGACCGTCGAGTCCCACGTCAACGAGAACGTCGCCTGGGCCGAGCAGCTGCGGGCCCGGACGGAGTCGCAGGCCCGCCGCCTGATGGAGGAGTCCCGCGCCGAGGCGGAGCAGGCGCTCGCCGCCGCCCGGGCCGAGGCCGCCCGGCTGGCCGAGGAGACGCGTCAGCGCGTCGGCTCCGAGGCGGAGTCCGCCCGGGCCGAGGCGGAGTCGATCCTGTCGCGCGCCCGCAAGGACGCCGAGCGGATGCTCAGCGCCGCCGCCGGCCAGGCGCAGGAGGCCACCAGCCACGCGGAGCAGCTGCGGCTGACGACGACCGCGGAGACCGAGCAGGCCCGGCAGCAGACCACCGAGCTGAACCGGGCCGCCGAGCAGCGCATGCAGGAGGCCGAGACCCGGCTGCGCGAGGCGCGCCTGGAGGCCGAGAAGGTCCTCTCCGAGGCCAAGGAGGCCGCGGTCAAGCGGCTGGCGTCCGCCGAGTCGCAGAACGAGCAGCGCACCCGGACCGCCAAGACGGAGATCGCCCGGCTGGTCGGCGAGGCGACCAAGGAGTCCGAGACCCTCAAGGCGGAGGCCGAGCAGGCGCTCGCGGACGCCCGTGCCGAGGCCGAACGGCTCCGCGCGGAGGCGGCCGAGGCCGCGCGCACCGCCGCCGCCGAGGACGCGGCGGCCCAGCTCGCGAAGGCGGCCCGGTCCGCCGAGGAGATCCTGACCAAGGCGTCCGAGGACGCGAAGACGGCCACCAGGGCGGCGGGCGAGGAGGCCGAGCGCATCCGCCGCGAGGCCGAGGCCGAGGCGGACCGGCTGCGCGGCGAGGCGGCCGAGCAGGCCGACCAGCTCAAGGGCGCGGCCAAGGACGACACCAAGGAGTACCGGGCCAAGACGGTCGAGCTCCAGGAGGAGGCGCGCCGGCTGCGCGGTGAGGCCGAGCAGCTGCGGGCCGAGGCGGTCGCGGAGGGCGAGCGCATCCGGGGGGAGGCCCGCCGGGAGGCCCTTCAGCAGATCGAGGAGGGCGCGAAGACCGCCGAGGAGCTGCTCGCGAAGGCCAAGGCCGACGCGGAGGAGCTGCGCGGCACCGCAACCGCCGAGGGCGAGCGGGTCCGGACCGAGGCGACGGAGCGGGCCGCCGCGCTGCGCAAGCAGGCGGAGGAAGCCCTCGACCGGGCCCGTGCCGAGGCCGAGCAGCTGCGCACGGAGGCCGAGGAGCAGGCCGAGGCGGCGAGGACCGCTGCCGAGGAGGCGGCGGCCGCGCTGCGCGAGGAGACCGAGCTCGCCGTCGCGGCCCGGCAGTCGGAGGCGGCCGACGAGCTGGCCCGGCTCAAGGACGAGGCCGGGACCCGGGTCGCCGCGGCCGAGCAGGCGCTCGGCGAGGCGCGTACGGAGGCGGAGCGCATCCGGCGCGAGGCCGGTGAGGAGTCCGAGCGGCTGCGCGCGGAGTCCGCCGAGCGGCTGCGGACGCTCCAGGAGCAGGTGGAGGCCGAGGCCCAGCGGCTGCGCGACGAGGCCGCGGCGGACGCCTCGCAGTCGCGTGCCGAGGGCGAGGCCGTCGCCGTACGGCTGCGCACCGAGGCCGCCACCGAGGCGGAGCGGCTGCGGACCGAGGCGCAGGAGAGCGCCGACCGGATGCGGTCGGAGGCCGCCGCGGCGGCGGAGCGGGTGGGCATGGAGGCGGCCGAGGCGCTGGCAGCCGCCCAGGAGGAGGCGAACCGGCGCCGGCGCGAGGCCGAGGAGACGCTGGACGCGGCTCGCTCCGAGGCGAACCAGGAGCGTGAGCGCGCCCGCGAGCAGAGCGAGGAGCTGCTGGCCTCCGCGCGCAAGCGGGTCGAGGAGGCGCAGGCCGAGGCGCAGCGGCTGACCGGCGAGGCGGAGACCCGGGCGGCCGAGCTGGTCGCGGCGGCCGAGCAGACCGCCCAGCAGGTGCGGGACGCGGTCAGCGGGCTCCAGGAGCAGGCCGAGGCGGAGATCGCCGGGCTGCGCTCGACCGCGGAGCACGTCGCGGAGCGGACGAAGTCGGAGGCCCAGGAGGAGGCCGACCGGCTGCGGGCCGACGCGCACGCCGAGCGGGAGCGGGCGGGCGAGGACGCCTCGCGCATCCGCCAGGTGGCCAAGGAGGAGACGGACGCCGCCAAGGCGATGGCGGAGCGTACGGTCTCCGAGGCGATCGCGGAGTCCGAGCGGCTGCGGGCCGACACCGCCGAGTACAGCCAGCGGATGCGCACCGAGGCGTCGGACGCGCTGGCGTCCGCCGAGCAGGACGCGGCGCGCAGCCGGGCGGAGGCCCGCGAGGACGCCAACCGGATGCGGACCGAGGCGGCGGCCCAGGTCGACCTCCTGGTGTCCGAGGCGACCGCGGAGGCCGAGCGGCTGCGCGCGGACGCGGAGCGCCAGGCGGCCCGGACCGTGGACGAGGCGGCGGGCGACGCGGAGCGGATGCGGGCGGAGGCTTCGGCCACCGTGGGCTCCGCCCAGGAGCACGCGGCGCGCACCCGGGAGGAGTCGGAGCGGCTGCGCGCGGACGCCGAGGCGGCTGCCGAGCAGATGCGGGCCGAGGCGCGCCAGGAGGCGGACCGGCTGCTCAACGAGGCGCGCGAGGCGGCTGCGAAGCGCCGGGCGGACGCGGCGGAGCAGGCGGACCAGCTCATCGCCAAGGCCCAGGAGGAGGCGCTGCGCGCCGCCACGGAGGCCGAGGAGCAGGCCGACACGATGGTCGGCGCGGCGCGCAAGGAGGCCGTGCGGATCACCTCCGAGGCGACGGTCGAGGGCAACACGCTGGTGGAGCGGGCCCGGACGGACGCGGACGAGCTGCTGGTCGGCGCGCGCCGGGACGCCACGCAGATCCGGGAGCGGGCCGAGGAGCTGAAGACCCGTGCGGAGACCGAGGTCCAGGAGCTGCACGACCGGGCGCGCCGGGAGACGGCCGAGCAGGTCAAGACGGTCGGCGAGCGCGTCGACAAGCTGATGAAGGCCGCCACCGAGCAGCGCGAGGAGGCCGCGGCGAAGTCCAAGGAGCTGCTGGCGGACGCCAACTCCGAGGCGAGCAAGGTCCGGATCGCCGCCGTGAAGCGGGCCGAGTCGCTGCTGAAGGAGGCCGAGCAGAAGAAGGCCAGCCTGGTGCGCGAGGCCGAGAAGCTGCGGGCGGACGCCGAGGCCGAGGCCACGCGGATGGTGGACGAGGGCCGGCGCGAGCTGGAGGTCCTGGTGCGCCGGCGCGAGGACATCAACACGGAGATCTCCCGTGTCCAGGACGTGCTGGAGGCGTTGGAGTCTTTCGAGACCCCCGCGGCGGGCGGTAAGGGCGGGGGCTCCGCACCGGCCGCCGGCGTCAAGGCCGGTGCCGCGGCGGGCACTCGATCGGGTGGCAAGCAGTCCGATGGGTAGCCGACCGGCCGTCGTCCGTGGTTGCCCATGGACCGTCGTTCCTCCGAGTGGCAAGAGTTACGCGGGTCAGCCACTCAAAAGGGGTGTCATTCTCCAGATCAAACCGGCATCTGCTCGATGACACGCCGTTCCGGCCCCTAGGATTCCCTCTATCACCTCACCGGTCTCACTTCGACAGGAACCCCATGAGTGACCCTTCCTCCCCCTTCGGCTTCGAACTCGTGCGGCGTGGTTACGACCGCGGTCAGGTGGATGACCGCATTACCAAGCTCGTCGCCGACCGTGATAGTGCTCTCGCCCGCATCACGTCGCTGGAAAAGCGCATCGAGGAGCTGCACCTCGAAACGCAGAACGCCCAGGCCCAGGTGAACGACGCGGAGCCGTCGTACGCGGGCCTCGGCGCGCGTGTGGAGAAGATCCTCCGCCTGGCCGAGGAGGAGGCGAAGGACCTGCGCGAGGAGGCCCGTCGCGCCGCCGAGCAGCACCGCGAACTGGCCGAGTCCGCCGCCCAGCAGGTGCGCAACGACGCCGAGACGTTCGCCGCCGAGCGCAAGGCCAAGGCCGAGGACGACGGCGTCCGCATCGTCGACAAGGCCAAGGGTGAGGCCACGGCGCTGCGCTCGGACGCGCAGAAGGACGCGGCGCAGAAGCGTGAGGAGGCCGACGCCCTCTTCGAGGAGACCCGCGCCAAGGCCGCCCAGGCCGCCGCGGACTTCGAGACCAACCTCGCCAAGCGCCGCGACCAGTCGGAGCGCGACCTCGCGTCCCGCCAGGCCAAGGCCGAGAAGCGCCTCGCCGAGATCGAGCACCGCGCCGAGCAGCTTCGCCTGGAGGCCGAGAAGCTGCGCACGGACGCCGAGCGCCGGGCCCGTCAGACGGTGGAGACCGCGCAGCGCCAGTCCGAGGACATCGTGGCGGACGCCAACGCGAAGGCCGACCGCATCCGCAGCGAGTCGGAGCGCGAGCTCGCGGCCCTCACCAACCGCCGCGACTCGATCAACGCGCAGCTGACCAACGTCCGCGAGATGCTGGCGACGCTGACCGGTGCCGCGGTGGCCGCCGCCGGCACCCCCGCCGACGAGGAGCCCGCCTCGCGCGGCGTCCCGGCCCAGCAGACCCGCTGACCCGGGGAGCGGCACCCGCCCGGTTCGCCCGCGTGCCCGGCACCGCCCTTGTGGTGGCGCCGGGCACGCGGGCGTTCTAGCGTGAACGCATGATCGAGCTCGATGGCCTCACGAAGAGGTACGGGAACAAGGTCGCCGTCGACCAGTTGTCGTGCGTGATCAGACCGGGAATGGTGACGGGTTTTCTGGGCCCCAACGGGGCGGGCAAGTCCACCACGATGCGGATGATGCTCGATCTCGACAACCCGACCAGCGGTTCCGTGCGGATCGACGGCAGGCACTACCGCGAACTGGCGGAACCGCTGAAGTACATCGGGGCGCTCCTGGACGCCAAGGCGATGCACGGAGGGCGCAGCGCGTACAACAACCTGCTCTGCCTGGCGCAGAGCAACCGCATTCCCGAACAGCGGGTGGCGGAGGTGCTGGAGACCGTGGGCCTGACCGCGGTGGCGAGGAAGAAGTCGAAGGGTTTCTCGCTCGGCATGGGCCAGCGCCTGGGCATCGCCTCGGCGCTGCTCGGTGATCCCCGCATCCTGATGTTCGACGAGCCGGTCAACGGGCTCGACCCCGAGGGCATCCACTGGATCCGGAACCTGATGAAGACGCTCGCCGCGCAGGGCCGGACGATCTTCGTCTCCTCGCACCTGATGAGCGAGATGGCGCTGACCGCCGACCACCTCATCGTGATCGGCCAGGGCAGGCTGCTCGCGGACACGTCGATGGCCGACTTCATCCAGGAGAACTCGCGCAGTTACGTACGGCTGCGCTCCCCGCAGCAGGAGCGGCTGCGCGACGTGCTGCACCAGGAGGGCGTCGCCGCCGTCGAGGCGGACGGCGGCACGCTGGAGGTGGACGGCGCCACCACCGAGGACCTGGGCGAGCTGGCCGCCCGGCACGGCATCACGCTGCACGAGCTGAGCGCCCAGCGGGCGTCGCTGGAGGAGGCGTTCATGCAGATGACGGCGGGTGCGGTCGAGTACCACGCGCACTCGGAGCCGGGCGGCGGCGCGCCACCGCCCGAGGGTCCGCAGTGGGGCGAGGGCTGGGTACGGCGGCCCGGCGGCGGAGAGGGGGCGTGACGATGGCTTCGGTTCCCGCGGTCCTGACCTCCGAATGGACCAAGATCCGCACGGTCTCCTCCACCACCTGGACGCTGATCTCGGCGTTCCTGGTCACCGTGGCGATGGGCGCGGCCCTGTGCGCGCTGATGAACGCGCAGTTCGACGACCTCAAGCCGGAGGAGCAGCTCACCTTCGACCCGACGTTCATCAGCTTCTCCGGGATGATCCTCGGACAGCTGGCGATGGTGGTGTTCGGGGTGCTCGTCGTCGGTACGGAGTACAGCTCCGGCATGATCCGCACGTCGCTGGCCGCCGTGCCGCAGCGGGCGACGTTCCTGTTCAGCAAGATGCTGGTGGCCGGGGTCCTCGCACTGGTGGTGGGGCTGGTCACCAGCTTCGTCACGTTCTTCCTCGGCCAGGCGCTGCTGGGCGACCACGGTACGGACATCGGCGCGGACAACGTGCTGCGCGCGGTCGTCGGCGGCGGCCTCTACATGGGGCTGATCGCGCTGTTCTCCATGGGGGTGGCGGCGATGCTGCGCAGCTCCATGCTGTCGCTGGGCATCCTGATGCCGTTCTTCTTCCTGGTCTCGCAGATCCTGTCGGCGGTGCCGGGCGCCAAGAAGGCCGCCCAGTACTTCCCGGACCAGGCGGGCTCCAAGATCATGCAGGTGGTGCCGGACGCGATGAACAGCGATCCGGCGCCGTACGGGCCGTGGGCCGGGCTGCTGATCATGGTCGGCTGGGTGGCGGCGGCGGTGCTCGGCGGCTTCCTCGTGCTCAAGAAGCGGGACGCCTGAGAACCGTTACGGAGAGGTGGCCGGGGACTCACCCCCGTAACGGCTTGGGCGGAACCGTCAAGGCGCGGATATCCTCCTAACTCTTACGGGGGCGTGCGGCCGGACGGCGTGTGCCCCGACGACAGATAAGTCGATGGGGCTGGAGCATGATCGAGGCAGTCGGCCTGACCAAGCGCTATGGCGCGAAGACGGCCGTGTACAACCTTTCCTTCCAGGTGCGGCCGGGTGCCGTCACCGGGTTCCTCGGTCCCAACGGGTCCGGCAAGTCGACGACCATGCGGATGATCCTCGGCCTGGACCGGCCGACGGCCGGCCGGGTCACCATCGGCGGCCACGAGTTCCGGACCCTGCCGAACGCGCCCCGTCAGGTGGGCGCCCTGCTCGACGCCAAGGCGGTGCACGGCGGGCGCAGCGCCCGCAACCACCTGCTCTCGCTGGCCCAGCTGGCCGGCATCCCGGAGGCGCGGGTGGACGAGGTGCTGGGCGTCGTCGGCCTCCAGGACGTGGCCCGTAAGCGCTCCAAGGGGTTCTCGCTGGGCATGGGGCAGCGCCTCGGCATCGCGGCGGCGCTGCTCGGCGACCCGCAGGTGCTGCTGTTCGACGAACCGGTCAACGGCCTCGACCCGGAGGGCATCCTCTGGGTCCGGAACCTGATGAAGATGCTGGCGTCCGAGGGCCGCACGGTCTTCGTCTCCTCGCACCTGATGAGCGAGATGGCCCTCACCGCCGACCACCTGATCGTGATCGGGCGCGGCCAGCTGATGGCCGACATGAGCGTCAAGGACTTCATCTCGGCCAACTCGGCCGACTTCGCCCGGGTCCGCGTCCCGGACGGGACGCCGGAGCAGCGGGAGAAGCTGACCACCACGCTGACCGAGGCGGGCGGCCAGGTCCTGTCGGAGCCGGACGGCGCCCTGCGGGTCACCGGCCTGGCGCTCCCCCGGATCAGCGACCTGGCCCATGAGTCGGACGTCCGGCTGTGGGAGCTCTCGCCGCACCAGGCGTCGCTGGAGGAGGCGTACATGCGGATGACGCAGGGCGCCGTGGACTACCGTTCGACGGCTGACGAGCGGGCCCACCTCCAGCAGCAGCCGCCGCACCCCGGCTACGGGCAGCAGCCGGGGTACGCCCCGCCGCCGCAGCAGCCCGTGCCGGACGTGCCCCAGCAGGGCTGGTACGCCCCGCCGCCGCCCGGACAGAACCCGTACGCCGCCGCACCGGCCCAGGCGCCCGCGCCCCAGGGGCCCGCGCCGGCCGCCACCGCTCCCGCCCCGGCGGCGCCCGCCGAGGCCCCCGCCCCCGCAGACCTGACCAAGCGCGAGACCAGCGAGGACCCCCGATGACCACGCCGCCGGCGCCGCAGGCGCCGTACCAGCAGCAGCCCGCGCCGCAGCAGGGGTACCAGCAGCCGCAGGGGTACTACACCTCGCCGATCCCCGTGCGCCCCGCGACGCTCGGGGACGCCATCGCCTCGGAGTGGACCAAGATCCGGTCCGTGCGCTCGACCATGTGGACGCTCGGCGTGATGACCGCGCTGCTGCTGGTCATCGGGGTGCTCGCGGCCGTCGCCGTGTCCGCGTCCGACGCGGAGATGGACGGGACCCCCGTCCTGAGCCTCGGCTTCTTCGGGGTGCTGCTCGGCACGATCTGCGTGATCACGCTCGGCGTGATGACGATCGCGTCGGAGTACGGCACCGGCATGATCCGTACGACGCTGACGGCCTGCCCGAGCCGGGGCCGGGTGCTCGGCGCCAAGGCGCTCGTCTTCTTCCTGCTCACCTTCGTCCTCACCACGGTGATGACGTCGGTGGTCGCCCTGATCCAGTCGTCCATGCTGGACGCGGCGTCGCCGAGCGGCGAGGAGTGGCTGCGCGCCACGGTCGGCGTCGGGCTCTACGTGGCGACGCTGGGGCTGCTGGCGCTCGCGGTCGGCGCGCTGATCCGGCACTCGGCCGGGGCGATCACGCTGATGATCGGCGTGGTGCTGCTGCCGCTCGTGCTGGCCATCTTCATGTTCGCGTCGTCTCTGTCGACGCTCCAGGAGAAGCTGCTGGAGTACTCGATCCCCAACCAGCTGAGCGTCTTCTACGACAACTCGGTCACGTCGTCCGGCGGCCCGTCCGGCTGGGAGCCGCTGTGGATCATCCTCGGCGTGACGGCGGTCGCCATGGGCGGGGCGTACCTGTCGATGAACCAGCGCGACGTCTGAGGGGCGAGCGCCTCAGTAGCGCGGCGCGTTCCGGGACCGCTGCACCTTCGTGGTGCGGCGGTCCTTCGCGTTCCAGCAGGCCTTGTGCCAGTGCCTGCGGTCGTCGACCCCGCTGTACTCGGACCAGGCCACCAGGTGCGGCACGCCGGACGGGATCTCCTGGTCGCAGCCGGGGCAGCGGTAGCGCTTTCCGGCCGCGCTCGCGCCGCTGACCGGGCGCACCGACCACTCCTCGCCCTGCCACTCCTCCGTGCGCCCTCCCCCGCCGTACCGGTCGCCCGACTCGCTCGCGCTGTCGTTGCGGCTCTCGCCGCCTCGGGGGCGGTTGCGGCGCGGGGACACGTTTCACCTCACGGAACGGGGCTGGGCAGGTCTCTTCCAGCCTAGGGCCAATCGGGCGGGGTACCCGCCGTTGGGGACCCGGGGCGCGATGGGTTACCGGAAAATCGCAACAACTCCGCACCGGACCGTGCCTTTGGCACGTGTCAGACGTTGTTGCCAGTAGGGGAGAGCCGCGTCGGCCACAAGGAGGCAATCGGCGATGCGTGTCGGAACGTTCGTACTGGCGGCCCAGTTTCCGGGCCAGGGACCGGGGGAAGCGCTGCACCGCACCATCCGGTCCGCCGAGGTCGCCGAGGAGTCCGGGCTCGACTCGGTCTGGCTGGCCGAACACCACTTCGTGCCGTACGGGGTGTGCCCGTCCGCCGTCACCCTGGCCGCGCAGCTGCTCGGCCGGACCCGTCGCATCCGCGTCGGCACGGCGGTGAGCGTGCTGCCCACGCAGCACCCGGTGGCGCTCGGCGAGCAGGCCGCGCTGCTCCATCTGACCAGTGGCGGCCGGTTCAGCCTCGGGGTCGGCCGGGGCGGTCCCTGGGTGGACCTGGAGGTGTTCGGCGGCGGCCTGGAGGCGTACGAGAAGGGGTTCCCGGAGTCCCTGGGGCTCCTGCTCGACTGGTTGCGCGAACCGCGCGTGGCGGGCCGGGGCGAGCGGTACGGCTTCCGCGAGGTCGCGGTGGTCCCCCGGGCCGACGAGCTGATCGGCTCGGACGGCGCCGAGGGCTCCGGCCCCGAGGTGATCGTCGCGTGCACCTCGCGGAAGACCGTGGAGCTCGCCGCCGACCGGGGCCTGCCGATGCTGCTCGGCATGCACTGCGGGGACGAGGACAAGGCGGAGATGGTGGCGCTCTGGCGGTCCCGCGCGCTGGCGGCCGGCCACGCGCCGGAGAAGGTGCGCGCGGCGGGGCACGTGTCGGCCGGGGTCGCCCAGATCGCCGACCGCACCGAGGACGCCGTCGAGACGCTGGTGAAGGCGATGCCGGGCTGGCTGCGCCAGGGGCTGGACGCACATGTGACGGTGGACGGCCGGCACCGCGTGATGCGGGACCCCGTCGGGTACGCGGAGCTGCTGTGCGGCCTTCATCCCGTGGGCACACCGGAGCTCGCGGCCGAGCGCCTGGCCGTCACCGCCGAGCGCACGGGCATCACCCGCTTCGCGCTCCTGGTGGAGGGTTCCGGAGATCTCGTCGCCACGGAGGAGAACGTAACGCGGCTGGGTACGGAGGTACGGCCACTCCTCGAATGACCCCCACGCACGGACGAAAGGGTGTACGGCGGTGTGCGTACGGAGCCGCCGCCCCGGACCAGTTGCACCTCCCGCGGCCCGGAACGGCGACGGAAGCGTTCAGCAGTCCCGTAGTTCGGGCGACTGGTTGAGCAACTGGCCCCTCACCGAGGTGAACTTGGCCAGTCGGTCGTCGACCGAGGCGTCCAGCGGGAACACCGCGACGCGGTGGCAGTTCTGGAATGCGAGACGCACCCCGAAGTGCCGCTGCAGCGCTCCGCGTATCGCATCACTCGCGAGCGCACGCAGCAGCTGACCACGTGCCTGCTCATTGGGCGGCGGCGTCTGGTTGTCGGCGAACTCCCCGCCGTCGACCTTCAGCTGAGCCACCAACGAGCTGATCATCTCCCATGCGTAGGGCAGGGAGGTCCGGACGCAGTCGACGAAGTCGGCTTCGTCGACCTCGCCTCGCTCGGCCTGTTCCAACAGAGCCGGTGAGACGTCGAGCGACATGGGTTCTCCTCTCGCGGCCCCGGCGGATTACCGGAGCCTTACGGGCAGGGAAGAAGGCCGACGACGACGCAGCGTGCACGCACGGCGACCTCCCGCTTCCACGGTAAGGGCGCAGTCCGGGCCGCACCAGGAGAATGGGAACACAACCGGCCAATAACGAAGGGGTTCAAAGAGGGGCAAGACAGAAAGCGTCAACTCCGGAAGGGACGGGAGTGACAGATGGGTGAATCGCGCCGGGCCCTCGTCGTCGAGTAGCGTTGCGGACCATGCGTCTCGTCATCGCCCGCTGCTCCGTGGACTACGCGGGCCGGCTCACGGCCCACCTGCCCTCCGCTCCCCGCCTCATCCTGGTGAAGGCGGACGGGAGCGTGTCGATCCACGCCGACGACAGGGCTTACAAACCGCTCAACTGGATGTCGCCGCCCTGCACCCTGAAGGAGGGCAGCGGCGACACCGAGGGCGTCTGGACCGTGGTGAACAAGGCGGGCGAAAAACTGATCATCACGATGGAGGAAATCCTCCACGACTCAAGCCATGAACTGGGCGTCGATCCGGGGCTGATCAAGGACGGCGTCGAGGCGCACCTCCAGGAACTGCTCGCGGACCGCATCGAGACCCTGGGCGAGGGCTACACCCTGATCCGCCGCGAGTACTTCACGGCCATCGGCCCGGTCGACATCCTGTGCCGCGACGCGGACGGGCAGACGGTGGCCGTCGAGCTGAAGCGGCGCGGCGACATCGACGGCGTCGAGCAGCTGACGCGTTACCTGGAACTGCTCAACCGCGACCCGCACCTGGCCCCGGTCAGGGGCATCTTCGCCGCCCAGGAGATCAAGCCGCAGGCCCGCGTCCTGGCCACGGACCGCGGCATCGGCTGCGTGGTCCTGGACTACGACGCGATGCGCGGCATCGAGGACGACAAGCTGCGCTTGTTCTGAACCGGGGGCGTGGCAAGCCCGTCCGGCGATTGAGGACGGAACCCCCGGGCCGGGGGCCGGCGCCTTCGCGGACAGGCCCCTAGGGCCTGTCCGGCGGATCTTCGCGGGCCCGCGACGCCTGGCACGCACTCTCGCCGCACGCCCGAATCACCCAAGTACGTCCAGTACGAGGGT
>NZ_JBHUXS010000033.1:0-39845 GCF_042669245.1 Streptomyces sp. NPDC057249 | reverse complement strand
GGGTGGTGGGGGGGGCCCTCCTGGGGGGGGGGGGGGGGGGGGTGTGGGGGGGGGGGGGGGGGGGGGGGGGGGGGGGGGGGGGCCGGGGGGGGGGGGGGGGGGGGGGGGGGGGGGGGGGGGGGGGGGGGGGCGCCTGCGGCGGGCCTGTTCCCCTCCCCGCCCCTTCCCGTAACCGGGGCTCCGCCCCGGACCCCGCTCCTCAAACGCCGGAGGGGCTGGGTTGTCCGGCGGGGCTGGGTTTCGCCGCGGGGCTGAAAAACGATGCCGCCGCCCGGTTCGCCGGGCGGCGGCATCGTCAAGGGGTCTCGGGGAGAGTCACTCCCACTCGATCGTCCCCGGCGGCTTGCTCGTCACGTCGAGCACCACGCGGTTGACGTCGGCGACCTCGTTGGTGATGCGGGTGGAGATCTTCGCCAGCGTCTCGTACGGCAGCCGGGACCAGTCGGCGGTCATGGCGTCCTCGGAGGAGACCGGGCGCAGCACGATCGGGTGGCCGTAGGTGCGGCCGTCGCCCTGGACGCCGACGCTGCGGACGTCCGCGAGCAGGACCACCGGGCACTGCCAGATGTCGCGGTCCAGGCCGGCCGCGGTCAGCTCCTCGCGGGCGATGGCGTCGGCCTCGCGCAGCAGGTCGAGCCGGTCCTTGGTGACCTCGCCGACGATGCGGATGCCGAGGCCGGGGCCGGGGAAGGGCTGGCGCTGGACGATCTCGTCCGGCAGGCCGAGCTCCTGGCCGACCATCCGGACCTCGTCCTTGAACAGCTGGCGCAGCGGCTCGACGAGCTCGAACTCGATGTCCTCGGGGAGCCCGCCGACGTTGTGGTGGGACTTGATGTTGGCGGTGCCGGTGCCGCCGCCGGACTCCACGACGTCCGGGTAGAGCGTGCCCTGCACGAGGAAGGCGACCTCGGGGCCGTCCTCCTGGAGGATCTCCAGCTGGGCCTGCTCGAAGACGCGGATGAACTCGCGGCCGATGATCTTCCGCTTCTGCTCCGGGTCGGACACTCCGGCCAGGGCGTCGAGGAAGCGCTTCTCGGCGTCGACCACCTTGAGTTTCGCGCCGGTCGCGGCGACGAAGTCCTTCTCGACCTGCTCGGTCTCGCCCTTGCGCATCAGGCCGTGGTCGACGTACACGCAGGTGAGCTGGGAGCCGATGGCCTTCTGGACGAGGGCGGCGGCGACGGCGGAGTCCACGCCGCCGGACAGGCCGCAGATGGCGCGCTTGTCGCCGACCTGGGCGCGGATCGCGGCGACCTGCTCCTCGATCACGTTGCCCGTGGTCCAGGTGGGCTCGATGCCCGCGCCCCGGTACAGGAAGTGCTCCAGGACCTGCTGGCCGTGCGTGGAGTGCATGACCTCGGGGTGGTACTGGACGCCGTAGAGCTTCTTCTCGTCGTTCTCGAAAGCGGCGACCGGGACGACGTCGGTGGACGCGGTGACGGTGAAGCCCTCGGGCGCGGCGGAGCAGGCGTCGCCGTGCGACATCCACACCGACTGCTCGGCGGGGGTGCCCTCGAAGAGGGTGGAGCCGGCCTTGGAGACGGTCAGCGGGGTGCGGCCGTACTCGCGGGCGCCGTTGTCGTCCACGGTGCCGCCGAGCGTGGTCGCCATCAGCTGGAAGCCGTAGCACATGCCGAAGACGGGGACCCCGGCCTCGAACAGCGCGCGGTCGAGCGAGGGCGCGCCCTCGGCGTAGACGGAGGAGGGGCCGCCGGAGAGGATGATCGCGCGGGGGTTCTTGGCCAGCATCTCGGCCACCGGCATCGTGGACGGCACGATCTCGCTGTAGACCCGGGCCTCACGGACGCGGCGGGCGATGAGCTGGGCGTACTGCGCGCCGAAGTCGACTACCAGGACCACGTCGGTGGTGGTGTCGGGGGCGGCGGGGGGTGCTGCTGGCACGGGCGGCCTTCCGGCGGTGGAGAGGGGTCGGTCCTCCAATTCTACCGGCGGCCGGAAGTGACCTGCCCCGGTCCGGGCCGCCGCCCCGGGGGGTGTGCGGCGTCTCACGATCCGGGCCGGGCGTGGGCCCGGCGGGCACGAGGGTCCATACTGGCCGCATGCGTCAGCACACGACCTTCGTCTTTACCTATGGCATCCGGCCCGCCGGCTGCCATGGTCGTGCTGCTTGAGCAACTGACAAGCAACGTTCCAGGCGCCCCGGGCCGACAGGCCCGGGGCGTTCTGCGTTCCGGTCCCGTCCGGCCCCGGGGTGCCGCATCTCACCGGGAGACCGTCATGAGCAGCACCACCGGCACCGAGACCACCGGCGCCCGCACCGACGAGGCCGCGTCCCTGATCGGCGACGCCCGCACCCGTATCGACGCCCTCGACGACCGGATCATCGGGCTCGTCCAGGAGCGGATGGCCGTCTCGGCGGTGATCCAGGAGGCCCGGATGACGTCGGGCGGCCGGCGGGTCAACCTGTCCCGCGAGACGGAGATCCTGGTCCGGTACCGCGAGGCGCTGGGCAAGCCGGGCACCTCGCTGGCGATGACGCTCCTGGAGCTGTGCCGGGGCCGGGTCTGAACGGCGCTCCCCCGCCGTATCCCAGTTCGGGCGGAGTCTCACCCGTACGGCGCGTGACCGGGTCCGGCGCGGCTTCGTTGGTCCCGGTGTCCGCGTCAGCCAGGGGCGGAGCTTCAGGGGAACCACACGTGGCTCCGCCGGGGTGCGTGGCGTACCGCGTGTACGCCGTGGGACCGCGCACCGGCGTGCGTGACCGGTCGGCAGGGGACAGCAGCCCGGTCACTCCGGAGGGACCGCCAGGTCTCTCCAGGGAAACGGCCGGCTCCGGGGACGCCCGGGGCCGGCCGTTTCTCCGTGTGCGGGGTCAGCGCGTGGCGCGCCGCCTCGACACCGTGAACAGGACGCCGCCCGCGAGCAGCGCGACGAGGGCCGCGCCGGACGTGGCGAGGGCGATGGTGCCGGTGGAGGCCAGCGAGCCGTCCGTGTCACCGGCGCCGGAGCCGGTCGTGCCGGAGGTGCCGGAGCCGCCCGTGCTGCCGGAGCCGTCCGAGCCGCCGGTGCCGCCGTCCGTGCCGCTCGTGCCCGCCGAGGACGAGCCGCCCGTGGACGTCGAGCCGCCGCTGTCGGAGCCGCCCGTCGTGGCGTGCGCGTCCTCGCCGTTGAGCTCCACCCACGCCTTGTTGTTGGCGGGCTCCGGGTCGAAGGGCAGTGCGGGCGCCTGGAGGTGGGTGTTGCGGACCACGACCGCGCCGTTGCTGCCGGGGTCCGCCGAGACGAGCTTCAGCCGGAAGGGCAGGGCGAAGTCGGCGTCCTCCAGGACGGACATGGGCGTGGAGCAGAAGTAGCGCGGGGCCTTCTCCTGGTTCTCCCGGTACTCGCCGGACGCGGTCACGCCCCGGCAGATGTCCGGCTTGGAGACGACGTAGCTGCCGTGGGGGACGGTGAAGTCGACCGTGGCGACGTCCTCGCCGGAGCGGATGTAGCCGATCCAGGCGGGGCCCTTGTTGCGGAAGCCCAGGGTCACGTCGACGGTGTCGCCCGCCTTGCCCTCGGCCCGGTCGCCGTAGGCCGCGAAGTCGGCGGTGTTCGTGGTCTGGAAGTCGGCGTCCTGCTGGTTGTCCGACGGGTCGAGGTCGGCCGAGCGGACGGCCGGGGCCTTGCGCAGGGCCAGCTTCGCACCCTTGCCGGGGCTGAAGCGGGCGCCGGAGCGCAGCGCCGCGCGGGCGTCGGTGCCGTCCTCGTTGATCCGGTAGAGGAACGTGTCGTAGAAGGCGCGCTCGGTGACGCGCAGGGTGGGCGGCACCTCCAGCGTGTACGTGGCGCCGGGCTCGTAGCTGCCGGGGAAGGTGCAGAGCGCGGTGGACCAGGCGCCGGGGCTGCCCATGCCCAGGTCGTCCTCGCTGTACTCGCAGTTCTGGTAGCGCTCGGTGAATTCCAGGCCGCGTGTGTTGCGCAGGGTGAGCAGGACGCCCTGGGCGGCGCGGGTGCCGTTGTTGGTGAAGGTGATGGGCACCGGCTGGCTGTCGCCCGGCTCGGTCTTCGTCTTGAGCGGCAGCCGCTTCATCGACAGGTCGGGGCCGCCGATCGACACGTGCGCGGTGAAGGGCCGGAAGGTGGCGCCCTCCGCCTCGGCGGTGACCTCGATGGTGCCGGAGTCGCCGTCCTTGCTGCCCTTGGCGGCGCTGACCTGGAGTTCGGCGAGGCTGCTCAGGCCGGGCCAGATCCCGTAGTCGTGGCAGACGGCGGTGGTCCCGGTCCGCTCGCAGTCCAGGCTGCCCTCGTCGTCGAAGGACACGTCCGCGACGCCCGCCAGCTTCCCGAAGTCGAAGCGCACGGTGTACTCGTCCCGGAAGACGCCGTTCTCCTCGTCCTCCGACGGGTTGGTCACCGTGACGTCGAGGCTCGCCTTCTGCGGGGAGCCCGTGGCCGGATACGGGTGCAGGGCCGTCTCGGCGGGGCCGCCGATCGTGAACTCGGGGTCGGCCGCCTGCGCGGGGCTGCTCAGCGTGAGCAGGCCGCCCGCCAGCAGGCCGGCCGAGGCGACGATGCCCGCCGCACGGCGGAACGGGGTCGTGCTTCTCATCTCGGGCCTTCGGGGTCGTCGGGAGCTGTGTGACCGCTGTGGCAGCGACAGGGGGTACGACCGGGGAGGCCCGGGAAAAGTTGCCCGGAATCAGATCACGGATCGGGCACGGCCGACGGACCGCATCCGGAGTGATCCACCTCACATAAGGATTTCATCAGTACGAGGACAACCATCGGGGGGCCCGGCAGGTCATGCATGCGGAACACCGGTTGTCGGTTGTCGTACGACGGGCCGGTTACAGCGTGAGGGGCTGCACTGGGAGGGGGGTGCAGCCCCTTCTGCTGTCCTCAGGCAGTCTCCGGCTTCTTCGGCGGCACCGCGGGTATCCCCAGGAACGGCAGCCTGAGCGCGCCGAACGCCTCCTTCGGGACGGCGGGTGCCTGCGGCTCCACCGCCGCCAGCCGCTGGTACGCCTCACCCTGCGCCGGGCGCGGATCCGGCTCGCCCTTGTTCGGCCAGAACGACATGGCGCGCTCCGCCTGGGCGGTGATCGTCAGCGACGGGTTGACGCCGAGGTTCGCGGAGACCGCCGAGCCGTCGACCACCGAGATGCCCGGGTGCCCGAACAGCCGGTGGTACGGGTCGATGACGCCGTGGTCCGCGTCGGCGCCGATCGGGCAGCCGCCGAGGAAGTGGGCGGTGAGCGGGGTGCCCATCAGTTCGCCGATGTTGGACCCGGGGAAGCCGTTGATCTCCTCGGCGAGCAGGGTCGCGCTCCGGGTCGCCTCGGCGATCTGCGTGGGGTTGGGCGCGCCGTGGCCCTGGCGGGCGGTGAGCAGGCCCTTGCCGATGCCGCGCGGTTTGCGGTAGGCGGTCAGGGAGTTGTCGAGCGACTGCATGACGAGCCCGATGATGACCCGCTCCGACCAGTGCCGGTTGGAGAGCGAGCGGGCGGCGATCGTGGGGTGCCTGACCAGGTTGCCGAGCCAGGCGAGGACCCGGTGGGCGCTGTAGGGGACCTGGAGGATGGTCAGGCCACCCATGGCGTTGGAGCCCTTGCCGTAGCGGACGGGCTCGATGTGGGTGTCGGCGTCGGGGTGGATCGACGAGGTGATGGCGACGCCCTTGGTGAAGTCGGGCTTCGTACCGTGCTTCTTGCGGTAGCGCCGGTCGGAGGTCTGGGCGCCGACCAGGCCCTCGGAGTTGGTACGGGTCAGCTCGCCGAGCCTCGCGGAGAGCCGGGGCAGCAGCCCCTTGTCCTTCATCGTGTGCAGCAGCGTCTGGGTGCCGTACGTGCCCGCCGCGACGACCACCTTGCGGGCGCGCAGGGTCGTGGGGCGGGCCTTCTTCCGGCGGTCGGTGGGCACGGTGGCGACGCGGTAGCCGCCCTCGGGGTGCTCGGTGACGGCGACGACGGAGGTCATGGGGTGGATGACCGCGCCGGCCTTCTCGGCCAGGTGGAGGTAGTTCTCGTTGAGGGTGTTCTTCGCGCCGTGCCGGCAGCCGGTCATGCACTCGCCGCACTCGGTGCACGCCTTGCGCGCCGGGCCGGCGCCGCCGAAGTACGGGTCCGGGACCGTCTCGCCGGGCTTCGCGCGTGCGGCGCCGTCCGCGTCCTCCCCGTCGCCGAAGAAGACGCCGACCGGGGCGAGGTGGAAGGTGTCGCCGACGCCCATGGCCTCGGCAGCCGCCTTGAGGTGGACGTCGGAGGGGGTCGTCGTCGGGTTGAGCCGGACCCCGAGCATCCGCCTGGCCTGGTCGTAATACGGCTTCAGCTCGTCCTGCCAGTCCGTGATGTGCGCCCACTGCCGGTCCTCGAAGAACGGCGCGGGCGGCACGTACAGGGTGTTGGCGTAGTTCAGCGAGCCCCCGCCCACCCCGGCACCGGCCAGCACCATCACCTTGCCGAGCAGGTGCACGCGCTGGATGCCGAAGAGGCCGAGGGCGGGCGCCCAGAGGTAGTTCCTCAGGTCCCAGGAGTTCTTCGGCAGGGTCCCCGGCGTGAAGCGGCGCCCCGCCTCCAGGACGCCGACCCGGTACCCCTTCTCGGTCAGCCGCAGCGCCGAGACCGCGCCGCCGAAGCCGGACCCGACGACGATCACGTCGTAGTCGTACGCGGCGTCGTCGTCGGCCGGCCGGTCCTGATTCTGGGCAGGGCTGTCCTGGGACATGGCACTCCTCGGTACGAAAAGGACAGAAGTGGTGCGAGGGGGGGGCGCCCTCGAAGGGGCTCAGCGCAGCCGGAACGCCTTCATCGCCTTCAGGCTGCGGGTCATGAACGCCGCGTACTTCTCGTCGTCCATCCCGAAGGACGGGGCGAGCGGGATCAGCCGCTGCTGGGCCACGGTCTGGGCCTCGGTGTACTTGAGGATGCCCTCGGAGCCGTGGCGCCGGCCGAGACCGGAGTCCTTCATGCCGCCCATCGGCGACTGCACGCTGCCGTACGCGGGGGCGTACCCCTCGTTGATGTTGACGGTGCCGGTGCGCAGCCGGGCGGCGATCCGGTGGCCGCGCCGGCCGTCCTTGGTCCAGACGCTCGAATTGAGGCCGTACGGGGTGGCGTTGGCCCGCTCCACCACCTCGTCCTCGTCGCGGAAGCGGTAGACGGAGACGACCGGGCCGAAGGTCTCCTCGGTGCAGACGGCCATCGGCGCCTCGACCCCGTCCAGGATGGTCGGCTCGTAGAAGAGCGGGCCGATGTCCGGCCGGGCGACCCCGCCGGCCACCAGCCTGGCGCCCTTCTCGACGGCCTCGGCCACATGCCGGCTGACGGTCTCCAGCTGCCGTTCGCCGACCAGCGAGCCCATGTCGGCGCCGTACGCGAGGGCGCTGCCGAGCCGCATCGCCCTGGTCCGGGCGGCGAACCGCTCCACGAAGTCGTCGGCCACCGACTCGTGGACGTACAGCCGCTCGATGGAGATGCAGAGCTGGCCGGCCGAGGAGAAGCAGGCGCGGACGGCCCCGGCGGCGGCCTTCTCCACGTCGGCGTCCGCCAGGACGAGCATCGCGTTCTTGCCGCCGAGCTCCAGGGAGACCCCGACGAGCCGGGCCGCCGCGCCCTGGGCGACCTCGCGGCCGGTGCGGGTGGAGCCGGTGAACGAGACGTAGTCGGCGTGCTTGACGACCTCCGGGCCGACGACCGGTCCGTCACCGAGGACGACCTGGAAGACCTCGGCCGGGAGCCCCGCCTCGATCAGCAGGTCGCGCGCCCACAGGGCGGTGAGCGCGGTCTCGGTGTCGGGCTTCATCACCACCGCGTTGCCGGAGACGAAGGCGGGCAGGGCGTCGCCGACGGACAGCTCCAGCGGGTAGTTCCAGGGGGCGATCTGGCCGACGACACCGCGCGGTTGACGGAGCTCGGTGACCTTGGTGAGCGTCGGCACGACCCCGGTGTGCCGCTTCGGCTTCAGATACGCGGCCGCCCGGCGGCCGTAGTGCCGGGCGGCGACGGCGACCGCCTGGACCTCCTCGTGGGCGTGCAGCCGGGCCTTGCCGGTCTCCAGCTGGATGAGGTCGAGGACCTCGGACTGGCGGCCGATGACCAGGTCGTGGAAGCGCAGGAGCACGGCGGCCCGGTCCCGGACCGGCAGGGCGGCCCAGGCGGGCTGGGCGGCGCGGGCCCGCGCGAAGGCGGCGGCCACGTCCTCGGGCGTGGACTCCGGCAGGTCGGCCAGCTTCTCGCCGGTGAACGGCGTGTGGTTGGCGGTGCGGCCGGAGCCGGCGACGCCGCGCGTCAGCCGGGCGACCACCTCGGGCGTCACGACATCGGCGGCCGTGCGCACGCCCGCGGGGGCGGCGGCCACGGGGTTGGTGCCGGCGGTGGCGGCGGCGGGGGACGTGGGGGCCTGCGAGTCCGTCATGAGGGCGAGAGTACGTCGGCGGGAGGGCTTTGGGTACCCGTGGGTAACACCTTTTCACCGTCTCTCCCGCAGTCCCGCCGCACCCCTGCCGACTCAGCCAGTGATCACTGGCGGCATAAGCCCTGATCAGGGGCTATCGCCCGGCGGGCTACTGCTCGGCCGGGGGGCGCCAGCTGCGGAGGATCGCGTTGAAGCGGTCGCGGGTGTTGTCCCAGTCGTCGGCCGGGCCCGTCATGTAGAGGGCGTACTCCGGGCCGCCGTCCTCCGCGAGGTACATCTGGTCGATCGCGTGCCGCGCCTCGCCGTTCTTCTCGGTCCAGGTGAACTCCCAGACGGACCCGACGAAGTCGCGGTAGACGTTGCTGTTCAGCTCGATCCGCTTGTAGTCGGGCAGCCGGGTGCTCAGCTGCTTCTCCAGCCCGATCATGTGGTCGTAGGGGTGGTCGTAGTCGGGGGCCGGGTCGGCGCTGACCCGGAGGTAGTGCACGCCGCCGTCGGGGGTGTAGTCGATGTTGTTCTCGTTGACCACGCGCTTCCAGCCCTCCGGTAGCAGCACGCTGAATCCGGACGGGTCCACGACGCGCCGCCAGCCGTCCGGCACGTCCTGCGTCACGGTGCTCCCCGAGGGGCTCGGCGTGGGCGTCGGGGTCGGGGTCGGCGTGACCGGCGCCGGGGTGCGGGTGCCGTGCGAGGCCGTGGAGCCGTCCTTGGTGCCGGCGGCCTCCGTGCGGTGCGCGTACATCATCGCGGCGATTCCCGCGCCGCCGCCGAGCACCGCCGCCAGGGCGATGACCAGGACCGTCGTGCGCCACCGGCCGCGGCGGGCGGCGGGCGCGGGGGCCGGTCCGGGGGCGGGCACCACGGCGGGTCCGGGCCGGGGCAGCACGGCGGTGCCCCCGCGCAGCATCTCCTCGGAGACCTGCTGCGTCGGGACGAACGCCTGGGCGGCCCGTGGCGTGCGGCCCTCCATGGCCTCCAGGAGCATCCGCTCCGTCTCTTCCGCCGACGGACGCTCGTCCGGCTCCTTGCGCAGCAGCGCGGTGATGACGGGGGCGAGCGCCCCGGCCCGGGCGGGCGGCGGCGGCTCCTCGGTGACGACGGCCTGCATGGTCGATATGGGGGACGTCCGGCGGAACGGCGAACGCCCCTCGACGGCCGTGTACAGCGTGGCGCCGAGGGACCAGAGGTCGGAGGCGGGTCCCGGGTCGCCGCCGCGTACCCGCTCGGGCGCCAGGTAGTCGATGGAGCCGACGAGTTCACCGGTCCTGGTGATGGTGGAGTCGCCCTCGATCGCGGCGATCCCGAAGTCGGTGAGCAGGACCCGGCCGTCCCGGGCGAGCAGCACGTTGCCCGGCTTCACGTCCCGGTGCAGCACCCCGGCCCCGTGCGCGGCGCGCAGCGCGCCCAGCACGTGCAGTCCTATGCGGGCCGCCTCGCGGGCCTCGATCTCGCCGCCGGACTCCTTCGCCCGGTCGGCGAGCGACGGCCCGTCCACGTACTGCATGACGATCCACGGCCGGTTGTCGTACTCGACCACGTCGTGGACGGTGACGACGCCGGGGTGGGTGATCCGGGCGGCCGCGCGGGCCTCCTTCTGGGTCCGGGCGTGCAGCACGACCCGGTCCGACTCGGCCACGTACAGCCCGGCGGTCAGCTCCTTGACGGCCACCGTGCGGTGCAGCACCTCGTCGTGGGCGCGCCACACCTTCCCCATGCCGCCGCGTCCGAGGACATCGCCCAGCCGGTACCTCCCGGCCAGCAACAGCCCCGCTTCCGTGCCCTGTGATCGATCCACCTGTGTCCCCGCCCCCGTTGCTTCGGAACACAGGTTACGGAGCGGACGCGCGGCCACGGAACCTCGCATCGCCCACGAGACCGCACTGTGATGCAGATCCCGCGCTTCAGCCCGTCACCCGGTAGGAGACGCTGGCCTGTTGGTAGATCTCGGTGATCCGGTCGCGCTCGTCCTCCGGGCCGATGACCTGGAGGATGTGGTACCGGCCGCCGACGAGCATGACGAGGTTACGGACGTACACCTCACGGCCGTTGGCGTCCTGCCAGGTGAACTGGCCCTCGGCCATGGCCTGTCGGCCGACGTCCGTACGCCGCAGGCCGCTCGCGGACGACCAGCTGGAGTCGCGGAACGGCTTCAGCTCCGGCTCCTTGTCCCGCTGGTAGTCCAGCGGATCGCTGCCGTTGGCCTTGGCGGTGTCGCGGCCGGGCACGATGAGGACGCTGAACCCGTCGCTGCCGTAGCGGATCTGACGCTCCGCGTTGGCGGGGCTGCGCTGCCACCCCTTGGGCAGTCCGACCTCGAAGCCCTCGGCGTCCTTGCGCAGCGTGTACCCCGGCGCGAGCGCGGCGGCGGACCGGCTGGTCTGCGGCTTCTGCGCCCCGGACGACGCGGGTCCGGACGGCTTCTTCGACGCGCTCGCCGTGGGCTCGGGCGTGGCCGCGGGTGGTGCGGAGGCGGCACGGGAAGGAGCGGCGCCGGACCCCTTGTCGTCCTGGCCGGACTCGGGCATGAACAGCACGGCGTACGCGATCGCCGCGACGAGCGCCAGCATGATGAGGACGAGCAGCGTCCGGCCGAGCCTGCGCGGCTCCCCGCCCTGCCGCAGTGCGCGCGGCTCCCGCGGCTCCCGGGGCTCCCGAGGCGGCTTCAGCCGGGGCTCGCGGTGGGTGACGGCGGTGCGGTCCACGGCCTCGCGGGGCCGCCGGCCACGGGCGTGCGTCCCTCCGACGCGCCGGGAACGCCGCTTGCGGACGAGCTCGCCGCGCCTGCGGACGACGGGGAGCCGGGTGGCGTCCTCCGAGGGCAGCGGAACGACGTGGAACCCGGCCTCCGGCTCCGGCGCCGACCGTACGAGGGAACGCAGCCAGCCGCTCAGCTCCTCGACGTCCGGCCGCTCGGTGGGGTCCTGCCGCAGCAGCGACTCCACGACCGGGCGCAGCGGCCCGCACTCCTCGGCGAACGCGGGCGGTTCGCCGCACACCATCTGGACCAGCTCGGCCGCGCTGTCCTCGGGGTAGGGCGCGTGCCCCTGGACGGCGCGGAAGAGCAGCGCGCCGAGGGCCCACAGATCGGTGGCGGGCCCGATGGGCGGCGCCAGCTGCCAGTTGCCGTGCACGGGTCCGGCCTGCTCGGGCGCCCACCGCTCGGTGACCGCCCCGACCACGGCGATCCGCGCCTGCCGCGCCCGCTCGGCGGCGAGCGCGGTGGCGGGTCCGCGGTACCCGGCGGCACCGGGCTCCTCGGCGTCCTCGTCGTCCCAGCGGCCGTCGGGGGCGCCGGTCCCCGGCGGGCCGGCGTCGTACGGGTCGCGGGCGTCGCGTCCGGACGCCTCGGGCCCGTGCGGGCTCCGACCGGAAGGGGTGCCCCGGCGCGCGGCGTCGGCGCGGAGCGCGTCCTCGCGGGAGCCGCCCGCGGGCACGGGGCGCCCGGCGGCGGGCCCGTCGTCCCAGGTGCCGGTGAGGTGGAGGCGGCGGGGCGGCGGACCGTCGTCCTCGTCCTCGTCGTCCTCCTCGTCGTCGAGGCGGGCGTCGTACGGCCCCGGCGCGTCCGGGTCGCGCACCCAGCCGCCGGGCAGCTGCGGCAGTTCGGGGCGGGGGCGCGGCGGGATGCCGGCACGCGGCTCGTCCGGGCCGTCGTCGTACGCGTCGCCCCGGGCCGGCGGCAGGGCGCTCCAGGGCCCCGCGTCCGCGTCGTCGTAGGTGTCGTCGTCGTACGGGTCGTCGTACGCGTCCTCCCCGGGGCGTCCCGGTGCGGCGGGGCCCGGCGGCAGGGCGCTCCAGGGCGCCGCGTCCGCGTCGTCGTCGTACGGGTCGTCGTGCGCGTCCTCCCGGGGGCGTCCCGGTGCGGCGGGGCCCGACGGCGCGGTGTCCCGCGCCCACGCGTCGGGGCCCGGCGGCGTCCCCCGGCGTTCCTCCTCGCCCCGGCGGGCGGCGGCGCGGGTGCCCGCGCGGTACGCGGCGATCGCGCCGGCCCGGGCGCGGGCGGCGGTGTCCGCCCCGGCGGCGGGGCCGGGCAGCCCGGCGGGTGGCACCGTCCTGGTGTCGGGGCCCTCCTCGGAGCCGTACGGGCCCGGCTCGATCGCCGCCGGGCCCCGCGAGGCGGGCAGCAGGCCGGCGGGCGGCACGTACGGGCCGGTGGGGCCGGTCTCGACGGCGGGGCCGCCGAAGCCGTCCTCGTCCGGCTCCTCGTCGTCGGGTCGCGGCACCGGGCTGTAGCCGCACAGCGCCTCCTCGGCCGCCCCGGCGGCGAGGCCGGTCAGGACGACGCGTCCGTCGTCGCAGACGAGCACCGTGCGCACGGTGATGTTGCGGTGGGTCCAGCCGTGCGCGTGCAGGACGCGCAGCGCGGTGAGCACGTCGGAGCCGATCTCGGCGGCCCGGTAAGGATTCAGCGGGCGCTCCGCGAGGAGCGCGGCGAGCGGGCGGGAGGCGACGAGCTCGCTCACTATCCAGAGCGAGCCCGCCTCCGCGAACACGTCGAAGACCTGGTCCAGGCGCGGGTGGTCGGGCACCTGGGCCGCCGCCTGGGCGGCCTCGATGGCGCGCCGCACGGCCGGATCGGCGGGCCGCCGGGCGGTGCGCGGCGCGGCGGACGTCCGGCCGTCGCCCTCCACGAACTCCGCGTCGACGACCTCGGGCAGCGGCACCTGGCGGACCAGGACCTCCTGCCCGCTGTAGGTGTCGAAGGCCCGCGTCTCCGCGAGTTCGTACGCGTCGGACGGGGGCAGCGGAAGGCGGTAGCGGTCGGCGAGCACCCGACCCGCGTAGTCGTCCACGACGCCTCCCCAGAGCGCGCTGTCCCCCGGCCGCGGAGACCGCACCGAATGGGTCGTTCGCAGTCGCTTGCGGTGCAATCGACTGCGCGTATCGGCTGCGTACGGTCTCCGGGCTCTCACCATACGTGGCAAGCGGCGACCGCGCGGCAGGGTCGGCCCAACCTGCGGCGCGACCGCGCCGAATCCCGCCGCCGGCCAGCTAGTCGAACGGCTTGAACGAGTCGAACGCCGCCTTCCGCAGCGTCCGGCACTCCTTGCCGTCCCACTCGTCGGCCTTGCAGCTGATCATGATCGCGTAACCGTGGTCGCTGTCCGCCTTGAAGCCGCGGTTGAGCACGCGCACCCGCTGGCCCTGCTGCGTGCGCTCGAACTGCCAGTCGGCGACGGTCGGATAGCCGTTGTACTGCACCTTCTGGATGCCCAGGTGGTGGTAGTTCGTGCTGGTCGCGGCGACCCCGCCCCGGGCCGCGTTCCAGGAGGCGGCGGCGTCGTCGCCGGGCGAGGAGGTGTAGTCGACCTGGAGGCGGGGGAAGCCGCCCTTCACGTTGTAGATCGCGCCGGCGCCCTGGCCGGAGTTGGTGTCGAAGCGGAAGCTCTTGGGCATCGCGATGGAGAAGTGGAACCGCTTGTTGGTCACCGTGCGGTAGCCGGCGGGCACGTCGTCCTCGGCCTTGCCGCCCTTCTTCCCGTCCTCGCCCTGCTCGTCCGCCTCGTCCTTGCCCTTGCCCTTGTCCTCGTCCTGCCCGGCGTCCTGCTCCTTGCCGCTGTCGCCCTGTGCGGCGTCGGAGGAGCCGGACGGGGCGTCGGCGCTCGGCGCCCCGGCGGGGGCGGAGGCGCCGGCGTTCTTCCCGCCGGAGTCGTCGGGCTTGTCGTCGCCCCCGCCGAGCGTGAGGGCCAGCACCGTGCCCAGGACCGCGAGCACGACGACGGCCGCGATGATCGCCAGGGTGCGGCGCGGGACCACGTCCGTGAGCGACGCGCGGGGCGCGGTGACCGGCGAGGAGGCCGGGCGCTGCGGCGGTACGGCCCCGGAGGGGGACGCGGCGCCGGGGGCGGAGGTCGGCCGGGCCGGGACGGGCGGCGCGGTGACGGGGGCGGCGGCCGCACCGGCGGCGGGCGTGGTCCGGGCGTTGCGCACGGAGCGCAGCGCGCCGCGCAGCCGGTCACGGGTGCCCTCGCCCGCTTGACCGGGCGCGGTCGTGGCGCCGGCGACGCCCTTCGGCAGCGCCATCACCTGCGTGGCGTCGGCGGGGGCCGGGACAGCGCGCTCCGGCTGCTCGAAGGAGCTGATGACGTCGTTGAGCAGGGCGCGCGCCCCGGCGTCGTCCAGCCGCTGTTCCGGGTCACGGGTCAGCAGCCCGTAGATGACCTCCTCCAGCGGGCCCGCGTTCTTCGGCGGGTCCAGCGGCTCGGTCATCACGGCGGTCAGGGTCGCGATGGCGGAGCCCTTGTCGTACGGCGGGGTGCCCTCGACGCTCGCGTACAGCAGGCCGCCGAGCGACCACAGGTCGGCGGGCGGTCCCGGCTTGTGGCCGCGCGCCCGCTCCGGCGAGATGTAGGAGGGGGCGCCGACCAGCATGCCGGTGGAGGTGACCGACGGGTCGCCCTCGACCTGGGCGATCCCGAAGTCGGTCAGCACGACCCGCCCGTCCTCGGCGATCAGCACGTTGGACGGCTTCACGTCGCGGTGCAGGATGCCCTCGCGGTGCGCGGAGCGCAGCACGTCCAGGAGGGCGAGGCCGATCTCGGCGGCCCGTTTCGGCTCCAGGACGCCGTCCTCGCGGACCGCCTCGGCCAGCGACTTGCCCTCGATGAGCTCCATGACGATCCACGGCCGGTCGTCCTCGTCCACCACGTCGTAGACCGTGACCGCGCCGTTGTTCCGGATGCGCGCGATCGCCTTGGCCTCGCGCAGCGTGCGCGTGATGAGGCGGCGCTTCTCGTCCTCGTCGATGGCCGAGGGGAACCGCAGTTCCTTGACCGCCACCGTGCGGCCCAGGGTCTCGTCGACGGCGCGCCAGACCGTACCCATACCGCCCCGGCCGAGCACCTTCCCCAGCCGGTACCGCCCCGCCAGGAGACGTCCGTCCGTGTCCCCTTGGGGCTCCCGTGCCTGCTCCGCCTCCGACATGCGTCCCCTCTGCGATCAACCCGCCCTGGCAGAGCGTTCATTGTCCCTCACCCCGGGACCGCTCCGGGTGCCGGGTCCTGGTGCCGCTTCCGGCACGCCGGAACCGGGGCTCCCGGAAGCGGAGTTCCGTCCGGAGCCGGGGCTGAGCCGGGGTCAGAGCAGCGGCACGATGTCCGGTGCGCCCAGCCGCGCCGCGTCCGCCGTCAGGTCGTCCGGCTGGCGCTGCGACTCGCGTTCCGCCTCCACCCGCTTCTCGTAGTGTTCGACCTCGCGGTCGGTCCGGCCGGCGTCCCAGCCGAGGACCGGCGCCATCAGCTCGGCGCAGAGCCGGGCGGAGCGGGTGCCCCGGTCGAAGGTCTCGATGGAGATCCGGGTGCGCCGGGTCAGGACGTCGTCCAGGTGGCGCGCCCCCTCGTGCGAGGCGGCGTACACGATCTCGGCCTTCAGATAGTCGTCGGCGGCGGGCAGCGGATCGCCCAGCGCGGGGTCGGCGACGATCAGCTCCAGGACCTCCTCGGTCATCGAGCCGTACCGGTTGAGCAGGTGCTCCACCCGGGCGACGTGGAGGCCGGTGCGGGCGGCGATCCTGGCGCGCGCGTTCCACAGGGCGCGGTAGCCCTCGGCGCCCATCAGCGGGACGTCCTCGGTGACGCAGTCGGCGACCCGCTGGTCGAGGCCGTGCACCGCCTCGTCCACGGCGTCCTTGGCCATCACCCGGTACGTCGTGTACTTGCCGCCCGCGACGACGACGAGGCCCGGCACCGGGTGGGCGACCGTGTGCTCGCGCGACAGCTTGCTGGTGGCGTCCGACTCGCCGGCCAGCAGGGGCCGCAGGCCCGCGTAGACGCCCTCGACGTCGTCCCTGGTCAGGGGCGTCGACAGGACCGCGTTCACATGTTCCAGCAGGTAGTCGATGTCGGCGCTGGAGGCGGCCGGGTGCGCCTTGTCCAGGTCCCAGTCGGTGTCCGTGGTGCCGACGATCCAGTGCCGGCCCCACGGGATGACGAAGAGCACGGACTTCTCGGTGCGCAGGATCAGGCCGGTCGAGGAGTGGATGCGGTCCTTGGGGACGACCAGGTGGATGCCCTTGGAGGCCCGTACGTGGAACTGGCCGCGCTCGCCGATCAGCGACTGGGTGTCGTCCGTCCAGACCCCGGTCGCGTTGACCACCTGTTTGGCCCTGACCTCGTACGTACCGCCCGCCTCGACGTCCTCCACGCGGGCGCCGACGACACGCTCCCCCTCCCGGAGGAAGCCGGTCACCCGCGCGCGGTTCGCCACCTGCGCGCCGTACGCGGACGCGGTGCGCACCAGGGTGGCGACATAGCGGGCGTCGTCCATCTGGGCGTCGTAGTACTGCAGGGCCCCCACCAGGGCGTCCCGCTTCAGGGCCGGGGCGACGCGCAGGGCCCGGCGGCGGGAGAGGTGGCGGTGCACGGGCAGGCCCCGGCCGTGTCCGGAGGAGACCGACATCGCGTCGTACAGCGCGACGCCGGAACCGGCGTACAGCCGCTCCCAGCCCTTGTGCTGCAAGGGGTAGAGGAAGGGCACCGGCTTCACCAGGTGCGGGGCGAGCCGTTCGAGCAGCAGCCCGCGCTCCTTCAGCGCCTCCCGGACGAGGGCGAAGTCGAGCATCTCCAGATAGCGCAGGCCGCCGTGGATCAGCTTGCTCGACCTGCTCGACGTGCCGGACGCCCAGTCGCGCGCCTCCACCAGACCGGTCGAGAGCCCTCTGGTGACCGCGTCCAGTGCCGTCCCGGCGCCGACCACCCCCGCTCCCACGACCAGCACGTCCAGTTCGCGCTCGGCCATGGCGGCGAGCGCCTCGGCGCGCTCCGCGGGTCCCAGTGTCGCTGTCCTCACCGCTGCCTCCCGGTTGCTCGGGGTCCGGCACGGATCGCGGCCCCGACCATGCGTTCGGCGCCCGTGCCCACAGATCGATTCTGTCCGCGCCGCGCGACTTCAGCCACCGCCTGTGGACAACACCCGGACGACAAGGGCCGCACAATGCGGCATATCGGTCATATTTACGCCTAACCTGACATAGCGCTGTCCACAGCGGTTGCGCTTTCTGCCTCCTGGTCTTAAGGGAAGGACGGCCCACCCAGTGCCTGCAGACCTCGCCGTCATCGGACTCGGTCACCTCGGCCTGCCCCTCGCCCAGGCCGCCGTCCACGCCGGTATCCAGACCATCGGCTATGACACCGACCCCCGGGCCTTCGCGGAGGTCGCCGCGGGCCGCGCCCCGGTCGAGGGATCGCTGCCGGCGTCCGACATCCGCCGCATGCTCTCGCTGGGCTTCCGGCCCACCACCGATCAGGCCGAGCTGGGCCGCGTCCGCACCGCCGTGATCTGCGCGCCCACCCCGCTCGGCCCCGACCGCACGCTCGACCTGAGCGCCGTCGCCGACGCGGCCCGCGCCCTGGCCGCCCGGCTGCGCCCGCACACCACCGTGCTCCTCGAATCGGCCGTGCCCCCGGGCACCACGGAGGGCTTCCTGCTCCCGATCCTGGAGGAGGGCTCGGGCCTGCGCGGCGGGCGCGACTTCCACCTCGCGCACTCCCCCAGCCGGCTCGACCCCGGCAACCGCACCCACATCTACGCCAACACCCCCAAGGTCATCGGCGGCCTCACCCCCGCCTGCACCGAGTCCGCCGCCGCCTTCTACGGCCGGCTGACCGACAAGGTGGTCCGGGCCCGGGGCACCCGCGAGGCCGAGATGACGAAGGTCCTGGAGACCAACTTCCGGTACGTCAACATCGCCCTGGTGAACGAGATGGCGGTGCTCTGCCACGATCTGGGCGTCGACCTCTGGGACGTCATCCGGTGCGCCGAGACCAAGCCCTTCGGCTTCCAGCCCTTCCGCCCGGGCCCCGGCGTCGGCGGCCACGGCGCCCCGGTCGACCCGGGCCATCTCCCGTACCACCACCGCACCCCCGGCCCCCCGCTGCGGATGGTCTCGCTGGCGCAGGAGATCAACGAGCGGATGCCGCAGTACGTGATCCAGCGCTGCGCCACCCTCCTCAACGAACACGGGAAGGCGGTGCGCGGCGCGCGCGTCCTCCTGCTCGGCGTCACCTACAAGCCGGACCTCGCCGACCAGGAGGCGTCACCCGCCCGCGAGATCGCCACCCGGCTGATGGACATGGGCGCCCAGATCGGCTTCCACGACCCGCACGTCCTGGACTGGCGCGTCCGCCAACTCCCCGTCCCCCGCGCCGATTCGCTCTACGAGGCCGCCGCCGGCGCGGACCTCACAGTGCTGCTCCAGCACCACCGCACGTACGACCTCCAGGGCCTCGCGGTGAAGGCGCAACTCCTCCTGGACACCCGTGGCGCGACCCCCGCCGGAGCCGCCCACCGACTGTGATGACGGGCCCTCAGCCCAGTTCCCCCAAGGATTTCGGTGGGCCGATGTCGGAACCGACTGCTAGCCTGCGGCGTCACTCTTCGCACAGCAGTGCGTAGCCGTCCCCAGGGGGAGAACCCAGCATGAGCCAGTCCGTACCACCGCCGAACCAGCCCTACGGCGGCCAGCCCCAGGGCGGCAACCCGTTCGCCGGCCAGCAGCCCGGCGCCCCGTTCGGCGGCGGCCCCGCGCCGTTCACCCCGGCCCCGCCGGCGCGTGACAACGTCGCGCTCGGTGTCGTCGTCGCGCTCGTCGCGGCCCTCGTCGCGGCCGGCATCTACGGCGCGATCATCGGTGCCACGGAGCACGAGATCGGCTACGCGGCCGTGGGCGTCGGCGCTCTCGTCGGCTTCGCGGCCGGAAAGCTCGGCGGGCGCAACCCCGCTCTGCCGGTCCTCAGCGGCCTCTTCTCGCTGCTGGGTGTCTACCTCGGGCAGATGCTGGGCGCCGCGATCATGATCAACAAGCAGTTCGGCATGCCGGTCACGGACATCCTGTTCGACCACTTCGGTGACCTGAACACGGCGTGGAAGGAAGCAGCCGACGCCATGAGCTTCGTCTTCTTCGTGATCGCCGCCGTGGTGGCGTTCTCCACGGCCCGCAAGATGGCCGACTAGTCACGGTCCACCCGGCCGTGACACCCCGGAGGGCCCGGACCGCCATCGCGGTCCGGGCCCTCCGGCGTCCGTACGGACGAACTCAGCGGCGGTGCTGGGAGTCCGCGACCGTCACCTCGACGCGCTGGAACTCCTTGAGGTCGCTGTAACCCGTGGTAGCCATCGCCCGGCGCAGCGCGCCGAAGATGTTCATCGAGCCGTCCGGGGTGTGCGAGGGGCCGGTCAGGACCTCCTCGGTCGTCCCGACCGAGCCCAGGTCCACCAGCTTGCCGCGCGGCACGTCCTCGTGGACGGCCTCCATGCCCCAGTGCCGTCCCCGGCCCGGCGCGTCCGTCGCGCGGGCCAGCGGGGAGCCCATCATCACGGCGTCCGCGCCGCAGGCGATGGCCTTCGGCAGGTCGCCGGACCAGCCGACGCCGCCGTCCGCGATGACGTGCACGTACCGGCCGCCGGACTCGTCCATGTAGTCGCGGCGGGCACCGGCCACGTCGGCGACCGCGGTCGCCATCGGGACCTGGATGCCGAACACGTTGCGCGTGGTGTGGGCGGCGCCGCCGCCGAAGCCGACGAGGACACCGGCCGCGCCGGTACGCATCAGGTGCAGGGCCGCCGTGTACGTGGCGCAGCCGCCGACGATCACCGGGACGTCCAGCTCGTAGATGAACTGCTTCAGGTTCAGCGGCTCGGCGGCGCCCGAGACGTGCTCGGCGGAGACCGTGGTGCCCCGGATGACGAAGATGTCCACGCCCGCGTCGACCACGGCCTTGGAGAACTGGGCGGTGCGCTGCGGGGAGAGCGCGGCGGCGGTGACCACCCCGGAGTCGCGCACCTCCTTGATGCGCTGCCCGATCAGCTCCTCCTGGATCGGCGCGGAGTAGATCTCCTGGAGGCGGCGCGTCGCGGTCTCGACGGGCATCTCCGCGATCTCGTCGAGCAGCGGCTGCGGGTCCTCGTGCCGGGTCCACAGCCCTTCCAGGTTGAGGACGCCGAGGCCGCCGAGCTCGCCGATGCGGATGGCGTGCTGCGGGGACACCACGGAGTCCATGGGGGCGGCCAGGAACGGCAGCTCGAAGCGGTAGGCGTCGATCTGCCAGGCGATCGAGACCTCCTTCGGGTCGCGGGTCCGGCGGCTCGGGACGACGGCGATGTCGTCGAATGCGTATGCCCGGCGGCCGCGCTTGCCGCGCCCGATCTCGATCTCAGTCACGATGATGTGGCCTTTCCCTCTGCGTCTGCGCTGTCCAGTATCCCCGACACATGCCGGACCGGCGGCCGCATGGGGGGTGGAGGAAGGAGCGGGGCTGGGTGCGTGCAGCTGCAAGGCGGAGGATTGAGGCAGATGGGGCCTCCCCTGTTCGAGCGCAGCCGAGAACTTGGGGAAGGAGCGTTGGTGATTGACGACAACGCCGCAGATGCGCGTGCCCAGCCCCGCGACGCCGCCCCCCATGCGGCCGCCGGTCCAGGGGGCGGTCCGGGGAACCCCGGTCCGCCCCTCACCTGCGTCCTCGCGTTACTTCCTGCTGTAGTTCGGTGCCTCGACCGTCATCTGGATGTCGTGCGGGTGGCTCTCCTTGAGGCCCGCCGAGGTGATCCGCACGAAGCGGCCCTTGCTCTCCATCTCGTCCACGGTCGCGGCGCCCACGTAGCCCATGGTCTGGCGGAGGCCGCCGACGAGCTGGTGCAGCACGTTGGCGAGGGGGCCGCGGTAGGGCACCTGGCCCTCGATGCCCTCGGGGACGAGCTTGTCGTCCGAGGCGACCTCGGCCTGGAAGTACCGGTCCTTGGAGTAGGAGCGGCCCTGGCCGCGGGACTGCATCGCGCCCAGCGAGCCCATGCCCCGGTACGACTTGAACTGCTTGCCGTTGATGAACAGCAGCTCGCCGGGGGACTCCTCGCAGCCCGCGAGGAGCGAGCCCAGCATCACGCTGTCGGCACCGGCGGCGAGCGCCTTACCGATGTCGCCGGAGTACTGGAGGCCGCCGTCGCCGATGACCGGGACGCCCGCCGCACGGGCGGCCAGCGCGGCCTCGTAGATCGCGGTGACCTGCGGGACGCCGATGCCGGCGACGACGCGGGTCGTGCAGATGGAGCCGGGGCCGACGCCGACCTTGACGCCGTCCACGCCGGCGTCGATCAGGGCCTGGGCGCCGTCGCGGGTCGCCACGTTGCCGCCGATCACGTCGATGCCCACGGCCGACTTGATCTTGGACATCCAGTTGAGCGCGTTGCTGTTGTGGCCGTGCGAGGTGTCCACGATCAGGAAGTCGACGCCCGCCTCGGCCAGCGCCTGGGCGCGGTCCAGCGCCTCGGGGCTGGCGCCCACGGCGGCGCCGACGAGCAGCCGGCCGTCGGCGTCCTTGGCCGCGTTCGGGTACTGCTCGGCCTTCTTGAAGTCCTTGACCGTGATGAGGCCCTTGAGGAGGCCCGCCTCGTCCACCAGCGGCAGCTTCTCGATCTTGTGGCGGCGCAGCAGCTCCATGGCGTCCACACCGGAGATGCCGACCCTGCCGGTGACCAGCGGCATCGGCGTCATGACCTCGCGCACCTGGCGCGAGCGGTCCGACTCGAACGCCATGTCGCGGTTGGTGACGATGCCGAGCAGCTTGCCCGCCTGGTCGGTGACCGGGACGCCGCTGATCCGGAACTTGGCGCAGAGCGCGTCCGCCTCGCCGAGCGTGGCGTCCGGGCCGACCGTGATCGGGTCGGTGACCATGCCGGACTCGGACCGCTTGACCAGGTCGACCTGGTTGACCTGGTCCTCGACCGAGAGGTTTCGGTGCAGCACGCCGACGCCGCCCTGCCGGGCCATCGCGATGGCCATGCGGGCCTCGGTGACCTTGTCCATGGCGGCGGACAGCAGCGGGATGTTGACGCGGACGTTGCGCGAGATGAGCGTCGAGGTGTCGACCGCGTTGGGCAGCACTTCGGATGCGCCCGGCAGCAGCAGCACGTCGTCGTATGTCAGCCCGAGCGTCGCGAATTTCTCGGGCACTCCGTCGACGTTTGCAGTCATGACACCTTCCCCAAATGGCCTTGATCGGTGCGGATGTCCATGCTAACGGGCTCGGGAGGCGTCTCATTCCACGAGCAAGATCACCCGCTGTTTCTGTAGCTTTCTACGGCTGTGGCGTACGTCTCCGAGGGCCGGGCCCGCCCGCTCGGCCCGCCCCTCGGTGCACCGCCGGACTCACTGTTCGGCGAGGGCCCGCAGCCGGCTCAGCGCACGGTGCTGGGCGACCCGGACGGCTCCCGGGGACATGCCGAGCATCTGCCCGGTCTCCTCGGCGGTCAGCCCGACGGCGACGCGCAGCACGAGCAGTTCGCGCTGGTTCTCCGGGAGGTTGGCCAGGAGCTTCTTGGCCCAGGCGGCATCGCTGCTGAGCAGCGCGCGCTCCTCGGGCCCGAGCGAGTCGTCGGGGCGCTCCGGCATTTCGTCGGAGGGCACGGCCGTCGAGCCGGGCTGCCGCATCGCGGCGCGCTGGAGGTCGGCCACCTTGTGACCGGCGATGGCGAAGACGAAGGCTTCGAAGGGTCTGCCCGTGTCCTTGTAGCGCGGCAGCGCCATGAGCACGGCGACGCACACCTCCTGCGCCAGGTCCTCCGTGAAGTGGCGGGCGTCACCGGGCAGCCGGTTCAGCCGGGACCGGCAGTAGCGCAGGGCGAGCGGGTGGACGTGGGCCAGCAGGTCGTGGGTGGCCTGCGCGTCGCCCTCGACGGCGCGGTGCACCAGGGCACCGATCACCGTCGTCCCGTCGTCGCGCATCGAACCATGGTGCCCCGGCCCCGCTTCATCCGCGGCACCGCGTCCGTAGTTGTGCACCGAAGCGTTATGAGCGGGTGCGCCGGAAGTCATGTCCTGCGCCCTCCCCTTCCGCTCGACCGAATCGTTCCCGAGGAACTCCACGTCTCAAGGATGCGGCATCGGCCGGGAAGCGTCACATACCGCCGGATCGGCGGGGTACGGCTTGCGCCGCACCCCCTGCGCCCGGGCCCGCGGGCCCGGGCCGACTGTCAGCGCACCAGACCCCATCGGAAGCCCAGGGCCACCGCGTGGGCGCGGTCCGAGGCGCCGAGCTTCTTGAAGAGCCGCCGGGCGTGCGTCTTCACCGTGTCCTCGGAGAGGAACAGCTCGCGGCCGATCTCCGCGTTGGAGCGGCCGTGGCTCATCCCCTCCAGCACCTGGATCTCGCGTGCCGTGAGCGTGGGCGCCGCACCCATCTCGGCCGACCGCAGCCGGCGCGGGGCGAGCCGCCACGTCGGGTCGGCCAGCGCCTGGGTGACGGTCGCCCGGAGCTCGGCCCGGGAGGCGTCCTTGTGCAGATAGCCGCGGGCACCGGCGGCGACCGCGAGCGCGACGCCGTCCAGGTCCTCGGCGACGGTCAGCATGATGATCCGGGCGCCGGGGTCGGCGGAGAGCAGCCGGCGGACCGTCTCCACCCCCCCGAGGCCGGGCATGCGTACGTCCATGAGAATCAGATCCGAACGGTCGGCACCCCAGCGGCGGAGGACTTCCTCGCCGTTGGCGGCCGTCGTCACACGCTCGACGCCGGGCACGGTCGCGACCGCGCGACGGAGCGCTTCTCGGGCAAGCGGGGAGTCGTCGCAGACGAGGACGGAAGTCATGACCGCCCTCCGCAGCTGATGCGCGTCACCTTGAGCCTCCAGGCTGTTACAAGTCGTCACCTGTGCGGTTGACGCTCTCGGACATCTGCCCGATCGCTCTTTCTGCCAACCGCCTCCGCACTCTCAACGATGGTCACTCGAAAGAGTTACGGGTCGGAAGACCGAGTTCGGCACTCTACGTGAGTAAGCGCTCACGGAGCAGAGCGCCACGGGTCGTCCAGTCGTCAACCGAAACTTTTGACGGAGCCGTGCCCCATTTAGCGGGATTTCTTCCCTTTTGGTGGTGTCTGTGGCTAGATTCGCAATCAGTCATATTTACATCTACTAACACCGTAGATGTACGGTTTTGTACGCGGTCATCGACGAGCACCCACCCACGACACACACGACGCTTCCGACTCAGCACGGTTTCGAGGGGACAAGCAATGGCCGATTTCTCCCGACTTCCCGGACCCAACGCCGATCTGTGGGACTGGCAGCTGCTGGCGGCCTGCCGCGGGGTCGACAGCTCCCTCTTCTTCCACCCCGAGGGGGAACGTGGTGCCGCCCGGAGCGCCCGTGAGACCTCCGCGAAGGAGGTCTGCATGCGGTGCCCCGTACGCGCGGAGTGCGCGGCGCACGCGCTGGCCGTTCGCGAGCCCTACGGGGTGTGGGGCGGGCTCACCGAGGACGAGCGCGAGGAACTGATGGGGCGCGCGCGCAATCGGCTGATCACCGCGGCGGCGCCGGCGGCGACGCCGGGGGATGGGTGACCGTCGCTGCGCGTATCGAGGGAGAAACGTTTCTTCACCCCACCCCGCCCCTTCCTGGAACCGGGGCTCCGCCCCGGGCCCCGCGCCTCAAACGCCGGCGGGGCTGGATTTCGCAGGGCTGGAAGATGCCAGTGCCAGGTGGTCCAGGGTGGCCGCCACCGCCGGGACCCTGGCCAGGTCGGGCAGGGTCAGCGCGACGATCTCGCGCTCGATGGCCGGCACCACCGTGACGGTCCTGGCCCCCCGGCGGCGTACCGACTCGATGGCCAGCGCCGGCAGCACCGCGACCCCCAGGCCCGCGCCGACCAGGCCGATCACCGCCGGGTAGTCGTCGGTGGCGAAGTCGATGCGCGGGGTGAACCCGGACTCCTCGCACACCTCCACCAGCTGCCTGCGGCACCGGGGGCACCCGGCGATCCAGGGCTCCCCGGCCAGCTCCGCGATGCCGACCTCGTCCCGGTCCGCCAGCGCGTGCCCCTCGGGGACCAGGCCCGTGAGCCGGTCGGTGAGCAGCGGGCGGACCACCAGGTCGTCCCACTCGGCGCCCGGTTCGCCGTACCGGAAGGCGAGCGCGATGTCGCAGTCGCCGTCCCGCAGCATCTCCACCGACCGGGGCGGCTCGGCCTCCACGAGGGAGACCCGCGTGCCGGGGTGGGCGGCGCGCAGGGCGGCGAGGGCGCCCGGGACCAGCGACGAACTGCCGCTGGGGAACGAGACGAGCCGGACCCGGCCGGCCCGCAGTCCGGCGATCGCGGCGACCTCCTCCTCGGCGGCGGTGAGCCCGGCGAGGATGCCGGAGGCGTGCCGCACCAGCGCCTCGCCCGCCTCCGTCAGCCGCATCTCGCGGCCGGTCCGGATGAGCAGCGTGGTCCCCGCCGAGGACTCCAGGGCCTTCATCTGCTGGCTGACGGCGGGCTGGGTGCAGCCCAGCTCGCGGGCGGCGGCGGAGAAGGAGCCGGTGGTGGCGACAGCGCGCAGGACGCGGAGGTGGCGGGCTTCGATCACCCCTCCAGCATAAGCAATGCTTGGGTCGATCGCGAAGTATCGACGTGCGGCTTTGGGCCGGCCTTGGATACCGTTCCGGTATGACCGCGAGGACTGTGCTGACCGTGAACGCGGGGCGTCCCACCCCGGCGTCCCACACCGATGCCCCGGGCGGCAGGACCGGAATCGACAAGCGGCCCGTGGCCGGGCCCGTCCGGGTCTCCGATCCCGGCCCCAGGGGTGAGGGCGGCAGCGGTCTCGCCGGGGACGCGGTGTGCGACCTGCGCCACCACGGCGGCTCGGACCAGGCGGTGTACGCCTTCGCCCGGGAGGACCTGGACGCCTGGGAACGGGAGCTGGGCCGCCCGCTGGCCAACGGTTCGTTCGGCGAGAACCTGACCACGGCGGGGCTCCGGGTCGGCGAGGCCCTGATCGGCGAGCGCTGGCGGATCGGCGGGGAGCTGGTCCTGGAGGTCGCCTCCGGCCGCATCCCGTGCCGTACGTTCCAGGGCCACCTCGGCGAGGCCCGCTGGGTGAAGCGGTTCACGGAGGCGGCGGCACCGGGGGCGTACCTGCGGGTGATCACGCCGGGGTCCGTGCGGGCGGGCGACCCGGTCGAGATCGTGCACCGGCCGGACCACGAGGTGACGGTGGAGCTGCAGTTCCGGGCCGTGACGACCCGGCGCGACCTGCTGCCGCTGCTGCTTCCGGCGGGCGGGGCGCTGACCCCGTCGACGCTGCGCAAGGCACGGGCGTACGCGGCGGAGCTCACCGCTTCCTGAGCGGGCGGGAGCGCCGGGGGGCGCCGTTTCCGGATGCTCTACCGTGCCGCGTATGACGACTGCACTGATCACGGGCGCGACGGCGGGTATCGGTGCCGCCTTCGCCCGGCGGCTCGCCGCCGACGGGTACGACCTGGTCCTGGTGGCCCGGGACGCGGAGCGGCTGCGCGAGCAGGCGACCGAGCTGCACGACAAGCACGGCATCGAGGCCGAGGTGCTGCGGGCCGACCTGTCCGAGGACCAGGGCATCCGCGCGGTCGAGGAACGCCTCGGGGACGCCCGGCACCCGGTCGACCTGCTGGTGAACAACGCGGGCTTCGGCAACAAGGGGCGCTATCTGGAGGTCCCGATGGCCGACGAGCTGACGATGCTGAAGGTGCACTGCGAGGCGGTGCTGCGGCTGACCTCGGCCGCGGCGGCCCCGATGCGGGAGCGCGGCCGGGGCGGCATCGTCAACGTGGCCTCGGTGGCGGCGTTCGTGCCGCGCGGCACGTACGGGGCGTCGAAGGCGTGGGTCGTGCAGTTCAGCCAGGGCGCGGCGAAGGACCTGGCCGGGTCCGGGGTGCGGCTGATGGCGCTGTGCCCGGGGTTCGTGCGTACGGAGTTCCACCAGCGGGCCGGGATGGGCACCGGCAACATCCCGGGCTGGATGTGGCTCGACGCGGACAAGCTGGTGAGCGCGGCGCTCGCGGACCTGGCGCGCGGGAAGTCGGTGTCGGTCCCGGACCCGCGCTACAAGGTGCTGATGGGCGCGGTGAAGCTGACGCCGCGCGGCCTGCTCGGCGGGCTGACCTCCCGGACGGGCCGCAAGTACGGTCCGCAGTAGGCGCGCGGGTGCCGCGCCCGCCGCTCCGGTCACTCCGCCGGGAGCCGGAGTACGGCGGTGCTGCCGTCGTACCAGGTCACCCGGATCTCGTGGGGGCTCTGTACGTGGACGTCCGCGAGGGTCCCGACGGGTGCCGGGTCCGCCTCGCCGGTGAGTGAGGCGAGGGCGACGAACAGGGACCGGGGCCCGGCGGTGGCGCCCTCGAGGGCCAGGAGTCCGGAGGTCTCGCCGAACATGGTGTCCCCGCCGGGCAGTTCGCGGACCCCGGCCCGGTAGCCGTGCACCGGGTGGAGCTGGGCGGTGAGCGTCCGGTCGTCCCCGGCTGCCCACCCCGTCTGGCGGACGGGTGTGCCGTCGGGCGCGCCCGTGACCAGGTGCGCGCGGACCTCGGCGCGGCCGTGGGCGAGGGTGGCGGAGACGACGCGGACGCCGGGGCACGGGGTGTGCGCGGAGGCGCCGGGGCCGAGCGGGTCGGCGGCGAGGCGGGCGGTCGGCTCGCCGCCGGGGAGCAGCGCGAAGTGGTTGTCGCGCTCGGCGGGTCCGTGCGTGGGGCCGGTCCGGGTGGAGTACGCGAAGCGGGCGTAGCCGGGGTCCTCCTCGTCGCCCACGTGGTTCGAGCCGTGGTTGTGGAGCCGGACGAGGCCGTCCGCGGCGGTGGACTGGAGGAGCATCCCGGTCGGGCCGAGGACGGTCACGGCGTCCTCCCGCTCGGCGGGCAGCGGCTCTTCGGGGGCCGTCCAGACGGGGTGGTCCGCCGGCATCAGGAGTCCGAGGAAGCCCTTGGAGGCCCAGTACGGGGAGGCGGGCCCGGAGTACGCCTGGAGCATGGGTGCGTACGGGTGGTGCCAGCCGAGGGTGAGGAGGCCGTCCCGGTCGGTGGCGCCCCGGTCCAGGAAGTGGCGGAGGGTGCCCGAGGCGAGGCGGCGGGTGGCGCCCGGGGTGAGCGGGGTGTGGCCGGTCAGCGCGCCGAGCCAGGGGGCCGCCGCGGCGGCGAAGCGGTAGACGAGGGAGCGGCCGAACGGCATGGGGGCGCCGTCCGCGCCGAACATGCGGCTGTAGTCGTCCAGGTGGCGGCGCAGGCGGGGGCCGTAGCGGTCCAGGAGGTCCCGGTCGCCGGCGAGGTGGGCGTGCAGGACGGGGTAGAAGTGCATCGCCCAGGCGTTGTAGTGGTCGAAGGAGCGGTTCGGGCCGTCGCTGTACCAGCCGTCGCCCAGGTACCAGTCCTCCACGTGGTCCAGCGCGCGGTCGACGGTCCGCCGGGCCCGGTCGGTCTCGATGCCGGCGTCCTGGAGGAAGCCGGCGACGGTGAGTCCGAAGAACCACCAGTTGTTGTTCACCGGGGAGGTGCCGAGGGCGGGCAGGAGCCAGTCGACGGCGCGTTGCCGGGTGCGGTCGTCCAGCGTGTCCCAGAGCCAGGGGCGGGTGAGGCGCAGGCCCAGGGCGACGGAGGCGGATTCCACGACGGCCTGGGGGACGTCCGCGATCCGGGGCCAGGCGTCGGGACTGCCCGCCGGGTCCGACGTGCCGGCGGCGAGCCCTTCCGCGTACCGGCCGAGGAAGCCGTGCGGGTCCTCGCCGCGCGCCCCCGCGGTCCGCAGCGCGGCGAGCAGCCAGGTGCGGGCGTAGCCTTCGAGGCCGTCGGAGAGGGGTCCGGACCGGCTCGGCCGGGGGCCGGGGAGATCGATGCGGCCGTGGCGGGGCGAGGCGTGGGGGCGTACCGCGAGCAGGAGCCGGTCGGCCGCCCGTTCCCAATCGGCACGGGTGTACCCCGTGTACGGACTCGTCGTGGGCATGATGCTCCCAGGGGAGGCGGACTTCGGCGTCGCCGGGAATCCTGAACCGCGGATTGATCGAACGTCAAGGGCGAAGTAGCGAATGATCGAAACTTCCATCAATCGATCACAGTGGATTAGGGTCTGGCGAGCCGAGCCACCACATCGCGATCTTCAAGGGGACTGCCGCCGTGCGCGAGAGTGCAGCTGAACGTCATGACCGACTTCTGGCCCTGGTACGGGAGCGCGGCTCGGCCCGCGTCTCCGATCTGGCCGGCCTGCTGGGGGTCTCCCCCGTGACGGCGCGCCGCGACGCCGAGGCGCTGGCCGAGCGCGGGCTGCTGGACCGGGTCCACGGCTCGGTCTCCTGGCCCCGGGACGCGTCCGCCCCCGCCGCCCCCGGGCCGGGCGGCGGCCCGGTGCTCGGGCTGATCGCCCCCTCGGCGACGTACTACTTCGCCGAGGTCATCCGCGGTGCGCACGAGGCGGCCGCGCGGGCCGGGGGCCGGCTCGTGCTGCGGATCTCCGACTACCGGCCCGAGGGGGACCGGGCGCGCGCCGAGGGGCTGCTCGCCTCCGGGGCCGAGGGGCTGCTCATCGCCCCGGCCTGGCGGGGCGCCGAGGACCAGGCGGCGTACGGGGACTGGATGGCGGAGCTGCCGGTGCCCGCCGTGCTGCTGGAGCGCACCCCGGCGCCCGGGTCGCCGCTGGACGGCCTGGACCGGGTCTGCTCCGACCACCGGCACGGGGTGCTGCTCGCGGTGCGCCATCTGATCGGGCTCGGCCGCGGCACCCCGCTCCTGGTGGCCCGCGCCGACAGCCCGACCGCGCTCGCGGTGCGCTCCGGGTACGAGGACGCGCTCGCGGTGCTGGGGCTGGCGGACGGCGCCCCGGCGATGATCGGGACCTCCGGGCCCGAGGTGGACCCGGAGCGCTTCGAGGAGGCGGTGCGCGAGGTGCGCGACGCGGTGGCCTCCGGCCGGGCCGCGGCGGTGGTGGTGCACAACGACGTGGACGCGATCCACCTGGTGCAGCGCCTGTCCGAGCTGGGCGTGCGGGTGCCGGAGGACCTGGCGGTGATCGCGTACGACGACGAGGTGGCGGCGCTGGGCGACATCCCGCTCACCGCGGTCAGCCCGCCCAAGCGCCACGTGGGGCGGTACGCGACGGAGCTGCTGATCGGCCGGCTCGGGGCCGGGCGGGACGGGGCCGGGCCGGACGGTCCCGGACGGGACGGGGACGAGCCGGGCAGGCATCTGGCGCTGCTGCCGCGGCTGCGGGTGCGGGCGTCGACCGCTCGATAACTTTCTGATCTTTTCTCGATCAATCAATCTTTCGCTCTTGACTTCGGTCATCGGTGGACCAAGGATCACGCCCAACGTCCCTGTCACCGTCGACCCAGGAGCCCGTCGTGAACCGCAGTTGGAGCAGAACGACTCTTTCCATAGCCGGAGCCGTCACCGCCCTCGCCGTCGTCACGGCCTGCGGTGGGGGCGGGGACGACTCCGGGGACGGCGGCACCGGCAGCGCCGCCAAGCCCGTGACCATCACCTTCTGGGGCTGGGCCAAGGGCACCAAGGAGGTCGTGGACGCGTTCAACGCCTCGCACAAGAACATCCATGTGAAGTTCGAGGAGACCCCGTCCGGGAACGCCGGCGGCTACGCCAAGATCTCCAACGCGATCAAGGCGGGCAACGCCCCCGACCTGGTCTCCGTCGAGTACCCGCAGCTCCCCGAGTACGTCAGCCAGGGCGGGTTCCAGGACATCGGCGCGTACCTCACCGAGGACGTGAAGAAGAAGTTCCTCCCGCAGGCGATCGAGCAGACCACGCTCGGCGGCAAGAGCTGGGCCGTCCCCTTCGACGCCGCGCCGCAGGCGTTCTTCTACCGCAAGGACCTCTTCACCAAGTACGGCATCGACGTCCCCAGGACCTGGGACGAGTTCAGGTCCGCCGCCCAGAAGGTGAAGAAGGCCGACGCCAAGGCCCGCATCGGCACCTTCTTCCCGGACGACCCGACCACCTTCGAGGCGATGGTCTGGCAGGCCGGCGCCCAGTGGTTCAAGACCGAGGGCGACACCTGGAAGGTCGACACCACCGACGCCGCCACCACCGAGGTCGCCGACTACTGGCAGGGCCTGGTGAAGGACGGCCTGGTCCGCACCGACGCGTCCTTCTCGCCCGCCTGGACCAACTCCCTGAAGACCGGCGGCACCATCGGCTACCTCGGCGCCTCCTGGGGCGGCGGCGTCCTCGGCTCCACCCTGCCCGAGCAGAGCGGCAAGTGGGCCGTCGCCCCGATCCCGACGTGGGACGGCGAGCCCGCCGGCGGCATGCTCGGCGGGACCACCTTCGCCGTGCCGAAGAACAGCGAGAAGGCCGCCGCGGCCGTCGAGTTCGCGACCTGGATGACCACCACGGAGGACGGCATCAAGGCCCGTATCTCCTCCGGCACCTCCAGCGCCTTCCCGGCCGCCCTCGGCCTGCGCCCGGCCGCGAAGAAGGCGTTCGACACCACGTTCTACGGCGGCCAGGACATCTACCAGGTCTTCGAGGACGGCGGCGCCGCGATCAAGCAGGGCTGGACCTGGGGCCCCGCGATGGGCACCACCAACACCACGCTCAAGGACCGCTTCGGCAAGCTCGCCGGGGGCGGCACCACCATCCCCGACGCCGTGCAGGCCGCCCACGACGCGACCGTAGCGGAGCTGTCCAAGCGCGGCCTGAAGGTCGAGGGCTGACCGGATGAAAGCCCGCACCCGCGCCGCCGCGGCCCTGCTGACCCCGTTCTTCGTCCTGTTCACCGCGGTGATGCTGATCCCGATCGGATACGCGGTCTGGCTCAGCCTCTTCACCGAACAGCAGTCGGGGCTCGGCTTCGGCGGGTCCGAGACGGTCTTCACCGGACTCGGCAACTACACGGCGGCGCTGGGTGACCGGGTCTTCCGCGACGGCTTCCTCGTCCTGCTCGGCTACTGCGCCGTCTACATCCCGCTGATGGTCGGCGGCGCCCTCGGGCTCGCCCTGCTGCTCGACTCGGCGCTCGCCCGCGCCCGGCGCTTCTTCCAGCTCGCGCTGTTCCTGCCGCACGCCGTGCCCGGCATCATCGCCGCGATGATCTGGCTGTACCTCTACACGCCCGGTCTCAGCCCCGTCGTCTCCGCGATGCACTCCGGAGGCATCGGCTTCGACTTCTTCTCGCCGAGTGGCGCGCTGCCCTCGATCGTGAACATCGCGCTGTGGGAGTGGCTCGGCTACAACATGGTGATCTTCTACGCCGCCCTGCAGGCCATCGACCGCTCGGTGCTCGAAGCGGCCACGGTGGACGGGGCGAGCGGCGGGCGCATCGCGTTCAGCATCAAGCTCCCGCTGATCCGTTCCTCGGTCGTGATGGTCGTGCTCTTCACGATCATCGGCTCGCTCCAGCTCTTCACCGAGCCGCTGATCCTCAACACCGGCTCCGGGTCCGCCGTCTCCTCCTCCTGGACACCGAACATGTACGCATACACCGCGGCCTTCGCCCGTAACGACTTCGGACTCGCGGCCGCCGCCTCCGTACTCCTGGCGCTCACCGCGGCCCTGCTGTCCTTCGTCGTCACCCGCCTGACCGGCCGGAAGGGCGCGCACGCATGAGCACCACCACCCGCAAGAACCCCTGGCTGTCGAAGGCCGCGGTCAACGGAGCGCTGCTGCTGGCCGTCCTCTACATGCTCTTCCCGCTCGTCTGGCTGGTCACCGCCGCCACCAAGGACACCGGCTCGCTGCTCGCCGGGGACACCTTCTCCTTCCAGGGCTTCGACCTCTCGAAGAACCTCTCCGACATCGCCTCGTACGGGGACGGCGTCTACTTCCGCTGGTACGGGAACAGCCTGCTGTACGCGGGAGTGGGCGCCGCGGTCTGCTCGCTGATCTGCGTCGCCGCCGGGTACGCCTTCGACAAGTACGAGTTCCGGGGCAAGGAGAAGCTGTTCGGTCTCGTCCTGCTCGGCGTGCTCGTGCCCACGACGGCTCTGGCCCTGCCGATGTACCTGCTGGCCAGCAAGCTCGGCATCGTCAACACGTACGGGGCGGTGCTGATCCCCGTCCTGGTGAACCCGTTCGGCGTCTACCTCGCCCGGGTCTTCTCCGCCGGCTACATCCCGGGCGAGGCGCTGGAGGCCGCGCGGATCGACGGCGCGGGAGAGCTGCGCACCTTCTTCTCCATCGGGCTGCCGATGATGATGCCGGGGTTCGTGACCGTCTTCCTCTTCCAGTTCACCGCGATCTGGAACAATTTCTTCCTCCCGCTGGTGATGCTGTCGGACCGCGACCTCTTCCCGCTGAGCCTCGGTCTGTACTCCTGGAACACCAACACCCACAGCGAGCCCAGCTTCTACCCGCTCGTCGTCACCGGGTCCCTCCTCGCCGTCATCCCGCTGATCGTCGCCTTCGTCTCCCTGCAACGGCACTGGAAGGCCGGACTCACCGCCGGCAGCGTCAAGTAGCGCTCATCTCAAGGGAGTCGTTCACCACCATGCAGTCCACCACTGACCCCCGGCCCTCGGTCCTGCTCGCCATGGGCCCGGGCATCCACGAGCGTCTCTTCGCGCCGCGCCACCGCGACCGGCTCGCCGCCCTCGCCCGTACGGACCCGGCCCTCGTCGCCCACGACCTGGCCGGCCCGGACCCCCGCGTCGCCGCCGCGCTCGCCGAGGCGGAGGTCCTGTTCACCTGCTGGGGCGCCACCCCGCTCACCGGGCAGGTCCTCGCCGCCGCGCCCCGCCTCAAGGCGGTGGTCCACGCGGCCGGCTCCGTCAAGCACCACATCACCGACGCCTGCTGGGAGCGCGGCCTCGCCGTCTCCTCGGCGGCCGGGGCCAACGCCCTGCCGGTGGCGGAGTACACCCTGGCCACGATCCTGCTGGCCAACAAGCGCGTCCCGCACTCCGCCCACGTCTACCGCGAGGTCCGCGCCGACCACGACTGGCGCGCCGAACTGGACGGGGCCGGCAACTACCGCCGCACGGTGGGCATCGTCGGCGCCTCTCGCATCGGCCGCCGCGTCATCGAACTGCTCCGCCCCTTCGACCTGCGGGTCCTGCTGTACGACCCGTTCGTCACCGCGGAGGAGGCGGCGCGCCTCGGCGTCGAACCGGCCGCCCTGGACGAGCTGTGCACCCGCGCCGACGTGGTCTCCGTGCACGCCCCCCAGCTCCCCGGGACCCACCACATGATCGGCGCCCGCCAGCTGGCCCTGATGCGGACCGGCTCGACGCTGATCAACACGGCCCGGGGTTCCCTGATCGACGAGGCGGCCCTCCTCCGGGAGCTGGTCCCGGGCCGGCTGCACGCCGTACTCGACGTGACGGACCCCGAAGTGCCGCCCGCCGACTCGCCGTTGTACGACCTCCCGAACGTCCTCCTGACCCCGCACGTGGCAGGCTCCCTCGGCAACGAACTGCACCGGATGACCGACCACGCGCTGGACGAGCTGGAGCGGTACGCCCAGGGGCGGCCGTTCGCGGAGGGGGTGCATCCGGCGGCGCTGGACCGGTCGGCGTGAAGCACGGAGGCCCGGCCCCCCTCGCGGGGTGCCGGGCCTCTTCGCGCTCTGCGTCAGTGCGAGTGACCGTGGCCGTGGCCCGCGGCCTCCGGCTCCTCCTCGGCCGGCTTCTCGACGACCAGGGTCTCGGTCGTGAGCAGCAGCGACGCGATGGACGCGGCGTTCTCCAGGGCGGAGCGGGTGACCTTGACCGGGTCGATGACGCCGGCCTTCACCAGGTCGCCGTACTCGCCGGTGGCGGCGTTGAAGCCCTGGCCCTTGTCGAGCTCGGAGACCTTGGAGGTGATGACGTAACCCTCCAGGCCGGCGTTCTCTGCGATCCAGCGCAGCGGCTCGACGGCGGCGCGGCGGACGACCGCGACACCGGTGGCCTCGTCGCCGGTCTTGCCGAGGTTGCCCTCGAGGACCTTGACGGCGTGGACGATGGCGGAGCCACCACCGGAGACGATGCCCTCCTCGACCGCGGCGCGGGTCGCGGAGATGGCGTCCTCCAGACGGTGCTTCTTCTCCTTGAGCTCGACCTCGGTGGCGGCACCGACGCGGATCACGCAGACCCCGCCGGCCAGCTTCGCCAGGCGCTCCTGGAGCTTCTCGCGGTCCCAGTCGGAGTCCGTGGCCTCGATCTCGGCCTTGATCTGGTTGACCCGGCCGGCGACCTCGTCGGACTTGCCGCCACCGTCGACGATGGTGGTGTCGTCCTTGGTGACGGTCACGCGGCGGGCGGTGCCCAGCACGTCCAGACCGGCCTGGTCGAGCTTGAGGCCGACCTCCTCGGCGATGACGGTCGCACCGGTGAGGGTGGCGATGTCGCCGAGCATGGCCTTGCGGCGGTCACCGAAGCCCGGCGCCTTGACGGCGACGGCGTTGAACGTGCCGCGGATCTTGTTGACGACCAGGGTCGACAGGGCCTCGCCCTCGACGTCCTCGGCGATGATCAGGAGCGGCTTGGAGCCACCGGCCTGGATGACCTTCTCCAGGAGCGGCAGCAGCTCCTGGATCGAGCCGATCTTGCCCTGGTGGATCAGGATGTACGGGTCGTCGAGGACGGCCTCCATACGCTCCTGGTCGGTCACCATGTACGGGGACAGGTAGCCCTTGTCGAAGGCCATGCCCTCGGTGAAGTCGAGGTCCAGACCGAAGGTGTTGGACTCCTCGACGGTGATGACGCCGTCCTTGCCGACCTTGTCCATCGCGTCCGCGATGAGCTCGCCGACCTGCGGGTCCTGCGCGGAGAGCGCGGCCACGGCGGCGATGTCGGACTTGTCGTCGATCGGGCGGGCGGTCGCGAGGAGCTCCTCGGACACGGCCTTGACCGCGGCGTCGATGCCCTTCTTCAGGGCGGCCGGGGAGGCGCCGGCGGCGACGTTGCGCAGACCCTCGCGGACGAGTGCCTGGGCGAGGACGGTGGCGGTGGTGGTGCCGTCACCCGCGACGTCGTTGGTCTTGGTCGCCACCTCCTTCACCAGCTGGGCGCCGAGGTTCTCGTACGGGTCGTCCAGCTCGACCTCGCGCGCGATGGTGACACCGTCGTTGGTGATGGTGGGGGCACCGAACTTCTTGTCGATGACGACGTTGCGGCCCTTGGGGCCGATCGTCACCTTCACCGTGTCGGCAAGCTTGTTGACGCCGCGCTCAAGGGCGCGACGGGCGTCCTCGTCGAACTTCAGGATCTTCGCCATGGAGCTGAACTTTTCCTCTCAAAACAAGAACTGCGCCCCTGCCGCCCGGCTGTTGGTTCGCAGGGGGCCAGGGGCGCAGAACAGAAGCAAACGTGGGTGAATTACTTCTCGATGATCGCGAGGACGTCGCGCGCCGAGAGGACGAGGTACTCCTCGCCGTTGTACTTCACCTCGGTGCCGCCGTACTTGCTGTACAGCACGACATCGCCGGTCTTGACGTCGAGCGGCAGGCGCTCGCCGTTCTCGAAGCGGCCCGGGCCCACGGCCAGGACGACGCCCTCCTGGGGCTTCTCCTTGGCGGTGTCCGGGATAACCAGGCCGGAGGCCGTGGTCTGCTCGGCGTCGAGCGGCTGGACCACAATGCGGTCCTCGAGCGGCTTGATCGCAACCTTGGAGCTGGCGGTCGACACGATCCGGTCTCCCCCTTCGGAGATCTCACGGGGTTTAACAGTCTTTGGGGTGGCGACCAGGTGGGCCCGTCGTCGCGGGTGCCGGACCTGCCGGTCGCGCAGTACTGCTGGCACTCTCCAGTGGGGAGTGCCAGCACTGAGACTATGACCGCGATTAGCACTCGGTCAAGCGGAGTGCCAATTCACGCCCCTCGTGGCGTACCCGGGAGCCGTACGGCTGCGACCGGGCAACGTTCCGGACACCGTAGGGACAACGCCGGGGCCGCCCGGTCCGTTCCGGTGGACGGTGGCGGCATGCGCATACGAACCTCCGGCCCGGACCGCCCGGCCCCGTCGCGCCCCGGACCGGTGATGACCACCTGCCTCGACGTGGTGCTCGGGGTGCTGCTCATCGCCCTGGAGGGGGTGATCAGCGCGGTCTTCTTCTACGCGTACGCGGGCTCCGCCCCCCGGCCGCCGAACCCGGACATGGCAGAGGCCGGACCGCCCGGGATGGACTGGTCCGGCACTCTCGTCCTCGCCGCCGTCACGGCGGTGGCCTGCGTGATCGCGGTGGTGCTGCTGCGCCACGGGCTGCCGATCGCGGGCGTCGTCCAGCTGATCGGCGTATGCCTGCTGCTGGTCCTCACGCTGACGGCCTGGCACGACGCCTACGAGGACGCCCACCCGGAGCCGGGGGACGGCACCCGCGGGTACGCCGCTTCCTATACGTAGTCCTCCAGGCGGGCCACGGCGTACCCCTGGTCCGTGATGACCTTCATGACGGACCGGACCAGGTCGGGCATGCTCCCCTTCCAGTCCGCCTCGCCCCGGAAGTGCGTGAGGATGATGTCACCGGGGTGCAGCTTCCGGTCCTCCTCGCGCCACTCCATGTGGTCGGGGAACGCCTCCGCCTCCCACAGCGGCACGGCGGTGATGCCGCAGGACTTGGCGACCTTCAGCGTGTCGGTGTTGTAGTTGCCGTACGGCGGGCGGAAGAGCCGGGGCCGCTTGCCGAACTGCTCCTGGAGGATGTCCTGCTGGCCGCAGATCTCGCGCTTCTGCTCGTCGTGGGAGAGGCCCGGCAGATAGCGGTGGTTGAGCGTGTGGTTGCCGAGGACGGTCCCCCGGGACTGGGCGTCCTTGAAGTACGTGTAGTCGTCGCGCACCAGGTAGTCGGTGAGGAAGGCGCTGTACGGGATGTTCAGCTCCGACATCATCTTCAGCAGCTCGGGGTCCTTGTCGTCCCCGTCGTCCATCGTCAGGAAGACGACCTTGTCCGTGGTGGGGACCCGGGTGAAGACCGGCGGCAGCGAGTCGTCCTGGCCCTCGACCTCGAATCCCTTGCGGGTGGTGAGGTGCGGCTTCTTCGCGGGCGGTACGGGCGCGGCGAGCGGCGTGCTCGCCAGGCCCCACTTCTTGGCGGCGACCGCGCGGGCGGCCTGGGCGAGCTCGGCCCGCTCCGCCTGCGCCGCGCGGGTGCCCAGCGCACCGGCGGCCGGGGCCGCCTGCGGGTCCGCCTGGCCGGCCTGGAGCTTCGCGCTCCGGGCGGCGCCCGCGTCCTCGCCCCCGGCCGCGCAGCCGGACGCGGCGGCGGCGACCAGGAGCGCGGCGAGGACCCCGTGACCCGGCCCGCGCCTCAGGCGCCTCCGTACCCGCTGCCGCCCGCCCGCCACCGCACCCTGTTCACGCCCATTCATGGCCAATTTGTCCTTTTGTCGTACTGGCTGCATGGCGCCGGATACTGCCAGTACGTGACGGGGCATCGGGTCCGACACCGCCGCCGGGCACGCGCGGTCCCCCGGGTGGCTCACACCGGGGCGGCCGGGAAGGCCCTCAGCGGTGGACGCCGCCGCCCCGGGACACCACGGGCGCCGGCGCGGCCGCCCCGGTCAGCGTCCGCACGATCCAGCGCCGGTGCCAGAACGCCTTGAAGACGCCGACGAGCCCGATGAGCCAGGCCAGCAGCCCGTACCCCATGATCACCGCCATCAGCCCGTACGTGTCCTCGCCCCGGACCCCTCCGGCGGGCACGACGACGCAGATGTACAGCCCCAGCGCGCCGAGCACGAAGGAGGGCAGCAGCCACCCCAGCGTCGTGCCGGGCAGCCGGAGTCCGGCGTCGCGGGCGGGGTCGCGGTCGAGCTCGCCCCACCGCGTGAGCAGCCGGCGCACCGCGGCGTCCCGGCGCAGCCCGACGACGACCAGGATCACCGCCGGGATCAGGGCGGCGGCGCCCAGTCCGATCATCACCACGCCCATGATCGCGCTGACGACGTCGTACGACTCCTCGAAGGTGATGACCGCCGTCCCGATGAACGACCAGCCGATCGCACCCACCACCCCCCACAGCCACAGCAGCCCGAGCCGGCCGGGTCCGATGTGGGCCTTCACCAGCACGCCGAGCAGGAAGGAGCGGTCGGCGAGCAGCGCGTCGCGGTCGGGCCAGGAGCGTATCTCCACGGGCGGCGGGGGCGGCGGCAGTACGAAGCGAGGGGACATGGGGCCGACCCTATCGATCACCCCTGACCCCAAGTGCCGGGCAGGGGTCAGGCGTTGCGGATGGCCTCGACGTCCAGGCGCTTCATGCCGAGCATGGCCTTCATCGCGCGGGCGGCCTTCTCGGGGTCCGGGTCGGTCAGGGCCTCGACGAGACCCGGCGGGACGATCTGCCAGGAGAGGCCGTACTTGTCCTTGAGCCAGCCGCACTGGCTCTCCTGGCCGCCGCCGGAGCTGAGCTCGTGCCACAGCCGGTCCGCTTCCTCCTGGGAGTCGCACTCCACGGAGAGCGAGACGGCCTCGGTGAAGGTGAACTCGGGCCCGCCGTCGAACGCGATGTACTCCGCGCCGTCCAGCTGGAACCGTACGGTCATCGCCGTGCCCTCCTCGCCGGGGCCCGCGGCGGTCCAGCGGGTGGTCTCCAGGACGCGCGAGTCGCCGCCGACGACGGAGACGTAGTAGTCGGCCGCTTCCTCGATCAGGCCCTTCGGGTACCACAGGAACGTGGTGACCTTCTGCATGGTCCTCTCCTCACGTACAGGGGCGAAGTGCCGTGAAGGGTAGACCGCGCAAGCGTCCGGAACTCATCGACGTGCCGCGGCTAGGGCCTGTCCGGCGGATCTTCGTGGAGCAGCCCGCGGCGTCTGGTGCGTGCTCTCGGCGCGCGCCCGCATCACCCTCGTACTGGACGTACTT
>NZ_JBHUXS010000032.1:0-54081 GCF_042669245.1 Streptomyces sp. NPDC057249 | reverse complement strand
CGGCGGTGGGGGTGGAGATATCGATCAACGAGATCTTCGACGCGCCCACCGTCGCGGAACTCGACCGGCTCCTGGACACCCTCACCACCGAGGTCTGAAGACCCGCCGCCGGGCACGAACCGATCACCGGCCGTCACCCCTCACCCGACAGATTCTGGAGTGTCACCGTGGACATGTATCCGCTGAGTTCCCGGCAGAGGGACCCGATGGGCCTGCAGCGCTCGCCGAAGCACGTCTGCGCCCATGTGCTGCGTATCAAGGGCGAACTGGACCTCGACGCCCTCAAGGGCGCGCTCGACGACGTGGTGGCACGGCAGGAGTCCCTCCGCAGCCGGGTCCACTACGACGAGGGCGGCATGACCGGCTCACTGGAAGTGCTGCCGCCGATGCCGGTCCCGCTCACCGTGCGCGACATCCCCGAGGCCCCCGGGCGCTCCCGCGACGAGATCGCCGCCGAACTGCTCCGCGAGGTGAACGAGGAGTCGATGGACTTCCTGGACACACCTTCGCTGCGCGCGGTCCTGCACCGGTTCGACGACCGGGACGCCGTGCTCACCCTCCTGAGCCACCACCTCTACAGTGACGGCTGGTCGGTCGGCGTCCTGCGCACCGAGATCGCGGCCTGCTACCGGGCCAGGGTGACGGGGGTGCCGCACACGCTGCCGGCCCCGGTCCCGTTCAGCGGCTTCGCCGCCTGGGAGCAGGAGTTCCTGCAGAGCGAGAAGGCGGCGGAGTCCCGCCGTTACTGGAAGGACAAGCTGGCCGGCGCCACGATGTCCACCATGCCGGCGGACCGGCCCTACGACCCCGCGAACCAGTCGGAGCGCTGCGCCGTACGGAACTTCGTGATCGATTCCGAGACCCTCGCCGAGATCACCGAGGGCGCGGCCCGGAACCGGTGCGGCATCTGGCACGTCTGCCTGGCGGCCTACATGGTGCTGATGGAGAGGCTGACCGGCCAGACCGACATCACGCTGATGACCGTGAACAGCGGCCGGCCCGCCAAGGAGTACTTCGACACCATCGGGTTCTTCGCCAACCTGGTCCCCGTCCGGATGGAGTTCGACGACTGCGAGACCTTCCGGGACCTCCTGCTGCGCGCCCGCCGGGCGAGCGTGGAGGCGCAGCAGCACCAGCTGCCCACCGAGGCGCTTCTCGGCATGTACCCGACCCTGATGAATCCGCCCGCCGATCCGATGGTGCTGCCGGCCGGCTTCAACTACGTCAGCGCACCGGCGGACAACCAGGACACCGATTTCACGACCAGCGTCGAGCCGGTGTCCCTGCCCGAGGAGGAGGCCGCCTCGTTCCGCCGCGGCGTCATCATCTGGACCTTCCTCGTCGTCCCGGGCGGCGACTTCCGCTGCGTCATCGAGTACGAACCCGGCTCCGTGGACGCCGAGACGGTGGACGGCTGGGGCTCCGACTTCGTCGAACTGGTCCGGGCGATGACCGACCGGCCGGCGCAGAAGTGGGACCGCGGCCCGTCCGCGGGGGCGGCGGCCCTCGCCGCGCGGACCCAGCAGTAGACCCCGACGAACAACCGGCTGGACCGAGCTCATGGGAATGAGGTTGCCGTGTCTGATCCACTGAAGGAACGGACGGCTGTCGACGCGTCCGCGCGGCGCCCGCTGTCGGCCAACGAGGAGTTCATGTGCGCCTTCGACCGGGGTGACGACCTCGGCGTATTCGGCCCGCGAGGCGTCGTCCTGGCCGGCTGGCGCGTCCGAGGGCCGCTGGACGCGGCGACCGTACAGCTCGCTCTGGACGACGTCGTCGCCCGGCACGAGGCGCTCCGCACGACCATCATCAGGGACCAGGGCGCCCCGTACGCGGTCGTCTCCCCGCCCTGCCCGGCGCCGCTCTCCGTCGTCGACCTGCCGGCGACGGAGAGCGAGGCGGACCGCGAGCTGCTGGCGCACACGTTCCTGGACGAGATCGACCGGGACGCCAGGCTCGGCGCCAAGGAGCTGCCGCTGCTGCGGGCGACCCTGGCGCGGTTCGACGAGAACGACGCGGTGTTCGTCATCATCACCAACCACCTGGCCAGCGACGGCTGGTCCATGCAGGTGCTCATGCGCGACTTCACCACCTACTACGCGACGCGCCGGGGACTGCCTTCCCCCGGCCTGACGGTGGCCCGCCAGCTCGGTGAGTACGCCTACTGGCAGCAGGAGGCCCGCGACAGCGAGGCCGCCACCCTCGCGCGCGAGTACTGGAAGGACACGCTGTCCGGCGGAGAAATGCTCATCCTCCCCACGGACCGGCCGCGGCGGCTGGACGTCCCGCCGGTCTACTCGGTGTACCGGTTCGTGTTCGACGCGGAACTGGCCGGCGCCACCACGGCCCTCGCCAAGTCCCTGCACAGCTCGCCGTTCATGGTGCTGTTCGCCTGCTTCAACCTGTTCCTGCACCGCAGGACAGGTGTGACCGACATCGTCTCTCCCGTCATCACGTCAGGCCGCACCGAGCCCGGGTTCGAGGACACCGTGGGGACGTTGTTCAACTTTCTGCCGATCCGGACCGATGTGGCCGGCTGCGCGAGCTTCGCCGATCTCGTCCGCCGGACCCGGGCGTCGTTGCTTGAGGCGTACTCCTACGAACTTCCGTTCGGCGAGATCATCGCCAAGTCCGAACCGGAACTGATGGCGGGCCCGATCATGAACGTGAGCAGCGTCGTCTCCGCCTTCCAGATCTCGCAGTACCCGCCGGAGGAGACCGACGAGATCGGCGGCCTCCGCATCTCCGCGCTCCGCCGGCGCCTGAACTCGCTCGTCGACGTCTCGGAGATCCCGGACGGCAACCTGTGGGACCTGGACCTGCACCCGGACGGGGACGTGGTGGGTGTCGTGAAGTACAACAGCCTCGACTTCGACCTGCCGACCATCGTCGCGATGGTCGACGACTACCGGGAACTGCTGCTCGCGTCCCTGAAGTCCCCCGATGCGCCACTGCCGAAGCAGGAATCCAGCGTCTGAACCGGGAAGGAAGCATCCATGCAGGCCGTCGTCGGTACGCAGCCCCTGTGCAGTCGGCTCAGCTCGGGGGAGGAGGCGGCCATCCTGGTCTCCGACTTCCAGCCCCTGTCCGCGGCGTCGCGGCTCAGCACGCTGGTCGCTGACGCGGCGGCCCGCCACTCGGTCCATCAGGTCGACCCGCGCGGTGCGCTGTCCGGCGACCGGCTGTACGCCACCCTGCCGGACCTGGCCGACGAGGCCGCCGCCGCGTTCCTCGCCGACACGTCCTCCGGTGCGTCCGGCCGGCCCGTCTTCGTCGTGGCCCACTGCAGCTCTGCGGCCCTGTCCCTGCGGATCGCCGACCGGCTGGCCGGGGAGTGCGATGTCACCGCCGTCCTGGTGCGGCCGACCTGGCCCGACACGGACCACGTCACCGAGATCTTCGCCGAGTTCCAGGGCAAGCTGGGTGCCGTCCGCCGGCCCTCCCCCGACCTCGACGGCGATCCCCTCACCTGCGTGGCCGCCATGGAGCGGCTCATGAGCGAGGATCTGGCGGCGGTGGCGAAGCGGCTCGGCCTCAGCAAGGCGCCCCTGGCCTTCTCCGAACTGCTGGTGTCGTACCGCACCTGGCTCGCGTTCCTGCTGGCCTGCCGCAACGACCAGCCGGTGCCCGTGCCCTCCGGCGCGGTCCCGGTCACGGTGCTGACCGACGAACCCGGCTTCGTACTGCCCGGAAGCACCCCGGAGCGGTGCCGTACGGTGCTCCCACCGCCCGCGGAACGACCCGACGCGGTGACCCCGGAACTGGCGGCCGCGGTGCTCGACGAAGTCGAAAATCGGTCATCGAACGAGCCGGACTCGTGAACATCCCCGGGCGGGGGTGCGCGCGCCGGTAGCGTTCGTCCATGCTGTGCGCGCCCGGGACGGGCGCCCCCCTTGAAAGAACCGAGAAGGACGTTGTCTTGACTAGTTTAAACAAGCCTGAAGCTGACGCCGCATCGATTTCCCGCCGCCGGATGTGGGCGATCCTGGCACTGGTCATCGTTGTCGACGCCCTCGACGTGATCGACGGGACCGTCACCAATATCGCGGCCCCCACCATCGCCACCGACCTCGACGGCGGGGTGAGCCTGATCAAGTGGCTGGGCCCCGCCTACATGCTGGCGATGGGCGTACTCCTGCTGATCGGCGGACGGCTGGGCGACAAGTTCGGCCAGCGCAGGCTCTTCCTGATCGGCCTCGGAGGATTCACCCTGGCCTCGGCACTGGCCGGGTTCGCCCCCGATCCGGTCCTGATCATCATCGCCCGGGTCGCCCAGGGCGCGTTCGGGGCTCTGCTCATCCCGCAGGGCATGGCGATCATGACGAAGGTGTTCACCCCCGACATGATCGCCAAGGCGTTCGGCCTGTTCGGCCCGGTCCTCGGCGTCTCCGCCGTGCTCGGCCCGGTCCTCGCCGGCGTTATTATTGACGCGGACATGTTCGGCCTGAGCTGGCGCCCGATCTTCCTCCTCACGATCGTCCTCGGCCTCGTCGCGCTGATCGCGGCCTTCCGGCTCCTGCCGCGTGACGACGGCGACCGGGCCACCGTCATCGACGGATGGGCCTCCGGCCTCCTCGGACTGGCCATGCTGGGGATGATGTACGGCCTGATCGAGGGCTCGACCAACGGCTGGAAGACCGGCGCCGTGGCCTCGATCGTCGCCGGCGTGCTGCTCTTCGCGGCCTTCGCCTACCGCCAGCGCACCGCGGCCAGCCCGCTCATCGTGCCCTCGCTCCTGAAGAACCGGGGTTTCACCTCCGGGATGCTCGTGGGACTCGTCTCGTTCATCGCCGGCACCGGCCTGTTCTTCGTGCTGTCGCTGTTCATGCAGGAAGGGCTGCACGCCAGCCCGCGGACGGCCGCGTTCAACATGGTGCCGCTCACCGCGGGGCTCATCATCGCCACGTTCGCCGCCATGGGCGGCCTGGTCACCAAGCTCGGCCGGGTGCTCGTCTTCATCGGCCTGGGCGTCAGCATCGTCGGCAGCGGCTGGCTCCTGCTGCTCGTCAACCAGTACGGAACGCAGGTCAGCCTGTGGGCCCTGGCCCCGGCGTTCCTGGTCATCGGCATCGGCACCGGCCTGTGCTACACCACCATTCCGACGATCGCCCTCGGTGACGCGAAGCCTGAGGAAGCGGGGAGCGCGAGCGGCTCGCTCACCTCGATGCAGCAGCTCTCCACGGCGATCGGCTCGGCCGCTGTCTCGTCGATCTTCTTCGGGTACGCGGCCTCCGGATACGGCCACGCGATGACGGTCACGCTCATCGTCGTCCTGGCCGCCACCGCCCTCAGCATCCCGTTCGTCACGCTGATGCCCCGTCAGGCACCGGCGGAGCCCTCGGAAGGGGGGCCGGCACCGGAGCCGGCGGCCGCGTAGGCCGAGGACGGTGCGCCGGCCAAGAGGAGACACCTCGTCGGCGGACCGTCTTCCCGCGGTGGAGAATCCCTACATTGATGGACAGCTGATGCCGTCGGCATCAGCTGTCCTGGAGGTTGACGATGCATTCGACAGTAGACACGTTCCAGACCCCCGAAGGCGTCACGCTCGGCGTCGAGCACTTCGGTGACGACACACAGCCCCTGGTACTGCTCGCGGGCGGTACGACCATGCTGTCGTGGCCCGACGCCCTCTGCGAGGCGCTCGCGCTCGGCGGCCGCCACGTCGTCCGCTACGACCTGCGCGACGCGGGCGCGTCGACGACGGCCGCCCCCGACGCCCCCGCGTACACGCTCCGGGACCTGGCCGCCGACGCGGCCGCGCTCGCCCGGGGCCTCGACGACCGCCCCGCGCATCTGGCCGGCATCGGCGTCAGCGGGATGGTCGCCCAGGTGGCCGCCCTCGACCACCCGGAGGCGTTCTCGGCCCTGACGCTCGCCGGGACGCGGAGTGTCGCGCCGGGCCCGGTCGACGACGACCTGCCGGACCACGACCAGGCGGCGATGAGGGAACGCTTCGAGCTTCCGAAGCCCGACTGGTCCGACCGCGGCTCGGTGGTGCAGTGGGCGACCGCCGCGGCCGAGGTCTTCGGCGACGACGCCGACGAGGCACGGGCCACCGCCGGGCGGATCTTCGACCGCACACCCGGTACGTCGCGCCCGGTCCAGATGGCCAACCAGATCGGAACCGTCTTCGCCCACCTGGACTGCCGGCCGCGCTGGCGCGAGCGCCTGTCCGAACTCGCGCTGCCCACCCTCGTGGTGCACGGCCGCCGCAACCGGTTCTTCCCGGTCGGCTGCGGCGAGGCGCTCGCGCACGACATCCCCGGCGCGCGCCTGCTGGTACTCGAGGACGCGGCGACGGCGATCCCCGCCGCGTCCGCCGACGAGGTCGCCAAGGAGATGCTCAAGCTCTGATGCCGGCCGCTCCGATACCTGGGGGGCAGGGACCGGGTCGCCCGGTCCCTGCCCCCCAGCTCGCTGCGGTCCCCGGTGCCGCCGCGCAGGCCCTACGCGGCCCCGCCCGGAGCGGGCAGCTGCAACCGTGCGTGGCTGTTCTGGTAGGCGGCGAGCCGCCACTGCCCGTCGCGCCTGACGACCACCCAGGACGCCCGGATCGACTGCTCGTCCGGCACCTCGGTGTGGCCGGCCGGCAGCACCCCGCCCTCGGTGAGGAGGATGCCGGAGTCCGCGCTGAGCAGGCGCAGGTCGAGCGGACGCCCGGTGACCTGGGTGCCCTTGTACTGCCCGGCGAAGGACTCGGCCAGATAGGCGTGGATCGCGTCACGGCCCTTGGCGTACATGCCGGGCAGGATCATCGTGCCCTCCTCGACGAAGAGGTTCGCGAAGGACTCGGCGTCGTTGTAGGCCCAGGCGGCGATCACCTTCTGGGTCAGTGCGGCGATGGCCGCCATGTCCGCCTCGGTGGTGCCGGCGCCGGGCGCGGTGTTGGTGTCCGTGCTCATGTGCTCACTCCTCAGATGTAGGCGGTGTTCGGGTCGAGGCCGCACAGCACGCGTCCGTACAGCTCCGCGTTCGTGTTCGGGTGCATCAGCGCGTGGAGCGTGACCGCGTTCAGGTCCCGGACGTAGCGCTGGATCGGCACACTGGTGTAGATCGAGGAACCACCGCTGGCGGTGCCGAGGATGTCCGCCGCCTCCTTGGCCAGCCGGCCGGTCGCGCCGAGGTCGGCGCGGGCCAGCGCGCGTTCGGTGATGTCCCATGCGGAGCCCTCGGCGCATTTCGCGTCGAGCGTGCTCGACAGCCGGTGCGCGTGGAACGCCGCCTCGTCGATCTTCATCGCGGCTTCGGCGATCTGCAGATGGGTGAGCGGTGCCTCGGACTGCTTCTCGTAAGCGGTGTACGTGATCTTGCGGTCGGGCAGCCGCTTGACGAAGGCGTCCATCGCGCCGCGGGCCATGCCGACCAGCGGTCCCACCGCGGAGGCCGAGGCCACCGGGAGCAGCGGTGCGCGGTAGAGGAGTGAGTCGCCGTTCAGCTTGGACGCGGACTGGGCCTCCAGGACCGCCGGCAGCGGCAGGATGCGCTCGGCGGGGATGAACACGTCCTGCGCCACGGTGCTGACGCTGCCGGTGCCCTTCAGCCCCGAGGTGTGCCAGTCGTCCACGATCAGCAGGTCGCTCATCGGGACCAGCGCGACGATCGGATAGGGCTGGCCCTCCGGCGGCACCAGGATCGCGATGATCTCCTGCCAGTGCGCGTGCTGCGAACCGCTCTGGAAGCCCCACTTCCCGTTCACGACGACACCGCCCTTGGCGGGGGTGGCGGTCGCCGACGGACTCAGGGTGCCGCACACCCGGGCGTCCGGGCGGGCGAAGACCTCGTCCTGGACCTCGTCGGGGAACAGCCCGGCCATCCAGCCGGGAATCCAGTAGACCGAGGCCACCCAGGCCGTCGAACCGTCCGCGCGGCCCAGCTCCGTGGCGACGTCGACCATGGTCGCGCTGTCCGCCTCGAAACCGCCGTAGCGGGCCGGAACACGCAGCTTGAAGACGCCGGCGTCGGCCAGCGCCTCGATCGACTCGTCGTGGACGCGCCGGTTCTCCTCGTTCCAGGCGGCGTGCCCGCGCAGCAGCGGCGCCAGCTCCGCCACCCGGCGAACGATCTCCTGCCGGGTCGGTACTTCGATGTCGGACACGGAACACCTCCTGGGGAAGGGGGGATCTGCCGTCCGGGGCCGGCTGCCACCGGCACGGCGGCCCCAGGCCCCGTGCGGCGAGCCGCACGCCCCTCACGACGGGCCGGAATCGCCCTGATGCTAGGAGCTCGGTGATCGCGGTGTCGTCTCCGAGGTTGCCGGCGCCGGCGGCGAGGCGCCCGCCCGCCCCGGTCCCCGGCCCACGCATGTCTCAAAGTGCTGTCCGGGGCCCGCCGCGGAGCCCCGTCCGGCCCGGCACGGTCTCCTGGCAACCCCGGAGATGCAGGTGCGTCCGGCACGGCGGAACGATGTGCCGGACGGCTGGCAACGTGACATACCCACTTGGAGAATCCGTGAGTGACGCTACAAAATCCCGCGCGGTGGTACTGGGTGGCAGCATCGCGGGCCTGTTCGCGGCCAGGGTGCTCGCCGACGCCTACGACGAGGTGCAGATCGTCGACCGCGACGTGCTGCTCGACGTCGACGGGCCACGGCGCAGCTGCCCGCAGGGCAAGCACATCAACGGTCTGCTGGCCCGGGGCCAGCTGGTCATGGAGGAGTTCTACCCCGGGATCACCCAGGAGATCTTCGCCGACGGGGTGCCCACCGGCGACCTCTGCGGCAATGTGCGCTGGTACTTCAACGGCGTGCGCATCGAGCAGGACGAGGCGGGGCTGACCTGCGTGGCGGCCAGCCGCCCGATGCTGGAGAAGCACATCCGCCGGCGCACCGCGGCGATGCCGAACGTGGTGTTCGTGGAGGAGCACGACATCCTCGGCCTGGCGACCACCCCGGACGGGCGCACCGTCGTCGGCGCGCGGGTACTGACACACGGCCACGAGCACGAGCACACCATCGAGGCCGACCTGGTCGTCGACGCCACCGGCCGGGGCTCGCGTACCCCGGTGTGGCTGCAGGAGCTGGGCTACGGAACGGTCGAGGAGGAGAGCAAGAAGGTCGGCCTCGGCTACGTCACCCAGCACTACCGGCTCAAGGCCGACCCGTACGGGCAGGATCTGTCGATCAACCCGGTGGCCAACGCCAAGCTGCCGCGCGGGGCGATCTTCACCAAGACCGACGGCGGCCGCGTCGAGCTGACGGCGTACGGCATCCTCGGCGATCACCCGCCGACCGACCAGCAGGGCTTCTACGACTTCGTCAGGACGCTCGCCGCGCCGGAGATCTGGGAAACGCTCCAGCACGCCGAGCCGCTGGACGAGCCGGTCGCCTTCCGCTTCCCGACCACGCTGCGCCGCCGGTACGAGAACCTCCAGCGTTTCCCCGACGGCCTGGTCGTCGTCGGAGACGCGGTGACCTGCTTCAACCCGGTCTACGCGCAGGGCATGACGGTCGCCGCGCTGTCGGCGCTGATCCTGCGGGGGCATCTGCACACCGGAGCGGCCCCGCAGCCCTTGCTGTACTTCCAGGACCTGGCGAAGAACGTCGTCGACCAGGCATGGGAGATGACCAACATCATGGACCTGAGTTTTCCCGGGGTCGAGGGCAGGCGTACGCCGCAGGTCAGGGCGGCGCAGAAGTTCCTCCGGCTGGTCCAGATAGCCGCGACCCGCGACAAGAAGGTCGCCGCCGCGTACATGCGCACCGCGGGGCTGATCGACCGCCCCGAGTCGCTGCAGAAGCCCGCGTTCATCGCGCGGGTGCTGTGGAACGCGCTGCGAGGGCCGGCCAAGAGCCCGACGCCGCCTTCCCTGGTGCCGATCAGCCCGGTGGAGACCTGATCCGCACAGAAGGCGGCGGCATAACCCGTGGACGCTGCGGCCTTCGCGCTGAGCGCTGAGTGTTCCCGATCCGATTGCACTCAGCCGAAGGCCGCCCGCGCCTACGGCGGATATCAGCCAGGGCGATCAGGTACGCGTACCCGTCCGCCGGTGCCGTTCAGGCTGACCGTTCCGCCGACACGCCCGTCAGGGCCACGTTCCAGACACGTTCGAGCTGCTTCACGATCCCTTCGTATCCATGCTCGGTCTCCGGTCTTGCGTGCAGATGCGCCTCGGCACCGTTGATGAGGTATTCCACCAGGCAGGAGACGTCCCCGGGTGGCGTGCTGTTGCGGAGCTGGTCGGCCGTGTGGGCTTCGTCGAGGAGGCCCTGGACGGCCGGCAGCCAACTGCTCGGCCATGACGACGGGGCGGTCCGTTCCCGGGCGAGACGGGCGGTGGCGCGGACCGAGGGTTCCGTCTCCAGGAGCCGGACGAGGTCGAGCGCGAGGTCGGCGACCCGGGTGAGCGGTGGCGCCGTCCGCACGATCACCTGCTCCACGACGGCCCGGATGAGATGTCCGCCTTCTTCTTGGATCGCATCGGCCATCTCGGCCTTTGTCACGAAGTGAAAGCCCAGTGAACCCATGGATACGCCTGCGGTCTTGCTGATTCGGGCGAGCGATGTGCCGGCATAGCCGCTCTGGCCGAATTCGACAGCTGCGGCCCGGATGATGGCAGTGCGCGTCCGTAAAGCTCTGTCCTGTTTCACCATAGTCTCTCCAGGTAGGTCCTTGTTGGTGGACGCTCAGAGGTGGGGGTTCGCGTCAACAGGTCTGCGGGCAGGCGAAGTTGCCCGATTTTGCAGCGGTTCGCAGAAGTCGTGGCGTCATTACCGGATGTCCTCCGGCTCGCACGCTTTTGCGAGTCACGTACTTCTGTGCGGTGCTTGGTGTGTACCGGGGTGGTGGAGTGGGAACAGTTGCCCCTGTAGAAAAAAATGAGGGTGCCCCTCTTATTTTTACATCCCGGTAGCGGGGCTCGATCAAGGCGGCATGGCGATTCGGTGTGTCGTGCTTGGTTGCGACTCGCGTTCGCCCGGTGCCCACGCATATCCCACGTGACACCGAAACCGCTGGACCCGACCACCGCAGCCGGCTCGACCCGGACCAGTAACGCTTGCTCTTGCAAGGATGGGGGAGATGCATGGAGACGCCCGCCACGACTCTCGCACAGGCATCACTGCCCGCGTTCGCCAGAGGGCTGTTCGATCACCTGCCGAGGGCCGACCAACGCCGTTGGGCGCACATTTACCTGGAGGGCCTGCTCAATACACCGGGAAAGAAGTCGGTACGGCGCATCGCCGAAACGGTCTCGGGATCTCCCACAGCCTCCCAGTCGCTCCAGCAGTTCGTCAACGCGAGTCCGTGGGACTGGATGCCCGTCCGGGAGGAGCTGGCCCGCTGGGTCGAGCGGCGACTGCCCCTGCGGGCGTTGGTGATCGACCAGGTCATCCTGCGCAAGCGCGGACAGCACTCCTGCGGAGTGCACCGCCGCCATCTGCCCTCCACCGGGCGCTCGGTGACCTGCCAGGTGGGGGTCGGAGCCTTTCTGGCATCCGATGACGCCGCCGTCCCCGTGAACTGGAGCCTGCTCCTTCCCCGGGCGTGGACCGAGGACCCGATCCGCCGCGCACGCACCCGCATCCCGGAGACGGCGCGGGCCTGGCCCTTCGCGACGCACGCGCTGGAGCTCACCGGCCAGGGCGCCACGGGTGCCCGGTCGCGGCTGCTGCCCGTGGTGGCGGACCTGGAGGGCTCGTCCGGGGCGAGCGGGCTGATCGGCCGGCTCGACGGGAGCGGGCGTTCGTTCGTCGTCTCCGTTCCGGGGAAGCTCAGGATCGTGCCGGGCGGCGGTGGCCGGATGGCCCATTGCCCCGTCAACGCCTCGTTCATCGGACCGGTCGTGCCGGCCTACAGCCTCCATGAGCGCGAGCCCGGCTTCCAGGTCCGCACCGAGGAGGTCGCCGCGCCCGGTGACTTCGGCGCCGGTACCGTGACGTCCTGCTTAGTGCGCGTGCCCGACCCGGGCCCTGGCGCGGCCCTGCGCACCTACCGGCTGCTTGTGGTGCGCAACAGTGCGAAGGGCCGCCCCGCGCAGCTGTGGCTCACCAACATGCTGGAGACCTCCACCGAGGACGTGCTCGGTCTGGCGGCGACGCTGCCCCGCGCGGCGACGGCGGTACGGGACATGGAGGAGCACGTCGGCCTGCTCGACTTCGAGGGCCGGTCCTATCCGGGGTGGCACCACCACATGACCCTGGTGTCCGCGGCCTACGCGCACCGCCTGCTCGGCTCCGTCGCCCCGCGGAGGGGCGTTCAGCTGCTGCCGCGCGAGCGGATGCTCGTCGCCTACGCGGGGGCCGGACCGTGACCGGGCGCTGGCGGTGGTGGTCCGGCCGGTGCACTCGCCGGCCGGGCCACCGCCCGCGAGGCGGCTCAGGCCGCCCAAGGCGCGATCGGGTACCAGATCAGGTCACGGCGCGCCAGAATCCGCACGTCCCAGTACAGGAGCAGGAAGACGCCCGCCGTGATGAATCCCACCGCCATGAGCGCGGCGGTGCGGTTCGGTGAACTCGTCATCCACCGGTGCAGCCGGTCGCCGAGGAAGCCGGTCACGAGCAGGAACAGCACCGCCATGACCAGGATGTTCCCCAGACTCTGGAACACGAAGGCCGCCGCCCCGTACAGCACGTTGTGGCTCTCGGCGGCATCCCGGAACAACTGGCGGAAGAGCGGGAAGGGGCGTCCGACGAGGAAGGCCCCGATCAGTCCGCCCATGAACAGCATGGGCACGGCGGGGTGTTTCTGCGACACCTTCGCCAGCGGGTCGCGTACGAAGCCCAGAGCGGCGAGGCCGAGGTACGTCATCACGGCACCGATGACTCCGAAGACCACCATGGCCTGGACGAGCCGCCCCGAGAGGCCGTTGCCCTGGCTGCTCTCGTCGAACTGGGCCATGCTCGTGCCGGTGATCGCGACCACCGCACCGTACAGGGCGGACACCACGACCGCTCCGGCGGCGAGGTGCCCCAGCGGTCGGAGCCCGGCGGCCATCCGGCCGCGGCGGGAGCCGGCCCGGCCGCCGGTCAGCGGTGCCAGCGCGCTGAACACCGCGATGTTGCACGCGGTGAACGTCCCGGCGACGCCCGTGACCAGGGCGAAGAAGATGCCCGCCAAGGCGCTCGCGATCGGGGTGCCCTTGGCGGTGTGGCCGAGCAGTGTGTCCGCGACCGTGTCGCCGATGGTCTGGTCGACGAACTTCGCCGACCACACCACCGTCAGGCCGAAACCGACAACGGCGCCGAAGACGAGGACCAGCATCCGTCGCCGGGGCGCATGTCCGTTGAAGAAGAAGGACGGGGCGGGGCGTCCGGTGGACGCGGATCTCTTCCGTGCAGAATCGACTGTGGCGGGTATCTGCGCCAAGGCGTGCCGCCTTCCCTGGGAGGAGTGGGGGATACGCGGCGAACGTTAGGGGTGCCGGGGCTTCCCGGCGGGCGGTGCCGCCGATTCAGCACGCTGGAAGAACAACCGACGGCTTCCACGCCGGGTCTGTCCCGGATTCTGCCCCTGTCGCCGACGGATCGGGCTGTGGTGAAGAACGCCGCTAGATCTGTTCGATGCGCTGGAGCCCGGGGGTGTGCTTGTAGCCCATGATCAGTACGTCGCGCGTGGCGGGCTTGCTGCCGTCCGCCGCCCGGGTGGGGCGTACGGCGTGGAGGATCTGCTCGTCCGCCCAGAACATGGTGTCCATCTGCTCGGTGAGGGTGAACTCGGTGACCAGGTCCTTGTGCGGGGTGAAGACCTGCGACTCGCCGCCCTCGGTGTTGGCCCGCCCCATCAGGTGGATCACGCCGTAGTCGACTTCGTCGCGGTGCGGCCCTTCGGGCGTCGGCTCCCCGATCTCGCCGGAGCTGCTGACGATGCGGAACTGGTGGCACTGGACGTCCCAGGGCTCGTCCAGCCGGGTGTCGTCCTCGGCCAGGGGGAAGTGCGCGAAGTCGTCCCGCATCAGCCGGGTGAGCAGCGGATTGGCGAGGGTGGCGGAGCTCAGCGGGGCCACCTCGCGCTGGATGCCGCCCGCGTAGTCGTTGGCCCCCGGGGACTGGTAGTAGGGGCGGTGCGGGCGCAACCGGATCTCGCCGGTGCGGGGCAGGAAGTAGAAGCGGTCGTAGCGGCGCTCGCGGAAGCGGGCGCCGTTCATCAGGTACTGGTCACCCTCCAGCCGTTCCCACTCGTCGGCCAGGTCCTTCACCAGGGGCTGCAATTCAGGGGCCAGGACGAATTGCCCGGCCGGCACCAATGAGTAGCCGTTGGTGCGTAGTTCCTCCCGTGTGGTCCTCGTGATGCTGCCCATGTCGTCACCCTCCGATGCGGATCTTGAACGCGCTCCTGTGCACGAGGTTCCCACGCCTGTCCTGACGCTGAACTGACAGCTTCCTGAACATGCCCGGGCCCGGATTCGGTCAGGACCGTGTCAGCAGGTCGTCAAGTTGCCTATGTTCTAATCGCATTCAATGACAGAAAGGTGATTCTAGTGGCTCCGATCGCCGAACAGCTGCAGTCGATTTCCCGTGCGGAGCGCTGGTCGGCCCTGGAGGCCATCGTCACTGCGGAATTCCGTACGGTTCTCCTCATGACGGAGGACGAGGAATTCCCGCTCGATGAGACGTTCTTCGAGCTGGGCATGACCTCGCTGATGCTCACCATCGTCAAGCAGCGTCTGGAGGAGTTGCTGGGGGTGGGGATCAGCAGCACCGCGCTGTTCAACCGGCCGACCGTCGAGCAACTGCTGCAGTACCTGGCCGCCGAAGTGCTGACCGGCCTCTTCGATGCGCAGGACCTGGATCGCTGACCGCGGTCCCACCAGCGGGTCCGGTGGCGCTCCACGCCGCGGGCCCGGGCTCCCGGGCGTCCGCACGGCCGGACATCGAAATCCTAGAAAGCCCTGATCGGCAGAAAGGTGCGGGTTGTCGTCGTGTCGGAGGGACCCGGAGTGGACCAGGAAATGCGTCGGCAGTTCGAGGCGGCTCAGGAAACCCTGCGCCAGCAGCACAGAATTCTGGGACAGCTCCTTCTGGAAAAGCACGAGCCGGTCGCGGTGGTCGGGGTCGGAATGCGGCTGCCCGGTGGCAACGGGTCGATCGACGAACTCGACGCCTTCTTACGGGAGGGGCGCTCCGGTATTGGCCCGTTGCCCGTCGACCGCTGGGCCGGAGAAGTCGACGAGTCCTTGATCACCGCGACGGCCGGTGGATTTCTGGATTCGGTCGACAGATTCGATGCCCAGTTCTTCAACATCCCGCCCAAGCAGGCCCCCTATATAGACCCGGCACAGCGGCTGCTGCTGGAGACTTCCTGGGAGGCCCTGGAGAACGCCGGCATCGACCCCGCCGTCCTGCGCCACGGGGACGGCGGTGTCTACGTCGGTGCGTCCCCGCTCGACTTCGCGCTGGAGCTGGAGCAACTCGCCGACGAACAGCTCGACGGCGCTCTCACCACCGGGGCCGGCGGGTACTCGATGTCGGGCCGGCTCTCCTACTTCCTGGGCTGGCGCGGGCCCAGCCTGACCACGGACACCGCCTGCGCCTCCTCGCTCACCGCTCTGCACCTCGCGGTCGAGGGGCTGCGCCGCCGTGAATGCTCCATCGCGCTGTGCGCCGCCACGAACGCGCTGCACAGTCCCCGTTCGTTCGTCATCCTCTCCCACGGGCAGTTCCTCGCCCCGGACGGCCACTGCAAGACCTTCGACGACAGTGCCGACGGATACGCCCGCGCCGAGGGCTGCGGCGCTCTCGTGCTCAAGCGGCTCTCCGACGCGCTCATGGACGGGGACACCGTTCTGGCCCTGGTCCGCGGCACCGCCATCGGCCAGGACGGGGAGAGCGCGGGGCTGAGCGCACCCAACGGCACCGCCCAGGAGGCCGTCATGCGCGCGGCCCTGGCCAACGCCCGCCTGGAACCGGGCGACATCCAGTACGTGGAGGCGCACGGCACCGGCACCCCGCTGGGAGACCCCATCGAGATCGGCTCGATCAACGGTGTCTTCGGCGCCTCCCACAGCCCCGACGCCCCACTGACCGTCGGCTCCCTCAAGGCCAACATCGGGCACATGGAACCCGCCGCCGGGCTGGGCGCCGTCATCAAGGTCATCGCCCAGATGCGGGCGGGCGTGTTCTACCCGCACCGCTGGCGCGACCTCTCCGGACGCATCCCCTGGGACAGCTACCCCCTGTCCGTCCCCGACACCACCCGGCCGTGGCAGGCGCCCGTCCGCCGCGCCGCGGTCAACGGCTTCGGCGTCGCCGGGGCCATCGCGGTCGCCGTCCTGGAGGAACCGCCCGCCGCCCTGCCCGCGGAACTGACCGAGCAGGACACGACCGGACCCGCCGACCGGACGCAGGACGCCCGGACCGACGACCGGGCCGGGCACGTCTTCACGCTCTCCGCGAAGACGCCTCCCGCTCTCCGTATGCAGGCCGAACGCCACCTCCGCTTCCTCACCGACCACCCCGGCACCGCTCTCGCGGATCTGTGCCGCACCCGGGCCACCGGCCGTTCGCACTTCCGGCACCGTCACGCCGCCGCCGTCACCGACACCGAGCAGCTCGCCGCCAGGCTGCGTGCCTGGGCCGAGCCGCAGGACCCCGGCGACGAGACCGGCACCCCGGGGGCGGGCCCCTATCGCAAGGTCGCCCTCCTCTTCACCGGCTCCGGCGCCCAGTACACCGGAATGGGCCGCTCCCTCTACGCCTCCAACGCGCTGTTCCGGCGTCATGTCGACGCGTGCGACGCCCTGTTCACCGCCCGGCTGGGCAGATCCGTGGCGGCGGTCATGTTCGGCGAGGCGCCCGACGCCGCCGAGGTGCTCGCCCGCACCCCGTACACCCACGCCGCGCTGTTCACCCTGGAGTACTCCCTCGCCCAGCTGTGGCTGTCCTGGGGGATCAGGCCCAGCGTGCTGATCGGCCACAGCGTCGGCGAGATCGTCGCCGCCACCGTGGCCGGGCTGTTCACCCTCGACGACGGGATCGCCTTCCTCACCGCCCGGGCCGCCCTCATCGAGTCGGTGCCCCGCCCCGGCGGCATGGCCGCGGTGGCGGCGCCCGCCGAGGAGGTCGCACCGCTGCTCGCCGCCTGGCCCGACCTGGCGGTCGCCGCCGACAACGCTCCCCAGCAGTGCGTCGTCTCCGGCGCCGCCGACGCCCTCGACGCGGCCGTGGCCGTACTGCGCGAGCGGGGCTGGAACGTCACCCCGCTGCGGGTCGCCGCCGCCTTCCACTCGCCCCTCATGGCCGATGTCTCCGAAGAGCTCGGCAAGGCGCTGGCGGCCGTCGAGTTCCACGAGCCGCGGCTGCCGATCGTCTCCAACCTCACCGGCCGGATCGCCACGTACACCGAACTCGCCACCCCCGACTACTGGATCCGGCACGTCAACGAGACCGTCGCGTTCGCCGAAGGGGTACGCACCATCGATGCCCGGGGCCGCCACGTCTTCCTGGAAGTCGGCCCCTCCAGCGCCCTGACCTCGCTGGCCCGCCAGTGCGTCGACCCGGCCCGGCACCGCTGGCTGAGCTGCCTGAGCCCCAAGGACGAGACCGGCGTCCGGCTCACCACCGCGCTGGCCGGGGCGTACACGGCCGGACTGAACATCGCCTGGCCCCAGGTGTACGAGGACCGGCCCGGCCGGCGGATCGAGCTGCCCCCCTACGCCTTCGACAGCCGCCCCTACCGGCTGCCGGCCCGCCCCGGCCCCCGCACCGCCGCCGACGGCGCCCATCCCCTGCTCGGCCGCCCCGCCGCCCCCGACGGGGCACCGGCAGCCGGCGTACGGACCTTCACCGCCCGCATCAGCGCCGGCCACCCCGGCTACCTCGCCGACCACACCGCCGCCGGCCGGGCCTTCCTCCCCGCCTCGGCCTACCTGGAACTGCTGCTGGCCCTCCAGGACGAACTCACCGGCGAGACCCGGCGCGCCCTCGAGGACATCCGCTTCCACGAGGCGCTCTTCCTGACCGACCGGCCCGCCCTGCTGCTCACCCGGGCCACCGCGGCGGCGGACGGCTCCTTCACCGTCGAGGTCCGCAGCCGGCCCGCCGACGACGACACCGCGCCGCCGACCCTGCACGCCGACGCCGTGATCGCCGCCCCGGGCACCGCGCCGGCCGCCGGAGCACTCACCGGGACCGGACGCGAGCTGCTGGACCGCCTCGCGCACACCGACACCGCCCGCCCCGGCGGCCCGGCACCACGCCAGGTCCTCACCGGCGAGGAAGTGCACGCCGCGTACGCCCGGGCGGGACTGGACTACGGACCGCAGTTCAGCCGGGTGACCGAGGTCCGCGCATACGGTGACGACTTCGCCGTCACCGCGCTCTCCAACTCCGGCACCTCCCGCGCCGAACACCTGCCCCCGCCCGTCCTCGACGCCGCCACCCACGGCCTGGCCGCCTTCGCCGACGACGGCCGGTCGTACATCGCCACCCGCATCGCCCGGCTGCGCGCCTTCAAGAAGCCCCGCGGCGAGCACCTGCGCTCACTCCTGCGCATCCACCGGGGCGGCACCCGGTCTGCCGCGTTCGACCTGGACGTCGTCCTCCTCGACGCAACCTGTACCCCCACCGGCCCGCACCCGGACGGGGAGCCGGTCATGGAGCTGACCGGAATGACGTTCACCCCGCTGCCCTCCCGCCCCGCCCCCTCCGCCGGCCGCCCCGGCGGCGCTCCCGCCCGTCCGGTGGCCGTATCCGTCGACATCCACGCCCTGGTGCACGCGGAGCCCGGCGCGCGGCACACGGCACTCGTCGAGCTGCTGCGCGCACTCACCGCCGACGCGCTGTCGATCACGGACCGGCGCGATGTGGACGCCTCCGCCACCTTCCTGGAACTGGGCGTGGACTCGCTGACGGCGATCGCGATCAAGAACCGGCTCCAGGACCAGCTGGGCCTGGCACTGGACGCCACCGTCGTCTTCGACCACCCCTCGGTGCGCGAACTCGCCGGCCACCTCGCGGCCCTGCTGACCGCCGCCCACCCCACCCCCGCCTGATCCGCCGTTCCCACCGGCGCCCATCCCCGCTGCCGCCCGCCCGCCGACCGACACCCGTACAGCGCATCCCCGTACCGCACCCGTTTCCCACCGGACGAGGGGACCTGATGGACCTCAGCACCACGCCGACGCTCGCCGCGCGTGCCGCGCTGCACGCCCGCACCCGGCCCGATCAGCCCGCGGTCGTCTGCGAGGACCGCACCCTCACCTACGCGCAGCTGCACCGGGAGAGCAACCGCACCGCGCACGCCCTGCTCGCCGCCGGCCTGGGCCCCGGCTCCCGGGTCGGATACCTCGGCCAGGAGTCCGAGCACTACTACGACCTGGCGCTGGGCTGCGCCAAGAGCGGCGCGGTCCTGGTACCCATCAACTGGCGGCTGACCCCCACCGAGGTCGAGCACGTCCTGGGCGACTCGCAGGCCGAACTGCTCTTCGTGGAAAGGGAATTCAGACCCACCGTCGACAAGGTGAGCCATGCCCTGCCGCAGCTGCGGCAGCTGGTCGACCTGGACAGCGACAGCCACGTCGCGGGCGGCCTGCTCGCCTGGAAGGCAGGCCGGCCCGACACCGACCTGCCGCCCGTCACCGGCTTCGACGACCCGGTCGCCCAGCTCTACACCAGTGGCACCACCGGCCTCCCCAAGGGCGTGGTCCTCGCCCAGCGCACGTTCTTCACCCTCATCGCCGACACCCGCCGAGCCGGAGTCGACTGGATCGACTGGCGTACCACCGACCGCGGCCTGAGCTGCTTCCCCGGTCTGCACACCGCGGGCTTCGGCTGGTTCATGCACTCCTTCAACGCCGGCGCGACCACCGTCATCATGCGCCGCTTCATCGCCGACGAGGCCGCACGCCTCATCGAGCGCCACGCCATCACCACCATGTGGGCCGCGCCCGCGATGCTGCGCATGATGCTCGCCGAGCACCACACCACCAAGGACACCTTCCGCTCCCTGCGCAAAGTGGTGTACAGCGGCTCGCCCATCGACCGCGAGCTGCTGCTGACCTGTATCGACGTCCTCGGATGCGAGCTCGCCCAGGGCTACTCCTCGGCCGAGGCCGGAAGCTTCCTGACCTGCCTCGCGCCCCAGGACCACACCCCCGAGAGCACCGTGCTGGCCTCCGCCGGCCGGGCGCTGCCGGGCAACGAGATCCGTATCCTCGACGACCACGGCAATGTCCTGCCCCCCGGCCGCACCGGCCGCGTCAGCGCCCGCACCCCGGCCCGATTCCTGGGCTACTGGCAGCTGCCCGACGCCACCGCACAGGCCGTCACCGGCGACTGGCTCGCCATGGGCGACATGGGATACCTCGACGAGGACGGCTACCTCTACCTTGTCGACCGGGTCAACGACACCATCATCGTCGCCGGTCAGAACATCTATCCCACCGAGGTCGAGAATGCGCTGCGGGCCCACCCGGCCGTCGAGGACGTGGCGGTGTACGGCGTCCCCGACGCCCATTGGGGCGAGGCGGTCAGGGCCGCGGTGGTGCTGCGGTCCGGCGCGACGGCCGTGCCCCGGGACTTCCTGCGGTTCCTGAACGGCCGCATCGCGGGCTTCAAGGTCCCCACCGGGTACGAGACGGTCACCGAACTGCCCCGCAACCCCACCGGCAAGGTGCTGCGCCGGGTGCTGCGCGAACGCCACGCGGCCGACGCGCAGCCCCGGGCGGCGGGCTAGAGCGGCCGTGCACCGCTGGCTGCACCCGCCCGAGGCCGGGCCGGACGCGGAGATCCGGCTGTTCCTGCTGCACCACAGCGGTGGCGCGGCCACCGCGTACCGCGACTGGCCCGCCCTGTTCCCGGACACGGTCACCTGCCAGGCGGTGCAGCTCCCGGGGCGTCAGGACCGCCGCGGGGAGGAGCCGTACACCCGGCTCGCGCCGCTCGTGGGTGACCTGGCCGAGGTACTGGCCGCCGATCTCGACGAGCGTCCGTACGCGCTGTTCGGACACTCCATGGGCGCGTTGCTCGCCTACCGGGTCACGGTGGAACTGGCCCGGACCGGCGTCCCCGCGCCGGCCCTGCTCGCCGTCTCCGGCTGGTCCCCGCACGGCTTCCACACCGGTGAGCCGTTCCCCTCCGACCCCCTCGCCCTCACCGGCCGGCTGGACTCCCTCCCCGCCGGAGTCGCGGCCGATCCCCGGCTGCTGGACGAGACCGTCCGCACCCTGCGCGCGGACGTGGCGGTGTGCGCCGACCACACCGACGACCGCGCCGCCGTCACCTGTCCGCTGGCCGCCTACACCGGCCGCGACGACCCGCTCCTCGCCCCCGAGGCCCTGCGCGCCTGGGCCGACCGCACGCCCGACTACCTGGGATGCCGTACGTATCCCGGCGGCCACTTCTACCTGCACGCCCACACCGGGGCCGTCACCGCGGACCTGGCGCAGCTGCTGCTGCGCCACGCGGAGCCCCGCTGACCAGGGAGGACCGACCGATGCCAGCCACACCCGCAGCCGTACCGGTGTCCACGCCCAACGCGCTCCTCGACGCCTATGTGGCGCTGTGGAACGAGACCGACCCCGAGCGCCGCCGGGCCGGGGTGGAGCGGCTCTACGAGCCGGACGCCACCTACCTCTTCTACCGCAAGGACCCGATCCGCGGTCATCAGGCGATCATCGACCAGCTCGCCTACACCCAGGAGATCTACGGTCCGATGGGCTACACCTTCCGCTCCTCGCACAACGCGGTCGGGCACCACAACGTGGTCCGCCTCAACTGGGTGATGGTCTCGGGCGCGACCGGGGAGATGGAGATGGCGGGCCAGGACGTCATCGTCCTCGGTGACGACGGACGGATTCGCTACGACTACCAGTTCCACGACCGGCTGCCCACGTCGTTCGTCTACAACGACGGATACGAGGAACACGGCGTCGCCATCCGCGACGCACGCCCCGAGAAGGTGGCCCAGGCACAGTGACGTGCCGCGTACTCCGGCCCCGCGGCGTCCCAGCGCCGCGGGGCCGGTCTGCTGACGGTGCGAGTCAGGCGGACACCGCGCCCACCGGAACGGAGCAGTACTGACGCAGCACCAGTTCCGCGGTGGGCAGCGCCATCCGGGCCGGGCCGTCAGCGCCCAGCACCTCGCCGTTGTTGAGCAGGCCGCCGATGACGAGCATCAGTGCGTCGGCCATGTCCTCGGCGTCACTCGCTCCCGCGAGGATGCCCATGTCCCGCAGCCAGTCGCGCAGGCGGCGCAGGTGGTGCACCGCCTCCACGCGCCCGGGGTACTGAGGATCGCGGAACTCCGAGGAAGTGTTGTAGTAGATGCAGCCGTAGTAGTCCGGTGACTGGACGCTCTCGTAGAAGAAGCCCAGCAGTGCCAGGATCTGGCCGACCGGGTCGCCCTGATAGGGGCCGGTCACCTCCGCGGCGGTCTTCCACCACTCCTCGTCACTGTCCCGGATCCAGGCGGCCACCAGTTCGTCCTTGCTGGCGAACTCCCGATACAGGAGGCTCTTGCCGACCCCGGTCTCGTCGATGAGCTGCTGCATGCCTACGGCCCGCACCCCCTGCTGGCTGAACAGCCGGGACGCGGCGGTGAGGATTCTGCGTCTCGTCCCCGGTGCCGGTTTTCGCGCCATCGTTGCGTTCTCCTTCCCCTAGCCCGCATCTCTCCCAGCATACGTTTGACAGGGGCTCTCATGGGCGCTAGAAATGGACCGATCAGTCCGGGACTGATCGGTCCATTATTCATGCCGCTCCCGAAGCCGTCCCCTCGACGCCGTTCCGATCGGAGTCTGTGATCATGACCGAGGCCTCCACTTCCACTTCACCGCCCGTGCCGGGGGCGGGGGAGGCAGCCGCGGCCCCGCCCGCGGTCAAGAGCCTTCCGCTGCTCCTCCTCGTCGTGTGCGCGGTCCAGTTCCTCGACGCGATGGACATCGCGAGCATGGGGCCGGCGCTGCCGCTGGTCCAGGAGGACCTGGGGATGTCGGCGTCCTCCCTGCAATGGGTCGTCTCCGCCTACGCCCTGGGCTTCGGTGGCTTCCTGCTGCTGGGCGGCCGGCTGGCCGACCTCTTCAACCGCAAGAAGCTGCTGATCGGCTGGCTCCTGGTGTTCGTCGTCGCCAGCTGCCTGGGGGGCCTGGCCGACAACGGTCTCGTGCTCGTCGTCGCGCGCCTCCTCAAGGGGGTCAGCGCCGGCATCACCGCACCGGCCGCCATGGCCATCCTGCTCGACGCCTTCCGCGACGAGCAGGCCCGCAACCGCGCGCTCGGCACCTTCCTCGCCGTGGCCTCCGCCGGCTACTCGCTCGGCCTGCTGCTGGGCGGCCTGATGGCGGGCGTCGACTGGCGCCTCATCCTCTTCCTGCCCGCCGCGGTCGGCCTGCTGGTCGCCCTGCTCGCCTGGTCCGTCGTGCCCGGACGGCAGGAGAGCGGGCGCCGCGGCAAGCTGGACATCTTCGGCTCGGTCACCGTCACCGCGGGCGCGGTCGCCCTCGTCTACGGACTGAGCCGGGCCGCGAGCCACGGCTGGGGCGACGCCCTGACGATCGGCGCGCTGGTGGCGGCCGCCGTGCTGTTCCCGCTGTTCGTGGTCATCGAGCGCAACCACCCCGAACCGCTGGTCCCGCTGGCCATCTTCACCCGCCCGCAGCTCTCCCGCGCCAACCTGTGCATGCTCTTCTTCGGCGCCTACGTCTCCTTCCAGTTCGTCCTGACCCTCTACTACCAGGACGAGCTCGGCTGGTCGCCGCTGGAGGCCGGCCTCGCCTTCCTCCTCGGCGGTGTGCTCACGGCCGGCACCGCCCGTTACGGCGCGGCCCTGGTCACCAAGTACGGTGCCTGGCCGGTGGCCACCGGCGGCCTGGTCATGCTGAGCATCGGCTACCTGGGCTGGTCGCTGCTGATCGGCAGCGTCGATCCGCTGGTCACGCTCATCGCCCAGCAGCTGCTCGGCGGCCTCGGCTTCGCCGCCGTCTACCCGGCGCTGAACATCGCCGCGGTCGGCAGCGCCGGACCGGACGAGCAGGGGCTGGCCTCGGGTCTGTTCAACGCCGGCGCCCAGATCGGCAACGGCGTGGTCATCGCCATCACCGCCACCGTCTTCTCCCTGGCCTCCAGCACCGGACTCGCCCCGTACCGGGCCGGCCTGTGGACGGTCACCGCGATCACCCTGGTGGTCACGCTCGTCGCCCTCCTGGGAGCAACGCGCTACCGGCAGAAGGCCGCCGCGTAAAACCGGCCGGGGCCCCGCCCCGGCCCTCCGGACGGCTGTGCAGTACACGGCGGCGAACTATTTGCTCCCCCGCATCCGCCATCCGTGTACTGTGCAGCCTTTAGGGCGGGCATAATACAGGTCGAATTTACCGACGTCTGGGTATTTTTTTCTTTTTTTGACCTGGGATTTGATCTATTCCATGCTTGAGGTTTCATTGACAGACCGAAATCTGGCGAAGTAAGATCCAGACTGATCGGTCCAGAAGTGTTATATGTCTGATAGTTTACTATCCGACATTTCAAGGGGAAGCGCTGGTACGAGCCGCGCACGGTGCCCCTTGGTACGCCAGAAGCCAGCACGACGACACGTACCTTTCCATTTGCGGGGGAGAAGCTCTGTGTTGCTGTTTTCGGTCCTGGGTTGCGTCGAAATCAAGAAGAACCGCTCCGCCGTTCGGCTGGGCGGCGCCATGCAGCAGACCTTGCTCGCCACGCTCCTGGTCTCCGGCGGAGACCTGGTGACCGTCGACTCCCTCATCGCCGAACTCTGGGGCACCACCCCGCCGGCCAAGGTGGAGAACGCACTCCAGGCGCAGGTCAGCAGGATACGGCGCACTCTCGCCGCCCTCGAACCCGGCCGCGACACCTCTCGCGTGGTGACCAGTACCTCCGGCTATCTGTTCACCGTCGGCCGCTGGGAGCTCGACGCGACGTTATTCCTCGACGCCGTCGAAGCCATCCACGCCAGAGCGGGCCACGGGCCCCACGCCTACCGGGAAAAGGACATCACCGAACTCCGTGAAGCCCTTTCGCACTGGCGCGGCCCCATGTTCGGCGGCCTGGCCGGCGGCCTCATCTGCCAGACCGCCGCCGCGCGATACCTCGAAGCGCGTACGTCCGCGCTGACCCTTCTCTACGATCTTGAACTCCGCGCCGGTGGGCACGAGCGAATTCTCCCGGAATTGGCAGAACTGTACTTCCGGAATCCCGTGCACGAACAGTTCTGCATGCTTCTCATGCGCGCGCTCTACCGGTGTGGCCGCCAGCTCGACGCCCTCGGCGTCTACCGCCAGTGCCGCCGCAACCTCATCGAGTCCCAGGGCGTCGAACCCTCCCCGGCCCTCAGCCAGTACGAGCAGGCCATCCTCACCCACGACGCGCGGCTCCTCCAGGACGAGCCCTACTGGCCGGTCCCGGACCTGGTCGCACCCTGAGGGCACGCGGAGCGGCGCGGACGCGGTCAGAAGTACCCCTCGCGCTTGCGGTCTTCCATCGCGGCCTCGGACATCTTGTCGTCGGCGCGGGTGGCGCCGCGTTCGGTGAGCCGGGAGGCGGCGATCTCGTTGATCACGGCGTCCAGTGTGGTGGCGTCGGAGTCGACGGCGCCGGTGCAGGACATGTCGCCGACCGTGCGGTAGCGGACCTGGCGGGTCTCGGTGGCCTCGTGCTCCCGGGGCCCGCCCCAGTCGCCCGCGGTCAGCCACATGCCGGAGCGGTTGAAGACCTCGCGTTCGTGGGCGAAGTAGATCGACGGGAGGTCGATGCCCTCGCGCTGGATGTACTGCCAGACGTCGAGTTCGGTCCAGTTGGAGATCGGGAAGACGCGGACGTGCTCGCCGGGGGCGTGCCGGCCGTTGTAGAGCTGCCAGAGTTCGGGGCGCTGGCGGCGCGGGTCCCACTGGGAGAACTCGTCGCGCAGTGAGAAGACGCGTTCCTTGGCGCGGGCCTTCTCCTCGTCGCGCCGGCCGCCGCCGAAGACGGCGTCGAAGCGGTGCTGCTGGATGGCCTCGGTCAGCGGCACGGTCTGGAGCGGGTTGCGGGTGCCGTCGGGGCGCTCGCGCAGGGTGCCGGCGTCGATGTACTCCTGCACGGAGGCGATGTGCAGCCGCAGTCCGTGCTCGGCGACCACGCGGTCGCGGTAGGCCAGGACCTCGGGGAAGTTGTGCCCGGTGTCCACGTGCAGCAGGGCGAACGGCACCGGCGCCGGCGCGAACGCCTTCAGCGCCAGGTGCAGCATCAGGATCGAGTCCTTGCCGCCCGAGAACAGGACCACCGGACGCTCGAACTCGCCCGCCACCTCACGGAAGACGTGCACCGCCTCGGACTCCAGCGAGTCCAGATGGCTCAGCACGCGCGCGTTCGCGGGGTTCCCCACCGTGGCGAAGACCGTCATGCAGACCCTTTTCGGTGAGCGGCGCCCGCGGCACCGCGACGGATTCCGGCAGGCCCTGCCGGTGGAAATGCAGAAGAAAGGAAAGCGAATTTCTGCGGCACCCCTCCGGAAGAATACGGAAGGTGCGCCGATGCGGTGCTGACAGGTGGCTGATGGGCAGGCGGGGAAGGTTCGGCGACCGGCCCTGAGCTGCGCGATCCCGTCCCACGCCGGTCTTTTGGCCTGCCGTCAGGACCCGGTAAGTGGCGTGTCAGCGGAGAGTCAGCCAGGTGATGCGATAGTGCGGCGGGGATATGTGCCTGCCACCAGCGGCAGGCAATTACCATCCCTTCCCTTTCCCTTTCTTTCCATTTCGAGGGGCTTGAGCAGAGATGATCCTTCAAGGACTCCGGCGGAGCAGGCCGGTCCGGCGCATGATGCCGTTCCTGCTGGCGGTGGGAATGGCCACCGCTCTGCTGAACGGCACCGGCGCCGCCGCGTACAGCCCCGTCGAAACGACATCGGCGATCCAGGGCAGCGACGGCGTCACCTACACGGCCACCAACCACCTGACGAAGGCGGCGCGGGGCAAGGGCCGCGAGTGGCTGATCGCCTGGGCGGGGCCCGCCCAGCAGCCCGCCCCCGACTTCCTGACCGTCATCGACGCCACCCCCGGCTCGTCGACGTACGGGAAGGTGGCGAACACCATCACCGTCGGCCCCAACAAGGGCAACGAACCGCACCACGTGCAGTACGCCTGGCACAAGGGCGACCGCATCTACGTCGGCGGCATCATGGCCGACACCACCTTCGTCTTCGACGCCAAAGCCCTGCCCGAACTGAAGATCGTCGGCGTCAACACGGCTGCGGACACGCCCTGCGGCACCCTGCCCGACGCGTACCAGGTACTCAGCGACGGCACCGCGTACGCCACCTACATGGGCGGCCCGAACGTCACCGGGCCCTGCACCTACACCAACGGCGAGGTACGCGTCGGCAACGGCGCCGGTGGTTCCCCGGGCGAGATCGTGCGCATCGGCAAGGACGGCCGGACCCTCGCAGAGATCCCGGCCGCCACCGAGGACGGCGAGAACCCGGAGCAGTGCGGCAACGTTCCCGCGCTCCCCGCCGCCAGCTGCGCCAACCCGCACGGCATCGCCGTCCGCGAGGACCTGAACGTCATGGTGGCCAGCGACTTCGCCGAGGCCCGCAACTTCATGACCCCCGATTCCCCGCTGGAGGAGAGCCTGGCCCGCCAGACGGTCCGCGTCTTCGACATCTCCGACCGCAACAAGCCGCAGCTGACCTCGGTCAGCAAGGTCGCCGACGGTCCGCGCGGAGCGCTGGAATCGCGCCCCTTCTTCCGCGAGTCCCGCGTGGTGATGGAGACCGCCCTGACGAACCGGCCCGGCCACAAGGGCGCCTTCGTCTCGTCCATGGCCGGCGGTGCGGTCTTCTACACGCCCGACATCACCGCCCCCGCCCCCAAGTGGCGGGAGATCTTCGACGACACCGCTGCCTACCAGGCGCTGAACCCCGGCTCCAAGGTCAACGGCGGCGGCGACAACTCCAGCTGGCTGGCCGTCAGCCCCGACGACCGGTTCCTCTTCCACACCGTCATGGGCCAGTCCACGCCCTACGGACAGCCGCTCGACAAGGCCACCACGGGCATGATGTACGTCCTCGACATCCAGAAGCTGCTGGCCGCCGGCACCGGTACGAAGTGCTCCGTCGACCGGCTCGCCGAGGCATACCGGGGCGCGTTCGAGCGGGACTGCCCGAGCCTGGTGGACACCGTGCCGATCCGTGACACCACCGACGGCGGCCCGCACTGGGGGGCCATGGACAACTTCAAGCGGACCGCGCACGGCACGTACCACGAGACCACCAAGGTCCGCCGCATCGCCGTCGCCAACTACTTCGTCTCCGGGTCCTTCGGCGGCGGCGGCGACCACCGGGTGTGCATGTTCGACCTGGACCACCGCGGCCGGGTGAGCCTGGACCGCGCCTTCCGCGACGAGCGCACCCACAAGCCGTGCGTCAGCTTCAACCGCACCTCCTGGCCGCACGGCGACTACGGCGACAGCCAGCCGCACGGCGTGCTGTTCGTCGTCAGTGACGACGTCCTGCGGTGATGCACGCGATACTCCCGGCGGCGGCCGTCCTGGCCGCCGCCCTCGCGCTCGGCACCCTCCTGCTGTGGCGCCGCCTGCTGCGCGGCCGGACCGCCATGGCGGCGTACTTCGGCGCGACGGTGGCCGTCACCGTCCTGGCCGCGACCGCCGCGGCCACCCAGCCCCAGCAGACCGGCCCGGACATCCCGCCCGGCACACCGGTGCTGACCTCGCTGAGCGTCGGCCAGAAGAAGGTGCCCGTCCTCGTGGTCCCGGGCCGCCCGGGCACCAACCTCGTCGCGATGAGCGCCGAGGACGGCGCCGCCGGCCCCGCCGCCGACCGGCTCACCCCCGGCCGCTCACGCCCCGGCTCCACCCTGACCTGGTCCCTGGTCGACCTGCCGGCCGGCCGCAGCACCCTGTGGGTCTCCGCGGGCGGCGCCACCGCGGGCCTGCCGGTGGACACCGGCAAGGCGGCGACCCGCGCCGAACGCGGCCCGACGGCCACGGTGGGCGGACCCGACGGCCCCGAATGCGCTCACTACGCACTCGGGCGCGCCCTCGCCACCGACACCCGGGCGGCCGCCCGAACCGGCACCGGCCACTCCGGTGAACACTCCACCGCGGCCCCCGGCAGCGGCGCCGCCCTGCCCACCGTGCCCCTCACCAGCTGCCCCTCCGACACCCTCACCCCGGCCGACGCGTCCGCGTTGCGCGCCACCGTCGACTACCTCGCCGGGCGCGGCCACCACGCGCTGGCCCTGACCGCCGACTCCTCCCCCCGCGGCCGGGCCGCCGCCGCGGAGGTCCGCGCCGCCGCCGCCCGGGCCGGACTGACCGTGGCCGAACCGACGACCCGGAACCTGCCGCTCGTCGTCGTCGCCGGCTGGAAGGGAGCCGACTCAGCCGTACGCGCCGTCTCCTCCGGCCGGACCCGCGCCGAAGGCACGTACCTCGCCCCCTGGCTGCTCAACGCCCCGCTGCTCAAGCCCAGCGCCGGCCAGCTGCTGCCGCTGAGCTACGCCCCCCGGGCCCCGGAGGCCGAGGACTACCTGGCCGGCCTGGGCACCTGGCTGCCCGGTGAGACCCCCAGCGCCGCGAGCTACACGGCCTGGCGGGCCGCCCGGGGCACGCCCGCCTCCGCCCTGCGCCTGTACGCCGCCGCCACCGTGTACGTCCCCGGCACCGGGGGCGCGGCGGGAGCCCATCACGGCGGCACCGGCCCCGACTGGCTGCCCAGCGGAATGATCGTCCCGGCCACCGGCCCGCTCGGCTCGTCCCGCTGACCTCACCGCACGAGCCGGCCCCCCTCCCCAGAACCTGGGGGAGGGGGGCCGGCTCGTGCGTCAGACGGCGGACGCCGACGCGCGCTCCCGGGCCACCTCGGACAGGGCCGCGCGGATCACCGCCACACTGCGGTCCACGTCCTCCTCGCCGGTGCGCCAGTTGACCACCGACACCCGCATCGCGGCACGGCCCTCCCAGACCGTCCCGCCGAACCAGCAGACCCCGCTCGACTGGATGCGCGCGATCACCGACCGCGTCACCTCGTCGTCGTCACCGAAGCGCACCAGCAGCTGATTGAGGGTCACCTCGTTGAGCAGCTCCACCCCGTCCAGGCCCGCCAGCTGCCCGGCGAACCGGTGGGTCAGCGCGCAACAGCGCTCCACCATCTCGGCGACGCCCGAGCGTCCCAGGGTCCGCAGCGCCGCCCAGACGGGCAGGCTGCGGGCGCGCCGCGAGAAGTCCGGCACCCACTCGATCGCGTCCCGCTCGCCCTCGGTGCCCGCGGGCAGGTAGCCCGCCCGCTCGTTGAGCATGGCGGCGCGGTGCGCCTCGGGATGGGCGATGACGACGATGCCGCAGTCGTACGGCACGTTCAGCCACTTGTGGGCGTCCAGCGCCCAGGAGTCGGCTCGTTCCACGCCCGCCACCAGGGGCCGCAGGGCCGCGCTGGCCGCCGCCCACAACCCGAAGGCGCCGTCCACGTGCACCCAGGCGTCGTGGCGGTGTGCGATGTCGCAGATCTCGCCGACTGGGTCGATCGCGCCGGTGTTGACGTCGCCGACCTGCGCGCAGACGATGACCGGCCCGTCCAGCCGGGCCAGGACGCGTTCCAGTTCGGCGGGCATCATCCGGCCCTCGGCGTCCACCGGCACATTGCGGATGCGCCCGGAACCGAACCCGAGGTACCGGGCGGCCAGGTCGATCGTCATGTGGTGCTGCGCGCCGGCGACGATGTGCACCTGCGGTGCCCCCGTCAGGCCGTCCCGCTCCACGTCCCAGCCGGCGTCCGCCAGCAGCTTGTGGCGGGCGGCGGCGAGCGAGGTCAGGTGGGCCATCGTGCAGCCCGTGGGGAAGCCGACCGAGGCGTCCTGCGGCAGACCCAGCAGATCCAGTACCCAGGTCGCCGCCACGTGCTCGGCCACCATCACCGCAGGGGAGAGGTTGTAGAGGCTGGCCGTCTGGTCCCAGGCCGAGACCAGCCAGTCGGCGGCGATGGCCACCGGAAGGGTGCCGCCGGTGACGTATCCGAAGTAGCGGGGGCCCGACGCCGTGGGGATTCCGCCCTCGGCCGCGGCCCGCCCCAGCAGTTCGACGGTCTCGGTCGCGGAAACCGGGCCCGGGGGCAGGGGCCCGCCGAATGTCTTCAGCAGTTGTTCGGCATCGGCAGTGGCTCCCACCGGACGTTCAGCGAGGCCCGCCAGATATTCGATGGCCTGTCGATAGGCCAGGTCGAGAGGTGCCTTGTCCGCATCGGTCATGCCCCAACGGTAGGGAGCCTCCGCTGACTTACTACTGACGGGACACCGTGTTCGCTTGGACGCGCACGCGGTCCTACCGATATGACTTGCCCCGGGGATTCATACACCCCATGCCGATGCGACGAGATGAGGATGAAAATGACGACGGACGAGCAGACCCGCAAAGTTATCGAACAGTTCAACGAGTCCTTCCAGAAGCACGACCCCGCGCTGCTGAAGGACCTGATCGCACCCGACTGCCGGCTGGAGAACTCCGGCCCGGCCCCCGGCGGCTCCAAGCACAACGGTTACGACGAGTGCCTGGCCTTCTGGTCGGGGATCGCCTCCAACGGCGACGCCGACTTCACCGTTGAGGAGACCTGGGTGGCCGGCGAGCGTTCGGTCGTGCGCTGGACCCTGCGCTGGGGCCAGGGACCGGCCGACTTCATCCGCGGCGTCAACGTGCACAGGCTCTCGAACGGCCAGATCGTCGAGAGCTTCGGGTACGTCAAGGGCTGAACCACGGCATGCCGAAGGGGCGCGGGCCGACGGGCCCGCGCCCCTTTCACGTGCGTACGGCCGCGGCCCGGGGAGGGCGCCGCGTCAGGGGTGAACCCCTAGTCCAGCTGCGTGACGAGCATGACGCAGTCCTCCAGGGCCTTCGTCGCGTGGCCCTTGCCCACCGTGTCCTCCACCAGCTGACTGTTGCCCGGCGAGAAGGTACGCCAAGCGCCGTCGCTCACGCCGCACTCCAGCAAACCGCTGAGCAGCGTCATGATCTGACGGCGCGGCGCCGGGTGGAAGTCGCCCACCCAGCCCTTCGGGATGAACAGGTAGACGGCCTGCTTGGCCGGCACGCCCTCGGAGACGTGGAGCGAAGGAGCCGGCGGCGCGAAGTTCATCGCCGTCACCTCCAGCATCTCGTCGACGAAGTGCGATTCCCCGCTCTCGTCGTTGTAGAGCCTCGACACGGGAATTTTCACGGACTCGGCGGTCACCGGAATTCTCCTCGCTAGGACACTGGGAAACCGGCCGCGCGTCTATTCCCGAGCACGCCGGCTGCGTACGCCACTATCCCCGCAGCCTTCTGACACGCTCCTGACGCTGCCCGTGCTCAGGGTCCGATCAGGGGCGTGTCAGCGCACTCGTGCGAAGCTGAAGTCACCGAAAGGCCGGGAGAGGTTCCCAAAGCGGCCGAATGGGGTCCGGCACTTGTTGTCGGACGGGTTAACGCCCACGCAGGTTCGAATCCTGCCCTCTCCGCCGATGCTCATCCCAAGGCACGCGTATCCGAATCCCCCGAGCCGGATGCGCGTGTCTTTGGCATGACGGCCGATCCGTAATTGGGGATCCATTCATCCGCATGCCCGAGAGCGGCGGCTCACGTGGACACGACGCGCATCGACGCCGGTTCCCGACAGACATTGGAGAAGCAGTGTTCAGCAATGACAGTGCCGCCACGGCGACAGCCACAGGCGCTCCGACCGACCCCATGGCGATCGTCGACGAGATCACGTCCTGGCTGACGGCACCCGCAGAAGAGTTCGACCGGGCCCTGGGGGGCGACCGCGAGCGCATCGTCGCGGAGGTCTCCGCCGTCAACGCCGCCGCCGCGGGCACCGGCGGACCCGCCGACCGGGCCCGCTACGCGCAGCAGCTGCTGCTCTCCCGCATCTACCAGACGGTGATGCAGATCCCCGACCACCCCACCGCGGAGGGCTCGGCCCTGCTCCACGAAGTCACCCGCATGCTGGAACGGGCCACCATCGGCGTCGAGGACGCCCACCTGGAGCCCGGCATCCTCGACCAGGCCCCGGCGGACCCCAAGCAGTTCCTGTCCTGGCTCAAGGGCATGGTCCGCGGCCACCGCGCCTACAAGCACCCGTACTACACCGAGTTCATCAACCGGGACGCCCAGCGCGACGACCTGCGCACCTACGTCATCCAGGAATCGCTGATCGACGGCCGGTTCGACGACTTCCTGGCGATGATGCAGATCGGCACCGCCGGCGCCAGCAAGATGGAGATCGCCAACAACTACTGGGACGAGATGGGCAACGGCGACCCCGAGGCCGTCCACACCCACCTCTTCAACAAGATCTACGAGGTGTTCGACGTCCGGCCCGAGGAACTCGAGGCGGCGATGACCACCACCGACCTGCACTCCGGCAACATAGCGGTGCTGCTGTGCCGCTACCGCCACCTGTACCCCGAGGCCGTCGGCTTCCTCGGCATGACGGAGTGGCTCGCCCCGGACCGCTTCCGCAACGTCGTGAGCGCCTGGGAGCGCCTGGGCCTGCCGGAAGTCGGCATCACCTACCACCGACTGCACATCACCATCGACTCCCAGCACGCCTCGGGCTGGTTCCACAACGTCGTCATCCCCAGCGCGGGCTCCGACTACATGCGGCGCGGCATCGCGCGCGGCGCCCTGTGGCGCGTCAACTCCTCCGCCCGTCACCTCGACGAGCGGCTGGAACTGGCGCTGGCCGCCGACCGCCGCACCCCGGTCACCACGGGCTGAACCGTGGTCCGTCGGCACACAGCACCGCGGCCCTCACCCGAATCCGGGTGAGGGCCGCGGCCCTGATCGGCCCGCCGCCCTACGGCGCCTCGCCGAGCAGCGCGTCCAGCACGGCCAGACTCGCGTCCGCCCGCTCCGCGGCCGCCGGGTCGTCCGGGGCGGCCGCGCACGCCTGGAACAGTTCCACGACCCGCTGCCCCTGCGCCTCGATCTCCGCAGACTCCGCCATCGCGCTCACCTCCCTCCCGCTCTCGTTACCATGGCCGCCTCACACCGCGTTGCACGCCCTGAAGACGTGCACCAGCGCCGGGAGGCTCGCCGCGCCCTGGAACGCCACGTACTCCGGCAGCACCACCTGAGGCGCCCACTTCAGCTTGTAGTCCAGCTGCGTCCGCGCCGGGTAGATGTGCGCCCCGTGCTCCCACAGGTACTCCATGAACCAGTGGAACGCCTTGCTGTGCCCCGGGAACTGCGGCGCCGTCAGCGAGGTGAACGGCGTGAAGCCGAAGTGCAGCCAGCCCACCTTCTCCTGCCGGAACACGTCGATCGCCCCCTTGTTCACCGCCTCCATCACCCCCGGCGGAGCGTCCGGCACCCGCCGGCTCAGGTCGTGCATCCACCCGGCGCGCGACCCGTACACCGGCGCGTACGACACGTACCCCACCAGCTCGTCGCCGCGCCGCGCCACGAACAGCCGGCGCAGGTCCTGATGGCGCCCGCCGGTCTGGCCGACCAGGAACTCCAGCGGCTTCACGCCCTCGCCCTTGGTGGTCAGCCACGCGGCGTCCAGCTTCTCGACCCGCTCCGCCCACTCGTCGTACGGCACCTCCTCGACCGCCAGGCCGGCCCGCAGAGCCCGCTTGATCTTGTTGCGGAGCTGCATGAACCGGGTCCCGGCCAAGGTGAACTCCGCCAGGTCCACGGCGTACGAGGAGCCCATCTGGTTCACCGTGAACCCGTGGTCCACGAACAGCTGGGCGTCGCCGGACTGCACCTGGACGGAGACGATCCGCCGGCCCTGGCTCTCGGCGTACGCCACGAAACCGCGCAGCAGCCGCTCCCGCGCCCCGGTAGGTCCCGAAGGCTCGAACGGGGCGAACGGGCCGCCGAACTGCACCAGGTATCCGCCCACCTGCCGGTACACGATCAAGCCCGGCACGTCCGGCAGACGGAAATAACTGTTGCCGTCATTGAAAGCGAAATAGGCGCTCGGATTGTCGGCATCCGCATACCGGCGGACGGCATCCAGTGCAATGTCCGTCTCCAGGATTGCCCCGGTCATGTGAAGTCCATTCTCCAGCCGACAGTTCCATCACTTATCCCACGCGCCCGAAGCGGCCCGCAAGCATCCACCCCACCCGGTCAGCGACCGGTCAGCGAATGGTCAGGGCCAGTTCCCCAAGCAGGCCCCGCGGCTCCGGGCAATGCATGGTCAGAGTCGTGTCAGGGCAGGGTCAGACATCGGATGCCACACTTCTGGACGAATATTCCACACGTCATTCCTCGCCTTTCGAGGAGAACTCCCAGTTGGTTCGAGGAGAACACGGCATGCGCTCCCTGGCGACGGCGCGGGATGTCTGCGAAAAATTCCACAAAGGACTTCTCGAGGCGATCGAGAAAATCCCCCTGATGGAACGGGAGGGTGCCGACAGTCCGGTGCTGGAGCTCTACCGCACCTACAACGGCCCCTCCTTGCTCGTCCCCACCTCGTACGGAGGCCAGGCCGCCGGCGCCCTGGACGCCGTACGGGTCCAGCGCGCGATCGCCGCGGCCTCCCCGTCCCTCGGCGTGGCCACCGTGATGCACCACTTCACCGTCGCGATGCTCTTCCGCCTCGCCGGCATCACCGCCCGCCTCACCCCGGCACAGCTGGAACTGCTTTCCGCTGTCGCCCCCAAGAACCTCCTGCTCGCCTCCGGGTGGGCCGAGGGCCGCACGGACCAGAACATCCTGGCCCCCTCCATCACCGCCGAACACACGCCCACCGGCTACCGCGTGAACGGCTCGAAGAAGCCCTGCAGCCTCTCGCACTCCATGGACGTGCTCACCGCCAGCGTCATGCTCACCCAGCCGGACGGAACCTCCCGCCTGTCACTGATGCTGATCCCCGCCACCTCGCCCGGCATCACCATCACCCCCTTCTGGTCCACCCCCGTCCTGGCGGCCGCCCAGAGCGACGAGGTGCACCTGACCGACGTCGAGGTGCCCGAAGACCTCACCATCATCAGCACCCCCGAGGACCACGGCCGCCTCGACGACCTGCAGACCGGCGGGTTCACCTGGTTCGAACTGCTCACCACCGCCGCGTACACCGGCGCTGCCTCCGCCCTCGTCGACCGGGTCATCACCGCGGGCCGGGGCACCCCCGCCGACCGTGCCGCCCTCGGTATCCGCCTCGACGCCGCGGTCGGCCTGGTCGAAGGCGCCGCCCGCGCCCTGGAGGACGGTGTGGACGGAGACGAGGCCGTCGCCGCCGTCCTCACCGCCCGTTACGCCTCGCAGGACCTTCTGGCCGCCACCGTCGATCAGGCCGTGGAAATCCTCGGCGGCATGTCCTACATCCGCTCGGCGGAGGTCTCCTACCTCGCGTCCGCCGTGCGCGCACTGGCCTTCCACCCGCCCTCCCGCGCCAGCGTGGCGGCCGAGATGGCCGACTACTTCGCCGGCGGCCCGCTGCGACTGTCCTGACCCGACCCCGCCCGACGGAAGGCCCTCCATGGACATCAAGAACCCGGTCGAGTCCCGCGTCACCTTCACGCTCCACCGCGCCGAGTATCTGGTCGCCTTCGCCGTGTCGATCGCCCTGATCCTCCTGCACTTCACCGAGATCCGCTGGGGCTACGCGATCGCCCTGTTCCTGTACATCGACCTCGTCGGCTACATCCCCGGCGCGATCGCCTTCCGGCGCAGCAAGGACGGCCGCATCCCCAAGGCGTACTACGTCCTGTACAACACGATGCACAGCCTGATCACCGTCGGCGCCGTGGCCGCCCTGTGGATGTGGCTCATCGGTCCCGAATGGGCGCTGCTGGCCCTCGCGTTCCACGTGTTCGGCGACCGCGGGGTCTTCGGCAACTTCTACAAGCCGTTCGGACTGCCCTTCGAACCGGTCGCCACCCCCCAGATCGACGAGATCACCGCCTTCCTGAAGCGCCGCGCGGCCACCGACGGGCCCGTCCCGCTGCCCCTGCCGGACGACCACGGCACCACCGTCGTCGGGGCCCGCCGATGACCGGCCACCGCACCGGGCTGACCGACCCGCCCCGCCGCCCGGCAGCGGAAGCCGCCGGCCCCGGCCCGGCCCGCGCCACCGACTTCGCCCACCCCGACCAGGCCCGCCAGGCCATGCGCCGCCTCACCTCCGGCGTCACTGTCCTGACCGTCGACCACGACGGCCTCAGGCACGGCACGACGGCCAGCGCCGTGTCCACCCTCTCGCGCGACCCCCTCATCCTCGGCGTGGGACTGCGCCCCGCCTCGACGTTCGCCAGGCTGGTCCGCCGGACCGGCCGTTTCTCCGTCAACGTCCTGTCCGCCGCGCAGAACGAGACCGCCCACAACTTCGCAGACCCGCACCGTCCGCTGGGCGACGCCCAGTTCGCACCGTACGAGTGGACCACCGACCCCCTCAGCGGCGCACCTCTCCTGGACGGCTGCCTCTCCCACATGTCCTGCCGGGTATGGGGCTGGCACCAGGTCGGCGACCACGACCTGCTCCTCGCCGAAGTCACCGGCGGTGCCCACCGCCCGGACATCCCCCTGCTCAGCTTCGCCGGCGGCGTGCACACGGGTGTCCTCACCCCCGCGCCGGTCCCCCGGGCCACCGCGACCGCCCCTTCTCACAGCGAGGTGTCATGACCACCCACACGCCGTCCACGCCCGAGCAGGTCCCCGTCGAAGCCGACTGGGACCTGGCCCCCAACCTCCTGGACGGGGCGCAGGAACTCACCCTCACCGCGGAGCAGTGCGACCTCGGCTACTGGCTCTCCGCGGTCGCCCAGGGCACCCTGCGAGACGGCCGCGCCGAACGCGGCCACACCGCGGCCACCCCCGACTACATGCGCGCCGACGGCCCCCTGCGCGAGGCGCTCGTCCTGGAACTCGGCAACCGCTCCCTCGCCGAATCCCGCGCGGTCAAGGTCCTGTCGAACTACGTCATCGGCGCCCCGGGCGTCGTCGAGCAGGAGTTCTTCGTCACTCAGGTCGTCGACGAGGCCCGGCACGCCATGATCTTCCGCAAACACCTGGTCGACCTCGGCATCCCCGAACAGGATCTCCTCGGCTTCATCTCCAGCCAGGGCGAGGACTACACCAACCGTGTCCTCAACCCGATCGCCGAATTCGCCACCACGGTCGTCCGCGACGAAGGCGACTTCATCGGCGCGGTCGCCGTCTTCACCATCGTCATCGAGGGCGTCCTCGCCCCCGCCGCCGAACTCAGCGAACGCAAATGGACCCTGCTCGACCCCGCCGCTTCCGAGATCGCCCGCGGCGCCTCCATCGACGAGATCCGCCACCTGACCGTCGGCAGCTCCATCGTCCGCGACCATCTCCGGCGCAACCCCTCCTACCGCCCCCGCCTGATCGAACTGATCCGCCGCGGCCGGGCCCTGTGGGACGAACTCCCCTCGGAGGAGTTCGTCCTCGAACGGGAGGAGCTCTTCCAGGAAGGCATGTTCCAGCACGCCGCCCTCCTCGACGGCTACCAGGTCTTCCCCGGCTGCAAACTGCTGGAGACCACCCCCAAGCAGCGCTACGAGCTGGCCGAACGCTGGACCGACGACATGGCCGAGATCCGCCTGCCCTACATGGGAATCCCCGAGGCCGTCGACCTCATCCGCACCCACCCGAGGTGACCGCGACCGGGATCGCCCCACCCGCGCGACCGCTCGACGTCCGGCGGTAGCCACCCCACCGCCGGCCCCGGACCGGATCGGCCGGCACCAGCCGCTCGATCCGGTCCGTCGTGCGTCCGCCCCGCCGTGCCGCCTGCCGCACCGCACGCCGCCGGCTGATGGAGCCACTCTCCTTCCTCGCCCCCCGGCACCCGCCCCCCGGCGAGCTGATCGTCCGCCGCCGCGCGACCGGGCAATGTGGGAGTGGTGGGCCGCGTGCCCGCTCGTTAGCGTCTGCGCACCGGCGAGAGCCGTCGGGAATCCGGCGCGGGGAGCCGGCCGTGTCCGGCCCGCCCCACGCGGCGGAACGTCACTCCGCCCAGGAAGGACGACCCCGGTGCGCCTAGGCGAGCTGTGCCGCAGGTCCGGAGTACCCGTGGCGACGGTCAAGTTCTACATCCGGCTGGGCCTGCTGCCCGCGGGCCGGCTCACCAGCCCCACACGGGCCAGCTACGACACCTCCCACGAACACCGGCTCCGCCTGGTCCGGGCCCTCCTCGACATCGGCAAGCTGTCCCTGGCGGCCATCGGGGACGTGCTGCGGGCGGTGGACGACCCGGACCGGCCGCTCGACGACGTGCTCCGCACCGCCCGGGACCGCCTCGCCCCGCCCCGTCCGGCCGGAGCCGGACCGGAGCTGGACGAGGCCCGCGCCGAGGTGGCCCGGCTGGTGTGGCGGCTGGGCTGGCGGGCGGAGGCGGACGGGCCGGCGGGCGAGGCGCTGGCCGGTGTGCTCGTCGCCCTGCGCGCGGCGGGCCACGGGGACTTCGCCGTACTCCTGGACGACTACGCGGCGGCGGCCGAGCAGGTCGCCCGCGCCGATTTCGGTCACTTCGGGCGGCCGGCGGCGCGCGAGGACCTGGTGGAGCGCGTGGTCGTGGGCACGGTGATGGGCGAGGCGATGTTCAGCGCCCTGCGCCGGCTCGCCCACGCGGACGCCTCGGCGCGCGCGTACCCCGGCACCGCCCGCCGCCCGGAAGAAGTTCCGCGGACATGACGGCCTCGCACGCCACCCCGGCTCCCCGGATGGTGGTGCAGGCTTCACCCCGGTCCGGGTGCACGGTGTACTGACCCGCACCCCCCGGCCCGGCAGCATGGAGGGGACGGCGCGGGGGACCGCGTGACGAGCACGGAGCGAAGCAGGAGTTCTCTCATGGCACGTTCGACCGACTACGACCAGGACCGCTCCTCCCGGAAGGCCAGGGGAGCGTGGTACGTGCCGCCCCTGCTGGTGTTCTTCGTGGGCGCCATGCTCACGTCCGTGGTCTCGCACGCCGTGGACGACGGGGCCTACACCGCCGTGATGAGCGCGGGCTTCGCCCTCGACGCGATCGCGGTGATCTGGGCGGTCGTCCGCCGGCGCCGGTCCGCGAGCTGACAGATCACTCAGGGAGAGAAACCCGTACGAAGTCGTCACCGGGCATGCGGACGCGCTCATCGGCACGGCACCGGAGGTGGACCGGGCTCCTGGCCGGCGGGATCATCGCCGTGCCGGCCGCCCTCGGACTCACCGCCTGTGATTCCGCGCAGGACGCGCTGGACCGGGGCGACCTGTGCCTCGACATCCTCGACGTCGCGCTCTTCGACCCGCACCCGTCGAGCGCGGACGAGGCCCGCAAGGACGTACGGGACCGGGCCGACAGGATCGACGAGATCGCCGAGAAGGCATCCGACGACGAACTGCGCGACGCCGCGGAGAAGACCGCGAAGGAACTGCGGTCCGCCGCCGACGAGGACCTCGAGCCCGGGTCGGTCTCGGAGTACGTGTCGGCGCAGAACGGCCGGCTGAAGGCGCTGCGCACGACGTGCACCGACATCGGCGACTTCGGCTGACGCCACCACCACAGAGCTGGGAAGTCCGGCACCCCGCGAGCCGCCCCCCACGCCGCGGAGCCCGTACCCCCCCGAGGGCAGCCGGGACACTCGTCCCGGACGCCCTGTCACATGCGGACACCCCTAGCGCGACGTCTCACCGGAGATGTCGTTGCCCAGGTACGCGAGGACCGCGAGCACACGACGGTGGACGCTGGTGCCCTCCGCCGGCAGGTTCAACTTGTCGAAGATCCCCCGGATGTGTTTGCTGACGGCCCGCTCCGTGACGAACAGCTTCTCGGCGATCGCCGCGTTGGCCAGCCCCTGGGCCATCAGCTCCAGCACCTCCTGCTCACGAGCCGTCAGCCCGTCCAGCGACCGCGTCGACGCCCGCTGCTGGATGATCTCGTTGACCACCTCAGGGTCCAGCGCCGTGCCCCCCTCGACGATGCGCTCCAGCGCCTCCAGGAACTGCTCGACCCGGCCCACCCGGTCCTTGAGCAGATAACCGATCCCGCGCGCGCCCAGCGCCAGCAGCTCCGCCGCGTAAGCCTGTTCGACGTACTGCGACAGTACGAGGACGGGCAGGTCCGGGAACTCCTGCCGGGCCGCGACCGCCGCGCGCAGACCCTCGTCGCGGAAGCTCGGCGGCAGCCGCACGTCCAGGACCGCCGCGTCCGGCCGGGTACGGCGCAGCATCGGCATGATCTCCGGCCCCGACACACACGCCGCCACCACCTCATGGCCGTTGTGCGTCAGCAACAGCGTCATCCCCTCCCGGAGCAACGCGTTGTCCTCCGCGATCAGGATCCGCATGGCAGCTCCACCCTCATCCTCGTCGGCCCCCCGGGAGGGCTGGTGATCTCGGTCGTGCCGTCGAGCGCCGCGACCCGGCGGCGTATACCGAGCAGCCCGCTTCCGCCGCGTTCCCCGGCCCCGCCGCGCCCGTTGTCGGCAACGACGACCTGAAGGGACCCGTCGGCCCTGGTGAAGCGTACTGAGGCATGGGACGCCCCACTGTGCTTGCGGATGTTCGTCAGACACTCCGCGATCACGAAATAGACCGCGGCCTCCACGGCCGCCGGCAGCCGGTGGCCGTTCTCCACGGCCGCCAGGTTCATCTCCACCGGGATGTCCGCGGAGACCGCGAGCGCGCGCACCGCCCCGGCCAGGCCGCGGTCGGTGAGAACCGGGGGATGCACCGTACGCACGATGCCCCGCAGCGCCGCGAGCGTGGCGTCGATCTCCTCCTGCGCCTCGGCCAGCCACCGCGTCGCCGCGTCCGGGTCGCTCCTGACCTGCTGGCGCGCCAGCCCGACCCGCATGGAGAGTGCCACGAGCTGGGCCTGCACCCCGTCGTGCAGGTCGCGTTCGATACGGCGCAGCTCGGCGCTGTGCGACTCCATGGCCCCGGCCCGGGACTCGGAGAGCTCCGCGACACGTTGGCCGAGTTTCACCGATGGCGACGGCTTCAGCAGCGCGGCGGTCCACCGGGCCTGGGCGTCCGCCAGGTCCTCGAACACCGGCAGCACACGGGGGCGGCGGCCGAACACGGCCGCCGTACCGTCGACGAGCAGCGCCACCGGCCACAGCACCAGCACGACCGCGCTGAAGCCGAGGACGCTGACGGTCGCGTACAGCAGCCAGAGCGCGTCACGCCAGGTGCCCGGGTCGGTGAGCGCCAGGCGCACCCGGTCGCTCGGCGAGCCGTCCAGCGGCAGATACAGCTCCGTAATCGGCTTCCCCAGCCACCCACCGGCACGCACCCGTTCGTAACCGGCGAACCGGCGCAGGATGCGCACGATCTCCGGCCACGCCGGCGCCCCGATGAGGAACAGCGTGAAGAACACCCCGGTGGGAACCGCGAAGCAGCCCAGAAACGCGGCCATGGCCACCGGCAGCCCGAAGAACAGATGGCAGGAAGCCTGCCAGGACCGCTGGAACTGGCAGGAGAGGTACGCCATGAAGGCACCGTAGTCGGCGGCAGGGCCCCCGGTCAGTGGACTCAACCACCCGAAAGCCGGGTGGTGCTGACTGAACCCGTACACGGGTGAACGCTCCATCGTGCCGACCCTGGTCGCGGCCCTACCGTCGCCACAGAGACGGGGCAGGAGCACGACCCGGAAGGCGAACCAATGGCACTGCGCATCAGAAAACGGACCCCCGGGCCCGCGCAAGCGGACGCGGCGGGCACCGGCGCGCTCACCCTCGAATCCGTCACCCGGCGCTACCGGCGCGGCGGGCGGGACTTCCACGCGCTGGACAACGTGAGCATGGAAGTGCCACCGGGCCGCTTCCTGGCCGTCATGGGCCGCTCCGGCTCCGGCAAGACCACCTTCCTCCAGTGCGCCGCCGGGCTCGACCAGCCCACCTCCGGCACGGTACGGGTCGGGGGCACCGACCTCTCCGGGCTGTCCGAGGCATCACTCACCCGGCTGCGCAGGGACCGGATCGGCTTCGTCTTCCAGTCCCTCAACCTCGTACCGTCGCTCACCGTCGGCGAGAACACCGCCCTGCCGCTGCTGCTGCGCGGCATGGACCCCCAGGACCCCGCCGTGCGCGAGCGCGCCCTGAAGGTGCTGGCCGCCGTCGGTCTCGGCGACCGCGCGGACGACTCCCCGCTCCGGCTGTCGGGCGGCCAGCAGCAGCGCGTGGCCATCGCCCGCGCCCTGGTCACCGACCCCGCCGTCATCTTCGCCGACGAACCGACCGGGGCGCTCGACCCGGTCACCGCCCGAGAGGTGCTGCGGCTGCTGCGCGAGGCCGTGGACGGGTCGGGCCACACCGTGGTGATGGTGACCCACGACCCGCAGGCCGCCGCCTGGACCGACGAGGCGGTCTTCATCGAGGCCGGACGCGTCGTCGCCCGCGAGGACCGCCCCGAACCGGAGACCGTGGCCCGGCAGCTCGCCGCGCTCGGGGAGCGGTGACCGTGGCCCTCGACACCCGGCCGCCCGCCGGCCGCACCACGCCCCGGAAGCGGCACGGCGAGCCGGGCGGGCGCGACCGGCGCACCGCCCGCTTCCTCGCCCGCCGTTCCATCCGGCTGCACCGCAAGGCGTGGGCCGCCGTCTTCGCCGCCCTGGTGCTCACCGCGCTCCTCCTCGGCAGCTTCGCCCTGGCCACCCTGTCGGCGTTCGTGGGCCACGCCCACGTCGAGCGGTACGCCGCGACCACCGCCGTCGTCGCCGCCGACCAGACCACCCGCTACCGGGCCAAACCCTGGGGCGACCCGATGACCACCGTCACCCAGTCGCTCACCGAACGCGTCCGCGTCCCGGCCGACGTCGTGGACCGGCTCGCCGACGTGCCCGGCGTGCGCGCCGCCGTCCCGGACCGCAGCTTCCCGGTCACGCTCGCCCGCCCCGACGGCCGGCGCGTGCCCGGACCGGACAGCGACTCCGGGACCGCGCCCGTATACGGCCACGGCTGGCCGGCGGCGGCACTCGCCCCGTTCACCCTGCGCGCCGGCAAGACGCCCGCAGGGGCCCGCCAGGTGGCGGTCGACGGCGATCTGGCCGCACGCGCGGACGTACGCCCCGGCGACCGGCTCCGGCTCCAGACGCTCGGCGCACCCGCCGAGTACGTCGTCTCCGGCATCGTCGCCCCGAAGGGCGAGGCCGACGGCACGGGGCTCGCCCACCAGGGCACGGTCTTCTTCACCGAGGACGAAGCCGTCCGGCTGTCCGGCCACCCCGGCACCGTCGACGCGATCGGCGTGGTCGCCGACGACGGCGTGAGCGTGCACGAGCTCCACCCCGCCCTGCGCGAGGCCCTGGCCGGCGCACATCCGGCGCGGGACGCCGTCGCCGGCAGCCGGGACCCGCAGGACAGCTCCCTGCTACGGGTCCTGACCGGCGACGGGCGCGGCCGGGCGGAGTTCCTGGACGCGGCACCGAGCCGGGCCGGCCTGCTCAACCTGCTGGCCATGCTGTGCGCGACCGTCCTCATGATCGCCGTGCTCGTGGTGGCCGGCACGGTCACCCAGGCCGTCCACCAACGGGCCCCCGAGCTGGCACTGCTGCGCGCGGTCGGGGCGACCCCCCGGCAGCTGCGGGCGACGGTCGGACGGGAGGTGACCGGCATCGCCACCACGGCGGCCGTGGTCGGCGCCGTGGGCGCGGCCCCGGTCTTCCTGATGCTGCTGTGGATGCTGCGCGACCGCGGCGCCGTCCCCGTCGGACTCGACCTCCCCGTCCTGCCCTGGATGTTCGCGACCCCGGCCCTGACGGCCGTGCTGACCCTGGTCGTGGCCCGGGTCGCGGCCGCCCTGGCCTGCGGGCGCATCGCCAAGATCCGACCCGCCCAGGCGCTCGGCGAGGCCCAGGGCGAACCGGGGCAGCCCGGCCGGGGCCGCACCGTGACCGGCCTCGTCGTGCTCTTCGCCGGCCTCAGCTCCGCGGGCACCGCGGCCTTGCAGTCGGGCGAGCTCGCGGCCATGGCGGCGAGCAGCGCGGCCCTCGCCCTGGTGATCGCCTGCGCGCTCCTCGGCCCCTGGATCGCCCGGGGCGCCATGCGCCTGCTCGCACCGGCCGCCCGGCGGCTCTGCGGCGCCGGGGGCTACCTCGCCGCCGCCTCCACCACCGCGAACTCACGCCGGCTGGGGGCGGCCATCACCCCGGTCGTCCTGGTCGTCGCCTTCGTGGGCGTCCAGCTCGCGGCGGGCGCCACCATGGACCACGAGGGCAGCGCCCAGGCGCGGCAAGCGATGCGCGCGAACCTCGTCGTGACCACCGAGGCCGCCGGACTGCCCGCCGGGGCCGCCCGCCGGGTGGCCGCCGTGCCGGGCGTCGAGGCCGCCACCGGCGCGCTCCACAGCACGGTCGTCCTCGCCGGCAAGGAAGCCGGCGACCCCGTCCTGGAACGCCTCCCGGTGGTGGGCGTCACGCCCGGCGCCCTGCCCGCCACGCTCGACCCCGACGTCACCTCCGGCTCCCTGCGGGACCTGCGCGAGGGCACCGTCGCGATCGGCGCGGCCCGGGCCGATTCGCTGGACGCCGGGGTCGGCTCCAAGGTCCGGCTCCGCTACGGGGACGGCGTCACCACCTCCCTGCGGGTGGTGGCCGTCTACGAACGGTCCCTCGCCCTCGGCGACTTCCTGTTCGCCCGCGAGGCACTGGCCCACCACGTGACCACGCCGCTGGACACCCGCATCCTCGCCCGGGTCGCCCCGGACGCCGACCGGAAGGCCGTGCGCGAGGCGGTGGACAAGGCGCTCTCCGGTGCCGTGCTCGGCGTACGGGTGACCGCGCACCCGAGCCCGGAGCACCTCCAGTCCGAGGACCGGGGCGTGAACCAGGTACTCAGCACCGTGGCCGTCGCCGTCGTCGGCGGGTTCACCGTCATCGCCGTCCTCAGCACCCTGGTGCTGATCGTCATCGGACGCCGCCAGGAACTGGTCCTGCTCCGGCTGGTGGGCGCGGGACGCGGCCAGGTCCGGCGCATGCTGCGGGCCGAGGCGGCGATCGTGATCGTCACCGGCCTGGTGGTCGGCGCGCTCGCCGCCCTGATCCCCCTCACCGCGTTCAGCCTGTCCGTCACCGGATCGCTGCCCTACCTGCCGCTGGTCCAGGCCGGGGCCATCATCCTGATCGTCGTCGCGACCGTGGCCGCAGGCATCCTCCTGCCGGCCCGCCCGGCGCTACGCCGCCGCCGCCCGGCGGCCCTGCAACGCACATGACGCGACGTCAGGTTCCGTGTGCCGAGGAGAAGAGCCCGTGATCCCCCTGTCCTACGCCCAGGCCCGTCTGTGGTTCCACGAGCAGATCGAGGGACGGAGCTCGGCCTACAACCTGTCCTACGCGCTGCGACTGCACGGCGATCCCGACGCCGCAGCCCTGCGACACGCGCTCGCCGACGCCTGCAACCTCACCCCACCTGTACCAGGTCGGCCCGCAGGACCAGGTGCTGCTGGTCATGCACCACATCGCCACCGACGGCTGGTCCCTGGGCCCGCTGGTCCGCGACCTGGCCACCGCCTACACCGCCTACACCGCCCGCACCGGCGCCGGAGCAGCACCGGACGGGGAACCGCTGCCGGTCCAGTACACCGACCACACCCTCTGGCAGCACGAACTGCCGGGCGACGCCGACGACCCGCAGAGCCCGCTCGCCCAGCAACTCGCGTACCGGCGCACCACCCTGGCCCGCCGGCTCGGGTACCGGGCAGACGAGGAGCGGATCTCGCTGGAGCAGTGGCGTGCGGAGTGCGCCTCGGGCACCATCACCGAGGTGTTCGCCTGTGGCACCGCCGCCGTGATCACGCCGGCTGGCCGGGTACGCGACCGGGACGGCGACTGGACGATCGGCGAGGCACGCCCGGCCACGTCACCATGGCGCTGCGCAAGGGCCTGACCGACCTGCACCACGGCCGGGCCGACGGCCCGGACGGCTGCCTCCACTCCTGCGTCCGGAGCTGACCGCGAGCAAGGCTTCGACCCGTGAGTACGGCGCGCCCACCGGGCCACCGGGTCCCGTGCCGCGATCCGCGACAGGGGGCCCGGTGCCGTCGGCCGGCCCGCAGCAGCAGAGCGCAAGGGAGCTTGAGCCCGCCGGCCGGACGACCTCGGCGAGGCTCGCTCGCTGCTCCGCCGTGTGGCGGGTGGGAGCGTGGCACGGTCTGCGAAAACGAGTGTGTTCTCCGGCCTGAGGGCACGTACGCTGCCTTTGGCTACGCATCGTCCAGCGGCCAAGGACACCGCACTCGGGTTCGCCCCGATGCGGAAACCCCGGTTCGAATCCGGGTGCTGGCCACCCATTTGCATTCGAGCTCTCGAGGGCCGGACCGCGAGCTACTGGGCTCTTTCCAACCTGCTGGTGGGATACAGGGACCGGACTCGCGTGTCAGACCAATGCCGCCCCGGCGCAGCAGCCGAGTGCCGCGCCCGTCAGACTCAGGGCGAGAAGAACGTTACGTGCGCGCACCTGATCGGGCCCCGATGCCGCCACCGTGCCGTCCCGGTCGAGCCGTACGCACCACAGCAACAAGTCCGTACCCCAAGCGCGGAACAGCCAACGCCCGTACAGCACGCCAAGCAGCAAGGCGCTCAACAGGCCTATGACGGCCATGACCACCCGGCTCTGGATCGTGTCGGCAACGAACACCGCGGACCAAAGAAAGCGGGTTCCTAGGACGGCGCCCAGAACAACAGGTGCCACAGCAGCTGGCAGTGGCCCGCGAACGCCCTCCCGCCACGCGTGGCTGAGCAGTGCCAGACCCCCGAACAGCGCCACCCACGGCGCCGCCAGAGCGTAGCCGGTGCCGGCTGGACACGGCACACCGATACGCGGACCGCAATTCGTCGCCGCTCCTGCGAACTCCCACCCGAACACGAGAAGAGAGCCTATTCCATCCAAAACCAGCAAGTTGAGCACGAATACTGTAATTCCGGATACAAGCATGCTGTTCGGAACGGGCCCTCCGTCGCGCATGCTTTCCTCATTCCTAATTCCTATAGGCATCGAACACGGAGCAATCTCTAACTTTCCGACACGTGTGGCCAGTTGGGCTGACAGAGAGATGAAGCCCCTGCTAGACGGGTTGTCGACCAAGAGCAACCTGTCCGCCTGGAGCTGCTTGTGCTTGTCTACCCATCGGGGCTGGAGCTGTCCAGCTCGACCCTTCGGTTCCTGGGCCGTCTGCTGACGGCCCGGCCCCAGCAACTCGGTACGCGGTGGCGCCGGCCTTGACGGGACGCTGCTGCCGATCGACCGCGTCGCCGCCGACCGCCCGTACTACTCCGGGAAACACAAGAGGCACGGGATGAACGTACAGGTCATCGCCGACCCGTTCGGGCGGCTGCTGCGGGCCTCGGCTGCCCTGCCGGGCGCTGTCCACGACATCCGCGCCGCCCGCACTCACGGCATCGTCGACGCCCTGGCGGTGACTTCCGGTTCGACGAGTTCGTCGAGCCCTCCTTCGCGGCGGCAGGCGAGCCACGTCTCGACAGCCCGCTGGGCCTCACGGACGTGGAATGCGACCAGGTCGCCGTGCATGGCCCAGCCTCCGTACCCGCGGGTGCTCGCGGTGCTGGGGCGTGGCCAGCGTCCTCGGGGTAGGAGCGACGCCGGTCGGACGAACCACCGCCCCAGCGCCTCTGACACCCGCCCTTCTGGCACCCGATGACGAGCTTGTGGTCCCGCCGAAACCCCCGAACGGCGGGACCACAACTACCCGTACATCAGTGTCTGGCCTCTGCCGTACGCCTGGGACCGATCGGCAAGCGCCTATCCCCCGTAGTGGCCTTGTTCCCCCCTGACCGCAACCAGGCCATTGCCGTTGCAGCTACCCCCGCAGCCACAACGGCACAAACGATGCCACCCGCCAAGGGCCCCAGCAAAAAGCTGAGGACTAGCGTCAGGAAAACGAGAGGAATACCCAGAGCCGCACCGAGAGCGGCGTGAGATGAGATTCGACCCGCGACATCCGTTTCGTGAATTTCGAGATCTCTGGTATCCGCGGCGGTCACCGCCCTGCGGTACAGGTTCTCCCACCTGGGGGAGTTGTCACCCTGGGCGTCAGCCAAAAGAGAGTCGCCCTCATGCAAGTGGGCAAGCAACCGCCCATGAGGTGACGCCGCAGGAGTACTTTCGTACACAGTCATGTCCTTTCTTCCTTCGAACGGATGTAATCGGTCCAGATGCCGGGGCGAAGTTTCAGCTTCTTGCCCCGGCACCTGAGCCGCGCTAATAGAGTCTTCGGCACGGTTTCATGTGGTGCTCCTTCCTGACCCCGCTAGACGCGCAGGGCCCGGGACTGCGTGTCCCGACCCGAGGATCACGGGCACAGCTGGTCCAGCAGAGACCGTGATCCCGAGACGTGGATAGCAACCCACTTACTACTTCGGGATCTTGGAAGCCTTCTTGGTTGCTTTCGTAAGATCCTTGCTGACCGTTGCGGTCGAGATCTTCAGCTTCTCGGCAATCTCGACCCCGGTGAATCCCCACACATGGGTGTGCTCCCATACGAAGAACTGACGATCGTTACCGATTGCCTTTTCAACTGCGGCGAGCATTTCGAGATACTCCAATGAAGCTGCAGGATTGTACTCATCCCGACTGTGAGGCCACGGTGACACGAACTCGGGAAACTCCTCGGCAGGCTTTTCCATCTTGGTGCGAAGCAATCGGAAATACGAATTTAACGCATTTCTGGTTGCTGTAGTCGCATAGGCTATCGGACTACGGAGGTTCTCGCCTGAACGGAAAGCCTGGATTACCGCGATACATCCTTCCTGAGCCATATCTTCGGCCAGGCAGTGATCATGACTAATCCGGAAAACCGTGCGGACCAGGCTAGGCCTGATCTCTCTGAGCAGCCTCTCCAGCTCCGCCTCAAGCACAGGACTCAGACGGCTCGTGGTAGAGGCCGCCTTGCTGCCCACACCTGGGTTCGTGGGACTTCGTTCCATTGCCTTCCTAGATCCTTTCGTAGCCGCGGGCGAGGTGTTGCGATGTCCTCATGTAGTAGGACGCGCTACGCCCTCACTTCTTTCTCCCCCAGGGCACCGGGGGCAGCGCCATGGACTGTCGGCTGGTCGAGCTGGTGGTGCATCAAGCTACACAGGGACCGAAGCGCCACGGCTTCAACCTCGATCCAGGTGTGGACGGCTTACCGATGCAGCCTCGTTCGAAGATCAAGCACCATCGGCCGGCTCTGGCCCCCAACTCTCTGACGCACAGCTCCAAGATTTATTTCCCTCCTTCTCCTGACCACCGGGCGCTGCACCACATCGAAAATTCCACCAGGTCGCCGCATCTGAGTGCGCGGAGATCTATAGCTCCATGAGGGGTGGAAATATATTTCTCCGTCGGCCGTCTAACGTGTAGGGCGCATAGAAGCGTCCATACATCACAGCAAGGGGACTGAGATCGTGGATGCCGCTGTAGCAGTTGTGGCCGTTCCGGTAATGAGCGTTGTAATTTCTCTTCTTCTAGGAGTCTCTGTAGCCCAAGCGGCACACCGAATCGCGTTGAATCTGGCCGCAAGTCGTATTGTGGCAGCCAGTTGGGCAGGGGGATCTTTCGTGGCTGTTATCACTCTTTCTCTCGTAATTGAGCAAGCGCTCAACCTGCTTTAACGGGATCCCCGTCACGGTGGCGGCCTTGGTCCGGCGGATCTCGTCGCGGCCGTGTGCGGTGGCCCGGGCCTTGTCCTGTAGTGGTACTTCCCGCCATGGCAGGACCTTCAGCCACCGGTGCAGGGTGGGGTGGTTGCCCTTGATCAGTGCGATGTAGTGGGCGTGCTTGTCCTCGACGAGGAAGCGTGCGTGGGCGGTCTGGGAGTGAAGGGCGTCGAAGGTGACGACCGTGCCGTGCAGGTCGAGCGGGGCTAGCAGGGGCTGGAAGACGGTGATCTCGTTGGTCTTGCCGTCCACCTCGCGCTGGGCAGTGACCAGGCCGGTCTGCGTCATCGCGGCGAGCAAGTGGACCTGGGTGCGGTCGGTGCGGCGGGCACCACGCACGGTCTTGCCGTCCACCGCGAGGGAGGGCAAGGGCTGGTCGCTGTCCTCGTTCTCCTGTCCGGCTGTGCGTTCGCGCCCGGCGAGCCAACTTCCGACGGCCGTATCCAGCGCGTCTCCGTCGATGCGCTGGAGAACACGGCGCACTGTAGCCTCGGCCGGGGCGACGGGGCCTCGGTCCGGCTCCCGGCACGGACCGCCGAGCCGGGCCAGGACGTGTGGCGGGGCGTCGGCTGCCCACTCCGCGATCGCGGTCAGGGACTTCGCTCCTGCCAGGACCGCACACGCGGCCAGGGACAGGACGAAGGCGAGTGGGTGGCGCCGGCCCTCGTCCCGGCGAGGGTCGGGCACCTGAGCCAGGCACGTCAACAGACTGGGGAGATCATCGGGGGCGGTCGGCGCGGCGTCGGTGAGTTGCCCCAGAGGGCTCGGGATGAGCGAAGATGAGCGGGCAGACACGGTCTTCCGCTGTGGTGATCAGGGACTCGACACCTCATGATCACCAGAAGGCGTGCCTGTCTCCGCCTCAGCCCTGGCGAGAACCTCATGGCCCTGCCCAGGCTGCTGAAGCCCCATCAGCCCAGATTCACTTGTCTGAGCGACGTAGTCGTGAGTTTCGCTCCGTTCAGAAGGGCCGGAAGACCCCTTCGGGATCATCCTGGGCCCATGCCGCGAACTCCTCGAAGCCCAGGTTGGCGATACTCAGGTTCGCGTAGACCTGGTGGACCCCTGCGGGGGCGGCGCGGAACTCACGTCCGTACTCGGTCAGTCGGTCATAGTCCTCATCGTCGACGCAGTCCTCCCGCGTCAGCGTGGTGACCGCCAGCAGCGGGTGGAGTTCGGCCTGCATGCATACCCGGTCGGCAATGAAGACAACGGACAGTTTCTCGTCACTGCTGACCGCAGTCAGCACCTCGTCGATGGTCGCCTCCCCCCAGGCCGGATCGTTGATGAAGTGGACCTGAGCCTCGTACTGCCTGTCTCCCCAAGGCTCCATCAGTGCCGCCACCACGTCCTGCCACGCTTGGTCGTCGCGGTAGTCGGTCCTGACAACCAAGGCATCAGACTCATCGTGGTCAGTGACAACGGGCAACGTTCCCATGAGTCCCTCTTCTCGGTGACGATCGGTGAGCCGTGCCGCGACTGTCTCATAGTCCGTCTGTCACACCCCGCGGGACCGGCGTTCCGCCTGGGCATTGACTGCGCATCCTGGCTGAAGGAGCCCCGACCTGAACCAACACATCAGCAGTACCGCCAGCCTCCGCCACCACGCTCGCGAGGCCAACCAGCCCTGCCCAATCTCAGCATGATGTGATCAAACCGGACAGACGCACTGAACGACGCCGCCCTGGGTGGTGGGGATGAGTTTTTCGCCGTTGCGCCAGTTGTAGCGGACGGATGCCTGGTACCAGGTGTGGGGCAGGTCGGCGTGGTCGCTGACGATGATCTGGAAGTCGGGGGCGAGTTCGGCGACGACCTGGCGCATGAGCTGGAAGAGGCGGGTGACCGTCTCGCGGTCTTCGTCCAGGGCGAGGTCTTCGAGCCGTCCTCGGGCTTTGGCCATGTCGGAGGGGTAGTAGGGCTGGGTCGGCTGGTCGAGCATGAGGAAGCGGGGTACGGGCCGGCTGTTCGCGGTGAAGTACTGGTGGAGGGCGAGGTGGGCGGCCAGGTGGTAGCCGACATGATTCTTGCCGCTGCCGATGCGGAGCAGTTCGACCCCCATACTTCCTCCCCGCGGTAGCGGGCCCTCGTCCTGCGCACCGTGGGTCCAAGGGCTCGAAGAACAGCTCGACAGCGAAGCCATCGACGACAAGCTCGCCCACCTCGCCGTCTACAAAGACCGGGAGCAGGGGTGCGCTACGCAGACTGGTTTGAGTACTGCGCAGTTTCACTGATCCGCGACAACCCCACTTCCGGAGCGATGAGCGCTGGGGTGCTGTGAGTCCATAGCTAATCTCGTCTCATGAATGAAGCACACGAAGCCGCTCTGAAGTCAGTCGGCACTCGCATACGCGGCCTCGGTCCTCCCGCTAAGCCAACTCGCATGGTGGCTGCGGATGAGCGGTCGGGAGGAGGAGGGGGGTGCTCGGGGCGGCAGGGGGAACGTGCCTTGATGAGGGAGGTGACTATGAGACAGAGCTCTGATTTTCGTAACCCACTTGAGTGGTCCAGGCCAGGCCGGCGGTGGGCTCGATGGGTCTACTGGCCGATGCTGGGCATCAGCGTGGGGTTACTTGCATGGAGGGTGGGTTACGGCGCCGGAACCGGTCAGGTCGTGGTGGCTGGCACGCATGTCCTTGTATGGGTGTGCCTCCTGGTAGCCAATCGATCCGCGGGGCATCGGCAATCCGCACGCGACCGGAGCCATCCTTCGCGTTGAGAGCCGGACCGGGCTATGAGCCGTCCCTCGGAAGGGGTGTGCTCTTTGCCTGCTCCTGTTTGGATTGCGGTGGGAAGGTTGGGTTGTCGGGGGTGGCGTGTGTTCGGTTTCTTGCTAGATCTTGTTGTCGGTGGTGCGCTGGGCTGGGGTGATGGGAGGCGTAAGGCCAGGAAGAAGGCTCGGGGCTTCGCGGAGGGGGCGGAGGTGGGTTTCGTGGCCTGTGTGCTGGGTGACCGTTCGTACTGCCGGGATGAGGCGTTGGTTCACCTCTGGGCTGAGGGTTCCACGCTTCATGTCACTCCGACGGAGTTCAGGGATCTTCATCGCAGTCCGCTTCCCGTAGAGCAGTGGGAGCTGGTTCGAGTCCGGTCGAAGAATCGTACGGATTCGAGGTTGGTGCAGTACGGCTGGCAGGTGGCCGAGTGTCGCGATGGTGATGCCGTGGTGCTGGTCGGGTGCTCACCGGATTCGATGCGGTACCTGACAACTGTTGTGAACGCCGAAGGCATCGGCTAGAGAAAGATGGTGCAGGGAAGGGGAAGACCCGCCCCGGGGATACACGGACGGGTGTGATCACGACCCGTCACATACCCAGGGAGCCGCCACACTCACCCTCATAGCCAGCAAGGCCCGCGGCAGCGGGCCTTTTTCTGGCCCTGGAGGCGAAGCCGGAAGGGTCGGGGGTGGAGCGAAGCGGAACCCCTGATGGGCGGCCACGAAGTGGCCGCCCATCAGGGCATCGCGAAGCGAGGCCCGTTCACTGCGTTCACGCAGCGAAGCGGAGGGAACGCCCGCGCTCTGCGCGGACCGGGGAGCGAAGCGAGCCGGCCCCACAGCCCCTGGAGCGAAGCGGACGGGGCGCGCCAAGCGAAGCGCGGCGCTTCGCTTGCTCATCGCGCAGCGATGAGG
>NZ_JBHUXS010000031.1:0-57080 GCF_042669245.1 Streptomyces sp. NPDC057249 | reverse complement strand
CTACTACCTCAAGAAGCGCGGCGAAGGGCTGTTGCACACCCAGGCCCTGCTCTCGCTCGCCCGACGGCGAGTCGACGTGCTCTGGGCGATGCTGCTTGACAAGAGGCTGTTCACCTCCGCCCCACCGGTCACGCAGACGGCTTGACTTCATCATTGAGATTCCTCACGCGAGGGGGTGTGGGACAGGGACGGGCGGCCGCCGGGTGCGGCCGCCCGTCCCACGGGTCCCGGTGTCGGTCAGGCGTTCCAGACACCGCTGGCGGCGGCGTCCCGGGCGAAGTCGGCGAAGTCCTTCGGCTTGCGGCCGGTGGCCTCCTCGACCCCGTGCACGAGGTGGGCGTTGCGGCCGTCGAGGATCAGCCCGAACAGGTCGGCGAACTCGACGGGCAGCCCGTTCTCCTCAAGGGCCTGCCGGTACTCGTCGACGCTCACGGGGATGTACGTGATCGTGCGGCCGGTCGCCTTGCCCAGCTCCTGGGCGATGTCGCCGAAGCTGAGCAGACGCGGACCGGACAGCTCGTACGTCTTGCCGATGTGCTTGTCGTCGGTGAGCGCGGCGACGGCGACGTCCGCGATGTCGTCGGCGTCCACGAAAGGTTCCACCGCGTCCCCGGTCGGCAGGACGATCTCGCCGGCCATGACCAGGTCGTGGAAGAAGCTCTCGCTGAAGTTCTGGTTGAACCAGCTGGCGCGGACGACGGTCCAGTCCGCGCCCGACTCCTTCACCTTGTCCTCGCTGACGACCGCGCCTTCCTCACCGCGGCCGGACAGCAGCACCAGGCGGCGCGCCCCCTTGGCGACGGCGGCCTTCGCGAACGCGCCGACGGTCTCGGCGGCCCCCGGGAAGGCCAGGTCGGGGTAGTAGGTGATGTAGACGGCGCTCACCCCGTCGAGGGCGGCGTCCCAGGTCGCGGGGTCCTCCCAGACGAAGGGGGGCGTGCCGGAGCGCGATCCGATGCGTACGGGGAGCCCTTTGGCGGACAGCCGTTCGGCGACCCGCCGCCCGGTCTTGCCCGTGCCGCCGATCACAAGGGTCGTGTTCGTCATGTTCGTCCCGTCTGTCGTGGCCTGCGTGGTGGTGTGGTGCTCGTCGTTCTCGTCATGAGGGAGTGGTCGCGTGCGGATGGTGGTGGGGGTCCGCACGGTGGCGGCGGTGGCGGCGCTCTCCGGTGGGGGGTGGCTGCGGAAGGTCCGTCGGGTACGGCCTTCATCCGCAGCGTAGGCAGCCCCTCGCCGCACGAGCCACGTCACCGGGCCTCGTCTCTAGCGGTTCTCCAGGGGGTCTCTGGGCGATCACCTCGGACGGTGGCGGGTTCAGTAGCGGTAGTGGTCGGGCTTGTACGGGCCTTCGACCTCGACACCGATGTACGCCGCCTGCTCCGGGCGCAGGGTCGTGAGCTTGACGCCGAGCGCGTCGAGGTGGAGCCGGGCGACCTTCTCGTCCAGGTGCTTGGGCAGCACGTAGACGTCGGTCGGGTACTCCTCGGGCTTCGTGAACAGCTCGATCTGCGCCAGCGTCTGGTCCGCGAACGAGTTCGACATCACGAAGGAGGGGTGACCCGTCGCGTTGCCCAGATTCAGCAGACGGCCCTCGGAGAGCACGATCAGGACCTTCCCCTCCGGGAACGTCCACGTGTGGACCTGCGGCTTGACCTCGTCCTTGACGATGCCCTCGATCCTCGCCAGGCCCGCCATGTCGATCTCGTTGTCGAAGTGACCGATGTTCCCCACGATCGCCTGGTGCTTCATCCGGGCCATGTCCGAGGCCATGATGATGTCCTTGTTGCCCGTCGTCGTGACGAAGATGTCCGCCTGCTCCACCACATCATCCAAGGTGGCGACCTGGTAGCCGTCCATCGCCGCCTGGAGGGCGCAGATGGGGTCGATCTCGGTGATGATCACGCGGGCGCCCTGGCCCCGGAGGGATTCCGCGCAGCCCTTGCCCACGTCCCCGTAACCGCACACCACCGCCGTCTTCCCCCCGATCAGGACATCGGTGGCGCGGTTGATGCCGTCGATCAAGGAGTGGCGGCAGCCGTACTTGTTGTCGAACTTCGACTTCGTCACCGCGTCGTTCACATTGATCGCGGGGAACAGCAGAGTGCCGTCGCGGTGCATCTCGTACAGACGGTGCACACCCGTCGTGGTCTCCTCCGTCACACCACGGATCTCCGACGCCAGCTGCGTCCACTTCCGCGGCGACTCACCCAGCGTCCGGTTCAGCAGCGTCAGGATGTGCGCGTACTCCTCGCTGTCCGCCGTCGCAGGGTCCGGAACCGCACCCGCCTTCTCGAACTCGACGCCCTTGTGCACCAGGAGGGTGGCATCCCCGCCGTCGTCCAGAATCATGTTCGGACCGCCGGTCGGGGTGTCCGGCCAGGTCAGGGCCTGCTCCGTGCACCACCAGTACTCCTCCAGCGACTCCCCCTTCCACGCGAACACAGGCACACCCGCCGGCGCCTCGGGAGTCCCCTCCGGACCGACCGCGATCGCCGCGGCCGCATGGTCCTGGGTGGAGAAGATGTTGCACGACGCCCAGCGCACCTGCGCACCAAGCGCCACCAGCGTCTCGATCAGCACCGCCGTCTGCACCGTCATGTGCAGCGAACCGGTGATACGAGCACCCGCCAGCGGCTGCGCCGCGGCGTACTCCTTACGGATCGACATCAGACCGGGCATCTCATGCTCGGCAAGCGTGATCTCCTTCCGCCCGAAAGCGGCAAGAGAAAGATCGGCGACCTTGAAATCAATGGTCTCAACTGGCATGGAGGCTCCTAGTGCTCATGACGTTGCGGTGGATGTCGAGGGTCGCCGTTGATTTGTTCAGCGTGATGTAGTGCAGGCCGGGGGCGCCTTCGGCGAGCAGCCGGTCGGCCATCAGCGTCGCGTGGGAGACGCCGATCTCGTACGCGATGTCCGGCCGGTGCTGCGCGGCTTCCAGGCGGTGGGCCAGGTCCTCGGGAAAGGCGGCGTCGGAGAGTTCCGCGAAGCGGCGGATCTGCCGGACGTCGGTGGCCGGCATGATCTCCGGGATGATCGGAGTGGTGCAGCCGGCCGCCGCCACCCGGTCCCGCAGCCGCAGGTAGTCCTCCACGTCGAAGAACATCTGCGTGATGGCGTAGTCGGCGCCGGCGCGGCACTTGGCGACGAAGTGCCGGATGTCGCTGTCCCAGTCGGGCGAGCGCGGGTGCCGCTCGGGGAAGGCGGCGACCCCGATGGTGAAGTCCCCCAGCGAGCGGACCAGCTCGACCAGCTGGTAGGCGTGCCGGAAGCCGTCCGGGTGCGCGGTCCACTCCCCCTTGGGGTCGCCGGGCGGATCGCCCCGCAGGACCAGTACGTCCCGCACCCCGGCGTCCGCGTACTGGCCGATGATGTGCCGGAGCTCGGCCACCGAGTGGCCGACGGCGGTCAGATGGGCGACGGGCCGCAGGGTCGTCTCGGTGACCAGGCGCTTCGTGACGTCGATGGTGCGGTCCCTGGACGACCCGCCCGCGCCGTAGGTGACGGAGACGAAGTCGGGGCCCAGCGGTTCCAGGCGGCGGATGGCCTGCCACAGGGTCCGCTCGCCCTGGACCGTGCGGGGCGGGAAGAACTCGAAGGAGTACGTCGGACGGTCCGTGACCAGGCCCATCACCGGCCACCCCCGGCCCGGCCCGCGTTGAAGTACGACGCCTCGGGGTGGTGGACGACGATGGCGTCCGTCGACTGTTCCGGGTGGAGCTGGAACTCCTCGGACAGGTGGACGCCGATCCGCTCCGGCCGCAGCAGGTCCGCGATCTTGGCGCGGTCCTCCAGGTCGGGGCAGGCCGGGTAGCCCAGCGAGTAGCGGCAGCCCTGGTACTCGGTGCGCAGCATGCCGTCCAGGCCGTCGGGTTCGCGGTCGGCGATCCCGAGTCCGGCGCGGACGCGCGCGTGCCAGTACTCGGCCAGCGCCTCCGCCAGCTGCACGGAGAGCCCGTGAAGTTCGAGGTAGTCGCGGTACGAGCCGGAGGCGAACAGCTCCGCGGTGGCCTCGCCGATCTTCGAGCCGACGGTCACGATCTGGAGCCCGACCACATCCGTCTCGCCGGACTCCTCGGGCCGGAAGAAGTCCGCCAGGCACAGGCGGCGCCCGCGCGGCTGGCGGGGGAAGGTGAACCGGGTCCGCTCGTGCCCGTTCTCGTCCAGGATGATCAGGTCGTCGCCCTTGGACACGCACGGGAAGTAGCCGTGCACGACAGCCGCTTCGAGCAGGTTCTCCGTACGCAGCCGGTCCAGCCACATCCGCAGCCTCGGCCGGCCCTCCGCCTCGATCGCGTCGCCCTTCAGCCCCCACTGGCCCTTGAACAGGGCGGCCTCGTCCAGCCAGGAGGTGTACTCCCTGTGCGGGATGCCCTTGACGACCCGGCTGCCCCAGAACGGCGGGGCGGGGACCAGGTTGTCGACGGCGACGTCCGACCGGCCGACGTCCGCCGGCTCCTCGGACTGCGGCTCCCTCAGCGGCACGCGGCGCTGCTTGAGCGGGGGCAGCGTGGCGCCGGGGACGCCGCGCTTGACGGCGATGAGCGCGTCCATCAGGCGCAGGCCCTCGAAGGCGTCGCGGGCGTAGCGCACCTCGCCCTCGTAGATCTCGTGCAGGTCCTGCTCGACGTAGGCGCGGGTGAGCGCGGCGCCGCCGAGGATGACCGGGTAGTCGGCGGCCAGCTTGCGCTGGTTCAGCTCCTCCAGGTTCTCCTTCATGATCACCGTGGACTTCACGAGGAGGCCGGACATCCCGATGACGTCCGCCCGGTGCTCCACCGCCGCGTCGAGGATGGCCGAAACGGGCTGCTTGATGCCCAGGTTGACCACGTTGTAGCCGTTGTTGGAGAGGATGATGTCGACCAGGTTCTTGCCGATGTCGTGGACGTCGCCGCGGACGGTCGCCAGCACGATGGTGCCCTTGCCCTCCTCACCCTCGGCCCGCTCCATGTGCGGTTCCAGATACGCCACCGCGGCCTTCATGACCTCGGCGGACTGGAGGACGAACGGCAGCTGCATCTGGCCGGAGCCGAACAGCTCGCCCACGACCTTCATGCCGTCCAGCAGCGTCTCGTTGACGATGTCCAGGGCCTTGCGGGTGGTCAGCGCCTCGGCGAGGTCGTCCTCCAGGCCGTTCTTCTCGCCGTCGATGATGCGCCGCTGAAGCCGCTCGTCGAGCGGGAGGGCGGCCAGTTCCTCGGCCTTCCCCTCCTTCAGGGACTTCATGTTGACGCCCTCGAACAGCTCCATCAGCTTCTGCAAGGGGTCGTAGCCCTCGGCGCGCCGGTCGTAGACCAGGTCGAGTGCGACCTTGACCTGCTCCTCCTCCAGCCGGGCGATCGGCAGGATCTTCGACGCGTGCACGATCGCCGAATCCAGCCCGGCCTTCACGCACTCGTCCAGGAAGACCGAGTTCAGCACGACCCGGGCGGCCGGGTTCAGGCCGAAGGAGATGTTCGACAGGCCCAGCGTCGTCTGCACGTCCGGGTGACGCTTCTTCAGCTCCCGGATCGCCTCGATCGTGGCGACCCCGTCCTTGCGCGACTCCTCCTGACCCGTGCAGATCGTGAACGTCAGCGTGTCGATGAGGATGTCCGACTCGCGGATGCCCCAGGTGCCCGTCAGATCCGCGATGAGCCGCTCGGCGATGGCGACCTTGTGCTCGGCGGTGCGGGCCTGGCCCTCCTCGTCGATCGTCAGCGCGATCAACGCGGCACCGTGCTCCGCCGCCAGTCGCGTGACCTTGGCGAACCGCGACTCCGGCCCGTCCCCGTCCTCGTAGTTCACCGAGTTGACGACGGCCCGCCCGCCCAGCCGTTCCAGGCCGGCCCGCAACACGTCCACCTCGGTGGAGTCCAGCACGATCGGCAGCGTCGACGCGGTCCCGAGCCGCCCCGCCAGCTCGTCCATGTCGGCGACGCCGTCGCGCCCCACGTAGTCCACGCACAGGTCGAGCATGTGCGCGCCCTCGCGGACCTGGTCGCGGGCCATCTCCACGCAGTCGTCCCAGCGGCCTTCGAGCATCGCCTCGCGGAACTTCCTGGACCCGTTGGCGTTCGTACGCTCACCGATCGCCAGGTACGCCGTGTCCTGACGGAACGGCACCGTCTGGTAGAGCGACGCCGCGCCCGGCTCCGGCTGCGGGGCCCGGTCCGGCGGCACGACGCCCCGCACCCGCTCCACCACGGCCCGCAGGTGGTCCGGCGTCGTCCCGCAGCAGCCGCCCACCAGCGACAGGGCGTAGTCCCGTACGAACGACTCCTGCGCGTCCGCCAGGCCGTCCGGCCCGAGCGGGAAGGAGGCGCCGTCCGCGCCCAGCACGGGCAGACCCGCGTTGGGCATGCACATCAGCGGGGTCGCCGAGTGGCGGGCCAGGTGGCGCAGGTGCTCGGTCATCTCGGCCGGGCCGGTCGAGCAGTTCAGGCCGATGAGGTCGATGCCCAGCGGCTCCAGGACCGTGAGCGCCGCGCCGATGTCCGAGCCGAGGAGCATCGTCCCGGTCGTCTCGAAGGCGAGCGAGCAGATCAGCGGGACCCGGACCCCCGTCGCGTCCATCGCGCGGCGTGCGCCGACCAGACCGGCTCTGGTCTGGAGGAGGTCCTGCGTCGTCTCCACGATCAGCGCGTCGGCGCCCCCGGCGATCAGACCCTCGGCGTTCGCCTGGAAGCCGTCCCGGATCGTGGCGTACCGGATGTGACCGAGCGAGGGCAGCTTGGTGCCGGGCCCCATGGAGCCGAGGACCCAGCGCTGCTCGCCGGTGGACGCGGTGAACGCGTCGGCGGCCTCGCGGGCGATGCGCGCCCCGGCCTCGGACAGCTCGTGGACCCGCTCGGGGATGTCGTACTCGCCGAGCGCCGCGTGGTTGGCCCCGAAGGTGTTCGTCTCGACGCAGTCCACGCCCGCCCCGAAGTACGCGTCGTGGACGGAGCGCACGATGTCGGGGCGGGTCACGTTGAGGACCTCGTTGCACCCCTCCAGCTGCTGGAAGTCCTCCAGAGTCGGGTCCTGCGCCTGGAGCATGGTGCCCATCGCGCCGTCGGCCACCACCACGCGGGTGGCGAGCGCGTCCCGGAGCGCGGCGACCCGCTCCGCCGCGGTCATGACGCACCGCCCAGGACGGGGGCGAGCGCGGACGCCGCCTCGGAGCCGTACTGCCGCCGCAGGATGTCCAGCAGGCGGCCGGGCTCCGGCTCGTACGACTGGGAGCCCACGGCGCCCAGGGCCAGCGAGGCGACCGCGCAGCCCAGTTGCGCCGCCTGCTCCGGGGCGGCTCCCCGGACGGTGGCGGCGAGGAAGCCGGAGCGGAACGCGTCGCCCACCCCGGTCGGGTCGGCCGTCCCGACGCCCGCGATGCCCGGCACGGTCAGGGCGGGGGCGCCCGCGCTCTCGATGCGGGCGCCCCGCGCGCCGAGCGTGGTGACCCAGGTGCCGACGCGGCCCAGCACGTCGTCGCGGTCCCAGGAGGCGCGTTCCAGCAGGAGCGCCGCCTCGTACTCGTTGGTGAACAGCCACCGGGCGCCGTCGACCAGCTCGCGCACCTCGTCGCCGCCGAGGCGGGCGAGCTGCTGGGAGGGGTCGGCGGCGAAGGGGACGCCGAGGGTCCGGCAGGCCGCGGTGTGCCGCAGCATGGCGGCCGGGTCGTCGGGGGCGACGAGGACGAAGCCGACGCCGCCGGCCCGGGCCGCCTCCGCCGCCAGGTCGATCTCCCGGGCCTCCGCCATGGCGCCCGCGTAGAACGCCGCGATCTGGTTGTCGTCCTGGTCGGTGATGCACGAGAAACGGGCGGTCTGCCGCTCGTCGCTCACGCGCACCCCACCGGTGTCGACCCCGTGCTCCTTGAGCCACACCTCGTACGTGGCGAAGTCGCTGCCGACGGCACCGACCAGCAGCGGCTCCAGCCCGAGCGAGCCGAGTCCGAAGGCGATGTTGGCCGCCACTCCGCCGCGCCGCACCTCCAGGTCGTCCACCAGGAACGAGAGCGACACATGGGCGAGCTGGTCGGCGATGAGCTGGTCCGCGAACCGGCCCGGGAAGACCATCAGGTGGTCGGTGGCGATGGAGCCTGTCACCGCGATACGCATACGAATCCCTGTCCCTCTCGACTGGGCCGGTGGACGCCGGTCAGAGACCGGCGGCGGCCTTGAGCTGCTCGACGCGGTCGGTGCGCTCCCAGGTGAAGTCCGGCAGTTCGCGGCCGAAGTGCCCGTAGGCGGCGGTCTGCCGGTAGATGGGGCGCAGCAGGTCCAGGTCGCGGATGACGGCGGCCGGGCGCAGGTCGAAGACCTCGCGGATGGCGCTCTCGATCCGGGCCTGGGCGACCTTCGCGGTGCCGAAGGTCTCCACGAAGAGACCGACCGGTTCGGCCTTGCCGATCGCGTACGCGACCTGCACCTCGCAGCGGGTGGCGAGGCCGGCGGCGACGACGTTCTTGGCGACCCAGCGGGTCGCGTACGCCGCCGAGCGGTCGACCTTCGAGGGGTCCTTGCCGGAGAAGGCGCCGCCGCCGTGCCGGGCGTAGCCCCCGTACGTGTCGATGATGATCTTGCGGCCGGTGAGGCCGGCGTCGCCCATCGGGCCGCCGATCTCGAAGCGGCCGGTCGGGTTGACCAGCAGCCGGTAGTCGTCGGTCTCCAGCTTGATGCCCTCGTCGGCGAGTTCGTTCAGGACGTGCTCCACGACGTGCTCGCGGATGTCGGGGGCGAGCAGGCCCTCGAGGTCGATGTCCGCGGCGTGCTGGCTGGAGACGACGACGGTGTCCAGGCGCACCGGGCGGCTGCCCAGGTAGCCGATCGTCACCTGGGTCTTGCCGTCGGGGCGCAGGTAGGGGACGGTGCCGTTCTTGCGGACCTCGGTGAGACGGCGCGAGAGCCGGTGCGACAGGTCGATCGGCAGCGGCATCAGGCTCGGCGTCTCGTCGCACGCGTAGCCGAACATCAGCCCCTGGTCGCCGGCGCCCTGCTGGTCGAGCGCGTCGTCGCCGGAGCCGTCGACGCGCTTCTCGTACGCCGTGTCGACGCCCTGCGCGATGTCCGGGGACTGCGCGCCGATGGAGACGGAGACCCCGCAGGAGGTGCCGTCGAAGCCCTTGGCGGAGGAGTCGTAACCGATGTCGAGGATGGTCTCGCGCACGATGCCCGGCACGTCCGCGTACGCCGACGTCGTCACCTCGCCCGCGATGTGGACCTGCCCGGTCGTGATCAGGGTCTCCACCGCGACGCGGGAACCCGGGTCCTGCGCGAGGAGCGCGTCCAGGATCGCGTCGCTGATCTGGTCGGCGATCTTGTCGGGGTGTCCCTCGGTCACGGACTCCGAGGTGAACAGACGTGTCGTCATGACTCTCCTGAGGTGTGAGGTGGGGCGGTTGGCGTGACCGCGGCGGTCACCGGGTGCGGCGGACCACCGCTTCGAGGATGTGGGCGAAGCCCCCGGCCGGCGTCGCGGTGCCGGTGAGGACCACTCCGGGCGGCCTGCCTCCGGCCGCGACGAGTTGCCCGGCGAGCGCGTAGGCGCGCTCGCCGCCCCCGCAGAACGCGCCGAGCACGAGCGGGCCGCCGAGGTCGGCCAGCGCCCCCACGACGGCCTCGGCGGCCGGGGCGGAGGCGTCCGCGTACGGCGGCGGCCGCAGCAGCACCACGGCCTCCGGCCCCCGGTAGGCGTAGGCGACCCGGGTCAGCGCGGACAGCGGGGTCCCCGGCGCCCGGACCAGGCAGACGGTGCCGGTGCCGGGGCGCGCGGCGGGGCGCAGCTCCGTCAGGGCGGCCGCGCGCCGGGTGCCGGGCCGCCCGCGCGGCGTCCGGTCCGGCGGTCCCGCGAGGAGCGCGAGCGCCCCGCCGACCGTCGTCGCGGGCGTCGCCGTGCGCGGCAGTTCGCGCAGGGCGTGCGCGGTCCTGGTGAGCAGGTCCTCGGCCTGGGCGAGGCCCGTCCCGAGGCAGGTGGCGGTGAGCACGAGGCCCCCCTCGTCGTCCCGGTGGGCGACGAGCGTGAACGGGAACCCGGTGCGCGCCCCGAGCGTCTCGGGGGTGCTGACGCGGACGCCCAGCGCGCCGAGCGCCGGTGCCAGGTCGCCGGGCGGGCGCGGCCGGTTCTCGAAGACGACGAGGCTGCCGGTGCGCGGGACGGCGGCCGGCGCGGCGGGGCCGCCGGGGCGGGTCCAGGACCGGATGCGCCCTTGCGACACCCACTCGTACCCGGACACGTCCAGGGCCTGGTCGCGCAGCCGGGCCGGGAGTTCGGCGAGCGGGGCGTACGGGTTGACGCCCGCGGTCATCGGCAGCGGGTTGCGCAGGGCGGCGGGCAGCCGTTCGACGCCGTCGAGGAGGATGCCCCGGCCGGAGACCGCCGCGCTGAAGCTGATGTCGGCCGCGCCCTCGTGGCCGCCGGCCCGGTAGAGGGCCAGCGCCCACACGGCGTGCAGGACGCTGCTCTCCGGGCAGCCGAGGCCCCCCGCCCACGCGGCGAGCCGTTCGCTCTCCTCGGGCGTGATCCGGGTGCGGACCTGGCCGGCGCCGGCGCCGGCGGGCGGGAACGTGGCGGGGCCGGGCGGGGCGTCGCGCCAGAACGCGCGGGCCGGGGCGGTGTCCTGGGCCGCGAGCCAGCGCGTGTAGTCGCCGAGGTCGGGGCGGCGGGTGCCGCCGGGCAGCTCACCGCCCGCCAGGTAGGCGCGGTAGAACTCGTGCAGCAGCAGCCGCACGCTCCAGTCGTCGAGGAGCGCCGGGTGGAAGCTCAGCAGGACGCGGGTGCTGCCCGCCGCGTCCGGGCCGCCGCCCAGGAAGGTGACGCGCAGCGGTCCCGGGCGGCGCGGATCGAGGCCCCGGCGCCGGTCGGCCTCGACCAGCGCGTGCCAGTCCACGCTGCCGAGCGGGAAGCGCAGCACTTCGGGTCCCGCGCCCTCGTGGCAGACGATCCACGGCTCGGGCCCCTCCTCGAAGGCGGCCCGCAGCACGCTCTCCCGTTCGGCGACGGACTGCCAGGCGGCGGCGAGCCGTTCCGGGTCGAGCGGCCCGTACCAGCTGACCGCGAGCTGTTCGCACCAGCCCTCGGTACCGGGGTGCGCGTCCGCGTCCGCGAGGAGTTCCCGTTGCAGCGGCGTCGGCTCGACCCGGGGCGCGGGTCCGGGTCCGCTCTCCGTGACGGTGAGCAGGTCCGCGAAGAGTCCGGCCGGGAAGGGCGCGTCGCCGGCCGGAGGCCCGTCCGGGGTCAGGTGCAGGGTGTGGTGCCCGTCATCGGCGGGTTCCAGGTGCGGCTGCCAGGAGGGGGCGGGGCGCGTACCGAGCCGGCCCAGGCGGTCGAGGGCGGCCTCGACGCGGTGCGGGTCCACGGGGCCGCGCAGCTCCAGGAGGGGCGGTGCGGCCGGGTCCCGGCCCTGGTCCGTGAGGTCGAGGACGACGGTCATCGGGCCGCCGGGGGTGGCCCGGGCGGGGGTGGTGTGCGAGGAGTGGTCGGTGGTCATCGTCCTGCGGGGCACGCATGCGGGAGCGCGGCGGACCGGCTGTGGCGCGCATGCGGGAGACCCCCTCCCTCCCCTCTGTCGGCGAATGCGGAACGAGTATGCGAGGGCCCGCCCACACAGCACCGACACGGCACTGACACGGCGGTGGTCCGGTGGTGGGGCGCCGCGGTCCCGCGCGGTTCCGTCGGGGAGGCGACCGGGTCCGTACCGTACGCGGGCGTGCGAAGGCCCCGCGTCTTCCTCCAGCGGGACTGGACGCGGGGCCGAGCGGGACACGATGTCAGCCGAGGAGTTCGGTGACCGCCCCCGCGAAACCCGTGTCGAGCATGGTGCGGACCGTCGTGTCCGGGGAGGCGGCCAGGCCGGTGTCGTGGCACGCGACGCTGAGCATGTACCGGCCGCCCAGGACCCGGTGGGTGGCGAACGCCCAGTCGCCGTCGGCGGCGGGCCGGCCGTCGGGCGCGAGCAGTTCGCCGCCGCCCTCGGCGAAGCCGAACTCGGTGAAGTCGAGTCGCAGTCCCTGCCCGAGCGCTTTGGTGTACGCCTCCTTGAGCGTCCACAGGCGCAGCAGCCGCGCCGCCCGCTCCCCCTCCGGGAGGTGTTCCAGCGCCTCGCGTTCGGCGGGCGTCAGCACGTGCCCCTGGAGCAGGTCGTACGACATGGGCCGGGTGGCGGGTTCGACGTCGACGCCGATCCGGCCGTTGCGGCTGATGCCGACGGCGATCATGTCCTCGGTGTGCGTGAGGCTCACGTCGATCTGGTCGAGGCTGCGCAGGTACGGCCGGCCGCCGATCCGGTACGCGAGGTCGAGCTCGGCCGGTCCGGTGCGCAGGGCTGCCGCCGCCGTGTACTTGGTGACGAGACGTGAGGCGAGGAACCGGAAGCGCAGCGTGGGGTCCTGGGTGCGGCGGTAGCGCTGCCAGTCGGCGCCGAGCAGTCGGCGCAGGGCCGGCTGGGTGACGGCCGCCCCCAGCCACTCGCCCCAGGTGGTGTGGACGACGGCGTTCCCGTGGCGGTCCATGGCCTCGCGCACCAGGTGCCAGGGCGCGCCGGGTCCCGCGACGTGGAGGGGTGCGCTGATCCGCCCGGCACCGGGCGCGGGGATGCTGGTCATGGCCTGCCTTCCTGACCGCTGGGGGTCACGGCGCGTACGGGAGCGCGTCGAGGTCGTGGCCCAGCCCCTCGGCGTGCCGGCGGACCAGCTCGTCGAGCACCTGGTCCTGGACGCCGTCGGGCAGGGCGGGCACGGGGATGCCGAGGCGCTGCCCGGCCCGGGTGAGGGCGAGCACGGCCCAGGCGGGGTCGGCGAGGAACGGGTCGGTGCCGTCCTGGCCCTCCCAGACGGCGAGCACGGCCGCGGCGCCGACGATCCGGCTGTAGCGGTCGCTGAGCCGGACGACGGCCGGGTCGGCGAGGGCGGAAGGGCCGGCCGGGATGCGGCGGCACTGGGCGCGCAGCCCGCGCAGCTCGGTGGCGAACGCCTCGGCGAGCCCGGCCAGCGCGCCGGTGTGCCCGCCGGCGTCGCGGAGCGGGGCGAGCCGTTCGGCGGTCGCGACGAGGGACGCGGCCATGAAGTCACCGCCGCCCGCGATGCCCAGGAGCCGGTAGTCCAGGTGGGGCAGCGCGGCGCCGGCGGAGAACAGCTCGGCGGGCGGCTCCGGTTCGGCGAACCAGGAACGTTCGGCGAGGCCGCGCAGCTGGGGCACGAGGACGGACTGGCAGGAGGCGCTTCCGGCGTGGCCGAGCCCGGCGACGGGCAGGTCGCGGCTGAGCTTGCCGAGCGCCCCGTACGCGGGGCTCGCGTGGTCGTAGCCGCGGGCGCCGAGGACCGTGGCGAGCTCTTCCAGGTTCTCCCGCAGCAGTTCGGGCACCACGTATTTGACGGCGGCGGCGAAGAGATGGGCGCTCGCGGGCAGCAGGCTCAGGGCGCGCAGGACGGTGGTGGACATCGCGTCGCAGGCCAGGAGGTCGGCGAAGACCCCGGTGAGCGGCTTGTGCCGGCGCCGGGCGACCCCGCTCGCGCGGCCCTCGGTCGCGGCGCGCACGGCGGAGTGCAGGACCGTTCCGGCGGCGGCCGTGACGAGCCCGCAGATCAGGCTGCGGTTCACCTGGAACGCGCGCAGGGCGATGCCGGCCCCGTCGCCGGGGTGCCCGACGAGCGCGTCCTCGGGCACGGGCAGCTCGGCGAACTCCAGGCCGGAGAAGAGGGCCCCGCGCATTCCGGAGCTCTCCACCCGGGGCAGGTGGCGCAGGTGTGCCGGGTCCTGTCCGGCCGGGTCGAGCAGCAGGACGGAATGGCTGCGCGGTCCCGGGGCCTCGTCGGTGCGGGCGTAGACGACGTGGCGGTCGGCGCGCGACGCGTTGAGGATGACGTCCTTGCGGCCGCTGATCCGGCGTCCGCCGGGGGCCGGGCGGGCGGTGAACTCGTGGCGCAGGATGGCGTTGGCGTGGGCGAGTTCGTGGTGCAGGATCGCGATCCGGCCACCACCGAGCAGCAGGCGGGCGGTGTCGCGGCGCTGCGGCTCGTCCCCGGCCGCCCACACGGCCCCCGCCGCGAACAGCGAGATGAGGCCGTGGCCCATGCCCAGCCCCAGGTCGCGCCGGAACACCGGCCGCACGGCCCGGGCCAGCAGATCGGCGCGGGTCAGCCGCCCGCCCAGGGCGACGGGCACGAATTCGGCTCCGATCCCTTCGTCGGTGAGCAGGGCCTCGGTCGCCTCGGGCGGGGTGCTGCGGGCGTCGGCGTCGAACAGGGCGGCGAACCCGTGCGGGTTGGCGGGGTCGTAGGGGTCGCCGAGCCGTGCTTCCAGGCGTCCGGCCCGGTCGAGGGCGTCCGCGTGCTCGCGGCCGGGGTCGGGGGCACGGCCGGGGGCGGCGGAAGAGAAGGCGGTGACGGGGGCGGGGCGCCCGGGGAACTCTGCGATGGTGGTCATGACGGCGGCGTCCGCCTCCTTCGTCGTACGGGCACGGGGTGCGGTGGGCGTGGCTCGACCCTGCGGGCGGCTGCTCGCGATCCGGTGGAGAACGGCTTGGGAACCGCTCCGGACGCCCGGGGACCGCGCACCGTCACAGCATGCGGATCGCGGTCTCCGCGTGGCGCTTCGCCAGGTGGAGCGTGGCCGTCGAGTTGCGGCCCAGCGCCTCGCGTACGTAACGGCGGGCCTCGGGGAGCCCGGCGCCCGCCCCCAGCACCCGTTCGACGGCGCTCTCACGGAGGACGACGGTGTGCTGGGAGACGACGGTGACACCGGTCGCGTCGGGCACCACGGACCACTCGCCGGTGTGCGCCTCCATCAGGGCGGGGGTGGCGGTCTGCTTGTAGACGATGCGCCCGGCGTGCGGGAAGCAGATGCGGACGGACTCGGTGGTGTGCGTGCTGCCGTCGGCGGTGACGGTGTCCATCGCCATGACCTGGACGCCGGGCGCCGGTTCGGTGAAGTCGAGGCGGGAGACGTGCGGGACCAGCTCGGGCCAGTCGCCGACGCGGTACAGGAAGTCGTACACCAGCTCCGCCGGCCCGTGGACGCGTACCGAGTCCTCAAAGGACAGGACGAGGTCGTCCAGGAGGGCCCAGCGCTCCGCGATCCCCTTCAGACTGGCCAGCTCCGCACGGGAGTTGGTGTCGCAGGCGGTCTCGACCCAGCGCACGTCCTCGAAGCGGTCCCCGGCCACGGTGAAGTCGTGCAGCAGGACCAGCCGGGTCCCTCCGCCGGGGCGCTCCTCGACGATCCAGGTGCCCTCCATGGTCTCGACCGGGGCCTGCGGCCGGGTCTGCCGGAAGGTGATGCGGCGCGCCGCCGGGTCCTGGGCCCGCTCGGAGAGCCAGGACCGCACGTCGCCGTTGGCGGTCGCCCACATGCGCAGCCGCTCGTCGCGGCCGTCGAACTCCAGCCGCTCCACGTGGACGTTGGGCGGGAAGAACAGCGGCCAGCGCTCGGCGTCCGCGATCAGCCCGTAGACGACGCCCGGCTGGGCGTCCACGTCGACACTGTGCCTCGTCCGGTGCACACGCACGTCCGACACCACACACCTCTTTCTCGGTTGCTCGTGGACCCCGCCCGCGCGGCGCGGGCGGTCCGGGGGTCAGAAGTTGCCCAGGCCGCCGCAGACGTTGAGGGCCTGCGCCGTGATGGAGGCGGCGGGCCCGGACGCCAGGTAGCCGACCAGGGCCGCGACCTCCTCCGGGGTGGAGTAGCGCCCGAGGGGGATCTTCGCCTCGAACCGGGCGAGGACGTCCTCGTCGGTGGTGTCCCAGGCGGCGGCGTACCCCGCGCGCACCCGCTGGGCCATCGCCGTCTCGACGTAGCCGGGGCAGACGGCGTTGACGGTGACCCCGGTCGGCGCCAGCTCGCGGCCGAGCGCCTTGGTGAAGCCGACGACGCCGTGCTTGGAGGCGCTGTACGGGGCACCGAGCAGGACGCCCTGCTTGCCGGCGGTGGAGGCGATGTTGATGATCCGGCCCCGGGCGGCGGCGTCATGGAGCCCGCCGTTCGCCAGGGCCTCACGGGTCACCAGGAACACGCTGTTGAGGTTGGTGTCGATGACGTCGTACCAGAGCTCGTCGGTCAGCTCGGCGGTCACGCCGCCGCCGCTGCGGCCGGCGTTGTTGACGAGGACGGTGAGCGGCCCGTACGCGGTGACGGCGGCGCGCATCAGGGCGGCGACGTCCTCGCGGGAGCGCACGTCGGCGGCCTGCCCGGAGACGTCGAGACCTTCGTCGCGCAGGGCGTCGACGGTCTCCTTGACGGCCGCGTCGGTACGGGCGCACAGGAAGACGCGGTGTCCGGCGCGGCCGAGCGTCCGGACCACTTCCAGGCCGATGCCGCTCGTGCCGCCGGTCACCAGGGCGACGGGGCGGGTCTCGGAGGTGGCGGTCATGAGCGGTGCTCCTTCGTCGGGGCCGGGTGTACGGAAACGGCGCGCGGCTCCACCCGGGCCGGCAGCGCGAGCGGGGCGGACGGCCCCACCGGAGCGAGCGCCCGGTCCAGCGCGGTCCGGCTGAGCACGGGCCCGCGCGCGGCGACGTACCCGTCGGGGCGCACCAGGAGCCAGGAGCCGGGGCGCAGGCCGAGCGCGGTGCGCAGCGCCGTGCCGGGATCGGCGAGCGGGGCGGGGCCCTCGGAACCGTCGGCACGGCCGCCGAGGGTGCGCACCGAGAGCCATTCGGCGTACTGGGCGGCCGCGGTGACGGCGACGCCCACCGGCACGTCGCCGGGTCCGGTGCCGCCCGCCCCGAGGAGCAGGCTCCACCGCACGTCCCGCAGCTCGCCGGCGAACGCCTCGCGCACGGTGGGCTCCAGGCCGTCCAGCGCGACGCCCCGGGCGCGGCCGCCCGGGGCGGGCCCGGTGGCGGCGGTCCCGGGGGTGGTGAGCGGGGACGCGCCGTAGCCGATGCGCAGCCCGGACATCCCGCCGAGGACCTTGCGCTGGATGGCGCGGCGCAGCGGGGTGACGTTGCGTACGACGGTGAAGACGACGGGCAGCACGGCCGCGGCGAGCAGGTTCTTCAGCTGCACGAGGACGGTGGCGGTGCGGGTGGAGTCGAGGAGGGCGGCGCCGACGGGCACGCGCTCGGCGCCGTAGCTGTCGAGCAACCGGTCCGCCGCGTGGCCCTGTTCGACCTGGGCGAGCTTCCAGGCCAGGTTGTACGCCTCCTGGATGCCGGTGTTCATGCCCTGGCCGGAGGCGGGGCTGTGCACATGGGCGGCGTCGCCCGCGACGAAGACCCGGCCCTCCCGCATCCGGTCGACCCGGCGCTGCTGGAACGTGAAGACGGACGTCCACTCGCTGGGCCCGACGGTGACCGGGCGGCCCAGGCCCTTGGACAGCTTCGCGCCGAGGCGTTCCTCGACGCCCTCCGCGTCGCGGTCCGGCACGGTGTCGAGGAGGCGCCAGTGGCCCTCGCGCGCGTACGGCACCATCATCAGGGCCTGGCCGCCGGTGTGCGCCCAGTAGATGGTGTCGGGCGGCAGGTCCATCGTGACGGGCACGTCGGCGAGCATCCACGTCTCGCTGCTGGTGCCCGCGAGTTCCAGGCCGAGGAGTTTGCGGACGGTGCTGTGGCCGCCGTCGCACCCGACCAGCCACGAGGTGTCCACGGTGCTCCGGGCACCGTCGGTGTCCTCCAGGGTCACCCGCACCCCGTCCGGGCGCTGGTCGAAACCGGTGAGCCGGACGCCCCACTCGATGTCGACGCCGAGCCGGGCCACCGCCTCGCGCAGGACGGCCTCGGTGTCGGTCTGGCCGATGACCAGCGTGAAGGGGTACGCGGTCGGCATCGACGCGTAGTCGGCCTGGAGGCGGACCAGGCGGCGGCCCTCGGCGTACATGGTGAAGGCGGCGTTCCGGCGGCCCCGGGCGAGCATGGCGTCCACGACGCCCATCTGGTCGTACGTCTCCAGGGTGCGCGGGTGGGTGGCGACGGCGCGGCTGGTGCGCGCCGGGCCGGGGGCCGCGTCGATCAGGCGGACCCGCAGGCCGCGGCGGGCCAGTTCGTGGGCGGCGGTCAGGCCGACGGGGCCGGCGCCCGCGATCAGCACCTGCGGCGGGGCGGCCGGCTCCGTGCCGGAGTTCACCATGGTCGGTCTCCCGGGGTGGTGAGGCGGATGGGCGGGGCGGTCACAGGGCGGCGCTGGCGCGCAGCTTCTGCCGGACGGCGCGGCGCCGGGGTTTCCCGGTGGGGGTGCGCGGCACGGTGTCGATGGCCTCGGCGAAGCGGATCTGCTCGAAGCGGCCGAGGCGTTCGTTGGCGCGTTCGGTGATCGCGTCGAGCACGTCGAGCACGCCGTGGCCGTACGGGTCGCCGCCCGCCCCGGCCCCCTCGCGCAGCACGATCCCGGCCCACACCAGGGCGCCGTGCTCGGGGTCCGGCCAGTCCGCGACCAGGCAGTCGGCGACCCGGGGGTCGTCGGCGAGAATCCGCTCGACGCGGCTGGGCGACACGATCTCGTTGTCGTACTTGAAGACGTCGGCGAGCCGGTCGACCAGGGTCAGGTTGCCCTCGTCGTCCAGGCGGCCGACGTCACCGGTGGCGAAGAAGCCGTCCGCGTCGACCCGGGCGGGCTGTGCGTCGCCCAGGTATCCGGCCATCAGCTGCGGTCCCCGCACCATGACCTCGCCGACCGACCAGGGGCCGAGCGGGCGCCGGGTCGTCAGGTCCACGATCCGGCACTCGGTGCCGGCGACGGCGGAGCCGACGGTGCCGTGGCGGTAGCGGGCGGGCCGCTGGCTGTGCGTGAGCGGGGACAGCTCGGCCATGCCGTACCCCTGGATGACGGGGACGCCGAGCCGTTCCTCCAGGACGCGCGCCGCCCGGGGCCGCAGCGCCGACCCGCCGGACAGTACGGCGGTGAGCCGCGGCGCGTCCGGTGCGCCGCCCGCCGCCAGCCGCTCGTCGGCGGCCAGGGCGTGCAACCGGGCGGGCAGCCCGTAGTAGTGCGTGGCCCCCGCGCCGGCGGCGGCGCCGAGCGATGCGAAAGGGTCGGGGTCCTGGCAGAGGACCTGGCACGACCCCGCGTACAGAGCCGAGTTGAGGTGCATGACGTGGTACAGCGGCAGGTGGTTGAGGGTCACCGACGCGCCGGTCAGGCCGTGCGCGTCGGCGGTCTGCCAGGCGTTGGCGACCACGTTGCGATGGGTCAGCAGGACCCCCTTCGGGGCGCCGGTGGTCCCGGTGGTGAACTGCACGCACGCCACGTCGTCCGGGGATGCGGCGGGCCCGGTGTACGGCTGCGCGCCCGCGATCAGCTCGTGCAGCGGGACGGTGCCGGCGGGGGCCTGCCCGTCCATGACCACGACGGTGCGCAGGGCGGGCAGCCCGGGCGCGATCCTCGTCAGGGCGGCGGCGGTGGCGGCGGGCGCGAGGACGATCCCGGCGCCCGACGTGCCGAGGACATGGCGCAGCCCGTCCGGCGGGAGCAGCGGGTTGACCAGGACGACCGTGGCCCCGGCCCGCACGACCCCGTGGTAGGCGGCGGCGAACTCCGGGGTGAGGACGTGGGTGACCCCGACCCGGGTGCCGGGTCCGGCGCCCGCCGAGGAGAGCCATCCGGCGATCCGGTCGGCGTAGGAGTCGAGTTCGGCGAAGCGCAGCACGCGGGTCGCGGTGCGCACGGCGGTGCCGTCGGGGTCGCGCCGCGCGGCGCGCCGCAGCAGTCCGTCCACCAGGAGTTCGCCGTACGGGGTGTCGCGCACCGGGGTCCCCTTCCGTCGTCCACCGGCGGCCTTTACCTCCGGATTGCCTTCACCTTCCGCCGGTGCGCTTGAGGAATCTTTGAAGAGCGCTCGATCAGCACCACGGAAGGTGGGAGAGAACCACCCGAAGAACCGCCCGAGACCCACCCGGAAAACGCCTGAAGACCCTGCGGACGAGAAGGAAGACACGATGACGGCCGACACCACACACCTCACCGGACCCGCGCCGGACACCTCGGACTTCGGTTCGCTGTACGCGGAGGTGCAGCAGTTCTACGCCCACCAGATGCAGCTCTTCGACCGGCACGAGGCCGAGCGCTGGGCCGCCACCTTCACCGAGGACGCCGTGTTCAGCGTGCCCACGCTGGACAGCCCGGTGCACGGGCGGGCGGAGCTGGCCGCCAACGTCCACCGCAACCGGGTCCGCCAGGAACGGGAGGGCGGGCAGCTGCGCCACTGGATCGGCATGCTCGACGTGGACGTCCGCCCCGGCGGCGTCCTGCACACCCGCGCCTACGCCCTGGTCTTCGCGACGCCCCGGGGCGGCGTGCCCGCGGTGTCCCGGTTCTGTGTGATGGCGGACGAACTGGTGCGCTGCCGGGGCCGGCTGCGGGTACGGAGCCGGGTGGTGTCGCGGGACGACCTCACGGCCGGCCACCCGGCCCCGGTGCTGGTGTAGGAGGCGTCAGGCGCGGCAGACCGGCAGACCGCCGTGGTACCGGGCCATCTCCTGGAACAGCGCCCCGATGTCGAGGGGCGCGCCCGGGAGGGCGCCGCGCTCCTCCGCGTACGCGCGGTGCAGATTGGGCACCAGGCGCTCGGAGTCCAGGAGTCCGGCGTACGGGCCGGGTCCCGCTTCCCGGGCGAGATCGTACGGGGTCAGGCCGGCGGCGACGCCCTCGCGGGCGAGCTCCTGGAGGCGGCGGAAGTACCCCGCGTCGGCGTCGAGGAGTTCCGGGCCGCCGACCGGACCGTGGCCGGGGACGACCGTGAGCGGTTCCAGGGCGCGCAGCCCGGCGAGGGCGCGCAGGGAGCCGCTGACGGAGCCCATGGGGCAGAACGGGGTGACGCCGTTCATCACCACGTCACCGGCGAACAGGACGCGCGGCCCGGGCAGCCACACCACGGTGTCGCCGCAGGTGTGCGCGGGCCCCACGTGCAGGAGTTCGGCCCGCGACTCCCCCACGTACAGCGTCATCCGCTCCTCGAAGGTGACCTGCGGGACGACGACCTCCAGGTCCCCCCAGCGCACCTCGGGCCAGAGCCCCGTCAGGTGGAGGCCGGCCGCGGCGGCCTCGTCCCGGGCCCGCGCGTGCCCGACGACGACCGCTTCCGGGAAGACGCAGTTGCCGAAGGTGTGGTCGCCGTGGAAGTGCGTGTTGACGAGATACCGGGGCGGCCCGGCCGTGACCGCGAGGACCCGGGCGCGCAGGGCGCGGGCCCGGTCCACGGTGGCGACGGTGTCGACGAGGGCGCTCTCCCCGCCGTCGGCGAGCAGCCCGGAGTTGTTCAGGCACCAGCCCCCGTCGCCCTGGACATGGGCGTGGACACCGTCGGCGATCTCGGTGAGCCGGCCGTCCCGCATTCAGGCCGCCGACCGTGCGGCCAGCGCCCCGTTGACGAGGTCGAGGTACGCGCGCGGGGTCTGCGCCTCGTCCAGCGCCTCCTCGTCCAGCGCCACGTCGTAGTCGCGCTCGACGACGCCGGTGACCTGGAGCAGTGCCAGCGAGTCGTAGCCCAGGTCGAGAAAGAGGGTGTCCTGGGCGGCCTCGTCCAGCGGCGCGCCCTCTTCGCTGCCGGCGGCGGCGCGCAGCAGGGCGGCAAGGTCGGTCAGGTGCAGGCGGTCCACGGTGTTCCCTTCCTGGTACGGGTGTGCGTAGGGGTGGTGCTCGGAGGTGTGCGGCGCTCAGGCGCGGGGCGCCCGCACCACGGCCGCCGCGTTGAAGCCGCCCCGGCCGCGGGCCAGGACCAGGGCGTGCCGCAGCCGCGCCGGGCGTGGCGTCCCGGTCACCAGGTCCACCGGGCAGTCGTCGGCGAGCCGGCCGACCGGGGCTCCCGGCGGGACGACCTGGTCGCGCAGGGCGAGCAGGGCCGCCGCCAGATCCAGGGCGGACCCGCCCGAACCGAGGCGCCCGAACCACGACTTCGGGGCCGTCACCGGCACCCCGTACGGGCCGAAGAGGGCGGCGAGCGCGGCGGCCTCGGCGCGGTCGGCGTCCCGGTCCCCGGCGGCGTCGGCGAAGACCACGTCCACGTCCGCCGCGTCGACCCCGGCGTCGGCGAGGGCGAGGCGTGCGGCGTCGAGCAGGCGGGGTGCGCCGCGTCCGGGCGCCGGGTCGAAGGTGGCGGCGCAGCCCTCGACGGTGCCGAGGACACGGGCCCCCCTGGCGTGCGCGGCGTCGCCGTCCTCCACGACGAGCAGGGCGCCGCCCTCCCCCACGACGTACCCGGAGGCGTCGGCGGAGAACGGGAGGTAGGCGTCGGCCGGGTCGCGCCGGGTGCTCAGGCCCCCGGCGGCGAGGTGGGCGGTGAAGCCCCACGGGCAGACCGTCGCGTCGAAGCCGCCGGTGAGGACGGCCCGGCCGCCCTTGCGCAGCTGGCGCCGGGCCTGGGCCATCGCGTCGAGGCCGCCCGCCTGCTCGGAGACGACGACACCGCTGGGGCCGCGCAGGCCGTGCCGGATGGAGATCTGCCCGGAGTTGGCGGCGTAGAACCAGGCGAAGGACTGGAAGGCGCCCACGTACCGGCTGCCCTTGCTCCACAGCTCCTGCAGTTCGCGCTGGCCGAACTCGAAGCCGCCCGCGCCGTTGGCGGTGACGACGCCCATGCCGTACTCGGGCAGGGCCGACGGGTCGATGTCCGCGGCGGTGATGGCCTCGGCCGCCGCCGCGAGCGCGAGCCGGGTCACCCGGTCGGTCTGCGGCAGCAGCTTGGCCGGGACGTGTGCCGCGTCCTCGAAGCCGGTGACCTCGCCGGCGAGGACGGCCGGGTAGCCCGAGGCGTCGAACCGGGTGACGGGGCCGATGGCCCGGCGCCCGCGCAGGACCGCCGACCACCAGGTCTCGGTGCCGACGCCGCCGGGTGCGGCGACGCCGATGCCGGTGACGGCCGCCGTCGCGGTGCGGGCGGGTGCGGGGGCGGTCATCGGCGCTGTGGCGGTCATCGGTGCGCCTCCGTCCGGGGGGCGGTGAGCACCATCGCGCTCTGGAACCCGCCGAAGCCGCTGCCGACGCTGAGCACGGTGTCGGTGCGCTGCTCGCGGGCGACGAGCGGGACGTAATCGAGGTCGCAGCCCGGGTCGGGCTCGTGCAGATTGGCGGTGGGCGGCACCGTGTCGTGCTCGATGGCCAGCGCGCACGCGGCGATCTCCAGGGAGCCGATCGCGCCGAGCGAGTGCCCGATCATCGACTTGATGGAGCTGACGGGCACCCGGTAGGCGTGCTCGCCCAGGCTCGCCTTGAAGGCGGCCGTCTCGTGCTTGTCGTTCTGCTTCGTCCCCGAGCCGTGCGCGTTGACGTAGTCCACGGCGGTCGGGTCGAGCCGCGCCTCGTCCAGCGCGATGCGGACGGCCTCGGCCATCTCCCGCCCGTCCAGGCGCAGTCCGGTCATGTGGTACGCGTTGGAGCGGCTGGCGAACCCGGCGATCTCCGCGTACACGTGCGCACCCCGGCGCACCGCGTGCGTGTACTCCTCCAGGACGAGCACGGCGCTGCCCTCGCCGAGGACGAAGCCGCCCCGGGTCCGGTCGAAGGGGCGTGAGGCGGTCTCCGGCTCGTCGTTGCGCGCGGAGGTGGCCCGGATCGCGTCGAAGGAGGCCAGGGTGATCGGGGTGATCGGCGCCTCGGACGCACCGGCCAGCATCACGTCGGCGCTGCCCTCCCGGATGAGCTCCGCGGCGTGCCCGAGCGAGTCCAGTCCTGAGGTGCACCCGGTGGAGACGACGGCGACGGGGCCGAGCGCCCCGGCGTCCCGGGCGACCTCGGCGGCCACGGAGCTCGGCACGAGGTAGTCGCCGAGCCGTTCCTCTGCGCGGGCCGGGTCCAGCAGCCAGTGCTCGCCGCCCTCGCTGACGTGCGCGTACACCTCGTCGAGCCCGCTGCTGCAGCCGACCGCGGTGCCCAGGGAGACGCCGGTGCGCTCGCCGCCGGCCGCCGGGTCGAGGCCGCTGTCGGCGACGGCCTCGCGGGCGGCGGTGAGCGCGAACTGCGCGACCCGGTCCAGTCTCCGGGCCTCCCCGGCGTCGAAGCCGTGGTGCGCGGGGTCGAAGTCGGCCTCGGCGGCGATCCGGGAGCGGAACGACGTGGCGTCGAAGCGGGTGATGCGGCGGGTGGCGGTACGGCCCTCCGTCAGCAGCGACCAGAACGCGGCGGTGCCGGTGCCGCCCGGGGCGACCACTCCGACACCGGTGATGACGACCCGCCTCATCGGACACCCGCCGGCTGCGGGGCGAGACGGCGCACCACGCGTGCGGCCCGCCCCACCAGACGGGGCAGGTCGTGGCCGCGCAGGAAGAAGTGGTCGCCGGGCACGGTGCGGACGGCGAAGGGGCCGGTGGTCCAGGCGCGCCACCGCGCCATGGCCTCGGGCCGCGCCAGCGGGTCGTCGGCACCGGCCACCGCGAGGACGGGGACCGCGAGCGGCCCGGCCGGCGAGGGTTCGCGGGCGGCGGTCCGCAGCTCGTGGGCGAGGACGAGGTCGTCGCGGAGCACCGGCAGCACGGCCTGGTGCCAGAAGTCGCCGGGCCGGGCGAGCCGGGGCAGCGCGTTGGCCTCACCGAGCAGGCGCAGCAGCTCCTCGTCGCCCGCCCGGCACTGGTCGGCCAGGGCGGACAGCGCGTCGGGCGGGGGGCAGGCGCCGACGACGAGCAGCGCGGGCCCCGGGAGCCCCGCCTCGTGCAGGGCCCGGGTGACGCTGTACGCGACGAGGGCGCCGAGGCTGTGCCCGTACAGGATGTACGGTGCTTCGCCGCCCTCGCCGGTGGAGCCGGTGAAGTGGGGCAGCTGGTCGGCGAGCAGGTCCGCGGGGCGGGTGAGGCGCGGCTCGGAGCGCCGGCGTTCGCGGCCCGGCAACAGATGCGGCACGGTCTCGACGCCGGGGCCGAGGCGCGGGCCCCAGCCGTAGAAGGCGGAGACGCCCGCTCCGGCGTGCGCGAAGCAGTGGAGCCGTACGGGCCGTTCGTCGGACATGGGCCGTCCTCTCACGCGGTAGGGGTGTGAGCCCTCTCCGACCGCAGCCTGGCAACCCCCACTCGAACGGTGCTCGCGCTCCGCCTGGATTCAGGCCGCGTACAGATCGAACGTGGACAGTCCGCGCGGCCCGCTGAGCACGTCGAGCGCGGGGTCGACGGTGAGCATCGCCCGGTGCAGCCGCTGCATCTGCGGCGACGGCTCCACACCCAGCTCCTCCACGAGGCGCAGCCTCAGCCTGCGGTAGACGTCGAGGGCGGTGGCCTGGCGGCCCGACCGGTAGAGGGCGACCATCGCCTGCGAGTGCAGCCCTTCGTGCTGGGGGTGACGCATGATCAGGTCGGTGAGCTCGGCGAGGACCTCGGTGTGCCGGCCGCAGCGCAGATCTGCGTCGATGCGCCGCTCCACGGTGACCAGGCGCGACTCCTCCAGCCGCATCACCTCGATGTCGAGGACGGGGCCCAGCCGTACGTCGACCAGCGCGGACCCCTGCCACATGGCGAGCGCGTCGCCGAACAGCGACGCGGCCCGGGCGTCCTCGCCCCGGTCGAACGCGCCGCGCCCGGCCGTCACCAGCTCCTCGTAACGGTGCACGTCGACGGCGTCCGGCGGGATCTGGAGCAGATAGCCGCCGTGCCGGGTGGCCAGCACCTCCTTGGCGGCGCCGGGGGTGTCGGGCCCCATGGCGGTGCCGAGCCGGCGGCGTAACTGGAGGATGTACGTCTGCAGGGTGGTCATGGCGCTCTGCGGCGAGTTGCTGCCCCAGATCTCTTCCATGAGGGTGGGCACGGGCACGACCCGGCCCGGGTGGAAAGCGAGCAGCGCGAGGAGCTGTCGCGGCTTGCCCGCGGTGGGCACGATCGACATCCCGTTGACCTCGGCGCTCAACGGACCCAGAACCTGTATTCGCACGGTGGCCTCCCCAAGGACCGGCCAGGGTGGACCCGGCCGTGATCGCCTGTGCCGGCGCCTTCGCCCCCGTGGCCGAAAGCCGTCGGCGCAAGGCACGCTAGCCCCGGGCACACCGCGCGCCTCATTCTCTCGATCAGCGTTCGAGCAGCTTTCCAACCAGGGATTGCGCCCCGCGACACGGCCCCGGAACGCCGCCTCAAGAACACGCATACGACGACTGGAGGGGCGCTCGGGCGGCCTCCCCCGGCCATCGGGCGGTCGTTACCGTCCATGCCGTGACCGGATTCCGAGGGAGGGCCACCCGATGAGCGTCCTCGCCACTCCGCGCCCGGAGGCGGCGCGGTCCGCCGCCGCGAACAGCCCCGTCGAGTTCCGGCTGCTGGGCCCGGTCGTGGTCCACGACGGAGCCGGGGGCACGGACATCGCCCCGGCCGGTTCCAAGCAGCGGGCGCTGCTCGCCTCCTTCGTCACCCACGCCGGGGTGCTGCTCGACGTGGACCGGCTGGCGGCGGAGCTGTGGGACGGGGCACCTCCCGGGAACGCGGCGAACGCCCTGCAGGCCCATGTGGCCCGGTTGCGGCGGCTGCTGCCCGCGCCCGGCGAGTACGGCCACGTGTGGATCAGCACCCTGCCGACGGGCTACCTGCTCGACCTGGGCGGCGCCTCCACGGACGTCCAGCGCTTCACCCGGCGCTCGGCCGAAGGGCGGGCGGCCGTCGCCACCGACCCGGCACGGGCGGCGGAGATCCTGCGCGGCGCCCTGGAACTGTGGCGCGGCCCGGCGCTCCAGGACTGCCGCGGGGGGCCGGTGTGCGCGGCGGAGGCCGACCGGCTGGACGAGATGCGCCTCACCACACTGGAGGCGCTGTACGAGGCGAGCCTGCGCTGCGAACGGCACGGCGAGTGCATCGGCGACCTGGAACGGCTCACCGCCGACCACCCGCTGCGTGAGCGCTTCTACGACCTGCTGATGGTGGCCCTGTACCGCAGCGGGCGCCAGGCCGAGGCCCTCGGCGTGTACGAGCGGGCCCGGCGCCGCCTGGTCGCCGCCCTCGGCATCGAACCGGGCCCGGCACTGCGCGGCCGGCTGGAGTCGGTGCTCACCCACTCCCCCGGCCTGTCCGCGCCCGTGGCCCCCGGCGTCCTGGACGAACTGGACCGGCTGCGCCGCCGGGTGGACGAGCTGGGCCGGCAGCAGCTGGAGCTGACCCGCCGGCTGAACGCGGCGACCGCCCCTCAGGCGGTGGCGAGGTGAGCGGCGAGCGCGGTGAGGTCCGGGTGGTCGTGGAGGACGACGGCGCGCTCCCGTAGTCCGTACTGCCGGTTGACCGCCCTCATGAACTCCGCGCCCGCCCGCGCGTCGACGCCCAGATCGCTGAACGCGGTGTACGGGTCCAGGTCCCACGGGTCGCAGGCCAGGACCTGCGCCAGCTCCTCGCGCAGCTCGTCGGCCGACGGCAGCGGACGGCACGGCGGCGCGGCCGGGGCGGTGACGGGCGCGGGGGCCGCCGCGCACCGCGTCTCCCGCGCCACGTACAGGGCGAACGCTTCGAGGCTGGGGTGGTCCAGGACGGCCGCGCTCTTGATGGCGGTGCCGAAGCGGGCGTTGACGGTCGCCACGAACTCCGTTCCGAGCAGCGAGTCCAGGCCGATCTCCGGAAACGGCTGCCAGGGGTGCAGGGTGCGCGCCTCGCGCCCGGTGACATCGGCCAGCAGGCCGAGCACTGTGGCCAGGACATCGGCGGGGGCGGCCACGCCGTCCCGCGATGAGAGGGACATGGGACGTTCTCCGGACAGGCGCCGGGCCGGCGCGGTGGGGGCGGAGGGCATGTCACGCGGCCCGCACGGCCTCGGCGCGGGGCCGTGGCGGCGCGGTGCGGTAGCGGCCGGCCCGCCCGGGGCCCACGAGCACCGGCAGCAGCAGCCGCCACAGCGACCCGCCGGCCTCCGGCGGCGGACCGGCCCCGGCGGACCGGTCCGTCCCGGGCGGCGCCATCCCGTACATGAGGGCGGCGAGCAGGGCCTCGCCACCCTCGCCCCGGGCGTCCCCGCTCAGCTCCCCGGCCGCGTCGGCCTCGTCCAGCAGGCGCCGGGCCTCGGCGAGCCACACCCGGCGCAGCCCGCTGGTGCCGGACGGCCCGGACACGCCGTCGTCGGCCAGCCGGATGGCGGCCCGGGCGACCGGGTCCTCGCGCCGGACGAGGGCGAGCCAGTGCGTCAGGTCGATGAGGTTCTGCACCGGCCCGCCGGCCGCCCGCCGCTCGTCCAGGAACTCCCCGAGCAGGGTGCGGCCGTGCAGCGCGACCGCGTCGGCCAGCGCCTCCTTCGACGGGAAGTGGAAGTACAGCGCCCCCTTGGTCACGCCCGCGGCGGCGGCGATCTGGCCGAGCGTGGCGCTCGCGTACCCGCTCCGGGTGAACAGCTCCGCCGCGGCGCCGATGAGCCTGCGCCTGGTGCGTTCCGACCTCTCCTGCATTTCACCCTCCCCGGACCGTGGGACCCGCGCTCAGCCGACCTGGGTCAGCCGCTCTCCGGTCTCGGCGGCGGCCGTCCCGGGTGCCGGCGCGGACCCGGCCTTCAGAATGGAGCGCTGCAGTCGTTGCAGCCCTGCGGATGGCTCGAGCCCCAGCTCACCCACGAGCCGGGCGCGCAGCCGGTGGTAGGCGTCCAGCGCCTCGCTGCGCCGGCCCGAGCGGTGCAGGGCGACCATGTAGTGGGCGTGCAGGTTCTCGTGGGTGCGGTACCGGCTGACCAGGACCGTGAGTTCGCTCAGCAGCTCACGGTGCCGGCCGAGGCGCAGGTCGGCGTCGATGCGCTGGTCCAGGGCGCACAGCCAGGTCTCCTCCAGCCGCCGGAGCTCCATGTCCAGCCGCGGCCCCGTCCGTACGTCGACGAGGGCGGAGCCGGTCCACAGGGCGAGCGCGTCGCGCAGTTCGCGTGCGGCGCGCCGGAAGTCGCCGGCGTCGCTCGTGCGGTAGCCGCAGCCGACGAGCCGTTCGAACTCGCGGACGTCGACGGAGCCGCCCGAGGTGTGCAGCACGTATCCGCCGGGGGCGGTGACCAGGACGTCCTTGGCCGTACGCGAGGAGGCGTCACCCGGGGCGCGCTCCAGGGCCGCGGCGATGAGCTCGCGCACCTGTAACACGTAGGTCTGCAGGGTGGTACGGGCGCTGCGCGGCGGGTTCTCGCCCCACAGCTCCTCGATCAGGTCGGGCACGGAGACGACGCGGTCGGCGTGCACGGCGAGGAGCGCCAGTACCTGCCGGGCCTTCGGCGCCGTCGGGGTGACCGAGATCCCGCCCTCGGTGACCGCCAGCGCGCCGAGTACTTCGATGTCCATGGTGCTCCCCCTCTTCACGCATGAGTCATCAGCGAAGCTAAAAACAGGGCGTGCGGTTTGTCAATACCAAACCGCGCGCCCTGTTTAAGAAGGGGGTCCGGGAGCCTCTACTGCGGGGGGTTGCCGTGCTTGCGGGCCGGCAGGTCGGCGTGCTTGGTGCGGAGCATCGCGAGCGAGGCGATCAGGACCTCGCGCGTCTCGGCCGGGTCGATGACGTCGTCGACCAGGCCGCGCTCGGCGGCGTAGTAGGGGTGCATCAGCTCGGTCTTGTACTCCTTGACCATGCGGGTCCGCATGGCCTCGGGGTCCTCGGCCTCCGCGATCTGCCGGCGGAAGATGACGTTGGCGGCGCCCTCCGCGCCCATCACGGCGATCTCGTTGGTGGGCCAGGCGTAGGTGAGGTCCGCACCGATGGACTGGCTGTCCATGACGATGTAGGCGCCGCCGTACGCCTTGCGCAGGATCAGCGAGATGCGGGGCACGGTGGCGTTGCAGTACGCGTAGAGCAGCTTCGCGCCGTGCCGGATGATCCCACCGTGCTCCTGATCGACGCCGGGCAGGAAGCCGGGCACGTCGAGGAGCGTCACGATCGGGATGTTGAAGGCGTCGCAGAGCTGCACGAAGCGCGCGGCCTTCTCGGACGCCTCGATGTCCAGCACCCCGGCCAGCGACTTCGGCTGGTTGGCGACGATGCCCACCACCTCGCCGCCGAGCCGGGCCAGCGCGCAGATGATGTTGCGCGCCCAGTGTTCGTGGACTTCCAGGTACTCGCCGTCGTCCACCAGTTCCTCGATGACCTCCGCCATGTCGTACGGGCGGTTGCCGTCCACCGGCACCAGGTCGAGAAGGGTGTCCGAACGGCGGTCCGCCGGGTCGGCGGTCGGCGCCACGGGCGGGTTCTCGCGGTTGTTCTGCGGCAGCAGGGACAGCAGGTAGCGGACCTCGGCGATGCAGGTCTCCTCGTCGTCGTACGCGAAGTGCGCGACGCCCGAGGTCTCGGCGTGCACATCGGCGCCGCCGAGGCCGTTCTGGGTGATCTCCTCGCCGGTGACCGCCTTCACGACATCCGGTCCGGTGATGAACATCTGCGAGGTCTCACGGACCATGAACACGAAGTCCGTCAGGGCGGGGCTGTAGGCCGCACCGCCCGCGCACGGACCGAGCATCACACTGATCTGCGGGATCACCCCGGAAGCACGCGTGTTGCGCTGGAAGATCCCGCCGTAACCGGCGAGCGCCGACACACCCTCCTGGATACGGGCACCCGCACCGTCGTTCAGCGACACCAGCGGCGCACCGGCCGAGATGGCCATATCCATGATCTTGTGGATCTTCGTCGCGTGCGCCTCACCCAGCGCCCCGCCGAAGATCCGGAAGTCATGCGCGTACACAAAGACCGTACGGCCCTCCACCGTCCCCCAGCCGGTGACCACACCGTCCGTGTACGGCTTCTTCGCCTCCAGGCCGAAACCGGTCGCCCGGTGCCGGCGCAACTGCTCCACCTCGTGGAAGGAACCCGGGTCGAAAAGGAGCTCGATGCGCTCGCGTGCCGTCAGCTTGCCCTTGGCGTGCTGCACCTCGGTCGCCCGGTCACCGGGCCCGCGCTCCGCCGCCGCGTGGATCTCGCGCAGTTCCGCCACGCGACCCCGGAGACCGGGCTGCCCCAGCAGTTCCGGGACAGGGACGGGGGAAGTGGTCGTCATCGACATGTCGTCAGGTCCCTTCCTGGAATGCGTCGCCGCACTATCGCCAGCTGCGCGGAGCGCGGTAGGCGGGCTCCGCGCTCCAGCCCGGGGCTCTCCCGGCCGGAGCCTCGTCCCGCTGCCCGCCGGCGTCCGCCCGCAGGGCGAGCAGCACCACCGTGAGCGCGGCCAGCTCCTCCTCGGTGGCCCGTCCGCGCTCGATGCGCAGCGCGGGCGCTGCCGGTTCCGGACCGCCCATACCCCACCTCCAGCGTTTACGGCAGCATCGGCCACCCCGCTGGAGCACCGCTCCGGCTCCACTGGAGAACCGCTGGGGCGTGTCCGGCGGACCTTCGCGGGCCCGCGACGCCCGGCACGCCCTGGGCCGTCAACGGCTTCCTGCGCGCAGCGACTTCAGCCCGGCGGCCAGCGCACCGGCGCAGCCCGGACCGCTGCCGACGCCCGTCATGACCACGGCCGCGACCGTGCCCTCGGCAGCCGCGCACGCCATCTCGTACGCGGCCGCGCCCCCCGGCCCGGCGCCGCACAGCACCAGCCGCCCGGGCCCCGCCGGCCGCCCGGCCCCCAGCAGCCGGGGCAGCGCGGCAGGCGCCCCGTCCCCCGGACGCGCCGCCCGCAGGCTCACGATCCGTTCGGGGCCCCGGTGATGACGTACCAGGGCCTCGTACGCACCCACGGGCACACCCGGCGTCCGCACCAGCGCGATCGTGTCGGCCGAGGGGTCCCCGGCGCGCAGCACCGCCAGGTCCGGCCCCTCCGGCACGGGCGGACGGGGCAGCACGCGGGGCACCTCGAAGCCTTGGAGAAGTGCGAGGAGATCACCGACGGCGGACTGCGGATCGTGGTAGTCCGGCAACGACCGCAGCAGGCGAACGCAGTGCGAGAGCAGCGCGGACGCGTCCTCGTCGCCCAGGCACCGGCGGTCGTAGCGCGCCGTGAGCGCGAGCCCGCCGTCCGCTTCGTGCCGGGCCGCGAGGGTGAGCGGCAGCCCGGGGTGGGCGCTGATGCTGCGCGGGGCGTCCACCTCGACGTCCTGGGCGCGCAGCTCCGCCAGCAGCGCCGGGGGCAGCTCGACGCGGCTGTCGAACACGATGCCGGTCTCGAAGAGTTCGGCATCGGGGCTCCGGCCGGTCCAGACCCGGACCCGGTCGGCCGGCACCCACGCGTGGACGGCCAGGTCCAGCGCGGCGTCGCGCGCCTGCCCCAGGAGACCGGCCACCGGCTCGGCGGGATCGACGGTGACCGTCATCGGCAGCGGGTTGCCCAGCAGCCCCGGAATGCCCGCGGCACCCTCCATCGGGATGTCCCGGGCCGACAGGTGCACGCCGAAGCTGACCGGCACCGGGCCGACCGCACCCGCCGCCCGGTACAGCAGCAGCGCCCACACGGCGTGCAGAGCGCTGGACTCACCCGCCCCGCGCATCGCGGCCCAGGTGCGCAGCCGGGTGGTCTGGGGTGGCCGCAGCCGCCGGTGGACGCGGCCGATGCCGAGGGGTCCGGCCGGCGACCCGTCGTCCGGGACCTCGGGCGCGGACGTCTCCGGGGGCGCGGCGGTCGTCGCCCAGTAGGCGCGGGCCCCCTCGGTCCGCTGGCGGGCCAGCCACCGGGCGTGGTCGCGTACATCGGGGCGCCGCTCGCGGCCGGGCAGGGTGCCGCCGCGGACGTAGGCCCGGTAGAACTCCCGCAGCAGCAGGTGGACGCCGCGCTCGTCCAGCAGCGCCCGGTGATAGGTGAGCAGGACCCGGGTGGGCGCGCGGGTGCCCCCGGGGCGGGGCGGCCCCTCCAGCAGCGTCACGCGCAGCAGGCCGGGGCGGTGCGGCGCGAAACCGCGCAGGCGGTCGCGCTCGATCAGGTCGCTCCAGGAGACGGCGCCGTGTACGAGGTGGGCGACGTCGATCTCCGCCCACTCGTGCAGCACCAGGCGGGGCAGGTGCGTCCAGTCGAAGGCCGCCCGCAGCACGGTCTCCCGGTCGGCGACGGACAGCCAGGCGGCGGTGAACCGGGCGAGGTCGACGGGGCCCGTCCAGTTCCAGGCGACCTGGCCCAGGTGCCCGCCCGCCGGCTCCTCGACCGCCGCCCGGATCAGGTCCTGCTGGTGTCCGCTGACCGTGACGGTGTCGCCCGCGCCGCCCGCCAGCGCCAGGACGTCGGCGAGCACCGCGGCTCCGGGCAGGACCGGGCCGTCCTGCGCGTGCTCGACGCGCAGGGTGTGGCGCCCGGCACCGGACGCCTCCACGGTCACCGTGCACGCGTGACGCTGGGTCACCCGGGCCGCCACCGCCTCGGCCCGGCCGGGGCCGAGGGTGCCGCACAGCTCCGCCTCGAAGGACGGGCCGGAGGCGGCGGGCACCGGAGCGAGGACCACCGCAAGCACCGGATCGTCACTCATCGGGGCCCTGATCTTGCGTATGCCGCATCACATGCCCTCCCTCAGCCGGTACGGCTGCCCTCTCAGGCGAGCCGCACTCCGCCCGCCCCCGCGACGCCCTCGGGCCGGGCCATGAGGATGGAACGCTGCAACTTGGCCAGCGCGGGCGAGGGTTCCAGCCCGAGTGTGCGGACCAGTGTGGAGCGCAGCCGCTGGTAGGCGTCCAGCGCCTCGCCGCGCCGCCCGGAACGGTAGAGGGCCAGCATGTACTGGCCGCACAGGCTCTCATGGGTGGAGTACCTGCTGAGGAGGACGGTGAGTTCGGAGAGCAGTTCGCGGTGGCGGCCCAGCTTGAGGTCGGCCTCGATGCGCTGGTCCAGGGCGCACAGCCGGCTCTCCTCCAGCCGCTTGATCTGGGTGTCCAGGTGCGGCCCGGTGTGGACGTCGGCGAGCGCCGGACCGGTCCACAGGGCCAGTGCCTCGCGCAGCAGCCGTGCGCCCTCGGGGAAGTCCTCGGCGTCCATGGCCCGGTACCCCATGCCGGCCAGCCGCTCGAACGCCTGCACGTCATGGCTGCCTTCGCCGCCCCTGAGTAAGTAGCCTCCGGGGACCGTGAGCAGGACGTCCTTGGCGGTGCGGGTGTCGTCGCCGTGCTCTTCGAGCGCGGCGGTGATCAGTTCGCGCAGCTGGAGGATGTAGGTCTGGAGGGTGGGCCGGGCGCTGCGCGGCGGCTCGCTCCCCCACAGCTCCTCGGTGAGGGTGCCCACGGGCACCACCTCGTCGGCATGCAGCGCCAGCAGGGCGAGCACCTGTCGGGGCTTGGGCGCGGTCGGTGTGATCGAAGTTCCCTTTTCCCGCACGGCAAGCGTGCCGAGTACGTCGATGTCCACGCCGTCTCCCCGTCATCCCCCGGCCGTCCTGGACGCCCGGGAACTTCTGCTGACGGAACGATTTAAAAACAGCACGAGCGGTATGTCAATACCAAACCGTGCGCCCTGTTTACTCTCGTGCGAAGGCCCAGCGGTCCTTGAGGGCGGGGCGCCTTGATCCGATAAGATTCCCCAAATACGGACAAAGAGCAGACGGTTGGGCGGCTCTCTCGTCGCGATCGGTGCCCGGATTACCGGACCGAACGGGCTGTTTTACGGGGCAGAGCCGGGACGGTCCGAGGCGGGACGGCCCGCGAGCGGTCGGCACGGTGCGCGTCAGCACACCGGCCGGACCTGCGGTGCTACTCCGCCGGGCTCAGCCGCGGCAGTGCGAACGACCACAGCTGGACCAGCCGCTCGGCGGACCGCCAGTACCGGTCGACCGCACCGAGGCTTTCCAGGCCGAGGGTCGCCGCCACGATGACCACCGCCGCCTCCTCGACCGAGACGTCCTCCGCCAACTCCCCGTTGGCGCGGGCCTGGACGAGGGCGGCGCGCACCCACTCGTACCACCACTCGTGCAGTTTGGCCTGGCTCTTGCGCGAGGGGTCGCCGCCCAGTCGGAAGCCCGCGCGCACGACCGGGTCGTCGGTGACCGCGTCCATCAGCCGGCCCACGGCGGCGACGAGCCCCTGGAGCCGGCCCCCCTCGGCCGTCCTCGCGCTCTCCTCGGTCAGCGCGCTGGCGGCCGCCGCGGCGGCGTCCTCCACGGCGGCCGCCAGCGCGTCCTTGTTGGGGAAGTGGAAGTGCAGGGCGCCCGAACTCACCCCGGCCCGGCCGCTGATGACCGGAAGCGTCGCCATCGCGTACCCGTCGGCGCCGAAGACCTCCGCGGCGGCCGAGATGAGAGCCTGACGCGTCACAGCCGCTCGCGCCTGCTTCACCATCATGTCCTCCTCGGGGCGGGGCGAGGGAACCGGCGTAGAGTCGCCCGATTCACCCTGGATTCTCCATACTGACTCGTGCACACCTTAGCAAACCGCACGGCTGGTTGGTTTACACCCCCCGAGGCCGGCGGGCGCTGAGCTCGGAAACAGTTGGTTTCTCCAGTCGTTCTCCTCGGAGAATGCGGCGCAAACCAACGAAAGAAACCGTCCGATAGGTTTCTTCTTACCAGGCCAGGGCAACGGTCGCGCGCAGCACCAAGGGCCGGCGCACCCTATGCCCGCTTTTCAGCCTCGTTGAGAAGGGTCAAGAGGCTGTCAGGAAGCCTGAAACGGAATGGGATGTTCAAGTAAACGCTCAATCCTTGGTAAAGCCTTTACTTTTGGGCCGATTGAAGAAAACCGGTAGGTCCGTATCTTAAATGGCGTCGCCGAACGCAGGTTTCACGTCAAGACGGGGGCCCCATGAGTCTCACCACTGCTGAAGCCAGAACCGCACTCCCGGCCGCACCACGGCTGACCAGCACGGTCGCGAAGGAGTACGTGCACCGCGACTCGGTCGCCGAGGTGTTCCTCACCGGGTGCGACTCCCGGGACGGGACGAACTTCGCGCTGACCGGCCAATGGCCCCGCGCCCACACCATGTTCCGGAGCCAGGACGGCACGAGCCACGACCCGCTCCAGATCGCGGAAACGTTCCGGCAGGCAGGGATCTACGTCTCCCACGTGGAGCTGGGCGTGCCGCTCGGCCACAACTTCGTGATGTCGAGCATCACGTACACCGCCGATCCCGAGAACCTGCGCATCGCCTCGAACCCCACCGACTTCGACCTCGACACCCGGTGCACGGACATCGTCCGGCGCAGGGGCGTCGCCAGCCGCGTCGCCTTCGAGTTCGCGCTCCGCCGGGGCGGGCGCTCGCTGGCGGGCGGCACCGGCCAGATCTCCGTGATCCCCCCGGCCGTCTACGACCGCTTACGCCGGAATCGCGCCGCCCAACCGCCCGTCACCGAGCCGCAGCCGGCCCGCGATCCGCTGCCGCCGGCCCTCGTCGGACGGCCGTTCACCACGGACGTCGTGCTCTCCCCCGCCCCCGGGCCCGCATCCGGCGGAAACCCGCGCTGGCTGCTCACCCCGGATCTCGACCACCCGATCCTCTTCGACCACAAGGGCGACCACGTGCCCGGCATGGTCCTGCTCGAAGCGGCCCGCCAGGCCGCCTGCGCCACGATGGCGCCCCGGCCGTTCACCCCGACCGCCGCCGCCAACGACTTCCACCAGTACGCCGAACTCGACCGGCCCTGCTGGATCGAGGTGACCCGGGTGGAGCACGAGCCCGGCAACATGGTCACGATGGAGATCACCGGCCGCCAGGACGGCAAGAACGTCTTCACCTCGGTGCTCACCGGCCCGACCGGCCAGGCGGGCCGGCCCGGGCCCCGGTGACCTCCCCTCCCCCAAAAACAAACCGGGTCACCTGTTCTTGCGGATGAACGACAGCCGCCGACAAGGGAACCCCCGCACGGCCTTGGGTCGCTGGCCCGTCCACGTGCCGAAACCGCAGGTCACACCCGTACGCGCGACGGCACAGCGACCGAAGCGACCGAAGAACCCGCTCGCGCCCGTACGCGGGAGGCCGCCCCGCCGGAGGGCCGCGCCCCCGCGTACGGGTGCGGCGGACGCGGCCTCATGTCACTCCGTCAGAGGTCGAAGGCCACGTGCTCCAGGTCGGTGTACTCCACCAGCAGCCCCTGCGCCCGGCGTCCGCCGTCCTTGAAGTAGATCTCCTGCAACCCCTCGGCCGCGACCTCCTGGAGCTGCCGGTCGCTTCCGCCCTGCTCGCGGAGTTCGAAGAGCCGGGCCGCGTACACCGGCGGGAGCGCCACGGTGAGGTGGCGCAACCGGGCGTCGTCGGTGGAGCCGGGCGCCGCCGTGTAACCGAACCTGGCCCGGGTGTCGATGACGATGCCCCCGGTGGTCGCCGCCGCCTTGCGGGCCTTCGCCTGGATCTGCGGCTGCCAGCGCCGCTTGACCTCGCGGTCCATGCGGGCGGCCAGTTCGGGGCGGGGCTTCTTCAGCTGGTTGCGCACATACCGCTCGACCGTGCGCTGGGTGATGCCCAGGAGCTCGGCAACGGCCCTGGTGCCCTTGAGCTGCTTGACGAGGTACCGCATCTGCGCACCGGCCGACTTGGGCGCGGGCCGGGTGAACGCCCGCTGGACCGCCTCGTCGAGACCTTCGCCCACCGTGTTCATCGGCTGGCTCCCCTACTCTCCGTCGTCCTTGGCGGTGACCGCGCCGTCCTTGATGTACCGGGCCAGGTTGAGCTCCGGACCGTACTCCTCCCGGACGGCCTCCGCCCACAACGTGGTCTGCGATCCCTCGTGCTTCACCATCCCCGGGCTGACCCCGAGCCGGAAGCCCCCGGGCAGCGGTTTGCCGTCCCGGTACGGCAGGAAGTCCAACGGGGAGGGCCCGTCGGAGGCGTACACTGCGCAGTCCGAGAGCACGGCGACCGGGTACTGGTCCGTCGCGGCCGCCAGCCGGACCATCTTGCGGTGCATGTTGATCCGGGCCCGCGAGATGACGGCGGCCCGGATGTCGGGGCGCCAGGTCGGCCGGCTCAGCGCGGGCCACGGTCTGCCCGGCCGCCAGCCGCCGCCGCGCGGCCGCTCCCGCAGCTTGCCGATGCCGCCCTTGACCGTCGCCTTGATCGCCGAGAGGACGACCGCCAGCTGCGGGTCACGGTCCCGGTACCCCTCCATCGCCGCCAGGAACGCGTCGGGCGCCAGCCCCTCGCCCACGCCCAGGTCCGCCATGGTCGCCGCGTACGCGTCACGCAGCCGCTTGTACCAGCCGTCCAGATAGCGCCCGTTGGCCGGGCGCACCCAGGCCTCGACGGGGGCCACCTCGTAACCGAGCTCCACCGCGTACGCCACGGTCGGTGTCGCGTACCAGGCGGGGCCCTCCGGGCGGTCGCCCTTCGGCGTGAACGGGCTGGGCAGCAGGTCGCCGTCGAGCCGCCGCCACTGCTTGCCGATCATCACGTGGGACGGGTCGACGTGCGACAGGTCCACCAGCCAGGAGCCGGGCAGCGCAGGGTCGAACTCGGGGCTGTTCACGTGCACGGGCGCCCCCAGGCCGACGACCGCCCCGTTGGCGGCGGCGCCGAAGGCGAGGTTGACGTCGATACCGACCAGATGGCGCTTCAGGCACTCGTCGTCCGTGAGGGGCCGCGCCCAGTCGTACGCCTCCTCGAACAGCATCTCGGCCGGGCCGCGCTGATGGAAGCGGGGCAGGTCCGCGAGGAGCGGGTGCCCGTCGGGGGCCTCGCAGGGGGCGCACTCGACGGGCTCGGAGCCGAGCGAGCCGGGGTTGCGCTCACGGTGCCGCCGGCCGTCCGCGTCGGGAGCGCTCGCCCGGGTCGGCGGGTGCAGCGAGGTCATGAGTTCGAGCCCGGTGACGGCGGTGGAGCCGCGGGGCGTCATCACGCGGGACGCGTACGTCCCCAGCAGCCGTACGAGTTCGGCCGGCGGGAGCTGCGAGGCGCCGTTCCAGTGGCGGACGTCGAGCGCGTTCCAGGAGGGAACGCACAGCTGTACGCAGCTGCGGCGCGAGCCCCGGGCGGGCCGGTAGATCCGGGCCCACGGCCCGAAACCGCGCCGGGTCAGCTTCCACTCCGCCCGCACCAGCTGCTTGACCACCTTGTGGTCCTCCGGCAGCCTCCCGGCCAGGCCCTCCTCCCGCGACAGCCGCGCGGGCAGCCCGAACCGCTCGCACGCCGCCTCGGTGAGGACGAGCAGCGGATCGGCGTCCTGACCGCTGGGGTGCAGCCGCTCGGCACCGAGGCGCGCCTCTCCCAGGGCCCATTCGACCAGGGCGGGCAGCGACTTGGCGGGCACGTCGAGCACCAGCCCGCCCACGCAGTACGCGGACACCTCACCGGCTTCCACGTCCACGACGGCGAGCGGGCCGTGGTCGTAGCGGGGGGCGTCGGCCGCCGCATGGGCGTGCGGGGGCGTACGGGGCTCGGCGGGCGGCTCGGTGGCCGATTCGGCGGCTGAATCGGCGGGCGGCTCGATGGGCCGCTCGGTGGCCGGTTCCGCGGCCGGCGTTTCGCTCACACGGGCGGCGGGAAGCGCGTCGCCCACGACGACCGCCGACCCGGGCGGCTCCGGCGCGGATTGCCCAGGTGCGGTTCGCTCAGATGCCGATCCCTCAGGTGCAGGTTCCTCGAGGCCGGAGACGCCCTCCGCGGGCTCCTCCGGCGCGAAACGTGCGGCAAGGCCCTCCAGCAGCCGGGCGTACGCGGCGCGCTTCGGAGGCCGGGGCTCGCTGCGCCCGGACTCCCAGTTGCCGACGGACTCGCGGCGGCTCTTCAACGCCTTCGCGACCTGGTCCTGGCTCAGCCCGGCGGCCTCGCGCAGCCGCTTGCGTTCGGCCGGCGGCGGCAGCGGGTCCTGCGCGATCTGCTCCAGCAGCGCGTCGACCGCGCTGAACAGCAGCTGCTCCTCGTGGGACAAAAAGATCACCTCGTACGCCACCCTATCGAACCGCTCACCGGAACGCTCCTGGATGTCGCACGGATTGCGCATGCCGGTTCGGCGTCACTGGAGCCGGGATTCAGCCCGGCTGGAGGCGGCCGGAGCGTCTTCCGGCGCCCAGTGACCGGATCGGAGCGACCGGGAGCCCGCTCGGTAGCTGGAACCCCGGAGAAGGAACCGCAGGTCAGGTGACCGGCCGCAATGCGGAGCGACCGAAGCGACCCTCGGGTCAGATATATGCAGCCATTGGCGTGTGTGCGCGTGCGCGTCATATATGGAGAGCTTGAGTCGCTTCAGTCGCTTTTCCGTCGAGCATACGGCTGCGGCCTGCGGATTCACGGACACGACGAGGAGCGACCGAACGACCGGGGACCGCGCGCGGCCCGGTCACTGAGTAGCTGGGGGCATCTTTCGATGGGCACATCTGTTCTGCCGCAGTGGCCTCTTCTTCCCTCGGGGTTTCGCTAATCTGATTTTGCGAGTTGAGTCGCTTCAGTCGCTGATGGGGGAAGTGAATGGCAGCTGAACTGCGGGTCTCGCGTGGCGACTCACGGCAGTTCCCGGAGGCTGAGCCGGTCGCTGAGCAGCCGCTGACGACGGCGTTGTGGTGTGCCCGCCAGGGGTGGCCGGTTCATCCCCTTGCGCCGGGCCGTAAGACACCGGTGGCCAACTGCGAGGCGTGCCGCCGCCCGGACCACGACCGCGCCCGGTGCCGCTGCCTGCGTTCAGGCCGCTGGTGCCACGGATTCCACGCGGCGACGCTCGACCTCGACCGGATCGGGCAGTGGTGGGGCGGCCGCCCGGGTCTGGGCGTCGGCGTGGCCACCGGCCCGGCGGGCCTCGTCGTCATCGACGTCGACGCGCACAGCCGCGAACTCCCCCGCCGGGACCGCCTGTTGCCGGGCGTCGGGATCGCCGCCGGAATCGACCTGACCGGCCTGGCCAACGGTTTCCACACCCTGGGCCTGCTGGCCGCCCTGCGCGGCGCCACCAGCCCCGCGGACGACGCGTCCACGCTCCGGGTCCGCACCCCGTCGGGCGGTCTGCACGTCTGGTACCGCAACGACGCCGGGCACCGCTGGCAGTGCTCGGCCGGTTCGGGCGGCGGGCGGGCCCTGGCCTGGCAGGTCGACGTCCGGGCGCACGGCGGTTACATCGTCGCGCCCGGCACCGTCACCGAGGCCGGGACCTACCGCCCGGTCGGAGCCGTACGCACCCCCGCCCCGCTGCCCGCCTGGCTCGCCAGGGAACTCCAGCGCACCGGCCACCTGCCCACCAGTTCCGCGCCGGGGCCCAGACCCGTGCCGCCCCGGGCCCGGCAGGCGGTGCTCGCGGCGGGCGGCCGGTCCGACGCACCGGGCGAGCGCCTGCTGACGGGCCTCCTCGCCGAGGTCGCCGCCTGCGCGTCCGTTCCCGAGGGCGCCGCGTTCTCCGAGAAACTGAACCGGGCCGCGTACACGGCGGGCGGACTCGTCGCCGCCGGGCACGTCACCGAGGACCAGGCCGTGCGCGCCCTGCGCGAGGCGGCCGGGCTGGCCCGCCCGGACCAGGAGCGGCGCAACCTCGCCATCATCCGGGGCGGGCTGGGCGCGGGGCGGCTGCGGCCACTGGCTCTCGGGGGGCGCGCGTGAGCGCGGACCAGGACAGTGCCCTGCCATCGCCCTCCTTCGACGTACGGGCCGTGGCCGCGCAGATCCTCGCGCAGCCCGTGGCACAGTCCCGGCAGCACGCCGAGGCGTCCACGCCGTACGCCACGGCGGACGGACTGCTGCCCGACACCCTCACCGACCGGGGCAACGCCAAGTTGTTCGTCAGGCTCTACAGCAACGACTACCGGCATGTGCCCGGCATCGGCTGGTTCCGCTGGGACGGCACCCGCTGGCAGTTCGACGAGGACGACACGGTGATGTGGTCGGCGGGCGACCTGGCGGAATCCCTCGCCACCACCGACCCGCGGGGCGTCTTCACCCCCGCCGCCCTCCAGCAGCACCGCCGGCGCACCCTCAGCACCAGCGGGATGAACGCGATGCTGACCCAGGCCAGGTCCGCACCGGGCATGGTCCTCAACGCGGCGCTCCTGGACGCCGACCCGTACGCACTGTGCACCCCGGCGGGCGTGGTGGACCTGCGTACCGGCTTCATCCGCCCCGCCGAGCCCACCAAGGACTTCCATTCCCGCTCCACCTCGGCGGCCCCTCAGGCGATGCCCACGCCCCGCTGGGACCGCTTCCTGACCGACACCTTCGGCGAGGGACCGTCCGGCGAGGAGATGATCTCCTTCCTCCAGCTGCTGCTCGGGTACTCCATCACCGGGGACGTCGGCGGCCAGGTGATGCCGTTCCTGTTCGGCTCCGGGAAGAACGGCAAGTCGGTGCTGCTGGACGTCCTGATGAAGCTCCTGCGGGACTACGCGGACGCGGCGCCGCCCGGCTTCCTGATGTCACGCCCGTACGAGGGCCACCCGACGGACCTCGCCGAACTGCACGGCCGACGGGTCATCGTGTGCAGCGAGGTCAAGCCGGGCGACCGCTTCGACGAGGCCCGGGTCAAGCTCCTGACCGGCGGGGACCGGATCAAGGCCCGCCGGATGCGGCAGGACTTCTTCAGCTTCGAACCGACCCACAAGATGTGGCTGCTGGGCAACCACCGCCCCGAAGTCGGCACCGGCGGCTTCGCGTTCTGGCGGCGCATGCGCCTCATCCCGTTCGAACGTGTCGTCTCCGACCACCGCAAGATCGACAACCTGGCGGACATCCTGGTCACCCAGGAGGGGCCGGGCATCCTCAACTGGCTGATCGAGGGCGCCCGCCGCTACCTGGGCGGCGACAAGGACCTCTCGGGGCCCGAGCGGGTGCGGATCGCGACGACCGTGTACGCGGAGACCGAGGACCACACCGGGAGGTTCGTCGGCGAGACCTGTCGGCTCGACGCCGGGCTCCGGGCCGAACAGGCCCATCTCTACGCGGCGTACAAGCACTGGTGCCAGAATGAGGGCGTTCCCGCGATTTCGTCGCGAGCCTTCGCGGCGCACATCCGCGAAGTGGTGGGGCTGGCATCACCGAAGGAAATGATCTTTTCCAACCAGCGCAAGTACTACCCGGGCATCGGCCTGCTCGCGGACGAGGAGACAGTATGAGCGCCCTCATCGCAGAAGACGAGATCGTCCACGAGGTGGACCTCGTGTGGCTTGAGGACATCAGCGTGCTCGACTACGTCCGCCAGAGCCTGGACCGCCTCCCGACCCGCCGGGGCAAACCCGCCTACCACCGCGACGGAAGAATGGTCGGCTACGCCCTGCTGGGGCCGAAGGCCAAGCCATCGCGCTCCTCGGGCACCTTCCGGCGCCGGGTGTTCTGGCTGCTCCCCCACGACCGGGACACCGAGCCCGACGGGCTGTACGCGCGGGGCGCGCCGGCGGAGGCCGTCGACGTGCGGACGCTGGCGCCGGGCAGCAAGGGCCACAAGACCGAGCGCTCGGAAGGCGGGCCCATGTCGTCGGCCGCCGCCCGGGAACTCCAGCCGTAGCGGTACGCCCACGACCGTTGCCGGAGCAGGTCCTTGCCGGAATGGTTAAGAAACAGCACGTCCGGTATATTTTCTCCCGTCGGGGACGACCGCGGACAGGGAGGACACCGACGTGCAGGGGGAACGTCTCACCGGGGCCCAGGTGCTCGTCGTCGGCGGAGGGCCCGTCGGCCTGCTCGTGGCGGCCGAACTGGCGGCGTACGGCGTCGACACCGTACTGCTCGAAGCCCGGACCGAGATCTCCGACCAGCCCAGGGCCACCACGCTGCACGCCCGCGCCGTGCAGTCCCTGACCCGCCGGGGCCACCTCCCGCGGCCGGCGGCAGGAGCGGCCGGACCCACCACCAGCACCTTCCACTTCGCGGGGCTCCCCGGCCTGACCATCACCGCTCCCCCGCACGAACCGGAACCGGTCCTCAAATGCGTCCAGGCCGCCTTGGAACGCCACCTCGAAGCCCGGGCCCGCGCCGCCGGGGCGCGCGTCCTGCGCGGGCACCGCCTCACCGACGCCGTCCAGGACGAGAACGGCGTACGGGTCACCGCCGAGGGACCCGAGGGGCCGAAGGTCTTCCACGCCGGGTACCTGGTCGGGGCGGACGGCGCCCGCAGCACGGTCCGCGCCCGGGCCGGCATCCAGTCCGACACCTTCCCGGCGACGGTGTCCGCACTGATGGGGACCGTCACCCTGGCCGATCCGGGGGCCATTCCAAAAGGCTGGCACCGCACCCCGCGCGGCTGGATCGTCGCCAAGCGCGACGGGGTCCGCACCCATCTGCGGACGCTCGACTGCCGCGGCGCCCACCCGGACCGGCACCGGCCCGTCACCCTGGAGGAGCTGCACCGCGAGGTGGCGCGCATCGCGGGCCGGGAGATCGCGATGCACTCCCCGCACTGGCTGAGCCGCTTCAACGACTTCGCCCGCCTGGCCCGCACCTTCGCCCGGGGACGCGTCTTCCTGGCCGGCGACGCCGCGCACGTCCACTTCCCCATCGGCGGCCAGGGCCTGAGCACCGGCTTGCTCGACGCGCTGAACCTGAGCTGGAGGCTCGCCCTCGCGGTGCGCGGCGCGGCGGGGCCCGCCCTGCTGGCCGGCTACGACGCGGAACGCCGGCCGCTCGCCCGCCGCGTGCTCGACGGCACCCGGGCTCAGCTCGCTCTGATGCGCCCGGGCCCCGAGGCGGACGCGCTGCGGACGGTCTTCACCGGCCTGCTCGCGGACGAGGCCGGCAGCGGCCGCCTCAGCGGCCTGATCAGCGCCCAGGACACCGTCCTGCCCGACCTCACCGGCGCGGGCGGCCCGGCCGCCGGTACGTACCTCGGCAACACCGCGCTCAGCACCCCGGACGGCGACACCGACGTCATCCGCCTGCTGCACGACGGACGGCCAGTCCTGCTGCTCCTGAACGAGAAGGCCGCGGGCCTCCGGGAGGAGGCCCGCGGCTGGGCGGGCCTCCTGCGCATCGTGGCGACCCGGCCCACGCCGGGGGTGCCGTACGAGGCGGCGCTGCTGCGACCGGACGGCTACCTCGCCTGGGTCCCCGGCGACGGCGCCCTGCGACAGGTGCTCACGGCGTACTTCGGCCCAAGTCCCCCCAGCGGATGAGCCCGACGGACGGTGGGCTCACCCCCACTCTCAGCTCGCGGTCTCCAGAACGTCGGGCAGCCCGGCCGCCTGCACGGCCTCCGCGTACACCCGCTCGCCCCGTGTCTCGGACAGGTCGAGCGAGGCCAGCACCGACGGCACCACCGCACTGGGCAGCAGATGACGCATCAAGGCGGACACCCGCACCACCAGGTCGCGGTACTCGCACACGGCCTGCGACATGGACTGGATGCCCGCGAAGGAGCCCACGATGACCTCGGCGGTCTCCGCCGGCGAGATGTGCGGCAGCAGCTCGCCCTGGGCCTGTGCCTGCTGGAGCAGGCCGAGGCCGACCTCGCCCCACCGCAGGAACGGGCCGCTCCGGTCGAGGTTCTGCGTCAGCTGGTCCATCGTCAGCCGGACGCCCGCACGCACCATCGGATCGGTCTGGAGACGGTGCGCCTGGAGCATCACGACGTCCACGACCTCCTGCACCTTGGACGCGCGGATCGGCACGATGATGCGCTGGTCCTGCTCGGAGAGAACCCCCTGGGCCAGGTCTTCCTTGGAATGAAAATGGAAGTACAGCGCGCCCTTGGTCACCCCCGCCTCGGTGAGGATCTGGGAGATCGTGGCCGCTTGGTACCCCTGCTCCTCAAAGATCTTGGCCGCCGCCGAAAGAATCGTCTGCCTGGTACGGATGGCCCGCAGCTGCTCAGCCACTGTGTCTCCTCCCTCCTCGGGTGGTCGAACGTGGGGGGATAAATAAACCGTCCAGTTCGTATCTTACAGGCCGACATCTCCCCGCCACCCTGGTCGGGGAAATGTCCGGCGGGAAAGGGAAACCATGATCCTCGTCACGGGCGCAACCGGGACGATCGGCCGTGAAGTGCTCCGCCGCCTCCCCTCGGACCGGCCCGTACGCATCATGGCCAGGCATCCCGAGCGGGTCACCGGCGCGCCCCCGTCCGCCCGGATCGTCCACGGAGACTTCACCGACCCCGCCTCCCTGACGGACGCTCTGCACAACGTCCACACCGCCTTCCTGGTCACGAATCCCGACGGGGACGACGACACGCGCTTCCTGGACCCGGCCCGCGCGGCCGGCGTCCGCCGCATCGTCAAGCTCTCGGCCGCCGCCGTCACCGACCCCGCCGCCACCGACCTGATCACCCGTCGCCAGCGCCACAACGAGGACCTGCTGCGCGCCTCGGGCCTGGCCTGGACCCTGCTTCGCCCCCGCGCCTTCATGTCCAACACCCTGTCCTGGGCCCGGTCGATCCGCTCCGACCAAGTCGTGCGCGCGCCGTACGGCACCTCCGCCAACGCCTGCGTCGACCCCGGGGACGTCGCCGAGGTGGCCGCTCTGGCCCTCTCCGGGCCGGACCGGGACCACGCGGGCAGGGCCTACACCCTGACCGGCCCTCAGGCCCTCTCGGCCACCGAGCAGACCGCCCAGCTGGCCGCGCTCCTCGGCCTGCCGCTGCGCTTCGAGGAGCTGAGCCCCCAGCAGGCCCGTACAGCCCTCGCAGCCCGCTACCCGGCCGATATCGCCTCCGCCCTCCTGGAGAGCGCCAGACGGCAGCACAGCGGCTCCAAGGCGGACGTGGACCCCACCCTCCCCGGCCTGCTCGGGCGGCCGGCCCGGACGTACCGCGACTGGGCCGCCGACCACCTGAACGCTTTCCGGCCCGACACCCCCACAAGGGACTGAAGCCCGTTCAGTCCCTCACCGTTCCGTCCCTCTTCGGTCCCTCAGACAAAACCGCAGGTCACAGCCCCGCCTCCCCCATTAGAAAGGGTCCGAAGGGACTGAAGGGACTCAAGACTGGCAGTTATAAGCGATTATGCAGGCGTGTGTATGCGCACGCGCGTAGAACAACCCTATATATCCCTTTGTACCTACTACTCTGGTCCTGAAGCGCTGATAACTACCGACCTTGAGTCCCTTCAGTCCCTCCCCATTCCACTCGCAAGCCTCTGACCTGCACCTTTACCCGAGGGACCGAAGAGGGACCGAAACTTCCAGTCCCTCCGCTCCCCCTTCAGTCCCTCCCCTTCGGTCCCTCCCCACCCCGACCGGCACGGGTGGCCGACACGCCGACTTCGAACACACTCTGCTTCCTAGGACAAGGGACCGAAGGGACTCGCGGAGCGAAGAGTCCCGCCCGCCGTGGGACGCCTGTTGTAGGCTCTGACCCGAATCCGAAAACTCAGTCCCTTCAGTCCCTCAGCCCGGCAGTGAAACCGCTCTGACCTGGCTCTTCTCTGGAGGGACTGAATCGTTCAGGACTGAACAACCTATTGGCCCTTCGGCAAGGACGATCAGCGTGCCGCGTCAAAGTGAGACCGGTGACCCGCGCGCGGCGGGAGCCACGAGTCCCTTCGACATGGCCCGTTGGTGCGCGGCGAACGGCTGGCCCGTCCACCCCCTGGCCGCCGGACGCAAAACGCCCGCAGGGAACTGCCCGGCCTGTCGCGAGGACCCCCACCGACCAACAGACTGCCCCTGCCTGCCCGCCGGCCGGTGGTGCCACGGCTTCCACGCCGCGACCACCGACCCGGAACGCCTGGCCGCCTGGTGGGGCGTCAACCCCTCGCTCGGCGTCGGCGTCTCGTGTGGCCCCGCCGGCCTCGTCGTACTGGACATCGACGCACACACGGCCGAAGTCCCCCACCGCAACCGGCTGCTGCCCGGCATCCCGATCCACGAGAGCGTCAACCTCACCGGCCTGGCCTCCGGCTACGACACCCTGGCGCTGCTCGCCGCACTGCGCGGCCGGCCCAGCCCCGCGGACGACGAGGACACCCTGCGCGTCCGCACCCCGTCCGGCGGCCTCCACATCTGGTACCGCACCGAACCCGGCGGACCGCGCTACCGCTCCTCCGTGGGCTCCAGCCCCAAGGTCGCCCTCGCCTGGCAGGTAGACGTACGGGCCACCGGCGGCTACATCGTCACCCCGGCCACCCGCACCCGCGCCGGCACCTACACCCCCGTAGGCGCCGCCCGCCTGCCCGCACCCCTCCCCGACTGGCTCGCCGCCGAACTCCTGCGCACCGGCCACACACCGGGGCCTGACCCCGTACGAGTCCCGGCACCCCGCCCCGCACGGGCGACCCGCCCCGCCCAGGGCACCCCGCGCGCGCTGCGGGTCCTGGAGCCCCTGCTCGCCGAGGTCCGGGCCTGCGCGGCAGCCGCCGAAGGCACCGCGTTCACCGAAAAGCTCAACCGGGCCGCCTACACCGCAGGCGGACTCGTCGCAGCCGGGCGTCTCACAGAGCCCCGCGCACAGGACCTGCTCACCGAAGCGGCCGACGCCGCGCGTCCGAACCGCCACCGGCACAGCCTCACCATCATCGCCTCAGCCCTGTCCGCCGGCGCAGCCCGCCCGCTCGATCCCGAAGGACGCCCATGAGCAGCGCCGACAGCGGCCCGCGCTTCGACGCCACTGCCGCAGCGCAGCAGATGCTCGCCCTCGAAACCGAGGGCGGCCTTCCCGGCCTGCCCGCCCAGCAGAACGCCTCCGTGGCCGGTGAACCACCGCCACCCGAAGGCCGCCTGCCCGCCCTTCTGACCGACCGGGGCAACGCCAAGCTGTTCGCCGTCATGTTCGGCGACCAGTTCCGCCACGTCGAGGGCCTGGGCTGGTACCACTGGGACCAGTACCGCTGGAAGCGCACGGGCGGCGAGAAGGCCGCGGTCTGGGCGGCGGGCGACCTTGCCGAGCAGATGCCCCCCACCGATCCCACCGGCCAGTACACCGACCGGGAAGTCCGCGCCCACCGCCGCCGCTCCATGTCGACGCCCGGCATCAAGGCCATGCTCACGCAAGCGAAGGCATCCCCCGCGCTCGCCCTCGACCCGGACGTCCTGGACGGCGACCCCTACGCCCTGTGCACCCCGGCCGGCGTCGTGGACCTCCACACCGGGCACCTACGGAAGCCCGACCCCGTGGGTGACATGCACTCCAGGGCCACGAGCGTCGCCCCCGAAGCGACGCCCACCCCGCGCTGGCACCGCTTCCTGCACGACACATTCGGCGACGACGCCAAGGGCGAGGAGACGATCCACTTCCTCCACCTGCTCCTCGGCTACTCCGTCACCGGTGACGTCGGCGCCCAGGTGCTCCCGTTCCTCTACGGGACCGGCGCGAACGGCAAGTCCGTGCTGCTGGACGTCATGACCCAGATCCTCGGCGACTACGCGCAGGCAGCCCCGCCGGGCTTCCTCATGGAGAAGGGGAAGTTCTCGGAGCACTCCACCGAGCTCACCGAACTGCACGGCCGGCGCATCGTCGTCTGCTCGGAGCTCAAGCCGAACGACAAGTTCGACGAGTCCCGGGTGAAGCTGCTGACCGGCGGCGACCGCATCATGGCCCGGCGCATGCGGCAGGACTTCTTCAGCTTCAACCCGACCCACAAGCTCTGGCTCCTGGGCAACCACCGCCCCGAAGTCGGCACCGGCGGACACGCCTTCTGGCGCCGTATCCGCCTCATCCCGTTCGAGCGTGTCGTGCCCGCCGCCCGCAAGATCGACAACCTCGCCAAGGAGCTCGTCCAGAGCGAGGGCCCCGGCATCCTGCAGTGGCTCATCGAGGGCGCCAAGCTCTACCTGGCCACCCGGGACCCGCTCGACGGCCCCGCCACGGTCCGCTCGGCCACCGCCGCCTACGCCACCACCGAGGACCACATCGGCCGCTTCCTCGCCGAGTGCTGCACCACCCACACCGCGGACCTCCGCGTGGAACAGGGCCTGCTCTACGCGGCGTACAGCAGCTGGTGCGGAGCCGGCGAAGGCATCCGCCCCGCGACGGCCCGCGCGTTCGCGACCCGGGTCCGCCAGGAACTCTCCCTCGCCTCGCCCGCCGACATGATGAAGTCCAGCGGCAAGAAGTACTACCCCGGCCTGGGACTCCTCGCCGACGACGAATCCAGGACCAGCCATGGCTGACGTACGCACCGGGCACACACCCGCCGGTCCGGCCTACCATGAACACGGTGCCCCCACCAGGGAACGTGCTCACACCCACCCCGGCCTCCTCCCGGCCGGCCGACACACAAAGGGGCTGCAGCCATGAGCTCGCTGCTGAACGAGAGCGACCTCCACCACGAGAACGCCGTGGTCTGGCTGGAGAACCCCGACAACCTCGACTACGTACGCCAGGCGCTCGACAAGACCACCCGCCGCCGCGGGAAGCCCCGCTACGAACGCGACGGACGCATGGTCGGCTACACCGAGCTGGAGGCCCACACCGAGGCCGACCCGGACAGCGGACTTCACCTGCGCCGGGTCTTCTTCCTGCTCCCCCACGACCGCGACGCCGACCCCGACGGCCCGTACCACGAGGGCGCCCCGGGCGAAGCGGTCGACCCGAGCACGATCGAGCCGAAGCGCGTCGGCGACAAGACGCCCCGCTCGCAACGCGGTCTGGCCGCAACGGCGGAGACCGGCAGCTGACGAGGTGGGTGGGGATTATTACGCCGTAATAATCCCCACCCACCTCCGACTTATTACGCCGTAATAACCGCCCGCACTCCGCTCCACTCCCCCGAGCCCGGCTCCACGACCACCCAGAAGCCGGGCTCTTGAGCGTGCCTCAACCAAAACACAGCCAGAACTAACGCGTCGGTACAGAAAAGGATCACCGGAGTTAGTAAGGTGGCTGCCATGACTTCGCCCTCCCCCGGCGACCGCGAGAAGGTCGTCTCCAAGCTCCCCCCGGTACTCCAGCAGGACCTGAAGATCCGGGCCGCCCAGCACAACATCGACATCCAGCACGCCGTCGAAGCAGGCATCGAGGCATGGCGGCGACTCGGATCCAACCTCTCCCCCATCGACACCGCCGGAGCCAAGTCCTTCGCCACCTTCCTGCCTGACGGCCAGTGGGACGGCTTCCGCGCCGACTGCGGAAGCCGAGGCGTCTCCCTCATCCAGGGCCTCGCCCAGTCCGTCGTGATGTGGCTGGAGACCAACCCGGCGCCCACCGTCGTACGCCCCGAACACCCGAAGCGCATCATCACCTGCAACCAGAAGGGCGGCGTCGGCAAGACCGCCATCGCCGCCGGCACCGGCGAAGCCCTCGCCGAGGACCCGGGCGCCCTCCACCCGGTCCGCATCTCCAAACACTTCGCGGCCGCCCTCGCCGAGGACGCGGACCCCTCGCCCCTCGACTACGAGGACCTTCCCGGCCTCGGACTGCGCGTCCTCCTCGTGGACTTCGACCCCCAGTGCCACCTCACCAAGCAGCTCGGCCACCAGCCGCTGCCCATCGAGGGCGACAGCCTCACCAAACACATGGCCGGCGAAGCCAAGGGCCGGCTCGCCGACCTCGTCGTCCCCATCGAGGACCCCCGCTTCGGCGACCGCCTCCACCTGCTGCCCGCCTGCACCGACGCCTTCCTCCTGGACGTCAAACTCTCCGGGGTACGCGCCCGCGAAGCAGCCCTGGAACGCGCCCTGTCCGCCATCGAGGCCGACTACGACGCCGTCATCATCGACTGCCCGCCCAGCCTCGGCCTCAGCATGGACGCCGCCGCCTACTACGGCCGCCGCCGCCAGGGCGAAGCACCGGGCAACTCCGGCGTCCTCGTCGTCGTCCAGGCCGAAGACAGCTCCGCCGACGCCTACGGACTCCTGACCTCCCAGATCGAGGACCTCCGCGACGACATGCACCTCGAACTGGACTACCTCGGCATCGTCGTCAACCACTACGACGCCCGCCGCGGCTACATCGCCACCTCGTCCCTCAACTCCTGGATGGACATAAAGGATCCCCGGGTCGTCGGCGTCATCGGCGACCTCAAGGAACAGAAGGAGGCCGTACGCGTGAAGCAGCCCCTGCTCGCCTACTCCCCCCGCTGCGACCAGGCCGTCGGCCTGCGCGCCCTCGCCCGGGAGATCTCATGAGCAAGGCATCCCGGCTCGGCGCCGGCTCCTCATTCGGCCAGACCCAGTCCATCAGCGCCCGCCGCGCCGCCATCAACCAGGTCGCCGCCGCCCCCACCGAAGGCGCCCCGCCCCCGGTCCAGCTCCCCGTCGACACCATCAGCCTGAACCCCGACAACCCGAGGTCCGACCTCGGCGACCTCACCGACCTCGGCAACAGCCTCCGCGACCACGGCCAGAAGACCGCGATCAGCATCATGGGCCGCTTCGCCTACCTCGAAGGCAACCCGGGCCGCGAGGACGACCTCGAACCCGGCACCAAGTACGTCGTCATCGACGGCAACTCCCGCCTCGCCGCCGCCCGCGAAGCCGGACTCACCGAGATCAAGGTGATGCTCGACGACAAGCTGGGCAGCAACCCCGACGAAATACTGGAATCGGCCCTCGTCGCCAACATCCACCGCCAGGAGCTCAACCACCTGGACGAGGCCAAGGCCCTCGAACAGCTCCTGAAGATCCACGGCACCCAGGAAGCCCTCGCCGCCCGCCTCCACCGCTCCCAGGGCTGGGTCTCGCAGCGTCTGGCGCTGCTGACCCTGACCCCCTCACTCAAGGAGAAGCTCCAGTCGGGCGAGGAATCCGCGGCCACGCTGCGCCTGGTCGGCAAGAAGAAGGCCGAGGACCAGGAGGCCCACCTCCAGCACCTGAAGGCCACCAGGCCCCAGAAGCCCCGCACCCCCAAGCAGAAGCGCCAGCCCCCGACCGACGCACCCGCCCGGCTGCCGTCGACCGACCCCCACACCCTGACGAACCTCATCATCACCGAGCTCGACGTCGCCTCCCGTCGCAAGCTGACGGAGCTCCTCGTCGACTACAAGATCGAGGAGTCGAAGCGGATGAGGGCGGAGAAGTAGCCCCCGCACGGGGTTGGGTGCGCATTATTACGGCGTAATAATGCGCACCCAACCCGTCGATTATTACGCCGTAATAATCGACGGGTTGGTTCGCCTCCCGCTGGCACGGCGACGGTGGTACGAGACGGTCACCGCACCGAGCAGCGGCCCCCAGGCCACCAGAGGCAGATACAGCAGCCCCACGACCACGCTGCCGTGCGCCGTCAGGTCGGGGTGCGGCAGCGCCCACCAGGCGACGAGCGGCGTCCACAGAACCGTCAGCACCAGGGCCCCGAGGGCAGCCGGGACAACGACCGCGATCCGAGGGAGAGGGCGCCCGCCGAGCAGCGGAACCCAGCGGGGGAGTACCTCACCCCACGGCCGTACGAGCCCGAGAGTCAGAAGCCCGACCGCCTCGCTGACCAGGCTGAGACCGAGCACATAACCCGCACCCCAGCCGGTGAAGTCCATCGCCGCGTAACCCGCATCGGTGTAGCCGGCCGTGTGGCCTGTCGCCAGGAGCACGCGCCAGATGCCGGTCGGCAGCGTGACGAGCGCGCAGAGATGGGCGGCACGGACTGCCCAACGGGGCGGGGTGGAAGTCATGTGCACCATCCTGTCGGCGCACCGGCTCCCAGTCGTCGGCTCCGCGTACGAGCTCCCGACCGGCCCGGAAGGAGGTTCCGCCCAGCCGGCTCCCCCGCGCGGTGGAGAGCCGCCTCCTCCTACGGACCGCCCGGATTATTACGTCGTAATAATCCGGGCACCGACTCCATCGGTGCGGAGGTGTCCGGCCGGTGGAGGTGGACGCGGGGCTCGGCGCGAGGCGTTCAGGCGGGGGAGAGGAGGAGCTGGCGGAGTTCAGCCGTGCACATCATGTAGCCGTCAGGCGTCGGTAAATGTGCGAGGTAGTGCTCGAGGTCCGATGCCAGCGAAAAGACCCGCACCGGCGTACCCACGGCACGGGCGGACTCCACGACACTGCGCACACCATCGAGGACCGCGGGGTGGCGGGTGCGATAGGAATCGGCGACCAAATGGTTGCCCCGGTCGGCGGCCAGGTAGAACTGCACCAGGTCCTTGAGGCCCACGAACAGTTCACTGGCGCCGATGGCACACATCGCCGGAGCCGCGTGAACAGCGGAGGGCGTCTCGACGAACGCGGACAAGGGCGTGCCGTCGGGCAGCGCAAGGTGCTCTCTGAGCTGCGCGAACTCCGTCTCGTCGCTCACGAAGGGCACCGACAGACCCACGCGCTCCGCCTCGTCGCCGAGGTTGTTGCGCAAGGTCGCCAGCACCGTGTGGAGGGAGTCACGGTAACCGGTGGAGCCAAGGAGCCAGCGCGCGCCGTGCAGGCCCATCTCCGGGTTGGGCTCGACCGCGACAGGAGCGGTCTCGGTGACGTCGGCCGCGTGGTCGGAACGAAGGTCGAGCATCCGCAGGACGAGCCGCTGACCGGGAAGAAGCGCTTTGACGAAGTCGCAGAGGCGCTCTCCGATGGCCTGCCCATAGGCGGCGACGGCTGCCGCATCGCCGGCCATGGCATCGAGCGGGCGCAGCCCCAGCGCAAGGCAGAGGAACTCCTCCCGGATGAAGAAGGACTCCACACGTGCGGCATGGGGACCGCAGGAGTTGATGGCCGTGATGTCCTGCAGATCCGCGATGACGGCACACGCCGAACCGATGGCATCCAGAGTGGAGTTGCCGGGCCCGGGCAGAGGGACCGTTTGCGGTGCCACGACGATCGACGCGCTCTCCAGATAAAGCGTCACCTCCCCGATCAGGTCGGCGAGGTCCGCTTCGTCCACGCGCAGGACGGGGATGCCCCTGCCGCGGCACAAGGACTGCATGTGACCGGTGAGACCGCCGGAGCCGCACACCACGGCCCGTGAGGCCACAATGGCGTCGTAGAGCCCCGCTTCCAGGGAAGAGGCGACGAGTATGGCCCCCTCCTGCGCGCTCCGTGTTCTGTTGCAGGTGCCGCGGAGAACATTCTCCGACCCGCCGGCCAGCAGAGTGCCCAGGATCCGTCGCTCGTTCCCGTTCAACTAGTCCTCCGGGTGTTCGGTACTCTCCAACCCCAATTGCCGACGCAGCTGCCGTGGTGTCACGGAGACGTCGTTGAGCCTGTCCACGGCCACCCGGTTGACGACCGCCCTGATCAGGCGTTCATCGTGAGGGACGCCCGTCGGAAGTACGGGAAGACCGCCCATCGAGCGAATGCGGGCGTGCAGACGGGAATCCAGCGCTTCCCTCCTCTTGCGTTCACGGCTGGCGAGCCTCCGTACCTCCAGTTCCACAGACTCCTCCAGCGCTCCCCGGACCGCTTCCTCCGGGTTGCTGACATAGCTCCGGTACTGGCGGTGCCGTGCGGCGAGCTGGTGAAAACCGTCCCGCCGCAGTTCAAGCTGTTCGACGACGTGGGCGGCGACGGCGACGGAGTGGTTCTTGATGGCTGCGAGGTTGAACGCGAAGGCACCCGTCCGACCGTGCCTGACGATCTCATCGCCCTCCCTCGGCACGCCGACGGCCGAGATCGGTCCAGCCGGATGGCCGTCGGCGTCCAGCAGCGTCCCGCACTCGTCGACCTCCACGCCTCGGCCGGTCCGTGCATGAGGGGTCGCGATGCCGTTCCGGACGAGGCTGTGCCAGAGCGGCTGCCCGACCTTTGCGTAATCGGACTCCCTGCCGAAGTTCGACACCACAAGGTCTGCCTCGAAGCTGTGCTGCCCGTGCTGAGCGGCCACGGAGACGGTCAGCCGCCCGGCCGACGCGGGGGTGATCTCCTGCACCCGGCCGAGGACCAGTTCCACCCGCCCGTCCTGAGGGTGCATCGCTCGCTCGATGATGTCCATGGTGTACGCCACGGCCCCGACCCGCACGGCCGCGATACCGGTCGAGAACTCGTCCAGCAGGCAGCGCAGTTCCTCGGTCGGAACGCGGTCGATGGCCTCCGGCAGGTACGGCTCCCACGCCTTCGCAACCCGTTCGGAGAGGATCACGGCGTCGATCTCGGGATGACGGTCCCTGACGGACGAACACGCTTCCTGCCAAGCGGTCCTGACACGCGCAAGGAAATCCTCGCGCCCGCGATAGGGCTCCATCAGGATGTCGGGTCGCGACACCGGCACCACTCCGTGCTCATGGGCGTCGGGGTAGGTGCGGAAGAGCGTCCCGGACCGGGAGATCAGCCGCACGGGGCCGGTATGCCCGTTGCGCAGCAGCAGGCCCGCCGTGTCGTACGCGCTCAGCACGGACCCGACGACGGCCACGGAGGACTCGGCCGGGAGCAGGCTGAGTTTACGGATGGCCGAGGGGGAGTACGGGTTACGGATGAAGGAGGGGTGACCTGCGACGCCGGCCGCGAAAGCCGGTTCCCTGAGCTCCAGCCCGGTGGCGAGAACGACGTGGTCGGCTTCGAGCAACAAGGTGTCGGCGAAAGGCCCTGGACGCAGTCGCTCGGACACGTTCGGGGTGAGGCCTTTGACGGCCACTTCGAAGCCGCGGTCGCAACGGCGAGCATCAAGCGCTTCGCCGTCCGCTTCGACGAGGACGACCCCGGAGCACGACTCCCGAACGGCCTCCGCCAGCCGGTCGCTGAGGTAATCCTGGAAGATGCGACGGGGGGCGGGACCCTGCTCGGTGAACGTCCAGGAGGCCCATTGCCGGGGCCACTCCCGCCGATCAGCCTCGTGGTTGGCCCAGTTGATGAAATCGAGCACATCCTCGCGGAAGACCGACATCCGGCCCGCCTGGATATTGAAGACATAGTCCCAATGATTGCCGTCGCGGTGGTAGGCCACTCCTGCCGAGCGGTAATCCACTCGCCGCTCCAGCAGGATGATCTCCAGCGGTCTTCTCGCGAAGTGGAGCAGCCTTATCGCTGTGGCCGTGCCGGCCAGGCCCGCCCCCACGACAAGCACCCTGGGGCGCGCGCCCGTCTTGCTCATGAAGCCTCCCCGCCGTCCCGGGAGCGCCTGGTGCGCCCCCGGTCGCTGTCTTCGTCGACTGGAAGTCCCCTGTATGGACGCCAACTAGCTTGAAGTACGCGGGCGTTGGACGTTTCTGACGCCGAGACAGGGCCGTGCGTGGTCGTGGCGCTGACGATACCCGAAGACACCGCACGCCGACGGCATCGGCGATGGGACAAGTCACCTTGGCGCGCCCACGTAGCCGCTGTACTTCGGGCTTACGGTGAACTCGTGGCCTTTGTTCTCTCTCCAGTTGGGGGAGGGGGCGTGGTTTGTCGGACAGGTGGGCGTTGGCTTTTTGTTGGGCGGTGGGTCTGTCTGGTCGGTTGGGCTGGGGGGTGGGGTTGTGGTTCCAGGGTTTATCCCGGATAAGAAGTGAAGCAGTTCTTTGGCAGGGGAATCTTCGGCAGGAGACTTCCCTTGTAGCTAGCTGGCCTGTAGAAGCAGGTTGGGTTCGGGAGCGAAGCGGACGGACCTGGGGTGTAGCGAGACGGAACCCCTTGGGGGGGTGCCATGAAGTGGTTGCTTGTCAGGGCATCGCGAAGCGAGGCCTGTTCACTGCGTTCATGGAGCGAAGCGGAGTGAACGCCCGCGCTTCGCGCGGGCCGGGGAGCGAAGCGCGCCGGCGTCTCTAGCCCCTGGAGCGAAGCGGAGGGGGCGCGCCAAGCGAAGCGCGGCGCTTCGCTTGCTCATCGCGCAGCGATGAGGGTCCCGC
>NZ_JBHUXS010000030.1:0-65733 GCF_042669245.1 Streptomyces sp. NPDC057249 | reverse complement strand
CCGGAGGACCGGGCGGCCATTCCTCGCGAGCCACAAGCGGCAAACACCCATCAGCCACACCCGGTCCCCCCGGACCGCCAACCATTCTTAGGGAATCCCCCATGACCACCGCCAAGGACATCATGCACACCGGCGCCACCTGGATTCCGGCGCACGAGACCCTCGACCGCGCCGCGCAGATGATGCGCGAGCACCACGTCGGCGCGCTGCCCATCTCGGCCAGCGGCCAGGAGGACCGGATGATCGGCATCCTCACGGACCGCGACATCGTGGTCGGCTGCGTGGCGGAGGGCCGGGACCCGTCCAAGGTCACCGCGGGCGACCTCGCCCAGGGCACGCCCCGCTGGATCGACGCGGACGCGGACGTGGAAGCGGTGCTGCGGGAGATGCAGGACCACCAGATCCGCCGGCTGCCCGTCGTCGAGAACAAGAAGCTGGTCGGCATGATCAGCGAGGCCGACCTCGCCCGGCACCTCTCCGACGACCAGATCGCCGACTGGGCGGAGCAGGTCTACTCGCGCTCGCACCACTGAATCCACCGCGCGAGTCGAGGTTCCGCGCGGCCCGCCCGGGCATCGCGTCAGTCAGACGATTAGAGTGGGCCGCGTGCCTCAACTACGCCTCGCACTGAATCAGATCGACTCGACCGTCGGCGACCTCGCCGGCAACGCCGAGGCGATCGTCCACTGGACCCGGCACTCCGCCGAACAGGGCGCCCACTTCGTGGCGTTCCCGGAGATGGTGCTGACCGGCTACCCCGTCGAGGACCTGGCCCTGCGGTCGTCCTTCGTCGAGGCGTCGCGTGCCGCGCTGCGCGCGCTCGCCGCCCGCCTCGACGCGGAGGGCTTCGGGGAGATCCCCGTCCTCGTCGGCTACCTCGACCGATCGGAGTTCGCGGCGGAGCGCTACGGCCAGCCGGCCGGGTCTCCGCGCAACGCCGCCGCGGTGCTGCACCGCGGCGGGATCGCGCTGAACTTCGCCAAGCACCACCTGCCGAACTACGGCGTCTTCGACGAGTTCCGGTACTTCGTGCCGGGCGACTCGATGCCGGTCGTACGCGTGCACGGCATCGACATCGCCCTCGCGATCTGCGAGGACCTGTGGCAGGACGGCGGTCGCGTCCCGGCCGCGCGCGCCGCCGGGGCCGGGCTGCTGCTGTCGGTCAACGCCTCGCCGTACGAGCGGGACAAGGACGACACCCGGCTGGAGCTGGTCCGCAAGCGCGCCCGTGAGGCCGGCTGCACGACCGCCTACCTCGCGATGATCGGCGGCCAGGACGAGCTGGTCTTCGACGGCGACTCGATCGTCGTCGACCGGGAGGGCGAGGTCATCGCCCGCGCCCCGCAGTTCGCCGAGGGCAGCGTGATCCTGGACCTGGAGCTGCCCGCCGCCCCGGCCGAGGCGCCGTCCGGCGTGGTCGCCGACGGACTGCGGATCGACCACGTGGTCCTCTCCGAGGAGCCGCTGCCGCCGTACGAGGCGGAGCTCGCCGGCGGTTACGCGGACCGGCTGGACGACGACGAGGAGCTGTACACCGCCCTCGTGGTCGGGCTGCGGGCCTACGCCGCGAAGAACGGCTTCAACAGCGTGCTCATCGGGCTCTCCGGCGGCATCGACTCGGCCCTGGTCGCCGCGATCGCCTGTGACGCGCTGGGCGCGCAGCAGGTGTACGGGGTCTCGATGCCGTCCAAGTACTCCTCGGACCACTCCAAGGGCGACGCCGCCGAGCTGGCCCGGCGCACCGGGCTCAACTTCCGGACCGTCCCGATCGAGCCGATGTTCGACGCGTACATGGGTTCGCTGGGGCTCTCCGGGCTCGCCGAGGAGAACCTGCAGTCGCGGCTGCGCGGCACGATGCTGATGGCCATCTCCAACCAGGAGGGCCAGATCGTCCTGGCCCCGGGCAACAAGTCGGAGCTGGCGGTCGGGTACTCGACGCTGTACGGGGACTCCGTCGGGGCGTACGGGCCGATCAAGGACGTGTACAAGACGTCGGTGTTCCGGCTGGCGAAGTGGCGCAACCGGGCCGCCGAGGAGCGCGGGCAGACCCCGCCGATCCCGGAGGCTTCCATCACGAAGCCGCCGAGCGCCGAGCTGCGGCCGGGCCAGGTGGACACGGACTCGCTGCCGGACTACGACGTGCTGGACCGCATCCTGGAGCTGTACGTGGACCGGGACCAGGGGCTCGAAGCGATCGTCGCGGCCGGTTTCGACCGGGCGCTGGTGGCGAAGACGCTGCGGATGGTCGACACGGCCGAGTACAAGCGGCGGCAGTACCCGCCGGGGACGAAGATCTCGCCGAAGGGGTTCGGGAAGGACCGGCGGCTGCCGATCACGAATCGGTGGCGCGAGGCCGAGGCGGTCTGAAGCCCGCGGGTCTCTGATGCGTGAGCCCGTCCGGGGCTGGGGGTTCGTCCTCAAGCGCCGGACGGGCTGCGTTTGTCCGTCAGTTGCGGCCCGTCCCGGCCGAGGTCTTGTCCTCAAACGCCGGACGGGCTGGATGCCGCCCGCGCCGCCGGTCAGCTGCGGCCCGCTCCGGGCCGAGGTCCGTCCTCAAACGCCGGACGGGCTGGAATGGGCCGCTGAGGTCGTGTCCTCGATCGGCGGGGTGGCTGATTGCGCCACCACCTTCGACGTGCCGCCCTCGCGGTCCAGGGCGCCCGCCGTGACCGCGATCGCCAGGCCCGCCAGGGCCAGTACCGCGCCCACCAGCGCGGGGGACGTCCAGCCCCAGCCCGCCGCGATCGCCGCGCCGCCCAGCCACGCACCGCCCGCGTTGGCCAGGTTGAACGCGGAGTGGTTGGAGGCCGACGCCAGGGTGGGGGCGTCCTTCGCCTTGTTCATCACCAGGATCTGGAGCGGCGTGGTCGTCATGAAGCCCACCGCGCCCAGCAGCACCACCATCAGCAGCGCCGCCCACTTCACCTGGGCGGCCAGCGGGAAGGCCGCCAGGACGACGGCGAGGGCGCCCAGGGACCCGTACAGGGTCGGGCGCAGCGCCCGGTCCGTGAGCGGGCCGGCGGCCAGGGCGCCCAGGGTCATGCCGATGCCGAAGAGCGCGAGCACCGGCGTCACCGCGGACTCGCCGAAGCCCATGGCCTTCGTGGTCATCGCCGACAGGTACGAGTAGACCGCGAAGACGCCGGCGAAGCCGAAGACCGCGGTGAGGAGTCCGAGCAGGACCTGCCGGTTGCCGAGCGCCCGCAGCTCGTGGCGCACGTCCTGCCGGGCCTCGACGGGGATCTGCGGGACGAGCCGGGCGAGGGCCGCCATCGCGCAGACGCCGATGGCCGCGACGACCAGGAAGGTGGCCCGCCAGCCGAGGTGCTGGCCGAGCAGGGTCGCGGCGGGCACCCCGACGATGTTGGCGACGGTCAGGCCGAGGAACATCGTGGCGACGGCGCGCGCCCGGCGCCCCTCGGGCACCAGCCGGGAGGCGACGACGGCCCCGACGCCGAAGAACGCGCCGTGCGGCAGACCGGCCAGCAGCCGGCCCGCGACCAGCCAGCCGAAGCCGGGGGCCAGCGCGGAGGCGAGGTTGCCGACGGTGAAGAGGGCCATCAGGAGCAGGAGCATCCGCTTGCGCGGGACGCGGGAGCCGACGGCGGTGAGCAGCGGGGCGCCGATCACCACACCGATCGCGTACGCGGAGACGAGGTAGCCGGCGGTGGGTACGGAGGTGCCGAGGTCGTCCGCGACGTCGGGCAGCAGGCCCATCATCACGAACTCGGTGGTGCCGATGCCGAAGGCGCTCACGGCCAGCGCGAGCAGGGCCAGGGGCATGAGGAGAGACCTTTCCGCTTCAGGCCCCCGCCGCAGCCCGGCGAGACCCGGTCGGGGCCTGCGGACGCGCGGAAGGGACGGGAGGGAACGTGGTGGTACGCACGCCCGCGCGGTCCGCCGGTCGGCGGGGCGCACGGCGGCGGGCCGGCCTCGTCGCCGGTGACCTTGTTCCCGTACGGAACAAAGTCTCTCAGAGAATGGGGGCCATCCGGTAAACGGCCCGTTGCGTCAGAGTTCGACGCGGGCGGCGATCGGAAGATGGTCGCTGCCGGTGGCCGGGAGCGTCCAGGAGGACATCGGCTCGACGCCCTTGACCATGATCTGGTCGATCCGGGCCATCGGGAACTTCGCGGGCCAGCTGAACCCGAAGCCGTCGCCCGCCGCCCCCTGGGTGGAGCGCATCTGCGAGGTGACCGCCTTGAGCGCGCGGTCGTTCATCGTGCCGTTGAGGTCGCCGAGCAGGGCGACCCGGGCGAGCGGTTCGTGGGAGATGGCCTTGCCGAGGGCGTCGGCGCTCTGGTCGCGCTGGTTGGCGGTGAAGCCGGCGTGGAGCTTGACCCGTACGGACGGCAGGTGCGCCACGTAGACCGCGAGGGGGCCCTCGGGCGTGGCGACGGTGGTCCGCATCGCGCGGACCCAGCCCATCTTGAGGTCCACCGGCCGGGTGTCGCTGAGCGGGTACTTGCTCCAGAGGCCGACGGTGCCCTGCACCGAGTGGTACCGGAAGCGGCCGGCGAGCGCCTTCTCGTACGCCGCCACCTTGCCGGCCGGCAGCTCCTGGAGGGCGACGACGTCCGCGCCGGAGCCCGCGACCTGGTCGGCGGTGGCGGCCGGGTCGGGGTTGTCGGCGTTGACGTTGTGCGTGGCGACGGTGAGGTCGCCACCGGTGCCGGACTTGTCGGCGAACAGGCCGCCGAACATGTTGAGCCAGACCACGACCGGCAGCAGCAGCGCCACCAGGGCGGTCGCCGAGCGGCGCACCAGGCCCAGGACCAGCAGCAGCGGGACGAACACGCCGAACCACGGCAGGAACGTCTCGGTGAGGCTGCCCAGGTTGCCGATGGTGTTCGGGATCTGGGCGTGGAAGGCCATCACGAGGGTCAGCAGGAGCGACCAGCAGGCCAGAACGATCCCGCGCCGCCAGACGCCCGGGTCCCGGAGGGTCCGGGCGAGTCTGTCGCGCAGGTCCCGGAAGCGGGAGCCGGAGCGCTGCGGTCCCACGCCGTTCCCGGTGTCCGCCCTGTACGCCTGCACCATCGCGCTGTCCTCACTGCCTTGCCGTACACATCGCCGCGCCCCCGACCCTAGGGGATGCGCGATGCCTTTCCTGCCGCCTGTGGCGGTCGTACTGCCACGAGGACGTGGGAGGCGGCTCCGGCAGTTCCGGAGGAGGGGGTGATCGCGGTGCTCTGTGACGAAACGATCACATCCGTCCGCGCCGGGGCGCCAGGCCCTCCATCGCCAGGGCGATGATGCGGTCGGCGAGGTCCTCGGGCAGCGGCGCGTCGGGCCGGTGGATGGTGCGTACGAGCATCGGCCCGAGGAACAGGTCGTCCATCAGCTCCACGTCCGTGTCGTCCCGCAGCTCGCCCGCCTCCACGGCGCGCCGCACGGCGGCGACCATGGCGAGGCGGCGGGGGGCGATCACGGTGCACTGGTACTCGTGCCAGAGCCGGGGATGGCTCTTCATCTGCGCGAACACGTTGTGCAGCAGTACGGAGGAGCGCTGGGCGAGGCCGCGTTTGCGCATGGACTCCAGCAGGACGCGCAGGTCGCCCAGGCCGCCGGTGCCGGAGACCTCGGGCTCCGGGGGCTCGATGGCGCGGAGCACGTCGACGAAGAGCTCCTCCTTGCCGGCCCAGCGCCGGTAGATGGTGGCCTTGCCGACCCCGGCGGTGCGGGCGATGCGCTCGATGGAGAGCGCGGCGAGGGGTTCACCGGCCTCCAGGAGCGCCACGACGGCGTCCAGGATGGCCGCCTCGGCGGCGGCGCTGCGCGGCCGCCCCCGGCGCGGTTCGGGGTCCTCGCCGGGCCCCGGGGGGCCGGGAACCTCGCCGGACCGCTCGTGCGGTGCCTGGTCCTGCACGTGAAACCACCTTTCGCCGCCCCCGATTCTCGCCGACGCGGAAGACGGCCGGCCGTTGCGGGTGAACCGGGCCGCGTGACACGGCCCGGTTCACCCGGAAGGCTCAGCCGGACGCGGCCGGGACCGTCATCGCTCGGCGCCCGCCGGAGCGGGGCGTTCCTCCTCGCGTACGGACCGCGGCGCGGCCGGTTCGCGGCCCGGCAGCCACAGGGCGACCACAAGCGTGCCGATGAGGGCGACGGCGGCCGAGCCGAGGGCCGTGACGTGCATGGCGTTCATGAAGGCGTCGTGCGCGGCGGTGACCAGCGGGGCGCCCTTGGGGCCCAGCTTCTCCGCGATGGCGAGGGTGGCCTCGATGGACTCCCCCGCCGCGTCCCGGGCCCCGGAGGGCAGCGCGCCGAGGTGGTCCTCGATGTCGCCCCGGTAGACGGTGGACAGCACCGAGCCGAGCACGGCGATCCCGAGCGCGCCTCCGACCTGGCGGAACGTGTTGTTGACGGCCGAGCCGGAGCCCGCCTTCTCGCGCGGCAGGGCCTGCATCACGGCGACGGTGACCGGCGGCATGACGTGGGCCATGCCGGTGCCCTGGACGAAGAAGACGACGCACATCAGCCAGACGGGCGTGTCGGCGTCGAAGAGGGCGAAGGCGGCCAGGCCGACGGCGACGGCCAGCATGCCCGCCGTGCAGACCGCGCGGGCGCCGAAGCGGGCGACGACGATCCGGGCGCGGGGCGCGAAGAGCATCTGGGCCACGGCCAGCGGCAGGATCAGCAGCCCGGACTGGAGGGCGCTCCAGCCCCGGACGCTCTGCATGTAGAAGGCGGAGAAGAAGGTGACGCCCATCAGCGCGAAGAAGATCAGCGCGATCGCGGCGACGGCGGCCGAGAACGCGGGCTTCTTGAAGTACGAGACGTCGATGGCCGGGCTGGCGCTGCGCTTCTCGTGGAGGACGAAGACCACCAGGACGGCGAGGCCGCCGACGACCGGGAGGAGGACGGAGACGTCGGTGAAGTCGGCGAGCTCGCCGCCCCGGATGATGCCGTACACCAGCAGCACCAGGCCGATGATGGAGAGCACCACGCCGAGCGGGTCGAGCCGGCCCGGCCGCGGGTCCTTCGAGTCCGGCACCAGCAGGACCATAGCGACCAGGGCGATGATCACCACGGGGACGTTGACCAGGAAGATCGAGCCCCACCAGAAGTGTTCGAGGAGCAGGCCGCCGGTGATCGGGCCGATCGCGATGCCGAGGCCGACGCTGCCGGCCCAGATGCCGATCGCCTTGGGCTGCTCGTCGCGCTCGAAGACGTTCATCAGGACGGCGAGTGTGGCCGGCATGACGAAGGCGGCGCCGAAGCCCATCAGGGCACGCCAGGTGATGAGCTGGCCGGGCGAGTCGGACAGGGCGGCGAGGGCGGAGCCGGCGCCGAAGAGGGTGATGCCGAAGAGCAGGATCTTCTTGCGGCCGAGGCGGTCGCCCAGCAGGCCGGCGGTGAAGAGCAGGCCGGCGAAGACGAGCGTGTAGGAGTTGATCGCCCACTCCAGCTCGCTCTGGGTGGCGCCGATGCCCGTGGGCGAAGGGGAGGCGATCGTCTTGACGGCGACGTTCAGGATCGAGTTGTCCAGCACCACGATGAGCAGGCTGAACATCAGGACCACGAGAATCGCCCAGCGGCGGCGGTGGACCGCCTCCGGTATCTGGGGCACGGCGGGAGCGCCGGAGGGTGTGGACATGAGGAGCAGCCTAGACGCATTGCGATACGAGACCGTCTCGTATTGTAAATTCTTTACCGAGGGCCCGGGCGCGCGGCCCACTTCCCGCGACCGGCTCCGGGATGCCACCATGGAAGCGGTCCGGGGACGCCGTCAGGGCGCCTCGAGATGACGAAGGAGCCACCTGCCATGTCGCTTCAGGCTGCGCAGAACCAGTCCGCCACCCCCGCGGGTGCCCCCTCCGACAGCAGCAAGGCGCTGTACGGGGGCAAGAGCAACCGCCGGGTCACCGTCCACGACATCGCCGCCGCCACCGCGCGCGGCGAGAAGTGGCCCATGCTCACCGCCTACGACGCGATGACCGCGTCCGTCTTCGACGAGGCCGGCATCCCGGTCATGCTCGTGGGCGACTCCATGGGCAACTGCCACCTCGGCTACGAGACCACCGTGCCCGTCACGATGGACGAGATCGCCATCCTGTCCGCCGCCGTCGTCCGGGGCACCAAGCGCGCCCTGATCGTCGCGGACCTCCCCTTCGGCGCCTACCAGGAGAGCCCGGTCCAGGCCCTGCGCAACGCCACCCGGCTCATCAAGGAGTCCGGGGTCGGCGCGGTCAAGCTGGAGGGTGGCGAGCGCAGCCACGAGCAGATCAAGCTGCTGGTCGACGCCGGCATCCCGGTCATGGCCCACATCGGTCTGACCCCGCAGTCCGTCAACGCGATGGGTTACCGGGTCCAGGGCCGGGGCGAGGAGGCCGCCCAGCAGATGCTGCGCGACGCCAAGGCCGTGCAGGACGCCGGCGCGTTCGCCGTCGTCCTGGAGCTGGTACCGGCCGAACTGGCCGCCGAGGTCACCCGCACCCTGCACATCCCGACCATCGGGATCGGCGCGGGGCCGGAGACCGACGCCCAGGTGCTGGTCTACACCGACATGGTCGGGCTGACCGGCGGCAAGGTGCCGCGCTTCACCAAGCAGTACGCCGACCTGCGGCAGATCCTCGGCGACGCCGCGAAGGCGTACGCGGAGGAGGTCGTGGGCGGCACGTTCCCGGCCCCGGAGCACACCTTCCACTGAGGCCGCAGGGGCCCGCCCCCGACGACCACCACCGGTAACGACGACAGCCCGCCGACTTCCCCCATCGGCGGGCTGTCGGCCGTTGTCGGTGGGAGCGAGCGGGCTGTCGGCCGGCTGTCGGCGGCCTGTCGGTGGCGGCTGGTCTGATAGTCGGCATGACGCGAATCGACAAGAACCCCAAGCGCGGCGGGAACGCCGTAGAGGTGCGGGGACTGGTCAAGCACTACGGCGAGACCAAGGCCCTGGACGGCGTGGACCTCGATGTGCGCGAGGGCACCGTCCTCGGCGTGCTCGGCCCCAACGGCGCCGGCAAGACCACCCTCGTACGCTGCCTCTCCACACTGATCACGCCCGACGCCGGGACCGCGGTCGTCGCCGGCTTCGACGTGGTGAAGCAGCCCCGTGCACTGCGCCGCACCATCGGCCTCACCGGCCAGTACGCCTCGGTCGACGAGAAGCTCTCCGGCTGGGAGAACCTCTACATGATCGGGCGGCTGCTCGACCTGCCCCGCAAGAGGGCGCGGGCCCGGGCCGACGAGCTGCTGGAGCGCTTCTCGCTCACGGACGCGGCGAAGAAGGCCGCGATGGAGTACTCCGGCGGAATGCGCCGCCGGCTCGACCTGGCCGCCTCCATGATCGGCAGCCCGGCCGTCCTCTACCTGGACGAGCCGACGACGGGGCTCGACCCCCGCACCCGCAACGAGGTCTGGGACGAGGTGCAGCGCATGGTCGCGGAGGGGGCGACCGTGCTCCTTACCACCCAGTACATGGAAGAGGCCGAACAGCTGGCCAACGAGCTGACCGTCATCGACAAGGGCCGGATCATCGCCCGCGGCGGTGTCGACGAGCTCAAGGCCAAGGTCGGCGGCCGCACCCTGCAGATCCGCCCCTCGGACCCGGCCGAGCTGGCCCCGATGGCGCAGGCGCTGCGGGAGACCGGTCTCGACGGTGTCGCCGGCGCGCAGGCGGTCCCGGACGAGGGCCTGCTCTACGTACCGATCCTCAGCGACGAGCAGCTGACCGCCGTCATCGGGCTGCTCGGCACCCGGGGCTTCTCGCTGGCCCACGTCGCCACCGCGCTGCCCAGCCTGGACGAGGTGTTCCTCGCCATCACCGGCGACAAGGCCACCGCCACCGACACGATTCCCGAGGAGGTCGCGGCATGAGCACGACGACTCTGACGCCCACCCCCACCGGCACGCCCGTCTCCGCGCCGGTCACGAAACTCCACGACGAGGGCTCCATCGGCCTGCGGAACAACCTGCGCCACATCGGGGCCCTGGTCCGGCGCAACCTGCTCCAGATCAAGAAGGATCCGGAGTCGATGTTCGACGCGCTGCTGATGCCCGTCATCTTCGTGCTGCTGTTCGTGTACGTCTTCGGCGGCTCGGTCGGCGGCAGCATGGGCGGCGGCCGGCAGGAGTACCTGAACTACCTGATCCCCGGCCTGATGGCGATGATGGGCATGAACATCGCCATGGCCGTCGGCAGCGGTGTCAACGACGACTTCCGCAAGGGGGTCATGGACCGCTTCCGCACCATGCCGATCGCGCGCTCCTCGGTGCTCGTCGCCAAGATCGTGGTCGAGCTCGGCCGGATGATGGTCGCCACCCTCATCCTGCTGGGCATGGGCTTCGCCCTCGGCATGGAGCTCCACGGCTCCGTGCTCGGGCTGATCGGGGCGATCGGCCTGTCGGCCGCGTTCGGCGCCGCGATCATGTGGATCTTCATCCTGCTCGGCCTGGCCATGAAGACGGCCCAGGCGGTCCAGGGCATGGGGATGCTGGTCATGATGCCGCTCCAGTTCGGCTCCTCGATCTTCGCCCCGCCGACGACGATGCCCGGCTGGCTCCAGACGTTCACCGACTACAACCCGCTGTCGAACCTGGCGGACGCCGCGCGCGGCCTCATGATGGGCACCTCGCTCGGCAACTCGGTCTGGCTGACGCTCGGCTGGGCCGTGGTCATCACGGCGGCCGTGGCTCCGCTCGCGGTCTCCAGGTTCCGCAAGAAGTCCTGACGTCACGGACCGGGTTCCGGGATCGCGTCCACGAGGGCGGCGGCCTCCTCCAGGGAGAGGCCGCCGCCCTCGGCGTACGCGGACTCGTAGGCGGCGTCCCCGAGCCGGCCCCGCACCAGCGCCTCGGCGCGGGCGAGGTTCTCGCGCTCCATCGCGTTCATGAAGTGGCCCTCGGGCAGATGCGCCCATCCGGCACCCAGCAGCCGCGCCGCGATCACGGCCCGCTCCTCGCCGCCGAGCCCGCCGAGCGCCCAGGCCAGGATGACCAGGTTGATCACCGCCATCTGCGGCGCGACCATCTGCGTCAGCGGGTCCCGCACGCCCTTCAGGGACCGCCGGCTCTTCTCCAGCGCGCGGTCGTACGCACCGTCCTGGTTGTCCAGCCAGGCCAGGCCGCCGAGGACGAAGCCCTCGAACACCGCCATGGTCTCCGACGCGAACTCCTCCCGGAGGCGGTCGAACTGCTCACGTGCCTCGGCGGTCCGGCCGCACCGCCCCAGCCACATCGCCAGGAACAGCCGCGCCGCCGGCCGGGCCTCGTGCCCGGTCTGCCGCTCGTCGGCCAGCACCTCGCGCATGACCGCCTCGCCCTCCTCGCCCCGGCCGAGCTCCGTGAGCACGGAGGCGTGACGGATGCGGAGCACGGAGACCTGGGCCAGGGCGCCCAGCTTCTCGGCCGAGCGGATGGCGGCCTGGAAGTCCTCGGCCGCCTGCGCGTAGTCACCCTGCTTCTCGTTGGCCTCGCCGCGCGAGGAGAGCGCCTCGGCCATCCCCCAGACGTCGCCGAGCCGGCTGAAGACCGCCAGGCTCTCGTCGGCGTCCCGGTGGGCCTCGCCGGCCCAGTCGGGGCGGTTGGCCAGCACATTGGCCCGCATCTGGAGGGCGGCGGCCAGCTCCCACTCGTAACCGAACTCCCGCGCGCCGCTCACCGTCGCGTCCAGCAGGTGGCGCAGGTCGGAGACACCGCCGGTGAGCATCACGGCGTAGAACCAGAGCGAGGCGGGGCTGCGGCAGGTCTGCGGCTGGCCGGCCCGGTAGGTGGCGACGACGGCGCGCAGCCGGGCCATGCTGGCCTCGTTCGTCCACTCGTCCATGGCGTGGTCCATGCTGACCAGCTGGACCAGGGTCACCTGCCGCCGCGCCTCCTCCAGCAGTTCCTGGCGCATGGGCGGGGGCGCGTCGGTGCAGCGCTCGTGGAGGGACGGCGCGGGCCGTACGGGCTCCGCGAACGGGTCGGGGCCGAGGGACGCCGCCGCGTCGGCCCAGTGCAGGGCGTCGCCGCGCAGGTTGCGGATCTGCCAGTACCAGGAGAGGGACAGCACCATGCACAGCGCCTCCTGCTCGTCGCGGGCGGCGACGGCGTGGCGCAGGGCGGTGCGCAGGTTCTCGTACTCGCGTTGCAGGAGCCGGATCGCGTCGAGCTGCCCGGAGCCGCGCAGCAGGGGGTCGGTCGTACGGGCCAGCTCGCGGAAGAACACCTGGTGCCGGTGTGCGACGGCGTCCCGCTCCCCCGACTCCGCCAGGCGCTCCGCCGCGTACTCGCCGACGGTCTCCAGGAGCCGGTAGCGCATCCGGCCGTCGTCCGCCGGGGCGGCGACCACGAGCGACTTGTCCACGAGCGAGCCGAGGAGGAGGGCCACCTCCCCGGACCGGCCGGCCGGGTCGGCGCAGACGGCCTCGGCGGCCTCCAGGGTGCAGCCGCCGGCGAAGACGGCGAGGCGGCGCAGGGTGACGCGCTCGTCGTCGTCCAGCAGGTCCCAGGACCAGTCGACGACCGCCCGCAGGGTCTGCTGGCGGGGCAGCACGGTCCGGCTGCCGCTCGTCAGCAGGCGGAAGCGGTCGTCCAGCCGGTCCGCGATCTGCTGCGGCGTGAGCATCCGCAGCCGGGCCGCGGCCAGCTCGATGGCGAGCGGCAGGCCGTCCAGGCGGCGGCAGATCTCGGCGGTGGCCGCCGCCGTCGCCTCGTCCGCGTCCACCCGGAAGCCGGGGCGGGCGGCGGCGCCGCGCTCGGCGAGCAGGCGCAGCGCGGTCGGGTCCGGCAGCGGGTCGACCGGCCGGACCGCCTCGCCCGGCACGCCGAGGGGTTCCCGGCTGGTCGCGAGGACGGTGAGCCGGGGGCAGCGGGCCAGCAGATGGTCGGCGAGGGCGGCGGCGGCCTCGATGACGTGCTCGCAGTTGTCGAGGAGGAGCAGCATGCGGCGGCGGGCGCAGTACTCGGTGAGCCGGGCCAGCGACTCACCGGCCGCGCGCTCGTCGCCGGAGGCCCGTTCGGCGGCCCGGAGCTCTCCGGAGCCGGCCCCGCTGAGCACGGTCTCCCGGGCCCCGAGTGCGGCGAGCACCGCCTCCGGCACGGATTCCGGGTCGTCCACGGGGGCCAGCTCGGCGAGCCAGACGCCGTCGGGCCAGGTGCCGGCGTCGACGGTGTCCGCGACCTCCTGCGAGAGCCGGGTCTTGCCGGCGCCGCCGGGCCCGAGCAGGGTGACCAGCCTTCCCCGGGAGAGGTCGTCGCGCAGCGCCTCCATCTCGTGCTCCCGCCCGACGAAGCTGGTGAGCCGGGCGCGGAGGTTGCCCAGGGGGGCGGATTCCTTCACGGGGGCCGGGGGCTCCTGCCGCAGCAGCTCCCCGTACAGAGTGGTCAGCTCGGGCCCCGGATCGGTGCCGAGACGGTCCGCTATGAGGGTGCGGACCTCCTCGTACGCGGCCAGGGCCTGGGCGGTGCGCCCGGCGTCGCGCAGGGCGCGCAGGCGGAGCGCCTGGAGGGGTTCGTCCAGGGGGTGCTCGCCGCAGAGCGCGGTCAGCTCGGGCAGCACCTCGGGGGCCCGGCCGAGCTCCAGCCGCGCGGCGATCCGGTCCCGGCGGGCGTCGAGCCGGCGGGCCGTCCAGCGCGCGGCGGCGGCATGCCGGTCGGGGAGGTCGGCGAGCGCGGGGCCCCGCCAGAGGGCGAGGGCGTCGGTCAGGAGGGCCGTCGCACGGGCCGGGTCGCCCTCCGCGAGGGCCCGGGCGCCTTCGCCGGCGAGCCGTTCGAAGCGGAACAGGTCGACGGCGTCCGGCTCGGCGGCCAGCCGGTACCCGCTCTCCGCCGAGGCGACGGCGTCGTGCCCGATGGCCCGCCGCAGCCGTCCCACCAGCGCCTGGAGCGCGCCGGCCGCGTCGGCGGGCGGTTCGCCGTCCCACACCTCGTCCACGAGCACGGCGACCGGGACCGTCCGGCCGGGCCGCAGCGCCAGCACGGTGAGCAGGGCGCGCAGCCGCGCCCCGCCGACGGGGAGGGCCGTGCCGTCGTCGCGGAGTGCCTGGGTGGTACCGAGGATGCCGAAGCGCACGCGCCCATTCTCCGCGACCCGCCCCGGTGCGCGCACAGCCGCCCCGCCGCCGCTCGTCATGGCCCCGCCCTCTCCGGTCCGGGGGCGGGAAGCGAACCGTTTCCGCCGGGTCGCCGTCAGCCCTCCGGCGCCGTGGGCGCCTTCGGCTCGACCGCGTAACCCGGTACGGACGGCCAGCGGACGGTGAGCACCACGGACTCCTCCTCGGCGACCCAGGAGTGGTCGACGCCGACGCCCCACACCACGTAGTCGCCCTGCTCCTCCAGGAGCACGCTGCGCCCGGGCAGCTCCACCCGGAACCGCCCGCTGATGAGCACGAGCAGCGCGGTCCGGCTCTCCCCGCGCACCCACTGCGCCCGCTCGTCGCCCACCGGGTGGACGCCCCACTTGATCTCGACGTCCTCACTGTGCCGGGGATCACCCGCGTCCTTGAAGTGCCCGAGAATCCATCCCCGGTCGAGCGCGGCATCCTTGCCGGCGTTGCCCACGTATACGTTGTCGTTCACGTGGGGGGACGCTAGCAGGGGCGAAATCCGGGGAGAGCCGGGTGGGCGGCGGGCCGGCCGCCTACGCTCGGCCCATGGCAAGCGCAGCGCAGCAGCGGATCAGTCCGGTCTTCCTCGGGATCGCCGCCGTGACGGCCGTGGCCGGGTGGGGGGTGTGGTCGGGATTCGCCGAGCAGCCGGGGTTCGCGACGTTTCTGTTCGTGACCGGGGCGTGGGTCGTCTCGCTCTGCCTGCACGAGTACGCGCATGCGAGGACGGCGCTGCACAGCGGCGACATCTCGATCGGGGCCAAGGGATACCTGACGCTGAACCCGCTCGCCTACACGCACGCGCTGCTGAGCATCGTGCTGCCGGTGCTGTTCGTGATCATGGGCGGGATCGGGCTGCCCGGTGGGGCGGTGTTCATCGAGCGGGGCCGGATTCGCGGCCGGTGGCGGCACAGCCTGATCTCGGCGGCCGGGCCGCTGACCAATGTGCTGTTCGCGGTCGTGTGCACCGCGCCGTTCTGGCTGGACGCGCTGGACGGGGTGCCGCCCGCCTTCCGGAACGCGCTGGCGTTCCTGGCGCTGCTCCAGGTGACGGCCGCCATCCTGAACTTCGTGCCCGTGCCCGGGCTGGACGGCTACGGGGTGATCGAGCCGTGGCTCTCGCGCTCGGCCCGCCGCGCGGTCGAGCCGATCGCCCCCTTCGGCCTGATCGCGGTGTTCGCCCTGCTGTGGGTCCCCGAGCTGAACCGCGCCTTCTTCGACGCGGTCTACGCCCTGCTGCGCGGCCTGGACGTGCACGGCTGGTGGAGCGACTGCGGCCTGGACGCCTACCGCTTCTGGCAGGAGGCGGACCCGCGGTGCGCGGTCCCCGGCTAGGCGGTCCGGACTACTCCGCGGACGCGGTCTGCGCGCGGCGGCGGCGCAGGTAGTACCAGGCCATGTTGGAGGAGAGGCCGACCAGCAGGACCCAGACGATGCCGATGAGCACGCTGCCCTGGACGAAGGCCGTCACGGCCGCGGCGAGGGCCAGGACGCAGACGACCAGGGCGTAGAGGGCGAGGCGGGGCATGGGTGGCTCCTGTCGGGGGTGATGCGTGGTCCCTCCCAGTGTCCCCCATGCCCCGGGACGTCCGGTGCGGGCCCGGCTCACACGTCCGTCGTACGGAGTCCGGCGTGCGCCTTGTAGCGGCGGTTGACCGAGATGAGGTTGGCGACCAGCGACTCGACCTGGTGGGCGTTGCGCAGGCGGCCCGCGAAGATGCCGCGCATTCCGGCGATCCGGCCGGCCAGGGCCTGGACGATGTCCGTGTCGGCGCGGGCTTCGCCGAGCACGAGGACGTCGGTGTCGATCTCGTCGATCGTCTCGTCCTGGAGGAGGACCGCCGAGAGGTGGTGGAAGGCGGCCGTGACGCGGGAGTCCGGCAGCAGGGCGGCGGCCTGTTCGGCGGCGCTGCCCTCCTCCGGCTTCAGCGCGTAGGCGCCCTTCTTGTCGAAGCCGAGCGGGTTGACGCAGTCGACGACGATCTTGCCGGCCAGTTCCTCGCGCAGCGACTCCAGCGTCTTGGCGTGCCCGTCCCACGGCACCGCCACGATCACCACGTCGCTCTCCCGGGCGCACGTGGCGTTGTCCGCGCCCCGCACGCCGTTCCCCAGTTCCCCGGCCGCCGCCTCCGCGCGGTCCGCGGCGCGGGAGCCGATGATCACCTGCTGGCCGGCGCGGGCGAAGCGGTACGCCAGGCCCCGCCCCTGCGGTCCGGTGCCGCCGAGCACGCCGACGGTCAGGCCGGACACGTCGGGCAGGTCCCAGGGGTCCTTGGCGGGGGGCTTGGGCGCGCTGCTGCTGTCATTCGTCGTCATGGCCCCGACACTACTGCCAGGTACGGGGCGGAGCCCGTGGGCCCGGGCCGCCACCCGTACGGATGGCTGTCCGGCCTTTCGCCGGTGCCCGGCCCCCCGCATGGTGCAGGATGCCGGGCCATGGATGCCGTACGTGTGGCGCTGCTGCGTGAAGTGCTCGCCAGGACCCAGTGGCCCGCCGCCGCCCGCCGGTTCGCCGGCGCGCTCCGCTCCTCCGTGGTCCCGCACGGCGGCGGGCTGCTGCTGGTGGGGACCGAGCTGTACGAGCCCTGGCACCTCGCCGCCCATCTGGTGGACGAGTCCACCTGGTCCGGGCTGCCCGAACTCCGCCCCACCCTGGTGCGCCACCGCGTGGAACCCGGCGACCCGGCGCACCTCGCGGTCGGACTGGGCCGGATCGAGGCGGCCGGGCGCGGCGAGACGCTGCTCGTGGTGACGCCGGACCGGCCCGGCGAAGGGCTGCTGGAGCGGGTGCACGACGCCCGGCGGGCCGGGGCGACGGTGCTCTCGCTGGACAACGGCGATCCGCAGGTGCGCGGGCTCGCCCATGAGGCGCTGTCCGTGGCGGACGGCGACGACGTGGACCTGGACACCGTCCAGCACCTGGTCAGCGCCGCCGCCGGGGAGAATGGCGCGCCCGTGCCGCGCGGCGGGCGGCGCACGTTCCGGGACCGGCTGTCCCGGCTGGCCGACCAGCTGACGGCACCGCCTCCGCCGCGCTGGTAGCGGGCCGGCGCCCGGGAAACCCGTTTGCCTGCTCCACGCGTCACGACCGACCATGTCTCCTCGTGACCTCTCGCACCTCCCTCGCCGCCAGGCTGGCCGCGCTGCTCCCCGATCTCTCGCCGTGGCGTTCGTCGGCCGACTTCCGGTTGCTGTGGGTGCAGGGGATCGTCACCTACTTCGGCAGCTTCATGGCGCTCATCGCGCTGCCGCTCCAGATCAAGGACCTCACCGGCTCGCCCCTCGCCGTCGGCGCGATGGGTGCGGTGGAGCTGGTGCCGCTCGTCATATGCGGCCTGTACGGGGGCGCCCTCGCCGACGCCGCCGACCGGCGGAAGATCATCCTGGCCACCGAGGCCGGGCTCGGGCTGCTCGCGGTGGTCCTGCTGGTGAACGCGGCCCTGCCGGACCCGATGCTGTGGCCGCTCTACGTGGTGGCGGGCGGGGTCTCCGCGCTCGCCGGGCTCCAGCGGCCCGCGCTCGACTCGCTGATGGCCCGCATCGTGCCGCACGACCAGCTCCCGGCGGCTGCCGCGCTGAACTCGCTGCGCTGGCAGGCCGGGGCGATCATGGGCCCGTCGCTGGCCGGTCTGGTGGTGGCCTACGCCGGGCACGCCACCGCGTACTCCGTCACCGTCGTGACCTTCGCCGCCTCGGTGCTGATGTGCCGCAGGCTCGCCCCCGCGCCGCCCGTCGAGAAGGGGCAGAAGCCGTCGCTGCGCGGCATCGTGGAGGGCGCCCGTTACGCGTGGAGCAGGCCCGTGCTGCTGGGGACGTACGCGATCGACATGGCGGCGATGTTCTTCGCGTTCCCCAACGCGATCTTCCCGTTCCTCGCGGACGAGCTGGAGGCCGACTGGTCGCTCGGCCTGATGTACGCGGCGGGCTCCGTCGGCTCGCTGGTGCTCGGCCTGACCAGCGGCTGGACCTCGCGGGTGCGACGGCACGGGCTGTTCGTCGTGTTCGGTGCCGCCGTCTGGGGGCTGTCGATCGCGGCGGCCGGCTGGTTCGGCAACGTGTGGCTGGTGCTGGTCTGCCTCGGGTTCGCCGGGGCGGGCGACATGCTCAGCGGGCTCGGCCGGTCGACCATCTGGAACCAGACGATCCCGGAGGAGCTGCGCGGCCGGCTCGCGGGCATCGAGGTGCTCTCGTACAGCGTCGGACCGCAGCTCGGCCAGGTCAGGGCCGGCGGCATGGCGGGGTGGACGGGGACCGGGCCCGCGATCTGGACCGGCGGCGTGGCCTGCGTCGCCTCGGTGGCGCTGCTGGCGGCGGCGCTCCCGAAGCTCCTCACGTACGACTCGGAGACGGACGAGGACGCGCTGCGCAGGCGGGCCCGGCACACGGACGGGCCGGCCGTGGAACCGGCGGCCTGAGGCCGGGGCGTACGGCCCCGAGCGCCCCCGGCCCCGCGCCCCGGCGGCGCCGTCAGCCGGCCGGCTCGTCCTCGTCCGGGCCCTTGCGGTCGTGCCACTTGGGGTCGGTGTCCCACTCCAGGTTCCGTTCCCGGGCGGTCTCCATCGCGTGCTGCGCCTCCTGCCGGGAGGCGTACGGGCCGAAGCGGTCCTTCGCCGGGCACTCGGGGCCCTCCTCGACCTTCTGGTGCTCCAGGCAGTAGAACCACTCGCCCGGCTTGCCGACCGTGCGCTTCTTGAACAGGGCCATCATCGGTTCCTTTCCTCTGTGCCATGGTGCCCCGGACACGCTGGTTAGACTCGCTGGCATGTCTGGCCAGTCGCTGCTCGTACCAGGGGAGATCACTCCCGTCCGTTCCGTGCCCGGAAACATCCGGCGCCCCGAGTATGTGGGCAAGCCGGCGCCGACGCCGTACACAGGGCCGGAGGTGCAGGACGGCGACACCGTCGAGCGCATGCGCATCGCGGGACGGATCGCCGCGCAGGCGATGGCGGAGGCCGCCAAGCACATCGCCCCGGGCGTCACCACGGACGAACTCGACCGCGTCGCCCACGAGTTCATGTGCGACCACGGCGCCTACCCGTCGACGCTGGGCTACCGCGGCTTCCCCAAGTCGCTGTGCACCTCGCTCAACGAGGTGATCTGCCACGGCATCCCGGACTCCACCGTGCTGCGCGACGGCGACATCGTGAACCTCGACGTGACCGCCTACATCAACGGGGTGCACGGCGACAACAACGCGACGTACCTCTGCGGCGACGTGGACGAGGAGTCGCGGCTGCTCGTCGAGCGCACCGAGGAGTCGCTGCGCCGTGCCATCAAGGCCGTGAAGCCGGGCCGGCAGATCAACGTGATCGGGCGGGTCATCGAGTCGTACGCGAAGCGCTTCGGGTACGGCGTGGTCCGGGACTTCACCGGACACGGGATCAACACCTCGTTCCACTCCGGGCTCATCGTGCCGCACTACGACAGCCCGCACGCCACCACCGTGATGAAGCCCGGCATGACGTTCACCATCGAGCCGATGCTGACGCTCGGCAGCCACGACTACGACATGTGGGACGACGGCTGGACCGTGGTGACGAAGGACCGCAAGCGCACCGCCCAGTTCGAGCACACGCTCGTGGTGACGGAGACCGGCGCGGACATCCTCACGCTGCCGTAGCCTCCGCGGCCGGCAGGAACACCTCCCGGCACCACTGGCGGAAGCCGGTGGGGGCCGGGGCGGTCAGAGCCTGCCACTCGGGCTCGTAGATGCCGTCGTCCTGGGCGGCGGCCATGTCGAGCAGACCCTGCGCCCAGGCGTCGTGCATCCCGTAGCGCGTCAGGGCCGCCTTGTACTCCGCCCCGTCGGGCCGCTCGAAGCGGACCGGGCGCTCCAGGACCTCGGACAGGACCCGGGCCATCCCGACGGGCGTCAGGGAGTCGGGGCCGATGAGCGGGACCGTCTCCTGCCCCGACCAGGAGGGGTCGGCGAGGAGGCGGGCGGCCACCGCGGCGATGTCGCGGGTGGCCACCAGCGGCAGCGCGCGGTCCGGGGCGACCGGCACGGACAGCACGCCCCGGGTCCTCAGCCCGTCGGCCTGGTGGAGCAGGTTCTCCATGAAGAACGGCATGGCCAGGGCGCGGTAGCCGACCCCGGTGCTCTCGATCATCTCGTCCATCGCGAACGCGGCCGACAGCTGCCCGGCGTGCGCCCGGTAGCCGCGGCCCAGGCTGCTGATGCCGACGACCCGGCGCACGCCCCTCTCCCGCAGGGCCTCGCAGGCCGGGCGGGTGAAGCCGAGGTAGTGCTCCCGGATGTCCTCGGCGCGGGGGTTGGGCGGGACCAGCCACAGGACGCCGTCGGCCCCCTCGAATGCCTCGCTGAGCACCCTCGGGTCGCTGTGGGACCCCTGCACCACCTCCGCGCGCTCGCGCGCCTCCGGGGCGATCCTCGCGGGGTCGCGGGCGATCACCCGCACCTTCTCGCCGCCGTCGAGCAGCGCGGCGAGCACGTGGCGGCCGATCCGGCCGGTGGGAGCGGTGACGACGATCACGGGAACCTCCGAAGTGGACATGGCTGTGGATGCGGAGACGGCGCGCCGGCCGGTCGCCGGCCCTCACCGTTTCCACCGCTAACGATTGCACGGTAGCGCGGATAGCGCAAAGCGCTAACGTGAGTCCGTTATCATCGGCAACCATGGAGACCGAGCGCCCCGTTCCCGCCGAGAGCAACCGCCGGCGGATCATCGCCGCCGCCACCCGGCTGCTCGCGGAACAAGGACGAGAGGCGGTGTCGACGAGAGCCGTGAGCGCCGCGGCCGGCGTCCAGGCGCCCACCATCTACCGCCTCTTCGGGGACAAGCAGGGCCTGCTCGACGCGGTCGCCGCCCACGGCTTCGCGAGCCACGTCGACGAGAAGGCCGGACTGGAGCTGACCGGCGACCCGGTGGAGGACCTGCGCAGGGGGTGGAACTTCAACACGGAGTTCGGCCTGGCCAACCCGGCCCTCTACACGCTGATGTACGCCCAGCCCAGCCCGGGGAACCCCTCCCCCGCCGCCGTCGCCGCGCTGGAGATCCTGGCCGCACACATCCACCGGATCGCCGAGGCCGGACGCCTGCGGATCGACGAGGCGCGCGCCACCCACCTGGTGCACGCCGTGGGCGGCGGCACCACCCTCTCGCTCATCGCCACCCCGGAGGACCGGCGGGACATGAGCGTGTCCCACCTGGCCAGGGAAGCCGTCATCGCGGCGATCACCACGGAGGCGCCCGCCACCCCGCCCCCCGGCCCGGCCGCGGCGGCCGTGGCGCTCCAGGCCCTCCTCCCCCGGACCGGCGCCCTGACGGCGGGCGAACGCGCCCTGCTGACCGAACTGCTCGACCGCATCTCGGCCACCCCGGACGAGCCCGCCTGACCGGAGGGCGCCCGCGAGCGGTCGAGGGTTCGCCCGGGCAGGAGGCCCCCGCTACCCGTGGTGGGCCAGGACGACCCTGCCGCCGACCTCCACCGTGCCGTCCGGTGCCGGTGCGGTGAGGATCTGGGAGCCGCGGCCCTGCGTGATGTTGAGCGCGCGCCCGAGGTGCGCGCTCAGCAACAGGGCCGCGGCTCCCGTCGCCTCGTCCTCGACGATGCGGTCGTCCCGGCGCGGGAACGCCCGCGCCCGCACCCGCCCCGCCGCCTCCTCCTCCCACGCCCAGGCGTAGAGCGGGCCCTCGCCGGGCGGCGGCGCCGGGAGCGCGTCGACCTCGGCGGCCGAGGCGTACTGCTCCAGGGTGCGCGGCGGGGCCCACTCCGGGCGGGCGGTGATCCAGGTGAACTCCCCGTCGTGGCGGGCGAAGACGTCGCCCACCTCCAGCTCCAGGATCTCCAGGTCGAGCAGCCAGGCGGCGCCGACGACGGGATGCCCGGCGAACGGCAGCCACAGCCCCGGGGTGTAGATGTCGAGCCGGCCGCGCTCGGGGTCGTCCACGAACACGGTCTCGCTGAAGCCGAGGCGCCGGGCGAGTTCCTGCCGGGCGGCCCGTCCGGGGTAGTGGCGCCCGTCGCGTACGACACCGAGGGCGTTGCCGTGCCGGCCGTCCGGGCCGCAGAACACGCGGAGGACGTCGGTGCCGGCGGGTACGTCGCAGTCGTTCACGTCGGCATTCAAGCACCCGCCCGGGCACCGGCCGCGGCGATCACGCCCGAGGCCGCGCCGGGCTCGTCTCTTGACCTGTGCATTACCTGTGTGAGGTACGTCCATGGGTCGGCCGTGACCGCACCGTTTCCGGACCCCCGCAGTGAGAGCTGAATCACTGCACGGGTGGGTACGGGGAAGATAAGCCTCGGCTAAGTTAGGTCCGCCTCACCCGGCTTTGTCCGGCCTCTCACCACCTACTCCTTCATCCTCAAGTGGAGCCCGCATGCGAGCCGTTCGTCTCTCCGTCGTCACCGCAGCCGCCACCGCGGCCGCTCTGACCGCCGTCACGGGCTGCGCCGAGAAGAGCGACGGCAAGGGCGAGGGGGCCGTCCAGGTCGTCGCCAAGGACGACTCCTGCGAGGTCTCGAAGAAGAAGCTGCCGGCCGGGCACGTCGAGCTGGCCGTGGAGAACAAGGGCTCCAAGGTCACCGAGGTCTACGTCCTGTTCCCGGACGACCGCATCGTCGCCGAGCGCGAGAACATCGGCCCGGGCACCAAGGCCACCATCACGGCCGAGATCAAGGCCGGTTCGTACGAGATCGCCTGCAAGCCCGGCATGAAGGGCCACGGCATCCGGCAGAAGATCGAGGTCAGCGGCGGCAAGGCGGTCAAGCGCAGCCCCGAGATGGACAAGGCCGTCGCCGCGTACCGCACCTACGTGCAGGCGCAGGCCGACGAGACGCTGCCGAAGGTCAAGATCTTCACGGACGCCGTCGCCGCCGGGGACATCGAGGCCGCGAAGAAGGCGTACGCGAACTCCCGCGTCGGCTGGGAGCGCACCGAGCCGGTCGCCGAGTCCTTCGGCGACATCGACCCCAAGGTCGACGTCCGCGAGGACGGCCTGGAGGACGGCCAGAAGTGGACCGGCTGGCACCGCCTGGAGAAGGCCCTGTGGCAGGACAAGAAGCTCGGCGCCGAGGAGAAGGCCCTCGCGCCGGTTCTCTACAAGGACCTGGCCGACTGGCAGAAGCGCGTCGGCACCGCCGACATCACCCCGACCTCGATGGCCAACGGCGCCAAGGAGCTCCTCGACGAGGTCGCGACCGGCAAGGTCACCGGTGAGGAGGAGCGCTACAGCCACACCGACCTGGTCGACTTCAAGGCCAACGTCGAGGGCGCCGAGCAGTCCTACGACCTGCTGAAGTCGATCGCGGCCAAGAACGACGCCGCGCTCACCGCCACCCTCGACAAGCGGTTCGCGGAGCTGAACAAGCTGCTCGACAAGTACCGCGAGGACCCCTCCTCGTACGACTTCACCTCCTACGACAAGGTCGGCAAGGCGGACCGCAAGGAGCTGTCGGACGCGGTCAACGCGCTGGCCGAGCCGCTGTCCAAGCTCGCCGCCGCGGTCACGAAGTAGCCGGCCGGAAAGAGGTTCCGGGATGAGCGAGGAGACCCGCGAGACCCCCGCCGAGGGCAACGCCCCGTCGCGGCGCGCGCTGCTGGGCTGGGGCGGTGCCGGGCTGGCGCTCGGTGCCGCCGCGGCCGGGGTGGGCGTCGCCGCGGCCCGCTCCGGTGACGGCGCGACGGCCACGGCCGCGGACAGCGGCGCAGCGGTGCCGTTCCACGGCGCGCACCAGGCCGGCATCGCCACCGCCGTCCAGGACCGGCTGCACTTCGCCGCGTTCGACGTGACGACGAAGGACCGGGCCGAACTGGTCGCGCTGCTCAAGGAGTGGACCCGGGCGGCCGAGCGGATGACCGCCGGGCACGCGGTCGGCGACGGGGCGTACGGGGGCCTGCCCGAGGCGCCGCCGGACGACACGGGCGAGGCGCTGGGGCTGAAGCCGTCGCGGCTGACGCTGACCATCGGCTTCGGGCCCTCGCTGTTCGCGAAGGGCCGGTTCGGGCTCGAAGGCCGGCGTCCCGAGGCGCTGGTGGACCTGCCGAAGTTCCCCGGCGACAACCTCGACAAGGCCCGCAGCGGCGGCGACCTGTGCGTCCAGGCGTGCGCGGACGACCCGCAGGTCGCCGTGCACGCCATCCGCAACCTGGCCAGGATCGGCATGGGCCGCGCCGCGATCCGCTGGTCGCAGCTGGGCTTCGGCAAGACGTCCTCGACCACGCCGGACGCCCAGACCCCGCGCAACATGATGGGCTTCAAGGACGGCACCCGGAACATCTCCGGCACCGACACGGCCGCCCTGGACCGGCACGTGTGGGCCGGGGCCGGGGACGGGCCGGACTGGATGACCGGGGGGTCGTACCTGGTCGCCCGGCGCATCCGGATGCACATCGAGACCTGGGACCGTGCCCCGCTCCAGGAGCAGGAGGACGTCTTCGGCCGGGACAAGGGCGAGGGCGCCCCGGTCGGCAAGTCGAAGGAGCGCGACGAACCGTTCCTGAAGGCGATGCTGCCGACCGCGCACGTGCGCCTCGCCCATCCGGACAGCAACGGAGGGGCGACGATCCTGCGCCGCGGCTACTCCTTCACGGACGGCACCGACGGCCTCGGCCGGCTCGACGCGGGGCTGTTCTTCCTGGCCTACCAACGCGACACCCGCAAGGCGTTCGTTCCTCTGCAACGACGCCTGGCGGCGCACGACGCACTCAACGAGTACATCCAGCACGTGGGTTCGGCGCACTTCGCCGTCCCGCCGGGCGTCCGCGACAAGGACGACTGGTGGGGCCGGGCGCTGTTCTCGTAACGGGACTCGAAGCGGAAAGGGAACCGAGACGTGTTCAGCAACTTCCTGATCGGCCTGCGTGAGGGCCTTGAGGCCAGCCTGGTCGTCTGCATCCTCATCGCGTACCTGGTGAAGACCGGCAACCGCGACCGGCTGGCGCCGATCTGGATCGGTGTGTCGATCGCGGTCGTCGTCAGCCTCGGCTTCGGTGCCGGGCTGGAGTTCGGCTCGCAGGAGATGACGTTCAAGGCGCAGGAAGCGCTGGGCGGTTCGCTGTCCATCGTCTCGGTGGGCCTGGTGACGTGGATGGTCTTCTGGATGCGGCGGACCGCCCGCCACCTCAAAGCGGAGCTGCACGGCAAGCTGGACGCCGCGCTCGCCATGGGCACCGGCGCACTCGTCGCGACCGCGCTCCTGGCGGTCGGCCGGGAGGGCCTGGAGACCTCGCTGTTCGTGTGGCGGGCGGTGCACGCGGCGGACGACGGCTGGCACCCGATGATCGGCGCGGTCCTCGGCATCGCCGCGGCGGTGGTGCTGGGCTGGCTGTTCTACCGGGGCGCGCTGAAGATCAACCTGGCGAAGTTCTTCACCTGGACCGGCGGGATGCTGGTGGTCGTCGCCGCGGGTGTGCTGGCGTACGGCGTGCACGACCTCCAGGAGGCGGAGTTCCTGGGCGGGCTGCGGAACCGGGCGTTCGACATCAGCTCCACGATCCCGCCGGACAGCTGGTACGGCACGCTGCTGAAGGGCACGTTCAACTTCCAGCCCGACCCCACCGTCCTCCAACTCACCGTCTGGGCGCTGTATCTCGTCCCGACCCTCGCGCTGTTCCTGTCCCCGGTAGGGTTCGGACGGTCAGTGGCGACGGATCAGAAGGCGCGGAAAGCAGCGGATGGGAAGTCTGGGGCCGGTACGGCGGGTGGCGGGGCTCGCGGTGGCGACGGTGCTGAGCCTGACGGCGAGCGGGTGCGTGACGGTGCACGGCGAGCGGGCAGTCGTGCCGGCGGCGACGAGGGCTGAGGCCGCCCGGGTCCTGAAGGACTTCACCGCCGCGTACAACGCCGCCGACAAGGCGTACGATCCGGCGCTGGACGCGGATGTGGTGACGGGCTCGCTCGGCGCCGTCAACCAGGCGGGGCTGAAGGCCCGGCACCGGATAGCACCCACCGGCAACTCCCGGCACCGGCCGCTGAAGCTGACCGACGCCCGTTTCGTGATCCCGGAGAAGGCGGGCTGGCCGCGCTGGTTCCTCGCCGATACGGACTCCAACCGCGACACGGAACAGGGCGAGCGGGACAGCCGCTGGCTGCTGGCGTTCACCCGGACCGGCCCCGGTGCGGGCTGGAAGGCCGCCTATCTGTCGGTCGTCGGCCCGGACCGGCTGCCCGCCCTCGCGAAGGACGCCGCGCCGGTCGCGGCGGACGCCCCGGGCCTGGCCGTCGCCCCGCGCGATCTCGGCACGCGGTACGCGCAGTACCTCCAGAAGGGCACCCCGGACGTCTTCGCCCCGGGGGCGGCCACCTCGCAGTGGCGGGAGGCGCGGCTGAACACCCGGCGGGCCGGGTTCTCGTACCAGTACGCCGACCAGGCACTGAACGGCGGTGCGTACGCCCCGCTGGGGCTGGCCACCGAGGACGGCGGGGCGCTGGTCTTCTTCAGCACCAGGCACTTCGAGCGGCAGACCGCCGCGCAGGGGCTGCGCCCGGCGGTCGACCCCGATGTGGAGGCGCTGCTCACCGGTGAGGTGAAGAGCACCCTGACCAAGGAGCGGGTCTCCAGCCAGCTGGTGTACGTGCCGAAGAAGGGCGCCGGCACGGGCAAGGTGACCGTGCTCAGCCGGCTGCCCGGGCTGACCTCGGCGAAGGGCTCATAGGGGCCGCGGGCGACCGGTCACCGGCGCAGCGGCCAGGCCACCGATTCGTGGTCGATCTCGCTCTGACCCTCCGAGCCGACGAACCGCGCGCAGGCGTCGGTCAGCGTCTCCAGGAGCGTCAGCGGGTCCGGCAGCGGGTGCTCGGGGCCGCGCAGCCAGGCGACGTCCAGCTCACCGGGGAGCTGGGCCGGGGGCAGCAGGACGTAGCTGCCGCGGCAGTGCCAGCGCAGGCCGGGGTGCTCGTCCATGGTCTCGGGGTGGCAGTCCAGCTCGCACGGCCACCACTCGTCCTCGTCCTCCGGGGTGCCGCGGGTCGCGGTGAAGAACAGCATCCGGTCGTCGCCGGAGCGGGCCACCGGGCCGACCTCGACCCCGGCGGCGAGGAGCCGTTCGAGGGCCTGCTCGCCGGCGGCCAGCGGGACGTCGAGGACGTCGTGGATCATGCCGGTCGCGGTGATGAAGTTGGCCTGCGGCTGGCTGCGGGCCCAGCGCTCGATCTGGGCGCGGTCGGTGGTGGACTGCGTCTGCCAGGCGAAGGAGAGCGGATGGCGGGCCGGGGTGGGGCAGCCGATGCGTTCGCACGAACATCGGTAGCCGACCGGGTGGGCGGCGGGGGCGATCGGCATTCCGGCCTCGGCGACAGCCAGGAGCAGCGCCTCCCGTGCGGTGTCGTCGACCTCACGCTGCTGCGGTTTGGGTCGTCGCCGCAGCCACTGGGAGATCTTGCTCTCTGAGCCGCGACCACGGCCGAAATCGGCGCCCATCTATCCCCTTGCCTTTGCGTTGCCCCTGTCCATCGTCCCACCATCCTGCGCCTCGGGTGGCCAGAGTCCGGAAGCGGGGTGGGACGGCCGATGCCGCACGGGGGCCACTATCACACGCTTTGTCATGAAAGAACCCGGGGTGGCCACCGGTTCCGGCGGGGCCGCGTCACGCGCCCGGGGCCCGCGTCCGCGCGAACCACCCGTTCGGACCACTGCGCCGGGGCTCCGTACGGCGCACCATGAGCTCACGCACACACCCGTGCGACGCACCGGCCGCAGCGGCCACCAGCCGCCGCGACGATTCGTGGGGAGCCTCGATGCCTCGTGAAGCCACACCCCGGCACTACCTGATGTGTGCGCCTGCCCACTTCAGGGTGACGTATTCCATCAATCCGTGGATGGATCCCACCAAGCCGGTCGACCTGCCGCTGGCGCAGACCCAGTGGGAGGACCTGCGCGACCGGTACCGCGCCCTCGGCCACACCGTCGACCTGCTGGAGCCGCAGCCCGGCCTGCCGGACATGGTCTTCGCGGCGAACGGGGCAACGGTGATCGACGGCCGGGTGCTGGGCGCCCGCTTCGCCTACCGGGAGCGGTCCGAGGAGGCGGCGGTCCACCGCGACTGGTTCCTCGGCCACGGCTTCACCGAGTTCCGCGAGCCGGACCACGTCAACGAGGGCGAGGGCGACTTCGCGGTGACCGCCTCGTACGTGCTGGCGGGCCGGGGTTTCCGGTCGTCGCCGCTCTCGCACGCCGAGGCGCAGGAGTTCTTCGGGCGCCCGGTGATCGGCCTCGACCTGGTGGACCCGCGCTACTACCACCTGGACACGGCGCTGTGCGTGCTCGACGGCGCGGCCGACGAGGTCATGTACCACCCGCCCGCCTTCTCGCCGGGCAGCCGGGCGGTCCTGGCGCGGCTCTTCCCGGACGCGCTGATCGCCGGGGAGGCGGACGCGGCGGCGCTCGGCCTGAACGCGGTGAGCGACGGGCTCCACGTCCTGCTGCCCCAGGCCGCGACGGGGCTGTTCGACCCGCTCCGGGCGCGGGGCTTCGAGCCGGTGCCGATGGACCTGAGCGAGCTGCTGAAGGGCGGCGGCAGCGTGAAGTGCTGTACGCAGGAGCTGCGCGGCTAGCCGGCGTCCTCGGGGGGCGGCCAGGGGTCGCCCCAGTCGGTGTCCCGGGCGGCGCGGTACAGGGTGCCGTGCCGCTTGGTGACCGTGTCCCGGCGCAGGCCCTCGTCGCGGGTGCAGAGGTCGAGGAGCACCTGCCCCTTGCGGATCTGGGGCCGGCGGACGACGCGGGCGGCCGCGGGCAGGGGCGTGAACCGGGTGGCGACGACGTAGCTGAACTTCTCGTCCTCGTACGCCAGTGAGCCGCCCTTCACCTGCCGGTGCAGCGAGGAGCGGCTGACCCGGGCCGAGAAGTGGCACCAGTCGGTGCCCGGCTCGATGGGGCAGGCGCCGCTGTGCGGGCAGGGCGCGGCGACGGTGAGCCCGGCGGCGACGAGCCGGTCGCGGGCCTCGATGATCCGGGCGTAGCCGCCCGGGGTGCCGGCCTCGACGACCACGACGGCCTGTCCGGCCGCGGCGGCGGCGTCGATGAGCGCGGTGCGGGCGGGGCCGGTCAGCTCGTTCAGCACGTAGGAGATCGTGATCAGGTCCGCCGGGGCGAGGCCGAGGTCCTCGCCGATGCGGGCCCGCCGCCAGTCGGCGGTGCGCAGGGCGTCGGGGCCGGCGGCGGCCAGTTCGCGGCCGAGGGCGAGCGCGGGCTCGGCCCAGTCCAGGACGGTGGTGCGGTGGCCCTCCCACTCCCCCGCGGCGGCCCAGCTCGCCGCCCCGGTGCCGCCGCCGACGTCGGTGTGCGTGGCGGGCGCCCAGTCGGGGGCGGCCTCGCGGAACGCGGCGAGGGCGGACCGTACCGCCTCGAAGGTGGCGGGCATCCGGTACGCCGCGTACGCGACCACGTCCGCGCGGTCGCGGAGCACCGGGGCGTCGGTGGGAATGGTGCCCCGGTAGTGGGCGATGAGCCGGTCGACGGCCTGGCCGGCCTGTTTGGGCGGCAGCCCGTCCAGGAGTCCGGCGAGGGCCGCGCGCAGGGCGTCCGCGGTGGGAAGGGTGGCGTTCACCGAGGAATTGTAGGCGGGCCGGGCGGGCCTCAGATCGCCGAGGCCCGCTGCCAGGGGCGGCAGAGGCCGAGGAAGCAGGCGAGGGCGCCCACCGCGCAGACCAGCTGGACGACGGCCATCGGGACCGCGGTCTCCTCGCCGGCGATGCCGACGAGCGGGGAGGCGACGGCGCCGATCAGGAACTGCGAGGTGCCGAGCAGCGCGGAGGCCGAGCCGGCGGCGTGCTTGGTGCGCATCAGCGCCTGGGCGTTGGTGTTGGGCATCGCGAGGCCCATCGCCGACATCAGCACGAAGAGCCCGGCGGCCACCGGCACCAGGCCGATGTCGCCGAAGGCCCCGGAGGTCATCAGGAGCAGCGCGGTCGCGGCGGCCACGATGACGACGAGTCCGAAGGTGAGGGCCTTGTCCAGGCTGACCCGGCCGACGAGCAGCTTGCCGTTGATCTGGCCGACCGCGATCAGACCGATGGAGTTGATGCCGAAGAGCAGGCTGAAGGTCTGCGGGGACGCCCCGTAGATCTCCTGGACGACGAACGGCGAGGCGCTGACGTAGGCGAAGAGGGCGGCGAAGGCGAGGCTGCCCGCGATCATGTAGCCGGTGAAGACCCGGTCGGCGAGCAGGCCGCGCATGGTGCGCAGGGCGTCGCCGATGCCGCCGGTGTGGCGCTCGGCGGGCGGCAGGGTCTCGCCGAGCCACTTCCAGACGACGAAGGTGAGCAGGATGCCGACGGCGGTGAGGACCCCGAAGATGCCGCGCCAGTCGGTGAGGCGCAGCACCTGGCCGCCGATGACCGGGGCGATGACGGGGGCGACGCCGGAGATCAGCATCAGCGTCGAGAAGAACCGGGCCATCGCGACACCGTCGTACATGTCGCGGACGACGGCGCGGGAGATGACGATGCCGGCCGCGCCGGCGAGGCCCTGGATCAGGCGGAAGGCGATGAGGAGCCCGGCGGACGGGGCGAAGATGCAGAGCGCGGTGGCGAGTACGTAGACGGCCATGCCGAGCAGCAGCGGGCGGCGCCTGCCCCAGCGGTCGCTCATCGGTCCCACGACGACCTGGCCGAGCGCCATGCCGGTGAGGCAGGCGGTCAGGGTGAGCTGGACCGTGGCGGCGGGGGCGTGCAGCGAGTCGGTGACGGCCGGGAGGGCCGGGAGGTACATGTCCATCGACAGCGGCGGGAGCGCCGTGAGGCCGCCGAGGACGAGGGTGACGAGGAGGCCGGTGCGCCGGGCGGCGGGGGTGGCCGCTCTGCCGGGAAGGGGGGTCCCGCCCTGCGGGTCGGTGTCGGTGGTGCGTATGTGCTGGGCCCGGCTGACGCCGCTCTCCGGCATTCTCATCTCCATAGTTGTTGAATCCGGCTCTATGCTCTCAGCTCGGCGGGGATGGTCGACACCTTTTTGGGAGCGTGCATGAGCAGGACTGTCCGTTGGGGCGTGCTGGCGACCGGCGGGATCGCGGCGACGTTCACCGCCGATCTCCAGGCGATGCCCGGTGCGGAGGTGGTGGCCGTGGCGTCCCGCTCGGACGCCTCGGCGCGGGCGTTCGCGGAGCGGTTCGGGATACCGAGGGCTTACGGGGACTGGGCCGGCCTGGTCGCGGACGACGAGGTCGACGTGGTGTACGTGGCCACGCCGCACTCCGCGCACCGGGAGGCCGCCGCGCTCGCGCTGGAGGCCGGGAAGCACGTGCTGTGCGAGAAGGCGTTCACGCTGAACGAGCGCGAGGCGCGGGAGTTGGTGAAGCTCGCCCGGGACCGCGGGGTCTTCCTGATGGAGGCGATGTGGACCTACTGCAACCCCGTGATCCGGCGCCTCACCGAGCTGGTGCGGGACGGGGCGATCGGGGAGATCCGCACCGTGCAGGCCGACTTCGGCTTCGCGGGGGATCTGGGCCCGGACCACCGGCTGCGCGATCCCCGGCTGGGCGGCGGGGCGCTGCTGGACCTGGGCGTCTACCCGGTGTCGTTCGCACAGCTGCTGCTGGGCGAGCCGGACCGGGTGCAGGCGGACGCCCTGCTGTCGCCGGAGGGCGTGGACCTGAACACCGGGATGCTGCTGGGCTGGGACTCGGGTGCCAACGCGCTGCTGTCCTGCTCGATCGTCGGGCACCACCCGACGGCCGCCACGGTGATCGGGACGGGCGGCCGGATCGACATCCCGCACAGCTTCTTCCACCCGCAGGGCTTCGTGCTGCACCGGGCGGGCGCCGAGCCCGAGGAGATCACCTCGGGCCCGGGTCCGCAGGGCCTGTCCGGGATGCAGTACGAGGCGGCCGAGGTGATGCGGGCGGTCCTGGCCGGTGAGACGGAGTCCCCGCTGGTGCCGCTGGAGGGCTCGCTCGCGGTGATGCGGACGCTCGACGCGGTCCGTGACCGCATCGGCGTCCGCTACCCGGTGGACGCCGTTTAGGCGGGCTTCAGACCCGGGCGGCCGGCCTCGGTGACGTAGGAGCCGGCGGTGGTGACGGGGGCGCCCGGCGTGGTGACGGCCGCGACCGTACGGAAGTCGGCGCGCGCCGCCCGCTCCTGGAGGGTGACGACGGCGTAGCCGCGGCGCCCGTTGTAGAACTTCAGGTGCGGGTTGGCCGCCATCAGGTTGTTGTAGTTGGACGGCTTCTCGGAGCCGTCCTTCCCGCTGGTGACGGAGGTCGTGACGATCTCGGTGCCGACGGTGCGCGACGCCGGGTCGTCGAAGTCCCGCTTGATGTCGAAGCCGTAGCTGACGTGCACGTCGCCGGTGAGGACCATGAGGTTGTCCACGCCGACGCGCTCGGCGCCCTTCAGGATGCGGTCGCGGGAGGCCGGGTAGCCGTCCCAGGAGTCCATGGACAGCTTGAACGCGTCGGTGGGCACGTCGCGCCGCTGGGCGAAGGTGACCTGCTGGGGCACGACGTTCCAGGTGGCGTGCGAGTGGCGCCAGCCGTCGATGAGCCAGCGCTCCTGGGTGGCGCCGGTCAGGGTGCGCGTCGGGTCCTCGGACTCCGGTCCGGGGGTCTGCCAGCCGTCGCCGTACGCCTGGTCGCTGCGGTACTGCCGGGTGTCGAGCACGTCGAACTGGGCGAGCCGGCCGAAGTTCAGCCGCCGGTAGAGCCGCATGTCGGGGCCGGTCGGCCGCTGGGGCGCGCGCAGCGGCTGGTTCTCCCAGTACGCGCGGTACGCGGCGGCCCGGCGGATCAGGAACTCCTCGGGCGGCACGCTGTTCTCCGGGGTGTCGCCCGCGTAGTTGTTCTCGGTCTCGTGGTCGTCCCAGGTGACGACGAAGGGGTGCGCGGCGTGCGCGGCGCGCAGATCCGGGTCGGACTTGTAGAGGGCGTACCGCAGCCGGTAGTCCTCCAGCGTCGCCGTCTCCCGGTTGAACAGGGCGGGCAGCGTGCGGTCGGTGTACTTGCGGGCGCCGCCGACGGCGTTGACGGCGTACTCGTACAGGTAGTCGCCGAGGTGGAAGACGACGTCGACGTCCTCCTGGGCGAGGTGCCGGTACGCGGTGTAGTAGCCGTCGTGGTACGCCTGGCAGGAGACGGCGGCCAGGGCCAGTTCGCGCTTGCGGGCGCCGGGCGCGGGTGCCGTGCGGGTGCGGCCGGTGGGGCTGGTCCACCGGCCGGCGCGGAAGCGGTAGTAGAGGACGCGGTCCGGCGCGAGGCCCCGCACCTCGGCGTGGACGCTGTGGTTGAACTCCGGGTGGGCGTACGTGGTGCCGCGCCGCATGACGCGGTGGAACCGCTCGTCGTGGGCCAGCTCCCAGTGGACCTCGACGCGGGCGTCCGGGAGGCCGCTGCCGGGTTCGAACGGGCGGGGCGCGAGCCGCGTCCACAGCAGCACGGAGTTGGGCAGCGGGTCGCCGGACGCGACGCCGAGCGTGAACGGGTCCTCGTCGATCCGCCGGGCCTCCATCTCGCGGGCGCTGGCGGTCCCGGCGGCGGGCAGGCCGACCGAGAAGGCGAGCGCGGCGGCGGCGCCGGTGACGGTGAGGAAGCGGCGGCGGTCCGTGTGCCGGGCCGCGTCGCGCAGCTCCTGCTGTGGCGATGAGTGCGTCATCTGTCCCTCCCCTGACTGGTGGTGTGGGGGAAGTCCAGCGGCCCGGCGCATCCGGAGGCTGACGTGTTCGCGTCGCGTGGGCGTCGCCCGGATGAGGAGTGCGGCAGGATGGTGCCCCCAGGGGCAAACTCCGCGTTCGCGGTCAAATCCATGATCATCGGCAGCCGCCGCACGGGCGCGGGAATCGCCGGGACCCCGTCCCGAATCACCCCGCCGGGGCTGCGCGTACGCTGCCCCAGCATGAGCAACAGTCTGTTGAATTCCGCGGAGAACCCCCCGGCGAAGACCGCGGTGGTGACGGGCGCCGGTTCCGGCATCGGCCGTGCGGTCGCGCTCGCGCTGGCCGGTGCGGGCTGGTCGGTGGCGCTCGCGGGCCGCCGCCACGGCCCGCTGGCCGAGACGGCGGCCCTGGCCGGTGAGCACGCCCGGGTACTCGCCGTCCCGGCCGACGTGACCCGTCCCCAGGACGTGGACGCGCTGTTCTCCTCCGTACGGGAGTGGGCCGGCCGCCTCGACCTGCTGTTCAACAACGCGGGCACGTTCGGCCCCGGCGGGCCCGTCGAGGAGCTGGCCTACGAGGACTGGCGCGGGGTGGTCGACGTCAACCTGACGGGGGCGTTCCTGTGTGCGCAGGCCGCGTACCGGCAGATGAAGGAGCAGGACCCGCGGGGCGGACGGATCATCAACAACGGTTCCGTCTCGGCGCACGCGCCGCGCCCGCACTCGGTGGCGTACACCGCGACGAAGCACGCGATCACCGGCCTGACGAAGTCGCTGTCGCTGGACGGACGTCCGTACCGCATCGCGTGCGGCCAGATCGACATCGGGAACGCGGCGACGGACATGACGGAGCGGATGCGGACGGGCACCCTCCAGGCCAACGGCGAACTGGCCGTGGAGCCGGTGATGGCGGCCGGTGACGTGGCCCGGACGGTGCTGCACATGGCGGAGCTGCCCCTGGAGGCGAACGTCCAGTTCGCGACGGTGATGGCGACGGCGATGCCGTACGTGGGGCGGGGCTGAGGGGGCGGGCCGGGCACCGGCGGCGGAAGCGGCCGGGGCCCGGCCCAACCGGCGGCCGCCCGGCGGGAATGCCCGTGGCGGGCGGGGGGTTGAGGCGCACATGAGTGATCTCCCCGCAACGGACATCCTGCGATACACCGCGTTCTCCGCCGACCCCGAGGGCGGCAATCCCGCCGGGGTGGTGCTCGACGCCTCCGCTCTCGACGAGGCCGCCATGCTGGCCGTGGCGGCGGACCTCGGCTACAGCGAGACCGCCTTCCTGACCGGGCGGACCGAGGCGTCGCAGCCCGGTGCGCGCGGTTACGCGGTCCGCTACTTCAGCCCGAAGGCCGAGGTGCCGTTCTGCGGCCACGCCACGGTCGCCGCCGCCCTCGCGCTCGCCGAGCGGGACGGACCGGGCGAGGTGGAGTTCGCCACCCCCGCCGGTACGGTGCCGGTCACCGTGGTCGACGAGGGCGGCGAGCTGCGGGCGACGCTCACCAGCGTGGAGCCGCGCGTCGAGGACGTGGACGCGGGCGACCTCGCGGAGGCGCTGGCGGCACTGGACTGGCCGGCCGCCGACCTCGATCCGGCCCTGCCGCCCCGGATCGCGTACGCCGGGGCCCGCCACCTCGTGCTGGCCGCCGCCACCCGAAAGCGGCTGGCCGCGCTGCACTACGACTTCGCGCGCCTGGAAGCGCTGATGCACCGGCTGGACCTGACGACCGTGCAGCTGGTGTGGCGGGCGTCCGACGCGGTGTTCCACGTCCGCGACCCGTTCCCGGTCGGCGGGGTGGTGGAGGACCCGGCGACGGGCGCGGCGGCGGCCGCGTTCGGGGCGTACCTGCGGGAACTGGGCCTCGTGCCGGAGGCCGCCGTGCTGACCCTGCACCAGGGCGAGGACATGGGGCGCCCCGGCACGCTCACCGTGACGCTGGGGGCGGGCGACGCGCGGGTGCGGGTGAGCGGGACCGGCACCCGGCTGCCGGACCCGGCCTGACGCGGGGCCGGTCCGCGTCAGCCGTTCCCCAGGGCGCAGGTGAAGACGGTGTCGCCGTCCTGCACCGCGCGCACCCGGAGGCCGTCCGGCGCGGGCCGGGCCTCGATCCAGCAGGGGCGGTCCAGCTCCACGTACCGGAGGAAGTCGGAGCGCAGGGTGACCGGGAGGAAGCCGGGCACGGTGGCGTTGGCCGCCTGCCGGGCCGCCTCCAGGAGCAGGATGCCGGGCACGTGGTCGTTGGGGCGGCCGAACAGCGTCGGGTGCCCGGTGTCGAGTCGCAGCGGCCAGCGCCCGGGGGCGACGGGGGGTGCGAGGACGACGTCCCGCTCGGCGGCCCGCCCCGCGGTGCCCGGTGCGAGCGCCGGGAGCGGGGGCACGGGGGCGGCGGCGGGCCGGTGGCCGCGCAGGCGGTGGTAGGCGGCGGCCGAGGTGCAGCTGATCCGCGAGCCGCAGACGGCGAGCACCGCCCCGGCCCGGCGCAGCAGGAAGTCGACGCGCATCGAGCCGAGGCCGCGGCCCCGGCGGCGGATGTCGGAGCAGTTCACCTCGACCATGACGTCCCAGGGCTCGTCGTCGAGCACGAGGTGTCCGGCGGCGGTGGTGTAGTGCAGCTCCCACATCACGAAGGCGTCGCCGAGCGGCACCCCGAGTTCGGCGTGGCAGACGAGCATCGCCGCCTGCCGCATCGTTTCCGCGATCAGCAGCGGGTCCTGGTGGCCCCCGGCGGGGGCGAAGAAGCGGTGGGCGCGCGGCCAGTGCGCGGGCACGCAGAACCGGGTGTCGCCCAGCCGGGCCACGCCGGTCGGGAAGAGGTCGCGCGCGTCCGGACGGTGGGCCATCCGTCCGAGCTCCTCCCCGGTCACGCGTGAGGAGAACTGGACCATGGGGCGCCCCCGGAAAGACTGCGGTTCGATGGGCCGGGATGCCCCCGGCCCGGCTGTGACCTGGCCAGTTTGCCCCGGCCCGACCCACAGTTTCCAGCCACCCCCTTGAGCCGGCCCCTAGGGTGAGTGGAGTTACCGACCGTGATCGATGCGACAGGAGTGCCCCATGTCCGTTCACCGTGTGGTCCCGAACATCCCGATCGGCGCGGGTGACGCCGGGACGGACGCGTCCGCCCTGCGGGAGAACACCGCGTTCTACGGCCTGCTGGGCTTCGAGGAGGTCATGAACCATGGCTGGATCACGACCCTCGCCTCGCCCACCCAGCCGGCCGCCCAGATCAGCTTCATGACCGAGGACGCGACCGGCCCGGTCAACCCGGACCTCAGCGTGGAGGTCGCCGACGTGGACGCGGTGCACGCCGCGCTCGTCCGCGAGGGCGCGGAGATCGTGTACGGGCCGCACGACGAGGAGTGGGGCGTGCGCCGCTTCTTCGTACGCGACCCGAACGGCCGTGTGGTGAACGTCCTGACGCACCGCTGAACCGCCGGCTCGTGGCCGCGTTCGCCCTGCGCCGTTCGGGTAGCCCTCGCCCGGGTACACGCCGCTGGTGACCGGTGCGGCCGGGCGCCGGGCCCATGATGGCCGGTGGCCGCCGGGCCGGGCACGGACCGGGCCGATCGGGAGGGTGTATGACGTCGTTGGACGAGCGACCGGGTGCGGCAGCGGTGGACGGCCGGGAGCGGCGGGCGACCGAGCGCCGGGTGAGCGGGGGCGCGAGAGTCCTCAAGCTGATGTCGACGACCGACCACAAGGTCATCGGCGACATGTATCTGGTGACCTCGTTCGCGTTCTTCCTGTTCGCCGGGGCGCTGGCCATGGTGATGCGCGCCGAGCTCGCCCGCCCCGGCATGCAGATCGTCTCCAACGAGCAGTACAACCAGCTGTTCACCGTGCACGGCACGATCATGATGCTGCTGTTCGCCACCCCGACGTTCACCGGTTTCGCCAACGCGATCATGCCCCTCCAGATCGGGGCGCCGGACGTGGCGTTCCCCCGGCTGAACGCGTACACGTACTGGGTGTACCTCTTCGGCGGTCTGATGGTCGTCTCGGGGTTCCTGACGGCCAACGGGGCCGCCGCCTTCGGCTGGTTCGCCTACGCGCCGCTGAACGGGCCGGTGTTCTCGCCGGGGGCGGGCGGCGACCTGTGGGTGATGGGGCTCGTGGTCTCGGGCCTGAGCACGATCCTCGGCTCGGTCAACTTCATCACCACGATCATCTGCCTGCGCGCCCCGGGCATGACGCTGTTCCGGATGCCGATCTTCACCTGGAACGTGCTGTTCACGTCGATCCTCGCGCTGCTCGCCTTCCCCGTGCTGACGGCGGCGCTGCTGGCCCTGGAGGCGGACCGGAAGTTCGGCGCGCACGTCTTCGACGCGGCCAACGGCGGGGCACTGCTGTGGCAGCACCTGTTCTGGTTCTTCGGCCACCCCGAGGTGTACATCGTGGCGCTGCCGTTCTTCGGGGTGGTCACGGAGATCCTTCCGGTGTTCAGCCGTAAACCCGCCTTCGGCTACGTGGGCCTGGTCGGTGCCACCATCGCCATCACCGGGCTCTCGGCGACCGTCTGGGCGCACCACATGTTCGCGACGGGCGGGGTGCTGCTGCCGTTCTTCTCGCTCATGTCGTTCCTGATCGCGGTGCCGACGGGCGTGAAGTTCTTCAACTGGATCGGCACGATGTGGCACGGTTCGCTGTCCTTCGAGACACCGATGCTCTGGTCGCTGGGCTTCCTGGTCACCTTCCTGCTCGGCGGGCTCACCGGGGTGCTGATCGCCTCGCCGCCGATGGACTTCCATCTGACGGACACGTACTTCATCGTGGCCCACCTGCACTACGTCCTGTTCGGGACGATCGTCTTCGCCACCTTCGCCGGGTTCTACTTCTGGTGGCCGAAGTTCACCGGCCGGATGCTCGACGAACGGCTGGGGAAGATCCACTTCTGGACGCTCTTCGTGGGCTTCCAGCTCACCTTCCTCGTCCACCACTGGCTGGGCGAGCAGGGCATGCCACGCCGGTACGCGGACTACCTGGCCACCGACGGGTTCACCACGCTCAACACCCTGTCCACCATCGGGGCGTTCCTGCTGGGCCTGTCCACGCTGCCGTTCCTGTACAACGTGTGGAAGACCTGGCGCTACGGGGAGCGGGTCACGGGCGACGACCCGTGGGGCTGGGGCCGCTCGCTGGAGTGGGCGACCAGCTGTCCGCCGCCCCGGCACAACTTCCACGCGCTGCCCCGTATCCGCTCCGAGTCCCCGGCGTTCGACCTGCACCATCCCGAGGCGGCGGCCACTCCGGCGGGGAGGGATGGCCGATGAAGGCCGAGGCGTGGCTGTTCACCGGGGTGGCGCTGTTCTTCGCGGTCACCTGCACGGTGTACGCGGTGTTCGCACCGGACCCGGCGGGCATCGCGGCGCTCGCCGTGTCCGGGCTGATGGCAGCGTTGATCTCCGCCTTCCTGTGGCGGCAGGCCCACCGTTCGGCCCCGCGTCCCGAGGACCGCCGGGACGCGCGCGTCCAGGAGGTGAGCGGCCGGCGCGGGTACTTCCCGGCGCGCAGCTACTACCCGGCGATCAGCGCGGCCGGCACCGCGCTGCTGGGCCTCGGCACCGTCCAGGGCCTGTGGCTGTTCCTGATCGGGGTCGGTGTGCTGGTCCCGGGCGTCTACGGCTTCGTCTTCCAGAACCCCGACCCGGCGCGCTGATCCTCCGCCCCGCGCGGCCCGGCCAGCAGCTCGCGGGCCTCCCGCTCCTGCTCCGGCGTCAGGCCGGGGCGGACCTGGTCGCGGTAGTACCAGTGGCTGAGCCGCGACCGCAGCCGCCGGACGAGCCGGGTGCGGGCGGAGGCCCGCCGGGGCGCGGGGACGTCCAGCGGCCTGGGCAGCTCCCGCGCCAGCAGGACGTACCGCTTCTCCTCGGGCAGCGGCGCGTGCTCGGGGTGGAAGCCGCCCTCCACCGACTGCTCGACGCCCCCGGTCTCCTCGCCGTCCTCCAGCAGCTCCCGGTCCCGCGCCTGGAGCGCCAGGCAGAGCCGGCCGGTCACCATGAAGGCAACCGGCGGCAGGACGAACAGCGCGACCCGGAACGCCCAGGTCAGGCCGTGCACGGGCACGTCGAAGACGTAGGCGATCACGTCCTGGCCCCCGGCGAGCAGCAGCACCGCGTAGGCCGTGACGGCACCCACGCCGAGCCCGGTGCGGACCGGGCGGTCGCGGGGGCGGTCGCAGAGGTGGCGCTCGCCGGAGCCCCCGGTGACCCAGCGCTCGAAGAAGGGGTACGCGTACAGCACGAGGAAGAGCGCGCCGGGCAGCAGCACGCCGGGGACCAGCGGGTTCCACATCAGCGTGTGGCCCCACAGCCGGGTCTCGACACCGGGCATGAGCCGGAGGGCGCCTTCGAGGAAGCCGACGTACCAGTCGGGCTGGGAGCCGGTGGAGACCTGGTCGGTGCGGTAGGGGCCGTAGTCCCAGACGGGGTTGATCTGCGCGAGGGCGCCGAGCAGGGCGAGTACGCCGAAGACCATGAAGAAGAGGCCGGCCGACTTCGCCGTGTACTGCGGGAAGAACGGTTTGCCGACGACATTGCGCCCGGTGCGCCCCGGGCCCGCCCACTGGGTGTGCTTCAGGTGGACGACGAGCAGCAGATGCAGGCTGATCAGGGCGAGGAGCAGCCCGGGGACCAGCAGGATGTGGACGGGGTAGAGCCGGGAGACGATGTCCTCGCCCGGGTACTGGCCGCCGAAGACGAAGAAGCTCACATAGGTGCCGACGACCGGGATCGACAGCATGATGCCCTGCGCGGTGCGCAGCCCGGTGCCGGACAGCAGGTCGTCGGGGAGGGAGTAGCCGGCGAAGCCCTCCAGGAGGGCGAGGAGGAACATCGTCACCCCCACCATCCAGTTGACCTCGCGTGGCCTGCGGAAGGCGCCGGTGAAGAAGACCCGCAGCATGTGCACGCCGATCGAGGCGACGAAGACGAGCGCCGCCCAGTGGTGGATCTGCCGGATCAGCAGCCCGCCGCGCACGTCGAAGCTGATGCGGAGCGTGCTGGCGTACGCCTCCGAGGTGCGGACTCCCCGGAGCGGGCCGTACGAGCCCGTGTACACCGACTCGGCCATCGACGGCTGGAAGAACAGGGTCAGGTAGACCCCGGTCAGCAGGAGCACGATGAAGCTGTAGAGGGCGAATTCGCCGAGGAGGAAGGACCAGTGGTCCGGGAACGCCTTCCGCAGCAGCGCCCGGGCGGCCCCGGCGAGCGGGAGCCGGGCGTCCACCGCGTCCGCCGTCCGCGCGCCCGCGCTCCGCGCCCGGTCCTTCATGTGCCTCTTGCTCTTCGCCAGCAGCACGAGTCGCCTCTCCGTCGGCCGGTTGTCCCCTGGCGGGGGTCCGACGGAAGGGGTACCCCCGCATCCGGTGTTGTCACGGGTCGGAGGCGGGGTTACGCGCAACGGCACCGCCTCCTTGCGCCGCTCGGCCGAGGCGAGGACCCCCGGCCCCGGCGTGCGGCCCCGCCTCCTCAGCTTCCGGTCAGCCGCCGCACGGCCTCTGCCGTCTCCGCCGCCCCGTCCTCCGCGGCCATCCGCTTCGCACCCCGCGCGGCGGCCTCCGCGTACGCCTCCTGCCGCACCACGCGGTCGAGGGCGTCGGCGAGGCGGTCGGCGGTGAGGGCGCGGAAGGGGACCGGCGCGCAGGCGGCACCGGTCGCGGCGAGGCGGCCGGCCCAGAACGGCTGGTCGGCGGTCACGGGCACGGTCACCGCGGGGACCCCGGCCCGCAGCGCGGCGGCCGAGGTGCCCGCCCCGGCGTGGTGGACCACGGCGGCCAGGCGCGGGAACAGCAGGGCGTGCGGGACGTCCCCGACGGTGAGGACGTCGTCGCCCTCGGCGGCGAGCCCGGCGCTGCCGGACTGGAGGATGCCGCGCAGCCCGGCGCGGCGCAGGGCCCGCACGGCGAGCTCGCTGAGCCGGTCCCCCTCGCCGGCCGCCATGCTGCCGAAGCCGATGAGGACGGGCGGGGGTCCGGCGCTCAGGAAGTCCGCCAGCTCCGGCGGGAGTTGCTCGTCCGGGTCGTGGTGGGGCCACCAGTTGCCGACGACGTGCAGGCCGGGGCGCCAGTCGGCGGGCCGGGGCACCAGGGCGGTGCTGAAGCCGTGCAGGACGGGCCAGTCGGCGCGCTCCCGGCGCCGGCGCGTGTCGGAGGGCGTGGCCGGGGGCAGCCCGAGCCGTTCGCGGAGCGCGGTCACCGCCGGGGCGTACAGGCGGTCGGTCATGCGCAGCGCGAAGCGCCCGGCCAGGCGGTTGCCGGTGCGGCCCAGGGAGCGGGTGCCCGTGACGACGGGCGGGAAGTCGCCGGTCGGTGCGGTGGGCTGGAGGTACACCCCGATGCCGGGAATGCCGGTGGCCTCGGTGAGGTGCCAGCCCAGCGGGGCGGTCGTGGTGGAGAGCAGCAGCAGGTCCGTGCCGTCGGCCGTCGCGTCGGCGAACCCCTGGCCCAGGTCCGTGATGAACGCGGAGGCGGCCCGCATGAGTTCCCGCTTGTCGCCGCTCCCGCCGCCGCCCTGCGCCGGGTTGCCGGGGAGGGCGCGGAAGTCGAGCCCGGCGGCGCGGACGAGGGGCGCGAAGGTCTCCGTGGTGGCCAGGGCGACGTCGTGGCCGGCCGCGCGGAGTGCGGCGCCCAGGCCCGTGTAGGGGGCGATGTCACCGCGCGATCCGGCTGCGGCGATCAGTATTCTCATGGTTCTCCTCGGCTCGTCGGTTCTCCCAGGCCCGTCGGTCCTCCGCTCACCGGCCTGCCCCGCCGTCCGTGCGGCGGGCCGCGTTGGCGTGGACGGCCTTGCACAGGTACGCGGCCAGGCCGGGGCGCTGCCGGGACGGCGGTACGACCAGGGCGAAGGCGCGCGGATCGGCCGCGAAGTCGTCCGCGATGCGCCGGTGCATGTCGGACGGGCAGGCGGTGAACCAGCGGGAGATGTGCAGCCGGTGCTCCTCGGCGAGGTCCATGGCCCGTTCGCCGTCGCTCGGTTCGCCCTCGTCGAAGGCCGCCAGCAGCTCGGCGCGCCAGGCCGTGGCCTCGCCCATGAGCTGCCGCCAGTCCTCCTTGGTGTGCGCGGCGGCCCGGGCCATCGACTCGCGCTGCCCCGGTGTGTCCGCCCACTTGAGCGCCGCCTCGGTGGCGTAACTCAGGTCGGCGGTGATCTCGCCGAACACCTCGAAGCGCTCCCGGGGGGTCAGTGGGACCCCGGTCCGCTGCACCTCGATCGCCCGCTGGGCGACCTCGGAGAGCCGCCGCAGTCTGGCGATCTCCGCCTCCAGCTGCTCCTGCCGGGCCCGCAGCTGGTCCAGCGCGTCGGCCTGCGGGTTCTTGAAGATCTCGGCGATCTCGTCCAGCGGGAAGCCCAGTTCGCGGTAGAAGAGGATCTGCTGGAGCCGGACCAGGTCCTCCTCGCCGTAGAGCCGGTAGCCGGCCCGGCTGCGCGCGCTGGGCGAGAGCAGCCCCGCCTTGTCGTAATGGTGCAGCGTGCGCACCGTCACTCCGGCGAAGGCCGCCACCTGCCCCACGGAATACGTCATCCACCCGCCCCTTCCTCGCGACCGATCATCGAGCCTGACGTAAGGGGAGGGTCAAGCCGTGCATCCTGGACGCCGTCCACAGCTTCTCGCTGCGCCCGGGCGGGGGCGGGGCGGCGGGCACTGCATGACGTGCCCGTTGATCCGTGAACCGGTGAGCTTCTGAGGTTACGGAGACGGCCCGGCGGGGGATGTCGCTCCCCCGCCGGGCCGGTCGGGCGGTCAGGCGCAGGCGCCGAGGTCCTCCCAGACGCCCCAGTCACCGGTGGTGCCGGGCTTGTCGCCCTGCACCCACCACTTGGCGCGCCAGGTGTGTCCGTCGTAGGAGACGGTGTCGCCGCCGGAGTAGACGGCCTCGGTGCTCCACAGCGGCACGGAGCAGGCGCCCGGCTCGCCGGTCTCGCCGCCGTCGCCGTCACCGCCGCCGGGGTTGCCGCCCTCGTCGCCGCCGCCGGTGCCGCCGATGTTGACGTCGACGCAGGCGTAGAAGGCGTTGGCCGTGTCGGCGACGTTCCAGACGGCGAGCACCTTCTGGCGGCCGGTGAAGCTGCCGAAGTCCACCTCCTGGCTCACGTCGGCGGGCGGCTGCGCGTGGTTGCCGGCGAACTCGGCGATCTTCTGGTCGCCGATGAAGTACTGCCAGTTCTCGGTGGCGTGACGGGCCGTGTGGTGCCAGGTGAAGGTGAACTTCTGGCCGACCGGGGTGACCTGCCAGCCCTTGTTGTCGTCGTCCAGCTCGGCGAACGCCGCGTTGCCGCCGCTGCAGCTCTTGAGTCCCTTCGGGCCCTCGACGCTCTGCGGCTCGTACTTGATCTGGCCGCAGTCGACGACGCCGGACGCGCACTGGGCCTGCCGGCTCGTCGGCGCGGTGACCCAGCCGTGGGCGCTGGCGGTGCCCGTCTGGACGCCGAGGGCGAGCACGGGGGCGACCAGCGCTCCGATGGAAACGGCCATCCGTCGCTTGGTGTTCATGCCACATCACTTCCTTTGCTCGTACGGAGGCCGGGCGTTCACCTGCGGCACACGAGGACCCCTGGGTCTGGACCTGGCCGATGCAGGTCTAGACCTTAGTGGTGAACGAGACCCGGTCAAGGGGGTGAGCCGGGCCGGTTCGCGCCTCCGCTTTTCAGCGTCGAGTGGTTCGCCACCGAAGCTCTCGCGGCGTCACTTTTAAGTGATCCTTAAGCCGCTGGTCACCGGTGCCGGCCGGCGGCCCGGCGGCGCGACGATGTGCGCCGAAGAGCTCACACACCATCAAATTGGTCTAGTCCTAATCTCGTTGGAATCGTTGACGCGCAGGTCACGGGCCGGTTATCACTGCTCCAGCCCATCCACAGCACCACCCGCTCCCCCCGCTGGAGGCCGCACGTGCACCCCCGTAAGACATTGATCGCCGCGCTCCTGAGCACGGCCCTCGCCACCGGCGGCCTCGCCGCGACCTTCGGCACCGGCTCGGCCCAGGCGGCCGACGCTCCGGCTTCCGCTTCGCCGGGCGGCGTGCGCATCGCGTACTACGACCAGTGGAGCGTCTACGGCAACGCCTTCTACCCGAAGCAGCTCGACACCCGGGGCATCGCCGGCAAGCTGGACATCATCAACTACTCGTTCGGCAACATCCACCCGACGGACCTCACGTGCTTCGAGGCCAACAAGGCGGCGGGCGACGACAACAACCCCAACGCCGGTGACGGCGCGGGCGACTCGTACGCCGACTACCAGAAGTCCTTCAGTGCGGCGGACAGCGTCGACGGCGTCGCCGACAAGTGGGACCAGCCGATCGTCGGCGTGTTCAACCAGTTCAAGGAACTGAAGGCGAAGTACCCCCACCTGAAGATCAACATCTCGCTGGGCGGCTGGACGTACTCCAAGTACTTCAGCGACGCGGCGAAGACGGACGCGAGCCGCAAGAAGCTGGTCTCGTCCTGCATCGACCAGTACATCAAGGGCAACCTGCCCGTGGAGGGCGGCTTCGGCGGCCCCGGCACGGCGGCCGGCATCTTCGACGGCATTGACATCGACTGGGAGTACCCCGCCTCCGCGGGCGGCCACCTGGGCAACCACTACGCCCCCGAGGACAAGCGGAACTTCACCCTGCTGCTCGCCGAGTTCCGCAAGCAGCTCGACGCGTACGGCGCCGCCAACGGCGGCAAGAAGTACCTGCTGACCGCAGCCTTCGGGGCCGGCCAGGACAAGATCGCGAACATCGAGACCGACAAGATCGGCCAGTACCTCGACTACGCGAACCTGATGACGTACGACATGCACGGCGCCTGGGACGGCGACGGGCCGACGTACCACCAGTCCCCGCTGTACTCCGGTTCCAACGACCCGTCCGACCCGGTCGCGCCCGGCACCGAGAAGTACTCGATCGACAACGCGGTCGACTCCTGGCTCGACGGCAAGCCGGCCTACGGCATCGCCGGCGGCTTCCCCGCGAACAAGCTGACCCTGGGCTACGAGCTCTACTACCGCGGCTGGAAGGGCGTCCCGGAGGGGACCACCCACGGCCTGACCCAGTCCGCGACCGGCGGCTCCTCCCCCCGCCCGCTGAGCCAGCAGGCCGGCATCGCGCACTACAAGGAGCTGGGCGGCATCGTCGACAACCCGGCGACCACCTACTGGGACGACGAGGCCAAGGCGTCCTACTTCTACAAGGACGGCGAGTTCTTCACCGGCCTGGACCAGAAGTCCATCCAGGCCAGGGCCGACTACGCCAAGCAGCGCGGCCTGGCCGGCGCGATGATGTACTCCCTCCTCGGCCTGGACGAGAAGACGACCCTGCTGAACCAGATCAACACCGCGATCGGCGGCACCACCACCGAGCCCACCACCCCGCCGACCACCGACCCGACGGACCCGACCACCCCGCCCACCACCGACCCCACGGACCCGCCGGCCGGCGACTGCGGCACGGTCCCGGCGTACGTGGCCGGCACGGTCTACAACTCGGGCGACGTGGTCGCGTACAACGGCCGCACGTACAAGGCCCAGTGGTGGACCCAGAACGAGACCCCCGGCAGCACCGGCGACTGGGGCGTCTGGAAGGACCAGGGCGCCTGCTGAACAGCCCCACCCGACGCGAGCCCCCCACCGGCCACCGGCGGGGGGCTCCCGCGTTGAACGACCGGCTGCGCCGCTCTCCCACGAGGGCGAGGGCGGAGAACCGACGGAGAAGTAGCCGCCCCCGAACGGACCCGGGCCCCCGTCAGGAGCGACGGGGGCCCTGTCGGCGTTCCCGGGGGGCGGCGGGATGACGGTACGTAAGCGCGTTGCCGTTCTCCGTATCCGCGTAGCGCTTATCTCTTCCTTACTCGATTTTTTTTCCACGCACACGCTTGCGCCGCCGATGACCCTCTGGAAACATGCCTCGGGATCACAGGCCGCACAATCAACAACTTTCACATCCGGTAGGCGGGCTTCCTTTTGAGCCGCCGGCTCCGGATTATCCGCAATCGGTTCAGTACGTTGTTCGGATGCCTGATCTGCTTCACTCAACGGGGGTTGAGATGGGACGATTTCTGCTGCACGCATCAGCCGATCGGCCGGCTTCATGAGTAAGCAGGACCAGCGCGAAGCCGTGATACTCGTCGACCCCATCATGACCGGGGAGGCATTCAAGGAAACCTGCCGGTCGCTGGGATTCTCCGTCGTCTCCGTCTATTCCGTTTCCGCGGAAGTCCTGGCGGAAGTCGCCCCCGCCCACCGCGACAAAGACGATGTGAGTCTTTACGTCCGTTCACCCGCGGACCTGCCGGACGACTTCGGCCGGCCCGTCCGGGCCGTCGTGCCCGCCACCGAGCCCGGCGTCTTCCTCGCCGACACCCTGGCCGCCCGGCTCGGCCTGCGCGGAAACGATCCGGCACGGGCCATGGCCAGGCGGAACAAGGCGGAGATGCGGCGCCTCGCCGCGGCCGGCGGATTACGGATTCCCGACTTCAGGATCGTCTCCGGCGTCGCCGGGCTCGCGGCGGCGGCCGAGGCCGTCGGCTATCCGGTCATCGTGAAGCCCGCCACCGGCGCGGCCTCCCGGGACGTCCGTCTCGTCGAGGACGCCGGCCGGCTGCCCTCGACGGCGGCCGGGCTCGGCCCGCTCGACCTGTTCGGCGCCGATGTCGAAGAATGGCTGGTCGAGCGCTACGTGCGGGGCCGTGAGCTCGCCGTGAACATGTTCTCCATCGACGGCGAACACCGCGTCATCGACATCTGGGAGTACCGGCAGCCCGGCACCGCGGACTACGACCAGCCTTACTGGGACCTCCTCCAGATCCGCGACACCGACCCGCTCTTCGCCGAGGCGGTCCGGTTCGCCGCGGAGGTGCTGGACTGCTTCGGCGTCCGGTTCGGACCGAGCCACATCGAAGTCAAGTGCGCGGACGACGGCATCCATCTCATCGAGATCGGAAGCCGCCTCCCCGGGGCCTCCATCGCCGAGCACTGGGAACTCAACAGCTCGTTCAAGCCCTACGCCGACACCCTGGCGGTCCTCCTGGGCCGCACGGAGGAAATCCGCGCCTCATTCACCCCGGACGGGCGCGTGGAATTCGGTTCCGTTCCGGCGATTTGCTGCATCAGGAACGACGACCGGCCGGGCATCCTCCGGGAAATTTACGGACTGGCGCAGGCGGCGGCGATACCGGGTGTCCAGGTGGTGCACGCACCCCACCGCCCCGGTGATTTCATCCCGATGACGCAGGACCTCAACACAGTGGTTGCGAAATTCCTGGTTTCAGGACCCACCGAAGCAGACGCACTGAAGACACTTCAAGCCGTTCGGTCGACCATCAGCGTGGAGATCACCCAACATGAAGCTGTTGCCCGGTAAGACCCTGATCAAGTTCGACGAGCAGTTCCCCGTCTACAACTGGCTTTACCCGATGAAAGGCCAGGAACTGGACGTCACCTCGCACGAGAAGATCTTCCCGGGACTGGACGTCGGACGAATCCGCGACCGTGCCCTGTACTTCCACATCCCGTTCTGCGAGACCATCTGCTCCTTCTGCACCCTGAACCGGGGTCTCGGCACGACCGGCGACGAGGCGATCGAGCTCTACGTCCAGGCGCTGATCAAGGAGATCCGGATCAAGGCCCGGTACGAGTCGGTGACGTGCCGCCCGATCAAGGCGATCTTCTTCGGCGGTGGCACGCCGACCACGCTGACGGCGGGGCAGATCCGCCGCATCGGCAAGGCGATCCACGATCACTTCGACATGTCCCAGATCGAGGAGTTCACCTTCGAGATGGAGGTGAAGAGCATCGACGAGGAGAAGGTCGTCGCGATGCGGGAGATCGGGGTGAACAAGGCCCGCTTCGGCCTCCAGACGTTCGATCCGGTCTACCGGGAGCTTTTCAACATCACCGCGACGCTGGACCAGACGTACGAGGCCGCGGCGCTGCTCCGCAGGTACTTCGACTACACCAGCTTCGACATCATCTACGGCATGCACGGCCAGACCATCGAGCAGTTCAGCAAGGAGATCCAGTCGGCCGTCGACATGGGCACCGAGACGATCGAGTTCTACCCGATCACCAACATCGTGACGCAGGCGTCGCTGCACCACGGCTACGTGCGGAACAACCTCGAGCCGCTCAGCTTCATGAACAAGATGTCGATGTCCATCTACCTCAACCAGTACATCCGCGCCTGCGGCTTCCAGCAGCACAACGGCAACGGCTTCTACCGGATTCCCGAAGGACAGCAGCCGGACCCGGCCTTCATCTCGCAGGCGTACACCAACCTCTACAACAGCTTCTTCTGGTCCCACAGCGACGACGACCTCATCGGCTTCGGCAATTCCGCCGTCTCGCAGACCGGCGCCTACACGATCTCGAACGACGAGAACCGGGCCACGTACACCAAGAACCTCCTGGACAACGGCGACTTCAGGATGAACCTGATCCAGGCCGACGACATCCCGTACGAGAAGTCCCTGGTCTTCCGGCTGCCCTTCTTCGGCCACGTACCGAAGGACCGCCTCGAATGGGACCGCATCCCGCAGGAGTTCAAGGACAAGCTGGGGAACCTCATCGCCGAGGGCCTCATCGTCGAGGACCCGGACGAATACCGCATCACCGAACTCGGCTGGTACTGGTACGTCAACATGATGTACTACATGTCCCCCTCCTCGGATCAGAAGATCCTGGACGACTTCGTCGCACTGAAGGACCGCGTGCGGGGCATCACCGACGGCGAACGCCGTATGATCCCCCTCCCCGTCGTCTGACGCACCGGCACCACATCTGCACCGACGAAGACCAGGGGACACACGTGAAACCCGCGCAGGAGTCCGCTCCCGAGGACAGCGATGCCCGGAAGCACCGGAAAGCCAATCACCTACTCGTCGCAGGAAGCCTGCTCAACGCGATCGCCTTCTTCTCGGCCTCACCGTTCCTGACCCTGTACCTCAAGGACCACAGCCGGCTCAGCCTGGCGGTGATCGGCGGGGTCGTCGGCAGCATCGCGCTGATCAGCGCCATCGGCGGCATCGCCGGCGGCGTCATGGTGGACCGGATCGGCGCCGTGGTCTGCATCAAGACCGGTCTCGTCATCTACATCGCCATCTACCTCCTGCTTGCCCTGGTGGACTCGACGGCCCTGATCGTCGCCCTGATCATGCTGCTGGGCGTCGGGCGGCTGCTCATCGAGCCGGCGATGAAGAAACTGATGTCGCTCGCCGGAGGGGACGACGGCAGCATCTTCCGCTTCCGGTACATGACCCTGTGCGTCGGCGCCATCGTGGGACCGGCCGTCGGCGGCCTGCTCTACCTGGGCGGCTCGGTCTACCTCTTCGTGTGCCCCGCCGCACTGTTCGCCGCGTACCTGCTGCTGCTGACGTTCGGCGGTTCCACCCTCGTCGCGCTGGAGCCGGAGACGGCCGCCGGCGGCGAGGACGGGGCGGGACAGTCGTACGCCGGCCTCTTCCGGGGCCTGGTCCGCGACCGCCGGCTCATGGCCGCCATCGGCGCCGGCATGGTGATCTTCCTGGTCTTCTCCCAGATCGACTCGATCATCCCCCTGTTCATCAAGGCGGAGAACGAGGACCGGGCGGTGGCCCTCATCGCCTCGCTCCTGATGGTCAACGCCGTCCTCGGCATCGTCGTCCAGGCGCCCATCGCCTGGCTCGGCAAGAAGCTGCCCGAACGGTCCCTGGTGCTGATCGGCTGCGCCGCCTTCGCCGCGGGGCTGATCCTGTTCCTGGGCATGCGACTGAGCCCGGTCTTCCTCTACGTGGGCATCGTCCTCTGGACCCTGGGCGAGGCGATCCTGCTGCCGATGCCGGACATCGCCGTGCACAAGATGGCGGAAGCCGGCCAGAAGGGCACCTACTTCGGGCTGGCCGAACTGCGCTACGTCGGCTTCTTCGTCGGCCCGGTCGTCGGCGGCGGTCTGCTGGCGGCCGGCGCCACCCTCTACTTCGTCACCATGGCGGTCGCGATCTTCGGATGCGTCCCCCTGCTCGCACGGAACATCGCCCGACGCGCACCGGCAACGGAGGTCATGCCGTGATCGTGGTACTGAACCGAGTCCCCGCCGGCCTGACCCCGCTGGGGGAATGGCTCGCCGAAGTCGCGGACGACGTGGCGCTCATCACGAGCCCGGAGGCGGCCGAGGGCTACCGGGGCACGTTCCCCACCGTGATCGAGGTGGCGGACTACCCGAGCAGCGACGGCGTGGACGAGGCGCTCGACCGGCTGTGCCGGTCCCACGAGGTCACCCGCATCGTGCACGTGACCGAGGAGGACATCCTCCGGGCCGCCCGCGCCCGGGACCGGCACGGCATCCCGGGCCAGTCCGCGGACCAGGCCCTGCCGTTCCGCGACAAGCTGGTCATGAAGGAGCGCGTGGCCGCCGCCGGGCTGCGGACCCCCGGCTTCCACGCCCCCCGGGACGCCGACGACGCCCGGTCCTTCGCCGCCGGCCACGGCTGGCCCGTCGTGGTCAAACCACGCCTCGGCTTCGCCTCGTCCGGCGTGACGCTCGTACGCACCATGGACGAGCTCACGGCGGAGATCGGCCGGCGGGACCTCTCCGACGTGCTTCTGGAGGAGTACGTACCCGGGCCGGTCTACCACGTCGACGGCGAGGCGGAGCAGGGCGAGGCCCGGTACGTCTGCCCGTCGCGGTACATCAACAACTGCCTCTCGTTCCACGACAGCGTGCCGCTGGGCAGCGCCCAACTGGGCCCGGACGACCCGATGACCGCCCGCCTGGACGCCTTCACCCGCGAGACGCTGGCCGCGCTGCCGGCCTGCGAGCGGTCGCCCTTCCACCTGGAGGTCATGCTCCACGAGGGCGACGGGCAGCTGTACTTCTGCGAGATCGCCTCCCGGCTGGGCGGCGCGCACGTCCCGCAGGCGCTGACCTACCGGACCGGCGTCAACCCGGCTCAGGCGACCATCCGCCACCAGGCCGGTCTGCCGACGGCCGGAACCGAAGCCATACGGCTCGCCGACGAGTTGTACGGATGGGTGCTCGTCCCGCCCAGGAGCGGAACCCTCCTGGCGGTCGACACCCCGGATCTCCCGGACTGGATCCGCGAGTTCCTCATACGCGCCGAGACGCCCCAGGAGTTCACGGGCGCATCGGCGAGCATCGACGCCATAGTGAGTTTTGTGGCGCAAGGCGAAACATTCCAGATCCTCGAACGGCGTCTCATTGAGTTCACGGAAGTGGCTCAACGCTTCACGAAATGGATGTGATGTCGGTGGCCTACGAATTCGTCGGAACCCATGTCTTGGCGGATATCTTTGACGTGCCGGCGGAGCACATCAACGACAACGAACTGATTCTCCGGGCGCTCCGGACCGGAATAGCGGACTCGGGCGCCACCATCTGCAGCGTGCAGACGAAGGAATTCGAACCGAGCGGATTCACCGCCGTCTTCCTCCTCTCCGAGTCGCATGTCGCGGTCCACACCTATCCCGACACGCAGTCCCTCTTCATCGACACCTTCACCTGCGGCACGACGTGCAGGCCCGAGAAGGTCGTGGAAGTGCTCGTGGCCAGTCTCCAGGCCGGAAATCACCGCATGAGCGTGATCCAGCGCGGCATGCCGTCCTCCATCAGGGTCCCGGCGGAACTGCCGGGCACCGCCCCGCAGCAGCAGGAGGAGAGCATCGACCGGCGGGCGGGTCGGGCACTGGCAGGGATCTGATCCACGGCGGAGGACGAGACAATGGATACGAAGCTGAGGCTTCCGGCGCAGCCGCCGGCGGCGCTGCCCCCGGGGGCCATAGAGGTCACTCCGGTCGGCAGGCATCACGAAAGGATCGGTGACGACCTGGCCGTGACGCTCGCGTGGGTACGCGATTACGTCGGACAACCCTCACCGGAATTGGGCAGAAGCGGCCCCGTCTGCCCATTCGTCCTGCCCTCGCTCCAGAACGGCGCCATGCGGCTGCGTTTTCATTACGGAGTCGACTGCACCGACAAGGACCGGACGAGAGCACTGCTCATCGAGGAGCTGAAGAGCTTCGCGGCGCTCAGCGAACCCCCGGGGCGTTCCGGCAATTCGCTCGACAGCGTGCTCGTCGTCCTTCCCGACGCCGGACCGGCCGGCTGGAGTCTGATCGACGACCTGTATCCGGAGCTGAAGGCCGCGGCCGTCTCCATGGGCCTGATGGTCGGCCAGTTCCACCCGGACTGCGACGAACGCGCCGTCCACAACGGGTCCTTCCGGGTCTCCAAGGCGCCGGTCTGTGTGATCGCCGTACGCCACATGGCACTCCACGACGTCCTGTTCCTCCGTGAGAAGCGCCGGGATTTCGAGGCCTATTGGAGACGGTTCGGCGAACACTACGCAGGCGACCGGGTCCGCGACGCGCTGCTGCGGCGCCTGTACGCGAAGGCCACCGAGGACTTCCTGCCGGGCGCGCGCGGAGGTGACGCCGGATGACCGGGACACCGTCCGCCCCGCTGCGGATGCGGGAGATGCTGTACGGGGCGCTGCTGTCCCGCGCCCTGTGCACCGCCGCCGTCATGGGCGTCCCGGACGCGCTCGCGGAAGGCCCGCGCGGCGTCGCGGACCTCGCGGCCGAACTCGACGCCGTGCCGGACGCCCTCGGTCAGCTGCTCCGGACGCTCACCGCCTTCGAGGTCTTCGAGCGGCTGCCCGACGGCACGTACGCTCTGACGCCGCTCGGCGCCGCCCTCCGCACGGACGCCCACGCCACCGCGTACCCCACCGCCCTGCTGGTGGACGGTGTGATGGGCGCTTCCTGGACCGCCCTCGCCACGACCGTGCGCACGGGGCGGCCCGGGTTCGAGGACGTGCACGGCATGTCGCTCTTCGACTACCTGGACCGGCACCCGGCGGTCCGGGAGACCTTCGACCACTCGCAGGCCGCGGACCTCCAGCTCTCCCTGGAGCACATCCGCTCGGCGGTCGGTCCGGTCGGCTCCACGGTCGTGGACGTCGGCGGCGGCGACGGGACCCTCCTCGCCCATCTGCTGGCCGGCGCGCCGGACGCGCGGGGTGTGCTGCTGGACACGCAGGCGACGACCGTCCGGGCCAAGGAGGTGCTGGCCGCCGCCGGGCTGGAGGAACGGTCGCGGGTGGTCGCCGGGGACTTCTTCGAGGCCGTCCCCGGAGACGGCGACCTCTATCTGCTCCGGGAGATCCTGCACGACTGGAACGACTCCCAGTGCGTCACCGTCCTCGGCGCCTGCCGGCGGGCCATGCGGCCGGGCACCCGGCTGCTGATCATCGAGCGCGTCGCGGCCGATGACGAGGGCGCCGCCGGAACGTCCCGGATGACCGCGCTCATGGACCTGTACATGCTGTCGGTGCTCCGGGGCCAGGAGCGGTCGCTCGGCGACTACGATCGGCTGCTCTCCGCGTCGGGGTTCGTACGCACCTCGGTCAGCCGCATGCCCGGGCACGTGGTCGCCATCGAGGCCGCCCCGGACCCCGGCGGCTCGCCCGGGTGACCGTTCGCCGGCCACACCTCCCGAACCGTCCAGGAGCCAGGTGCTTCCCATGCACGAGGAGTCGGCCCTCCATGAGCAGCGCGTCCGCCGGTGGCACATGGACCGGCCGCCGCTGCGCACCGCCGACGAAGCCGGCGCGTACATCGAGGACGTGGGGCTCTGCCTGCTCTTCGGCGACAAGGCCGCGAGTCTTCCCTCGCTGCGCGAGGCGGGCCGCGACGAGGAGGCGGAGATGCTGCCGGCCGGCTGGGGCGAGGACCTGGAGCGGGTGTGGACGTGGAAGGACATGCTGCCGACGGAACGGCGGGCCTGGTGCGGCCGGTTCCTGGGCGGCCGGCAGGCGCTCCTCTCCCCGCGCATGACGGACCTGCTCTACCCGCACGCCGGTGAGCCGGACGATTTCCAGGACGTGGCGCTGTCGCCCCAGGCGAGGGGGGTGGCGGAGCACCTGCTGCTCGAAGGGCCGACGTCCATGCGGGTCGTCCGGGAGGCATTCGGGCTCGACGGCAGGGGCGCGCAGAAGGTCCTGACGGAGCTCGGCCGGGAGCTCCTCATCACGAACTACGGCACCCGGCAGGACGGCCCGGGCTGGCCCAGCTGCGTCATCGAGCTGACGAGCCGGGTCTTCTTCGACAGCCCCGGGGCCAGGACGGGCCCCAGCCGGGAGGAGGCGGCCCTGGTCTTCCTCGACACCATGGTCGAGGCGACACCGCGCGAGGTCGCCCGCGCCTTCCGCTGGACGGCCAAGGACGCCTCCGCGCTCCTCGACGGCCTGGTCCGCGGCGGGCGGGCCGAGACCGGGGACGGCCGCTACCGGCTGCCCGCCGACGCCGCGGGGCCGAGGCCCTGACCAGCACGTGACACCCCGTTGTCCCCATCGAAGGAGAAGGAAGGCATCGTGTCCACACAACTGACGATCGCGCAGACCTCCACATCGGGCCAGAGCACGCGGGTCGAGGGGTGGGAGAGCGGGACGATCACCCCGGAAGCGGTCTGGAAGGGGGTCGTCGGGGCCGTACGCGCGGTCCTGGGCGGCGACGACCAGCGCGAGCTGATCAAGATCACCGTGGGCGAGGAGGTGCTGACCGACCACGCCCTGATGCCCGACCCGGACGGCGGCGAGTCGCCCGACGAGTGGCTGGGCCGGATGCGGCAGAAGTTCGGCGCGGACACGCCCGTACTGCTCTACGCACGCGAGCTGCCCTCCCACGACCGCGAGTTGTACGAGCTGCTGCTGTCGGCCATGGGCCGTCCGGTGTTCGAGAAGTACGGGCTGGTGCGCGGGAACATCGACATCGAGGTGTTCCTCGGCGACTACAAGGCCACCCCGGGCGGCATCCACCGCGAGCAGTGCGGCAACAGCCACTTCGTCCTCCAGGGGCGCAAGTACATGCACTTCTGGCACGGCGACGAGTGGATTCCGGACTCCGTCGACTGGCGGGCGGCGGAAGGCATGAACGCCATCGACCCGGAGGAGTACCTGCCGTCCCTCGACGTGCCGTCGGTGGTCGACCGAGGTACGTCGCTGCTCGCGGGCGCCGGTGAGTTCTTCACCTGGGACCCGGGCACCTGGCACGTCGCGGAGACGGTCGGCCCGGCGTTCGCGTTCAACATAGCGAGGTACACCAAGTCCTTCGTACCGGGCGAGGGTTCGTACCCCGTCGTCGCGACGGCTGACGGCCGGGTCGGCGACCGGTGGCTCTCCGGCTACCGGGACTTCCTCGGCGGTACGGACCGGGCGTCCGCCCTGGCGAGCGCGTCCGCGTACGGCATGGCGGGTGCGGAGCCGGATCGCACCGCGCCGCCCGTCGTGGAGCGGGTGGCCGTCGCCAGCAACGCGCCCCGCCTGTGGTGCGAGACCCCGGACGGCGCGCTGGTCGCGACCCACGGGCGGAGCCGCGCCTTCCCCGCGACGGTGCTCCCGTGGCTCGCGGACCTCGCCGCCCTCCCCTTCGGGGCCGAGATCCCCGTCCCCGCCGACGCGGAGACGACCGCACTCGCCCGCTTCCTGGTGACGCAGGGCGCCCTGCGAGCGGTGTAGGGCCTGTCCGACCATTCCCCCCTAGGGCCGCGCTGCGCACCGGCGAAGGGCCTCCGACGCGGGTCGGAGGCCCTTCGAAGGCAAAGCCGCAGGTGGCGGCAGACGAGTCGGGCTGTACGCCGGGTTCTGTCGCCCGGTCGCCTCGCGGCGGCCGGGGAGACGGCCATCCATCTAGGACCGGCATTGCTGCCGGCCTCGTGCGGTCTACCCGCGAACTCGGGCGGGCCGCCCTCGAACGTTCGCGCAGGGCCGTCTTCCGACGGCCCCTCTTGACCTTGCTCCGGGTGGGGTTTACCTAGCCGCCTGGGTCGCCCCAGGCGCTGGTGGTCTCTTACACCACCGTTTCACCCTTACCCGGGACCGAGGTCCCGGGCGGTCTGTTTTCTGTGGCACTGTCCCGCGGGTCACCCCGGGTGGCCGTTAGCCATCACCCTGCCCTGTGGAGCCCGGACGTTCCTCGGGAGAATCCGGAGATCCCCACGCGGCCGTCCGCCCGGCTCGTCTGCCGTGGGGCCCATGCTACCTGGCCGGATCACATGAACTCTGCCGTGTCCAGGTCGAACGAGAACGGCTCCGGAAGACGGACCGCCTTCCCGAAGGGCACGGTGCAGTGCTGGCGGTAGTCGTCGCCCTCCGGGTCGCTGAACAGCGTCACCGAGGACTCCTCCCGGTCCACCAGCAGGTACAGCGGGATCGGGCCCCTCGCATAGCAGTGCCGCTTGGCCTCGCGGTCGGCGGCCGGTTTGGACGACGTGACCTCCACGACGAGCGCCACCCCCTCGCACGGCATCCACGGCTGCGCGCCCCGGTACAGCCGAAGGGCTTTCGGGGCGAACGTGCCATCGGGGATGGCGTGGTTCTTCGGGCAGCGCCCGCCGCTTCTCAGTTTCAGGCCCTTGTTCCCCGCGAATTGCATCTTCGTGCGGGCAGAGGCCATCACCTGCTCGACGATCAGCCCGATGTAGTCCTCATGATCCCCGTCCGGCGGCGGTGTCACGACGATCTCCCCCTCGATCAGCTCCGCCCGGAAGCCCTCCGGCGTATCCAGCGCCAGGAAGCCCTCAAGCAGGACGTCCGCCTGCGAGAGCGGTTCGTGCGGCATGGCAGACATGTCACGCCCCTTCCTCGGTCGCTCGCCAGAGTGGATCATCGCGGAACCAGCCGTCCGTGAAATGAGAGTCGTTCCCCCGATCGTGGCACAGGACGACGTCATGACGTCAGAGGCGGCCCGACGCCAGTGCCGTGATGCCCGCCGTCCAGGCCGTGGTCACGGATTCCGGGGTGGGGAAGCGGCCGTTCAGTTCCATCATGACCATGCCGTGGGCGAAGGCCCAGGCCGCGCGGGCCAGGTGGTCGTCCGGGGCCAGGGCGCGAAAGAGGGGGGCGGCGGCGCGGTCCTCCAGGGGGTGGGGGTGCGGGCGGGACGTGGTGAGGCGGTAGAGGTGGGGGTGGGCCAGGGCGTGGGCGCGGTAGGCCGTCGCCAGGGCCGGGAAGGAGCCCGGGGCGGCCGTCTCCGCCGCCTCCAGGGCCTCGGCGGTCTCCGTCAGCATCGCGTCGGCCAGCGCGTTCACCACCGATGACTTGTCCGGGAAGTGCTTGTAGAGGGACGGGGCCGTGATGCCGAGCAGGCCCGCGAGCCTGCGCATGGTCAGCGCCTCCGGGCCCTCCTGCTCCAGGAGCGTGCGGGCGGCGGCCAGGATCTGGTGCTGGCGGGCGCGGTCGGTCACGCCGGTCCTTCCGTCGTACGGGCGCGGGGCGGCGGGGGCCGAACTCGCGATCGTACGAGACGCCGTCAGGCCGGGACGAACAGGGCCTTCGCCGTGCCCGGGGCCGCCTGGGCGAGGCGGACCCGCAGGCGCTCGCCCAGCGGGAGGGGCGCGGTGCCCTCGACGCGGGCGACGATCGCCGGGGCGTCGATGTGGACGGTCCCGGTGGCCGGTTCGTTCTCCTTCACGTCCACCACGTAGCCGTCGAAGACCTCGCCCACCTTGTCCTTGAGCAGCGCCGCCTCGACCAGGTCCACGGACTCCCGCTCCACCGTGTTGGCGCGCCGTGTGCCCTCCGCCATCTCCTTGGGCAGGGCGGGCAGGGCGGCGAGGACCCATTCGGGCGGGTCCCGGTCCTCGCAGGCCGCGACGCACAGCTCGGAGGCATAGCGGTCCACGAGGCGGCGCAGCGGTGCCGTGCAGTGCGTGTACAGGTCCGCGACCGCCGCGTGCACGGCCGGGTCCGGCAGGCCGCCGCCGTCGAAGACCGTGTAGCCCGCGCCGCGCAGCAGCGTCGTGCACTCCTGGAGGAACGCCGCGTGGTCGGTGCGGGCCGGGTCGAGCGAGCGGACGACCTGGGCGTAGGGGACGTGGTGCGGCCAGTCGATGTGCAGGGCCTCGGCGCTGCGGCGCAGCCGGGCCACCGCGCCGTCGGGTGCGACCGGCAGCGTACGCAGGATGCCGGTGCCGCTCTCCGCCATCAGGTGGGCCGCCGCCATGCCGGTGAGCAGGGAGACCTGGGCGTTCCAGCCGTCGGCGGGCAGCGGGGCGCGGTACTCCAGGCCGTACGTGCCGTCGTGTTCGGTGATCTCCTGCTCGGGCACGCCCAGCGAGATGCCGCCCCGGGCCACCTCCTGCTCCTCGCGGAGGGTGCCGATGTCCCGGAGCAGCGCGAGGGGTTCCTCCGCGGTGCCCGCATCGATCCGCTGCTGAACGCCCGCGTAGTCCAGCTTGGCGCGGCTGCGTACGAGGGCCCTGCGCACCCGGGTCGCGACCGCCGCGCCCTCCGGGTCGAGGTCGATCTCCCACAGGACCGCGGGGCGGACCCGGCCGGGCAGCAGGCTGGCGGCGTCCTCGGACAGCACCTCGGGGTGGAGCGGCACCCGGCCGTCCGGGAAGTACAGCGTCGTCACCCGGCGGTGCGCCTCGGCGTCGAGCGCGCCGCCGGGACGTACGAACGCGGCCACGTCCGCGATGGCGTAGTGCACGCGGTAGCCGTGGGTGCGGCGTTCCAGGTGCATCGCCTGGTCGAGGTCCGTGGACGCGGGCGGGTCGATGGTGAGGAAGGGGATGTCCGTCGCGTCCGCGTGCCCGGCGAGCTCCGGGCTCCGGGCCGCGTCCGCCGCCTCGGCGAGCACGTCGGGCGGGAAGTCGGCGGGGAGCGACAGCTCGGTGCGGAGGCCGCGCAGGGCCGCCCGCAGCGGGGTCTCGGCTGCGCCGGTCACGTGCAGATGGCGGCGGGGCATGGTCCCGAGCGTAGGGCGGGGTGCGGATCACGGCATTCCGAACGGAGGGCTTCGTGCCCGTACGGTGGGCCCCCTCCGCCCCCGTACGCTGGCCGGGGGCGTCCGTGCGGTCCGCACACCGCCGCGCCTCTTCCCCGTGCGTACGAAGGAGAACCACCGTGCTCGTGCTGTTGCCGCCCTCCGAAGGAAAGGCCGCCTCGGGGCGCGGGGCACCCCTGAAGCCCGAGTCGTTGTCGCTGCCCGGTCTCGCCGGGGCACGGGCCGAGGTGCTGGACGCGCTCGTGGAGCTGTGCGCGGCCGACGAGGAGAAGGCGCGGGAGGTGCTGGGGCTCAGCGAGGGGCTGCGGGGCGAGGTCGCGAAGAACGCGGAGCTGCGGACGGCGGGGACGCGTCCGGCCGGGGCGCTGTACACGGGCGTCCTGTACGACGCACTCGGACTGGACTCGCTCGACCCGGCCGCCCGCCGCCTGGCCGGGAAGTCGCTGCTGGTGTTCTCCGGGCTGTGGGGCGCGGTGCGGGTGGGCGACCGGATTCCGCCGTACCGCTGCTCGATGGGCGTGAAGCTGCCCGGGCTCGGCGCGCTCGGGGCGTTCTGGCGTACGCCGATGGCGGAGGTGATGCCGGAGGCGGCGGGCGACGGGCTCGTGCTGGACCTGCGCTCGTCCGCGTACACGGCGGCGTGGAGGCCGAAGGGGGCGGTCGCGGAGCGCACGGCGAGCGTGCGGGTGCTGCACGCGCAGATCGTGGACGGGGTGGAGAAGCGGTCGGTGGTCAGCCACTTCAACAAGGCCACCAAGGGCCGAATGGTGCGCGATGTGCTGCTCGCGGGGGCGCGGCCGGCCGGTCCGGCCGAGCTGGTGACGGTCCTGCGGGACCTCGGGTACACCGTCGAGGCGGAGGCGCCCGCGCGGGCGGGGCGGCCGTGGCAGCTCGATGTGGTCGTGACGGAGATCCACTGACCGCACGTTGCATCTCTTGCAACGCTCGTTGCGTACTGCGCCGCACACCGGGCAGGATGGGCGCATGACCTCGTCCGTGCTGGATCTCGCCCCCGTCGTGCCCGTCGTCGTCCTGGAGGACGCGGCCGACGCGGTGCCGCTCGCCCGGGCCCTGGTCGCGGGCGGGCTTCCGGCGATCGAGGTGACCCTGCGCACCGCCGCCGCCCTGGACGCGATCCGGGCGATCGCGGCGGAGGTCCCGGACGCGGTGGTCGGGGCGGGCACGGTGATCTCGGCGCGCAACGTCGCGGACACCGTCGCGGCGGGGGCCCGGTTCCTGGTCAGCCCGGGCTGGACCGACGCGCTGCTGGACGCGATGAAGGGGTCCGGGCTGCCGTTCCTGCCGGGCGTCTCGACCACCTCCGAGGTGGTCGCGCTGCTGGAGCGCGGAGTCACCGGGATGAAGTTCTTCCCGGCCGAGGCGGCGGGCGGCACCGCCTATCTGAAGGCCCTCTCCGCCCCGCTCCCCCAGGCCCGGTTCTGCCCGACCGGCGGCATCTCGGCCGCCTCCGCGCCCTCCTACCTGGCCCTGCCCAACGTCGGCTGCGTGGGCGGGAGCTGGATGGTTCCCGGGGACGCGGTCGCGGCCCGGGACTGGGCGCGCGTGGAGCGGCTGGCCGCCGGGGCGGCGGCGCTGAGGGGCTGAGCGGGGCGGCGGGGAAACCCGTCGCACATCGCCGTGCATGCTCCCCGGTATTCGGGGCACGACCCTTTTAGGGGACGTAGCCCGCATGCCGGGTGACCCGGGTTCCGGCCGGTAATCCCCCGACCCGCCGGAACCGCCTCGGCCCCACCGGCCTTCCCCCCGCCGGTGGGGCCGAGCGCTGTCCCGGATGCGTTTACCGCAGGTGGGACGTGTCGTTCAGCAGGCGTACGGAGGCGTTGCCGTCGGCGTAGTACGCGACGGCCGAGACGGACGCCGCCGAGAGCTCCATCCGGAACAGCGCCTCCGGTGGCGCGCCCAGGGCGAGCCGGACCAGGGTCTTGATCGGGGTCACGTGCGTGACGACGAGGACCGTGCGGCCCGCGTAGCGCGTGACGAGGTCGTCTTGGGTGGCCGCCACCCGGCGGGCGACCTCCGCGAAGCTCTCGCCGCCGCCCGTGGGGGCCGCGTCCGGGGAGGCGAGCCAGGCGTCCAGATCGTCTCCGTAGCGCTCCCCGACCTCGCCGAAGGTGAGCCCTTCCCAGGCCCCGAAGTCCGTCTCGCGCAGCCCGTCCTCGACCCGGACCTCCAGGCCGAGCCGGGCCGCGACCGCCCCGGCCGTCTCGCGGCAGCGGCGCAGCGGTGAGCTGACGATCTCCTGCACGGTGGAGCGCGCCGCGAACGCCGAGGCCGCCCGCTCGGCCTGGTCCAGGCCGGCCGGGGAGAGCGCGGGGTCGGTGCCGCCGCTGCCGGAGAACCGCTTCTGCGGGGTGAGGGCCGTCTCGCCGTGCCGCAGCAGGACCAGGGTGGCGGGCGCGCCCAGATCGGGCGCCGCGCCCCAGCCCACCTGCGGGGTGACGGGGTCGGAGGGGGGCGGGGCCGCCGCGGCCTCCGGGGAGCGCGGGGTGTCCAGGGCGGCCGTGGACGCGGAGGGCTCCCACCGGGCGCCGCGCCGGCCCGCGTCCATCGCCTCGTTGGCCAGCCGGTCGGCGTGCTTGTTCCGCTCGCGCGGAATCCACTCGTACGTGATATCCGCGCCGGGCAGCACCGCCGCCGCCTCGGCCGCGAGCGGCTTCATGTCCGGGTGCTTGATCTTCCAGCGGCCGGACATCTGCTCGACGACCAGCTTGGAGTCCATCCGGACGCGCACCTGGACCCCGGTGCCCACCGGGCCGTCGGCTAGCAGCGCGCCCACCGCGCGGAGGCCAGCGACGAGTCCCTTGTACTCGGCGACGTTGTTGGTCGCGACGCCGATGTACTCGGCGGTCTCGGCCAGCGTCTCGCCGGTGTCCGGGTCGATCACGACCGCGCCGTAGCCGGCGGGGCCCGGGTTGCCCCGGGAGCCGCCGTCGGCCTCGACCACGAACCGGCGCGGCAGGCTCACTACAGGCCCGAGTCGGCGGTGCGGACCAGGATGCGGCGGCAGTTCTCGCAGCGCAGCACCGTGTCGGGGGACGCGGCCTTCACGTCGTTGATCTCGGTGATGTTGAGCTCCAGGCGGCAGCCCTCGCAGCGGCGCTGGTAGAGGCGGGCGGCGCCCACCCCGCCCTGCTGGGCGCGGAGCTTGTCGTACAGCTTCAGCAGGTCGGCGGGGACCGAGCCGGCGACGACCTCGCGCTCCTTGGTGACCGAGGCGGCCTCCGTGTCGAGCTCCTGGGTGGCGGCGTCGCGGCGGGCGGTGGCGTCGTCCACCTTGGCCTGCACGGCGGCGACCCGGTCGGTCAGCTCGGCGACGCGCTCCTGCGCGGACTCGCGGCGCTCCATGACCTCCAGGACGATGTCCTCCAGGTCGCCCTGGCGCTTGGCGAGCGAGGTGATCTCGCGCTGGAGGCTCTCCAGGTCCTTCGGCGAGGTGACCGCGCCGGAGTCCAGGCGCTGCTGGTCGCGGGCGGCGCGCTGGCGGACCTGGTCGACGTCCTGCTCCGCCTTGGTCTGCTCGCGGGCGGTGTCGCTCTCCTCGGTGGTCGAGGCGACGAGCAGGTCGCGGAGCTGGGCGAGGTCGGCCGTCAGCGACTCGATCTCGGCGTGCTCGGGCAGGGATGTGCGGCGGTGCGCGAGCTGGGAGAGGCGCTGGTCGAGCGCCTGGACGTCGAGAAGTCGGATCTGGTCGGCGGGCGCGGCGTTCAGTTGGGGGCTCCAGAAGAGTGGTGGGCGGTCCAGGGGTCGGTGACCTGCTTCGAGACGTGGACCCTCAGGTCCCATCCGAGGCGGTCGGAAATCGCTTCGAGCTGTGCGGCGGCCTGCTCGCACCACGGCCACTCGGTGGCCCAGTGCGCGGCGTCGACCAGGCCGAGCGGCGAGTGCTGGGTGGCCTCGGAGGCCGGGTGGTGGCGCAGGTCGGCGGTGAGGAAGGCGTCCGCACCGGCGGCGCGCACCGCGTCGAAGAGGCTGTCGCCCGATCCGCCGCTCACCGCGACGGTGCGCACGAGCGCGTCCGGGTCGCCGGCGAGGCGGACGCCCTGCGCGGTGGCGGGCAGCCGGGCGGCGGCGCGGGCGGCGAACGCGCCCAGGGTCTCGGGGTGGTCGAGCACGCAGATCCGGCCGAGCCCCCGGCGGCCCGCCGGGTCCGTCGGGTCCGGGACGAGGGGGCGCTCGACGCGCAGGTCGAGGGCGGCGGCCAGGGCGTCGGAGACACCGGGGTCGGCGGTGTCGGCGTTGGTGTGGGCCACGTGCAGCGCGATGCCGTCGCGGATCAGCGTGTGCACGACGCGGCCCTTGAAGGTGTCCGCCGCGACCGTCGTCGTACCGCGCAGGTAGAGCGGGTGATGGGTCACGACGAGGTGCGCGCCCAGCTTCTTCGCCTCGTCGGCGATCTCCTGGACGGGGTCGACGGCGAGGAGCACCCGGTGGACCTCGGCGTCCGGATCGCCGCAGACGGTGCCGACCGCGTCCCATCCTTCGGCCCGCTCGGGCGGCCAGAGGGCGTCGAGCTCGGAGATGACTTCAGACAGACGGGGCACGGAGGAAAGGCTACCTGCCCGCCGCGCCCCGGGAAGCCCCGGGAACGGGCCGCCCGCGGCTCGGCCCCGTACAGCACACGCACCCCCGGCCGTACAGCGAAATCCGGCCGTCACCACCCTTATGTGTGAAGTGTGCGTGCTGGCGTTGTTCGGCTGGAAGTGCGAAAACTAGCTTCGGTCGCCGGAGGTGATGAGTCGATGACTGCCTGTGCCATCGAGGAGGGGGCCACGACGGACGACGGCGGTCCGGCGGAGCCGGAGCCGGAGCCCGGCCCGGGCGATCCCGCGGGGGCCGTCGCGGAGACCGGCCCGGTGGAGGGCGCCCCGGTGCCGGAGGCTCTCGTGCCGTCCGCCCCGGCCGAGGCGGACACCGCCGCCGAAACGGTTCTGCCCGCCTTCACGCTCACCGCCGACGGCGCGTACGGCGCCCGGCTCACCGCCGCCCCGGTGCCCGGCGGCGACACCGCCCGGTACGCCGAGCGCTGGACGCTCGACGGGCCCGAGCCGTATGCCGTGCCGCTGCCCACCGGCCAGCCGGAGGAGGCCGAGGCGCAGGTGGTGCCGCTCGCCGACGGGCGGGTGCTGATCCGGCGCCGGGTCGCCGAACGGCACACCTTCTCGCTGCTCTACCCGACCGGCCCCGGCACCGGCGAGCTGCTGCTCGGCGCCGTCGAGCGGGACGCGCTCACCCTGCTGCCGCCGTCACCGGACGGGGTGAGCGCCTACGCCCTGGCGGTCGGCGCGTACGCGACGGAGCTGTGGCGGGTGGCCGGCGGGACGGCCGGGCCCGAGCACGTCGCGGACCTGCCGGGACGCTGCTCCGGCGGCGTCTGGCTGGACCGGGTCGGCCGGCTGCTGGCCCTGGACCGGGAACCGGCGGGCGGTGGCCCGGTCAAGTCCGTCGCGGTGGACCTGGGACGGGGCGCCGAGATGACCCCGCTGCTCCAGATCGCGCCGGACAGCGACGACCGGCTGCTGCTCGCGGACCCCGACAGCGGGCTGCTGCTGATCCGCTCGGACGCGCCCGGCCACGACCGGCTCGGCTGGGGGGTCCTGGGCAGCTGCCTGCCGGTGAGGTTCCCGGAGTGCCTGAGACTGCCGGACTGCTCGGTGGAACCGTTCGCCGTGCAGCCGGGGCAGATGCTGATGCCGGAGAGCTGCGCGGTGGCCCTCAGGATCGACGGGGCGGCGGGCGGCCGGCTCGGCCTGTGGCGTCCGTCGGGCCGCCGGCTGCACCAGCTCGCGGCGCCCGGGGGCTGGCTGGCCGGCAGCGGGACCTGGTCGCGTGACGGCGTGCTCAGACTCCCGTACGCGAACGGGGACACGGCGTGCGCGGTGGCCCTGCTGGAGATGCCGGAGGAGACGGACCCCGGGTGCGGCCCAAGTGGTAGGCAACCTTCCGCGCCATCGGTGAATCCTCCAATGTGTACACCGGTTCCTCTGGGGCAGGCGCCTCTCGTGGGGCGTACGCCCCCTGGCTAAGCTTGGGCCGGGCTCACGCACCGTGCGTCTCGGTCACCGACCGTGGCCTGTCCCGGACGGGCGGCGGCGTGACGCTCCGGTTGGCACACACGTAAGCGATCACAACGGGGTGACTTCCCACATGTCTGAAGCCCGCACCGACACGACCCAGACGCTCCCGCCGGGGGCGGAGGCGCAGCGGGGCGACGCCGGCGGCTCCGGAAAGCACCGAGGGGGTGTGGCGACGGACGACACGGCGGCAACGCCGGCCGGCCGCCATCGCCGCCCCGCCGAGGAGAGCGCGGCGGCGGCCTGACCGTCGCGGAGAGAACGAGGGGAGACGTGGTGCCCCCGGCGCCCGTGGCGATGCCACGGGCGCC
>NZ_JBHUXS010000029.1:0-66160 GCF_042669245.1 Streptomyces sp. NPDC057249 | reverse complement strand
GGCCCCGGGGACCCCCGTGGCCGCATCGGACTCCGAGGCCGCCGCCCCCGAGCCCGCCCCGGAGCCGGAGCCCGCCCCGCAGCCGGAGCCCCAGCCCGAGCCCGCCCCGGAGGCGGCCGGCACGCCCGCCGCGGCCCACGATCCCGAGCGCACCCTCCAGGTCCGCCTGCCCCGCCCCCCGCCGGCCCAGGACGCGGCGCCCGCCGGCCCGTACGCCATCGGCCCCGACCGTCACGAGCGCGCCGCCGACGAGGCCCCGGTCCCCGCCGCGCCCGAGGCCCCCGCGGCGGCGGACACCGTCCCCGGCCCCCGTCGGCCCGAGGCCGACCCGGTCACCGACAAGGGGCTGCCCAAGCGGACGCCCAAGGTGGTCCGGCCCGCCGGGGCGCCCGTCGCCGAGCGGCGGGGGAGTGTCGACAAGGAGGCCCTGCGGCGCAGGCTCGGCGGGTTCCAGCAGGGGGCCAGGGAGGGCCGCCGCGACGTCGAGGCCGAGATCGCCGAGGGCGCGAGCCCCACACGTACCGAGCACGCCGAGCCGGCAGGCCGAAGCGACGGCCGGACCGGAGAGACGGGGGACACAGTCGAGGAGGCACGCAGTTGACTGCGCCCAGCACATGCGGGCTGAGTACCGAGGCCCGGAACCTGCACTGGTTGCTGAGCAATCTCGTGGAGGAGGTGCCAGGGGTCCACTCGGTCACCGTCGTCTCGTCCGACGGGCTGATGCTGCTCTCCTCCGACCCCGGCCACCACAGCGCCGCCGAGCCCGCGGCCCCGCAGAGCGGACCGCGCGGTTCCAGCGCCGACCTGGCGACCATCGTCTCCGGCATCGGCAGCCTCACGGTCGGCGCCGCGAAACTGATGGAGGGCGGCGGCGTGAAGCAGACCATGGTCGCCATGGAGGAGGGCAGCGTCTTCGTCATGTCGATCAGCGACGGATCGCTGCTCGGGGTGCACGCCGCCCCCGACTGCGACATGGGCGTCATCGCGTACCACATGGCGCTGTTCGTCGGCCGCGCCGGACACGTACTCACCCCCGAACTCCGCAGTGAGCTGCGCACATCGATGGAGAGCGCCCAGTGAGCCACGCCGCAGCCGGACCCGCCCGCAAACTGCCCGTCCGGGGGGCCGGCAAACGGCCCGCGCGGGTCCGCCCGTACTCGCTCACCGGCGGACGCACCCGCTTCGGGCACGTCCTGCTGGTCGAGACGTTCGTCGCCGCGCTGGAGGCCCCCGAGGAGCGCCGCGAACTCACCAACGGCAATCTGACGACCCGCCTGATGCCGGAGCTGAGGGCCATCGTCGAGATCTGCCGCCGGATGCGTACCGTCGCCGAGATCTCGGCGCTGCTGAAGATGCCGCTCGGCGTGGTCCGGGTGCTGCTCAGCGACTTGGCCGACCAGGGAAAGATCCGCGTGTACGGGACCGGGCACGGCACCGGCCAGCCCGACCGCGCACTGCTCGAAAGGGTGCTCGATGGACTCCGCCGTCTCTGAGTCGCTGTTCGCACCGCGGCAGCCGGGCCCGGAGGCCCAGCCCGAGGAGAAGCTCCAGCCCTGGCAGCTGGACCGCACCCGGGCCCCGATCGCCACGAAGATCGTGGTCGCGGGCGGCTTCGGCGTCGGCAAGACCACGTTCGTGACCGCGGTCTCCGAGATCACCCCGTTGCAGACCGAGGCCATGATGACCCGGGCCGGCGAGGACACCGACGACCTCAGCGCCACCCCGGACAAGGCCACCACGACCGTCGCCATGGACTTCGGCCGGCTCACGCTGGACGACGACCTCGTGCTGTACGTGTTCGGCACACCGGGCCAGCAGCGGTTCTGGTTCATGTGGGACGACCTGGTGCGCGGTGCGATCGGTGCCGTCGTCATGGCCGACACCCGCCGCCTCGCCGACTGCTTCCCCGCCCTCGACTACTTCGAGAGCTGCGGGCTGCCGTACATCGTGGCCGTCAACCACTTCGAGGGGACGCCGGGCTTCGCGGCCGAGGACGTCCGGGAGGCCCTGACCGTACCGGCGCACGTGCCGATAGTGATCATGGACGCGCGCAACCGGATCACGGTGGTCGAGTCCCTGCTGGCCCTCGTCGGGCACGCCCTCGACGCCACCCCCGCGTAGCCCCCAGCCTCCCCCCCCAGCACCACACAACGGAGAACCGCGATGCGGAAGATACTGATAGTCGGAGCCGGTCAGTCCGGGCTCCAGCTCGCCCTGGGCCTTCAGTCCAAGGGGTACGAGGTCACCCTGATGTCCAACCGCACGGCCGACGAGATCCGCTCCGGGCGGGTCATGTCGACGCAGTGCATGTTCCACACCGCGCTCCAGCACGAACGGGACCTCCGGCTCAACTTCTGGGAGTCCCAGGCCCCGCGCATCGAGGGGCTCGGCGTCTCGGTCGCCGCCCCCGACTCCTCGCGCGCCGTCGACTGGGTCGGCAAGCTCGACGGGTACGCCCAGTCCGTGGACCAGCGGGTCAAGATGGCCGGCTGGATGGACACCTTCGCCCAGCGCGGCGGACAGCTCGTCATCCACGGCGCCGCCGTCTCGGACCTGGACTACTTCTCCCGCACCTACGACCTGGTGCTGGTCGCCGCCGGCAAGGGCGAGCTGGTCTCGATGTTCGGCCGGGACGCCTCGCGTTCGCCGTTCGACGCCCCGCAGCGCGCGCTGGCCGTCGCGTACGTGCACGGCATGGGCCCGCGCCCGGAGCACCCGGAGTTCGACGCGGTCCGCTGCAACCTGGTCCCGGGCGTCGGCGAGCTCTTCGTGATGCCCACCCTGACCACGTCCGGCCGCGCCGACATCCTGTTCTGGGAGGGCGTCCCGGGCGGGCCGCTCGACGTGTTCCAGGGCGTCAAGGACCCCTCCGAGCACCTGGCGAAGACCCTGGAGCTGATGGAGACGTTCACCCCCTGGGAGTACGCCCGCGCCACCAAGGTCGAGCTGACCGACGCCAACGGCACCCTCGCAGGCCGCTACGCCCCCACCGTCCGCAAGCCGGTCGGCCGGCTGCCCGGCGGCGGTCTGGTGCTCGGCGTCGCGGACGTGGTCGTCGCCAACGACCCGATCACCGGCCAGGGCTCCAACTCGGCGTCCAAGTGCGCCGCCGCCTACCTCGACGCGATCGTCGAGCACGGCGACCGCGAGTTCGACGAGGCGTGGATGCAGGCCGCCTTCGACCGGTACTGGGACACCGCCCAGCACGTCACCAAGTGGACCAACGCCATGCTCGGCGTCCCGCCGGAGCACGTGCTGAACCTGATCGGCGCCGGCGGACAGCTCCAGCCGGTCGCGGACCGCTTCGCCAACGGGTTCAACGACCCGGCGGACTTCGAGAACTTCTTCTTCGAGCCGGAGAAGGCGGACGCCTACCTCGCCTCGGTGGCGGGCCCGGCCGCCTGATCCCGCGGCCCCCCGGTCCCGGCCGTCACGAGGCCGGGGCCGAGGAGGCCCCGTACCCCTCGTCCGAACCGTCCGTCGCGCCGGCGGGCAGCTCCGGGCCCTCGTACGAGGCCAGCGGCGTGCCGTCCGGGTCGGGCCGGACCGCGCCCAGCACCGGGTTGGACGCCACGGGCGAGACCTTCACGCGGGTGCCGGGCCGGGGCGCCTGCACCACCAGGCCGTTGCCGATGTACAGCGCCACATGGGTCGCCTTCGGGAAGTAGACCACCAGGTCGCCCGGACGCAGCGCGGTCATCGGGACCCTGGTCAGCTGCTGCCACTGCTCCTGCGAGGTGCGCGGGATGACGCGGCCGGCGCTCGCCCACGCCTGCGAGGTGAGCCCGGAGCAGTCGAAGGAACCCGGGCCCTCGGCGCCCCACACGTACGGCTTGCCGATCTGGCGGACCGCGTACCGCACGGCCTCGCCGCCCTGGGCGGTCGGCGGCCGGGACGAGGAGAGCGCGCCGGAGGCCACCAGGGCGCTCTGGGCCCGGTCCGTGTTCTTCCGCTCCAGCCCCGAGACCTCGGCGAGCTGGTCCGCGGAGAGGGTGGCGAGCCTCGCCTCCACCTGTTTCAGCCGGGTCCGTACGGTGTCCCGCTCCTTCTTCTTCCGCGCGGCCAGGGTCCGCTGCTCGGCGAGCACCTTGCGGGACTCCTTCGCCAGCTCGCCGGCCCGCTTCTCGGCCGCGCCGAGCCGCTGCACGGCCGCCGCCCGCCCGGCGGCGAGGCGCTGGATGACCTGGCCCTGGGTCAGGGCGGCCTCGGGGTCGCGCATCAGCAGCAGCCGCAGATACGCGGACAGCTCGGACCGGCCCTGGTACTGCTCGCGGGCCAGCCGTCCGGCGGCGTCCCGGCCCCTGGCGAGCGAGCGCCGCGCGGTGACGAGGGCCGCGTCGAGCTTCTTCGCCTTCGCGGCCCGCTTCTTCAGCTCGGCCGTGGTGCCGTTGTAGGTCTCGGTGGCCTCTTCGGCCTGCTGGTAGAGGTGCTGCAACTCGCTCAGCAGCCCGGCGACCCCGCCGGCCGGTGTGCCGGACGACCCGCCCGCGCCGGGCGAGGGGGCCGCTACGGCGGTGGCGGGCGAGACCACGACGACGGCGGCCAGGGCCGCCGTACCGAGGGAACGCACCAGGGTGCCCGACGACACGACATCACCTCCGGAACCGGGGTGAATCGTGCGACTACCCCATGAGTGAGCGCAATGCGTCCATACGCTCACCCGTGCGACGGGGCGATGCAAGAAGCCACGGCCGCGGCGGCCCTCCACCGCCTTCCGGATTCGCCCGGAAGGCGGTGCGCGGCGTCAGGCGACCGGGAACGCGTACACCGTGCGACCGCGCCGGACGATCGCCGTCTTGTCGTACGCCAGCACCTGGTAGCCGGCCGTCACGGGCTCGCCGTCCGGAGCCTGGTTGCCGATGTCCTGGAACTTCCAGAGGCGCTTGCCGTCGGCGGCGGAGAAGGCGGTGACCTGGCCGGTGCCCGCCGCCAGGACGGTGTCGCCGGAGGCCGTGACGGTGAGGACCGGGGTCGCCTTGTCGGGCGTCGCCTCCGTGGAACGGCGCCACTTGACCTGGCCGCTCGCCGGGTCGACCGCGCCCACCTGCTGGTTGACGTTGGTCGTGTGCAGCACGCCCTCGGCCAGGACGGAGGTCCCGAAGACCGAGCCGCGACCGCCCTTCACCGTCCACTTCGCCTTGCCGCCGGGCGTGTCGAAGGCGCGGAGGTCGGCGCCGTCCGCCGCGTAGACCACGCCGTTCTCGTCGCCCATGGCCTGGGCGGTGAGGCCGACGTTGCCCAGGGGCTTGGACCACTGGACCTTCCCGGTCTCGCGGTCGAAGCTGTGGAAGTGGGTCTTCTTCTTGTACCCCTTCACCTGGCCGGCGGTGAGGGTCGCCGGTCGCTGGCGCACGATGACGGAGTCCGGACGCGCGGCGATCATCCGGTAGATCGGGGCCGCCGCGCCGCGGCCGTTCGGCACCTGGGTCCGCCACAGCTCACGGCGCCGCACGATGTCGTACGCGAACATGTACGACTTGACGACCTGCTTGTCCTTGCCGGGCTTCTCGCCCTTCTTCGGCTTGGGCGCCTTCACGGTGGTCTTCGTCGAGCCGGTGAACCAGACGGTCGCGCCGTCGGACCCGACGAGCGTCCGTACGACCAGGCCCGGGGCGTCCTTGAACGCTTCGGTGTAGGCCACCCGGTGGGCGGCCTTGCCGTCCTTCACCGCGAGCCACAGCATCTCGGTGCGGCACGACACGAAGCAGTGCTCCTCGTCGGCGGGCAGGGCGGCCCGCCCGGTGGCGCCGTCCGGGTTCTCCCACAGGCGGCGCCCGGTACGCAGGTCGACGGCGCTGGTCTGGTTCTCGTCCGACAGCACGAGCAGGCGGTCGTTCCACACGGCGGCGGTGAGCGGGACCGCTTCGTCCGCCGGGTGGTGGTAGACCCAGAGCGGCGTCGGTGCGGCCCCCGCGACGCTGGGCCCCCCGGACGTCGGCGCCGGCTTCGGGTCCGGGCCGGGCTTGTCCTCGTCGTCGCCCGAGGTCAGCGCGTACAGCGCCCCGCCGCCCACCAGCAGCCCGGCCACGCCGCCCACCGCCCCGAACAGCAGCCCGCGCCGGCTGGGCCCGGACCGCCGGGGCTCGGCGGGCGGGGTGATGTTCGGGATGGGCGCGGGCGGCAGCGGCATCGGGGCGGGCTGGGCCGCCTGGTACGGGGGCTGCGGCTGCGGGTAGCCGTAGGCGGACTGGTCCGGCCACGGAGCCTGCTGAGCGGGCTGGACGGGCTGCGCGGGGTGGACGGGCTGAGCGGGCTGGACGGGCTGCGCGGGGTGCCCGATCGCCCCGAGCTGCGTGGTCTGGGTGTCCGGGACGGCGGTGGACGCGTCCGGGACCGTGCCGCCCCCGGCGACCGTCGGCTGCTGCCACTCGGGCACCGGCGTCGGCTCGTGCTGCGGCGGCACGGCGTCCTGTATGTCGGGCTCGGGCGCCGGCCGGGGCGCGACGGCGTCCCAGACGTCCCCGTACGACTTCGGGGCACTCGCGCCCCGGGCGCCCGAGGGGTTCTCGTCGGACACCGGATACTGATCGGACACGGGGTTCTCCACAGACGCGTTCTTCATGGATACGGAATTCTCGGGCGCGGCAGCCAGTTGCCCGGCCCGGACGCCCTGCTCGGCCACCGCCGCCGCCAGCCCCTCCGGGAGCCAGCCGCCGGCGGCCAGGGCGGCGGCGCCCTCCAGGGCGAGTTCGGCGGCCACCGTGCCCGCCGTGGGGCGGTCGGCCGGGTCCTTCGCCAGGCAGCGGGCGATCAGGTCGCGCAACTCGTCGGGTACCCCGGCGAGTTCCGGGGCGGCCTGCGCGATGCGGTCGGCGGCCTCGGCCGGGGGGCCGTCCGCCAGCGGGGTCGTCCCGGTCGCCGCGTAGGCGAGCAGCAGGCCGAGCACGAAGAGGTCGGAGGCCGGGCCCGCCTCCTCGCCCGCGAGCTGTTCGGGGGTCAGGTAGTCGAGCCGTACGGAGAGCCGGCCGCCCGGGCCCGCCGTCGCCTCGGCCGCCGCGCCCAGCGGGCCGAAGGCGGTGAGCCGGGGGCCGTCATCGGCGAGCAGCACGGTCCGGGGAGCCAGGCCGTGCAGCACGGCGCCGGTGGCGTGGACCCGGGACAGGGTCTCGGCGATGCCGGCGCCCAGTATCCGCACGGCACGCCCGGGGAGCGGTCCGACGGCCTCTATGGCCTCGGCCAGGGTCAGCGCGGGGACGTACGCCGCCGCCGTCCACGGCGCCCCGTGCGCGTCGGACCCGTCCGTGCGGGTCTCCAGCGGCTCGTCGACCCAGCCTCCGGCGAGCCGGCCCGCGAGGAGCGCCTCCGTGTCGAAGCGGTGGCGGAAGGCGGGCGAGGCGGCGAGCTCCGGCCGGGCGGCGGTGACCACGACGAGCCCGCCGGCGTCTGTACGGTGCGCGAGGTACTGCACCGCGGCGGCCGTCTCGCGCAAGCGGGCCAGCACGGTGTACGGCCCGTAGCGGCGTGGCTCGTCCTGACGCGGCGCCTCCATGGCGCATCCCCCCTTGTGACCGTCCCCGTCCCCAGGGACCAGACGATCGATCCTAGTGGGGCGGTTCCTCCCGCCCACCGCCCGCCTTCGACCACGGCCAGCGGGGCCGCTCGCGACCCTCGGGGGCGTACTCGTAGATCCACCCCCGCTGGATGCCGAGCCGCTTCGTGTGACCGGCCGGGGCCCTGCGGTACGCGTACACCGTGGGCGGTCCGCCGGCCGCGTCCGGGACCGGGACCTCGTACCACTTGGGCGGATGGCCGGTCGCGCCGGTGAGGACGGGCAGCACCCGGCCGTCCAGCGGGCCGCCGACGAAGGCGGTGTTCTCGCTTCTCACGGGGCCAGTCTGACCGATGGGTCCGTCGGCAGCAGATGCGCGGCCGGGCCGGTCAGCGGGGCCAGCCGGTCCACCAGCCGCCCGGCCGGGCCCTCCACGGTCTCCAGCGGGAGCAGCGCGGCCACGGCGGCGGCGGTCTGCGGGTCGGAGGACGAGGTGACGGCCAGCAGGCCGATGAACTGGTCGACCAGCCAGTCCCGCAGCTCGGTCGCGTCCGGCCGCTTGCCCTCGTCCAGCCAGATCAGAGAGGCCGCCTCGACCGCCGCGATCCAGGTGCGCACCATCATGCTCATCCGGGGCGCGGGTTCGCTGTGCTCGTCCTGGCCCAGGTGGCACAGGATCTGCTCGGCCGCCGCGCGCCGCACCTCGTCCACGATGGTGGTGGTCCGGGAGGTCTCGGCGACGCTGCCGCCCCGGAGCAGGGCGCTGAAACCGGCGTCGTGCTCGTCCACGAAGGCCAGATAGCGGTCGAGGACGCGGGCCACCCGCTCGGTCGGCGGGCCCTCGGCGGGCTCGGAGAAGCACAGCTTCAGCTGCTCGGCGGCCGAGCGGAGCGCCGTTTCGTACAACTGCTGCCGTCCGCCCGGGAAGTAGCGGTACACCAGCGGGCGCGACACCCCGGCCACGGTCGCGACCTCGTCCAGCGAGACCTCGTCGGGGGACCGGTGCGCGAAGAGCGTGAGCGCCGCGCCGAGCAGCTGGGCGCGGCGTTCCTCGACGCTGAGTCTTCGGTACGCGCGGCCGGTCGGCGCGGCGGCAGCTGAGGTCATGCCACCCAGCCTAAGGGGGCCCACCTTCACGCCAGCAGGCCCGAGCTCTTCCAGAGCCGGCGCCCCACACCGTTCAGGACGCCGATGTCCTCGAAGAAGTCGGTCAGCCGCTTGGCGCCCGTCTGCATGACCTCCGTCCGGTGTCCGCTGGCCTTCACCTGGGCGACCGCCTCGTGTCGGTTCAGCCCGACGTTCTCGTACACCTGCGGGTTGATGAAGCAGACGGAGAAGACGCGGGCCGCCTGGCCGCAGCTGACGCGGGCCAGTTCGCGTTCCCAGCGGGGCGCGGTCACCATCTGGCGGCGCAGCTCCTCGCGGGCGTAGCGGACGTGCCGCGCCTCCTCGATGACGTGGATGCGGGTCACGCCGCGCACCAGCGGCTGGACGCGCTCGTCGGGGAAGGTCAGCCGCTGCATCCAGTCGAGGATCTCCTCGCCGAGGAGCGTCCCGGCGAACGAACCGGGGGTCGTGGAGACGCTCTTCAGGACGCGCGCCATGTTGTGGTAGCGGCGCGGCACGGTGTACGTGGGCCCGCCGCCCCAGGTGATCATGCGGCCGAACATCATCGAGTGCCGGCACTCGTCGGCGATCTCGGTGAGCGCGTAGCGGACGTGGTTGCTGGTCGGAGGCTTGTCGTAGACGTGCCGTACGAGCAGCTGCATGAGGATGATCTCGAACCAGATGCCGAGCGAGGCGAGCGAGGCGGCCTCGTGCCGGGCCAGCTCCTGCCGCTGGTCGTGTGACATGCGCTTCCACAGCGGGGTGTCGTAGAGCGAGACCAGCTCGGGCGGCCAGAACCACTTGCCGTCCTCCGGCAGCTGGTCCCAGGCGAGCTCTTTGTCCGGGTCGAAGGAGTGCTTGGCGGACGCCTCCAGGAGCCGTTCGGCGATCTGCTCGCGGCCGCGCAGGGGGCCGAGTGCGTCGCGGAGCGCTTGCAGGTCGCTTTCGGTCACGGTCGTCATGCGGAGGCACCTCACCCATGGGTTACCGACGGTCACCCACTATGAGACTGCTTGTCAGCAAGGCCGTCAATCCCTTGTGCGCGACTTGTTGACCGCGCGTCTACCAACGTGTGAACCTGCCAACTGAGCGGGGAGCCCGCCGACTTCCCGGCAGTCGCGAGGCGAAGGAGCCGTCCGTGTCGACCCACGACCTCTACACCACCGCCCCCGAGGAACCGTTGTGGACCGTGCCGGCGACCGGCGCCGCCCGCTTCAGCTGGAACTACGACGACGGCCGCGAGCGCCTTCTCGCCCTGTACCAGAAGGGCAAGGACAAGCAGTGGGACGGCAACAAGCGCATCGACTGGAGCCTGGAGGTCGATCCCGTCGACCCGCTCGGCACCCCCGACGAGGCCCTGACCCTCTACGGCACCCCGCACTGGGCCAAGATGACCGAGAAGGACCGGGGCGAGCTGCGCAAGCACTACACCGCCTGGCAGTTCAGCCAGTTCCTGCACGGCGAGCAGGGCGCGATGATCTGCGCCGCCCGCATCGTGGAGGCCGTCCCCGACCTGGACGCCAAGTTCTACTCCGCGACCCAGGCCATGGACGAGGCCCGGCACGCGGAGATCTACGGCCGGTTCCTGCACGAGAAGATAGGCATGCTCTACCCGGTCAACGACAACCTCCAGAGCCTGCTCGGCGACACCCTGCGCGACTCCCGCTGGGACATGCCCTACCTCGGCATGCAGGTCCTCATCGAGGGCCTGGCGCTGGCCGCGTTCGGCATGATCCGGGACACCACCACCAAGCCGCTGCCCAAGCAGATACTCGCCTACGTCATGCAGGACGAGGCCCGCCACGTCGCCTTCGGGCGGATGGCGCTGCGCGACTACTACCGGCAGATCAGCGACGCGGAACGGCGCGAGCGCGAGGAGTTCGTCATCGAGGGCTGCTACCTGATGCGCGACCGGCTCAGCGGGGTCGAGGTCCTGGAGAACTTCGGCGTCGGCGGGCAGGAGGCGAAGGAGCTCACCGAGCACTCCGAATTCCTCCAGCTCTTCCGCAAGCTGCTGTTCAGCCGCATCGTCCCCTGCGTCAAGGACATCGGCCTGTGGGGCGAACGGCTCCAGAAGGCGTACGTCGACATGGGCGTCCTGGAACTCGGCGACTCCAGCCTGGACCTGCTCATGGCCCAGGACGAGGAGATCGCCGAACAACTGGACAAGGACCGCTTCGAGGCGGAGGAGCGAGCCAGGGTGGCGGAGGTGGCCGAGGCGGTCGCGCAGGGCGTGGCGGAAGCCTGACGGGCGCCGGCCAGGGAGCGCGGTCCGGGCCCCGGCACCGGCCGTGGAGAGCGCGCGTCCATGCCGTAGTTTGGGCGACATGAGCATGCCCCCGCCGCCGCAGGGTCCTCACGGTGCGCCCCAGGGCCCGTACGGCCCGCCGCCGCAGCCGAATCCGTACCCCCAGCAGCAGCCCTGGGGGTCCCCGCCGGGCCCGGCGCCCCAGCCGTGGGGCGCTCCGCCCGTCGGGCCCGGTCCGTCGCGGGCCCGGCCGGGGGTGATCGTGGCGGTCGTCGTGGGAGCGCTCCTGGTGGCGGGCGGCATCGTCTTCGGCGTCGTACGGCTGGGGGACGCGGCCGACGACAAGCTGCCGTTGTCCGGGGGGTTCCCGGCGGCCGAGTACCGGCTGACCGTGCCGAAGACGCTCCTGGAGGGCGAGTACACCCTCCAGGAGGACACCTCGGCGACGGACGGCAAGGACATCGAGGACACCTACGACCCGACCGTCCGCGACCCCAGGGCCGTGGTCACGCAGTACGCGTCGAAGGACGGCGGGACGCTGATCGTCTCCGGGATGTGGGGGCGCATCAAGAAGCCCGAGTTCTCCCGCGACACGATCCTCAAGGGGGCCGCCGATGCCGAGGGGATGACCGTGGCGGTGCCCGCGCGCGAGTTCACGCCCGAGGGCTACGGGGTCACCGTCGCCTGCGAGGTCGTCCGCTCCGAGGACGGGGGCATCACCAGCACGCTGCCCATGTGCGCGTGGGGCGACGACAACACCGCGTCCTTCGTCGCCGTCGTCACCGCCGAGACCGCGCTCCAGGACCCCGACGAGGTCGACCTCGCCGAGGCGGCGCGCCAGGCGGCCCAGGTCCGCAAGGAGATGCGCGAGCCGATCAGCACCGGGGCGGCCGGCTGACCGGCCGCCCCGCCGTTACTCCGAGACCTCGACGATCTTCCCGTCCTTGTCGAGGGTGTGCTCGTTCCAGTACGTCCACCACTCGTCGTCCACGTGCTCCGGCACCTTGCCCTCGGGGTAGCGGGCGTACCCCTTGGGCGGCTCCTCGCCGTCCTTCACGCACGCGCTCCCGGTGCTGCCGACGTACAGCACCGGGTACTCGCCGTCGGAGCAGACCGCGTCCGCCGTCGAGCACGCGGACGTGAGCAGCGCGAACACCGCGCCTCCGACGGCGAGGGCGGCGGTGGTCCGCAACGGGCGGGGGCGGCTGGTCGTACGCATGGTGGCACTCCTTCAGGGGGTGGCTGTCGGAGTCCAGGCTGCCCCGTCAGGGGCCGGGCCGCCCTGAGTACACGTACTCACCCACGCGGTGCGCGTACTCGTGCGAACGGCTCACCCGGCCCCGAGGGCACGCTCCACCGCCCCCGCCGCGCCCAGCAGTTCCGCGTCCCGCCCCCGGCCGGCCACCAGGTGCAGCCCCACCGGGCAGCCGTCACCGGTGAAGCCGGCCGGCACGCTCGCCGCCGGATGGCCGCTCAGGTTGAACGCCCAGGTCAGCGCCGTCGAGAAGGCGGCGCCCGGCCCCTCGTGGCCGTGCGGGCGGTTCGGCGTGACCGGGGTCAGCAGCAAGGGCGTCCGGGCGAAGAAGGCGTCCAGACGGCGGTCGTTCTCCGCGCGCACCTCCGCCTCCGGCGGCCGTACGTCCCCGCCGCGCACCGCGAACCAGGCCGGGCCCGGGTCCAGCAGATCGCAGCCGCCCCCGGTGAGCCGCACGACGCCGGCCGCCTCCAGCCGCCGCACCGCGCCCCGCACCACGGCCGCCACCTCCGGCTCGGTCTCCGCGAAGCCCAGGTCCGGGCTGTAGGCGGCGGACAGCGGCAGCGCGGGCGGGGCCGGCGCGTAGTCGTCCAGCACGCACCGCAGATACGTCTCCGCCTCCGCCGCCGAGGCCGCCAGCACCCCGGCCGACGCGAGCCCCGACCGGTCCGGCGAGGGCAGCAGGCCGTTCGTCGTCTTCAGGCCGAACACCCCGCACCAGGCCGCCGGGATGCGCACCGACCCCGCCCCGTCGCTGCCCGTCGCCAGCGCCACCAGGCCCGCCGCGACCGCCGCCGCCGAGCCCGCCGACGAACCGCCCGGGGTCCGGTCCGGGCGCCAGGGGTTGACCGTACGGCCGTGCCTGCCGAGCCCCCACGTCTTCCAGTACGTCCCCGGGCCTGGCACGGACGTCGAGCCGACCGGGACCCCGCCCGCCGCGACCAGCCGGCGCGCGGCGTACGAACGGATGCCGGTGCGGCCCTTCACCGCGAACGGGAGCCCGGCCAGCAGGTGCCGGGAGGCGGCGGGGAGCCGGGCGAGCGCCTCCTCGGGCCAGACGTCGAGGAAGGCGCACAGCCCCGGGTCCTCGCGGTCGATCGCGGCCAGCACCTCGCGCAGTCCCCCGGAATCCGTCACCCGTTCAGTCTTCCAGGGCCGCCTCCATCACCGCACGGGCGATCGGGGCCGCGCTGCCGCCGCCGCTGATGTCGGCGCGGTCGGCCTCGGCGTCCTCGACGACCACGGCGACCGCGACGGCCGGCCGGGCCGCGCCGTCGGCCTGCGCCCAGGAGATGAACCAGGCGTACGGCAGGTCGGAGTTGTCGACGCCGTGCTGGGCGGTGCCGGTCTTGCCGCCGACCGTCGCCCCGTCGATCGCCGCGTTCGTGCCCGTGCCGTCCTGGACGACGTCGACCATCATCTGCCGCAGCCGCGTCGCCGTCATCGGCTCCATCGCCCGGTGGTACGACGTCGGCCCGGTGGTGCGGACCGTGGCCCCGTCGTGCTTGGTCGTCCGCTCCACCAGGTGCGGGTACATCAGCTCCCCGCCGTTGGCGACGGCCGCCGCGACCATCGCCATCTGGAGCGGGGTCGCGGTGGTGTCGAACTGGCCGATCGCGGACTGCGCCAGCTGGTCGTCGCTCATCTCCGTGTCGAAGTTGCTCTTCGCCACCCCGGACGGGATCTTCAAGCCGGTGTCGTTGAAGCCGAACCGCTCGGCGGCGTCCACCATCCCGTCCAGTCCGACCTCCACGCCGAGGTGCGCCATGACGGTGTTGCAGGAGACCCGGATCGCGTCGGAGAGGGACGCCTTCTCGCAGCCGCGCGACTCGTTGGGCAGCACGGTCGAGGTGCCGGGCAGGACGTACGGGGACGGGGTGTCGGTCTCCGCGTCCGGATCGGTGACGACCTCCGCGTCCAGCGCGGCGGCCGCCGTCACGATCTTGAACGTGGAGCCCGGCGGATAGGTCTGCCGGATCGCCCGGTTGAGCATGGGCCGGCTCTCCGCGTCGTTCAGCTCCCGCCAGGCACCGGTGACGGACGCGCCGGTCCCGGACAGCCGCTCGGGGTCGTACGAGGGCGTCGAGACCAGCGCCAGGATGCGCCCGGTCGCCGGTTCGACGGCGGCGACCGCGCCCCGCCGGTTGCCCAGGCCCTCGTACGCGGCGCGCTGCACCGCGTCCCGGACCGTGGTGACGACGTCCCCGCCCGGCTGCCGGCTCCGGCTCACCTCGCCCCACAGGGGGAGCGGGGCGAGCAGCGGATCGGTGCCGGCGAGGATGCCGTCCTCGGCGTTCTCGATGAGGGTGGTGCCGTACGTCTGCGAGGCGTACCCGGTCACCGGCGCGTACAGCGGCCCGTAGCGGTAGGTCCGTTCGTACGCGAGCTGCTCACCGGTGTCCGTCGAGCCGGTCACCGGCCGCCCGTCGACCAGGATGTTGCCGCGCGCCTGGTCGTAACGGGCGATGGTGTTGCGCCGGTTGGCCGGGTTGTCGTCCAGCGCGTCCGCCTCGAAGACCTGGACCCGGGCCGCGTTGGCCAGCAGCGCCACGAGCAGCAGCAGGCAGAACGCGGCGGCGTGCCGGATGTAGCGGATCACCGCTCGTCCTCCGCGCCGGGAAGCGCCGCCGGGACCGACGCCACCACGCCCGTCTCCACCTCGTCCGGCGCCGGTCTGCGGGCGAGATCGCTGACCCGGATCAGCAGCGCCACGATGATCCAGTTGGTGACCACGGACGAACCGCCCTGCGCCAGGAACGGCATCGCCATCCCGGTCAGCGGGATCAGCCCCGTCACCCCGCCCGCGATGACGAAGACCTGGAGCGCCAGGATCGAGGCGAGGCCGATCGCGAGCAGCCGCCCGAACGCGTCGCGCAGCGAGAGCCCCGCCCGGAAGCCGCGCGCCACCAGCAGCGCGTACAGCATGAAGAGCGCGGTCAGCCCGGCGTACCCCAGTTCCTCGCCCGCCGTCGCCAGGATGAAGTCGGACTTCGCGGCGAACCCGATGAGCACGGAGTGGCCGAGCCCCAGCCCGGTACCGAGCATCCCGCCGGCCGCGAAGGCGAACAGCGACTGGGCCAGCTGGCCCGGCCCGCGTCCGGCGTCGATCGAGGCGAACGGATCGAGCCAGTCCTGCACCCTGCTGTGCACATGCGGTTCGAACGAGCCGACGACGAACGCGCCGACCGCCGCCAGCAGCAGCCCCACCGCGATCCAGCCCCGGCGCCCGGTCGCCACGTACAGCAGGATCACGAAGAGGCCGAAGAACAGCAGCGAGGTCCCCAGGTCGCGTTCCAGGACCAGGACGCCGACGCTGAGCAGCCAGATCGCCACGATCGGCCCCAGCACCCGCCCGGTGGGCAGCTGGAACCTCCAGACCTTGCGGCCGGTGTACGCGAGGGCGTTGCTGTTCGCCGCGAGATAGGCGGCGAAGAACACCGCGAGCAGGATCTTGGCGAACTCGCCGGGCTGGAAGGAGAAGCCGCCGATCCTGATCCAGATCTTCGCCCCGTTCACCGCCGGGAAGAAGATCGGCACGATCATCAGGACCAGCGCGGCGGCCACCGACACGTACGCGTAGCGCTGGAGGACGCGGTGGTCGCGCAGGAACACCACGACCGCGATGAAGAACGCGACGCCGATCGTGGACCAGATCAGCTGGGTCGTCGCCGCCCGGTCGCCCGGGGTCTCCAGGTCCAGCCGGTAGATCAGCACCAGGCCGATCCCGTTGAGCAGGACGGCGATGGGCAGCAGCAGCGGGTCGGCGTACGGGGCGCGGAGCCGTACCGCGAGGTGCGCGAGCAGCGCGAGCAGGCCGAGACCGCCGCCGTATCCGGCGACGTCGGGCGGGACCGCGTCGTCGTGCGCGAGGCCGACCGCGGCGTAGCCGTAGATGGAGATCAGGACGGCCCCGATGAGGAGCGAGAGTTCCACGCCGCGCCGCCGGGGCAGGCGCAGCTCGGGCGGGGGTGCGTCCGCCGTCGATGCGGTCATGCCCCGCAACGTAGCAAGACCCGGGTGTTATGTCGGTTATGTCGCGGCGCGTACGGGGCTGCTCAGGGCCCTTCGCCCTCCGGCCGTACGTACCGGGGCAGCGTCAGCCGGGCCACCGCCCCGCCGTCCGGCGCGTTGCCGAAGGTCAGCGCCGCGCCCATCACCTCGGCCTGGCCGGCCGCGATGGTCAGCCCGAGGCCGTGCCCCTTGCCGCCGCCCTCGGTGCGGAAACGCTGCGGGCCGCCCGCCGTCAGGTACTCCGGGAAGCCGTCGCCGTGGTCCCGCACGGTCACCACGGGCCCGTCGACGGTGAGGACCACGGGCGGCCTGCCGTGCCGGTGGGCGTTGCCGATCAGGTTGCCCAGCACGCGTTCCAGGCGCCGCTTGTCCGTCTCGACGCGCACCGGCTCCCCGGTGACCTCGACCACGGTGCCCGTACCCCGCGCCACCCGGGCGGCGAGCGGGGCCAGTTCGTGGACGTCCAGGTCCACGTGTTCGGTACGGGCGTCCAGGCGCGAGATCTCCAGCAGGTCCTCGGTCAGGGCGCGCAGGGCCCGGGCCCGGTCCTGCACCAGCTCCGACGGGCGCCCCGGCGGCAGCAGCTCGGCGGCGGCCGACAGACCGGTGAGCGGGGTCCGCAGCTCGTGCGCCACGTCCGCGGTGAACCGCTGTTCCGCCTGGAGCTTGCGCTGGAGCGCCGCGGCCATGGTGTCCAGCGCCCCCGCGACGACGGCGACCTCGTCCTGGCGCCGCGACGGGTCCGCCGTGCGCGGATCGCCGACCCGGGCGTCCAGGTCGCCCGCGCCGATGCGCCGGGCCACCCGCGCGGTCTGGTGCAGCCGCCGGGTGACCCGGGTCACCGCGAACGCCCCGACCAGCAGCGTGGCGCCGATCGCCAGCAGTGAGGAGCCGATGATGGCCCCGTCCAGGCCGTTGATGGTGCGGGCGCTCTGGCCGTAGTCGGTCCAGGCCGCCAGTGCGCGCCCGCCGTCCGCAGGGGCCGCCGCCCACATCACCGGACGCCCCCGCAGCCGGCCGACCATCGTCCCGCGCCGCCCGTCCGCCGCCAGCGCCCGCAACGGCCCCGGCAGCCCCGGCGGGTCCAGCCCGGAACGCGGCGGCAGCGCCTCGCCCGCCTCGAAGGCGCCCGTGACGACGGTCAGCCGGGCGAGCGACTTCTCGCGGGCGTGGCCGACGGTCTGACGGGTGACCGCGGTGTGCACCAGGACGCCGAGGAGCGCCGCGAGCACACAGCACATCACCGTGATGAACACCGCGGCCTTCCAGGTCAGCGTCGCCGTCCAGGCCGGCAGCCGCGGTCGCGGGCGCCGCCGCGGCGCCGCCGCCCGGCGGCTCACCGGCGCTCCGCCGACACGGAGGCCGTGGGGCGGGGCGCGCGCGGGGCGGAGGGACGGGGCACCGGCGTCCGCCGCCGGTCGTCGCGGGTGCGCAGGATCTCGTCCTGCGTCGGCAGCATCGCGCGCTGCCGGCCGTCCCAGGACCAGGCCGTGCGGTACTCGTACCCGGTGATCGCCGACGGTGCCCGCATGATGAGGTCGCGCCCGGCCAGCTGGACGCTGATGACCGCGTCCGAGGCGGACATGATCCGGGTCAGCCCGCCGGACTCCGGCATGTAGACGCGTACGGAGAGCTGACGGCCCGGCATCCGGACCGCGAGCACCATCTCGTCCCGCCCGTCGCCCGTGAGGTCCCGGAAGTACGGCGGCAGCACCGGGCAGGTCCGGGGCGCGGACCGGCAGGACTCGACCAGCTCCACCGTCCGGGCCGGCAGCTCACCGCCCTCGCCGGCCCGCCCCGGCGGCACCTTCAGCCCCGCCCGCACCACCGCCACCGGGTCGAGCCGGCGCACGTCGCCGCCGGTGACCCGGATGCCGGGGATGCGCGCGGTCTCGCCCTCGCCGTAGTCGTAGGGGGCCGCGGACGCCGGAGGGAGGGCCGGCCACAGCCGCACCGGGCCGTTCGCGGGCGGGGTCCGTCCGGCGCTCCGCAGCTCCCCGCCGGTGCCGCAGCCGCCCAGCAGCAGTACCCCCAGGGACACCAGGGCGGGCAGCCGCAGGCGCATGACTTCCTCCGTTCCCGACGGGCGGACCGGCCGACCCTGCCGACCTTATGGGGGAGGAAGTCCCTTATGTGTATTCAGCGCTGCGGTGCGGCCGGAGTGGCGGCTACTGCTGGTACGGGTTCTGCCCCTGCCCCGAGGGCCCCGAGGCGCCCGGCGCGTAGCCCTGCTGCGGCGCCTGGCCGAACGGGTTGCCGCCCTGCGAGGCCGCCTGCTGGGCCAGCAGCTGCTCGGCCTGCTCCTTGGGTATCCGCTGCTCGCCGCCGCAGAAGGTGCACTGCGTGGCGTACGAGGTGGAGATCGGGAACAGCGGCACGAAGAACAGCGTGAACTTCGTGACCCGCTTGCGCAGCGTGTGCGCCGCCGGATTCCCGCACCAGCCGCAGACGAGCGTCAGGATGGCCAGTTGGTACAGATAGCCCCGCGTGCCGAAAATGATCATGTCGGTTCCTTCCCCGTGTTCCCGGTGTCCTCCGGGAGCGCCCGGCGGCAGAGCGCCAGCAGCTTTTCGTCGGTGTACGTGTCGTGGCTGCCGTAGGCGCCTTCCGGCGCGTTGTGACGGCGTACGGAGGTGAGCTCGGCGAGCAGCACACGTGCCGCGTCCGACCCTGCCGCAACGGGCCCCATCCGCGCCAGGCATTCCGCCACCCGGACCCGGACCCGGTGGTTCTGCCCCCAGGCGGCCAGCAGCACCGGCACGGACTCCTCCGCACGACCGGAAACCTCCCACAGAGCGATCCCCGCGTCCACCCGCACCCACAGGTTCCCGTCGCTCAGCAGTTCCCGCAGCCCGGGCGCGCCCGCCGCCGCCCGCCAGCCGAGCCTCCCCGCCACGCCCGCCGCCGCCCGCCGCGCGTCCGCGTCCCGGGCGGCGAGACCCGCGAGCAGCGCGGGCAGTACCGCGTCGGCGTCCCCCTCCACCGCCCACAGCGCCCCGGCCGCCTCGGCCGCCTCCGCCGTCCCGGTCCGTCGCAGCAGGGCCCGCAGCTCCGGCACGGCGCAGCCGGCCGCGGGCCCGAAGGAGGCGAGGGCCCGCACCGCCGCCGTACGCAGCCACCCGCCCGCGGAGTCCGGGGCCTCGCGCAGCACCCGCAGCACCTCCGGGGCCGCCGCGCCCGCCCGGAGCGCGGTGAGCGCGCGCAGCAGCGGGCCCACCCGGTCGTACACCCGCTCGTCGAGCACCGCGTCCCCCAGCCGCCGCCGCAGCGCACCGGCCAGCGGCCGGGCCGCCTCGCCCAGCCGGGCGACCCCGGGCCCCACCTCGTACGGCACCAGGGGATGGGCGAGGGCCGCCGTCAGCGCCGGCAGGGCGCGCGGGTCGCCCAGCCGGGCCAGGGCCGTCGCCGCGCTGCCCAGCTGGGTCCGCCCGTCCGGGCAGGTCCGCACCCAGGCCCCGGGGTCCGCCGCCACCCGCTCCGCCAGCGCCTCCGCCGCGGGGGCGGCCAGCCCGAACAGCCCCTCCAGGAGGTGCGAAGCGGCCTCGGCGAGCCTCGGCTCGGGCACGGCCAGCTGCTCGCCCACCAGCCGCACCAGCTCCTCGTACGAACCCCGCCGGCCGCCGATCAGCCGGTCGCTCATCCGGACGGCGTCGACGCGCTGCCAGGGGTCGGGGCTGCGCAGCTGGTCGGCCAGGAGCGCCGCCCGCTCGGCGACCCGGTCGTCCAGGCCGGTGTGCAGCGTGCGCAGCAGATCGGCCGTCCAGGGCGCGGCCCGCCCCGCCGTCTCCTCGGCGGACAGCGCCCGCACCTGCCCCCGCAGGCTCGCCGGGACCGCGTCGGCACCCGGCCCCGGCGGTTCGACGGGGCGCGCCCGGGTGCCGCCGGGGCCGGGGGACGAGGTGCGCAGCTGGCCCAGCAGCCCCGTCACCACGGGCACCACGTCGCCCGGCAGCGAGCACGGGGCGCAGCGCGCCAGCTGGGCCAGGGCCGCGAGCCGCAGCCCCGGCGGGCCCGTCTCCGCGGCCAGCCCGCCGAGCCAGTCGGCGACCGGACGGGCGAGCGGCCGGTGACGCAGGGCGAGCCGCCCCGCCGCCTCGACCAGGGCGAGCCGCACCTCCTCGTCCCGTTCCGCCGCCAGCCGCGCCCGCAGCAGGGCCAGCACCCTGGCCGGGTCCTCGTGCAGCGCGGCCAGGGCGAGCGGGGCGCTCAGCCGCACGCCCGGGTCGTCGTCGGCGAGCAGCGGGAAGAAGACCCCGGCACCGGCGGAGACGGCCGCCGCGGCCATCGCGTAATTGGCGGCGGCCTCCGCCTCGTCCTCGCCGATCTCCTCCTCGTCGTCCGAGCCGAGGTCGATGCCGCCGATGCTGGTCAGCAACTCGACTATGTCGCCCCGGTCCGGCACCCAGGGGTCGGCGACCAGCTCGAAGAGGAACGGGATGCAGGCGAGCGTGCACGGATAGACGTCGCCCTGGTGGTGCACCGCCCCGTACATCCCGTCCAGCGCCCGTTCACGCTCCGCCGGATCGGCGGAGGCCAGCCCCCGTAACAGCGCCGGCACATCGTCCGCCGGTCCGTGGGCATGTGTCATCGAGGCCCAGTCGACCTCATCGATCCCCGCGAACACGCCATCGCCTCCCCGCCGACGTCACACACGCAGTGTCTGCGCAGAGTGTGCACCACGGCTCGGACGATTCGACCGTCTCGGTCGCGCTTTTGCCCTGAGCCATGACAAGAGCCGCGTGCGTACGGTATGGGTGGGCCGCTTCCGTACGGTCATTCCGGGAGCGGCCGTCCCTCTTCCGGATCGCCCAGCGGTGCGAGCAGATCGCCGTGCCGGTCGAGACGCGCCGCCATGTCGTCCGCCAGGAACACCAGGTCACCGGGGGAGCGGCAGCCCTCGATCTCGGCCCAGGTGACCGGCGCCGAGACGGCCGGCTCGGCGCGGGCGCGCAGGGTGTACGGCGTGGCGGTCGTCTTCGCGGCGGCGTTCTGGCTGAAGTCGACGAAGACCTTGCCCGGCCGCAGCGCCTTCCGCATCCGGTGCACCACCAGGTCGGCGAGCTCCCGCTCGGCCCGGACGGCGAGGCCCTTCGCGTACGCCGACACGGCCGCCGAGTCCGTGGGGACGATCGGGACCAGCAGGTGCAGGCCCTTGGCGCCCGAGGTCTTCCCGTACGCCGTGAGGCCGTCCTCGGCCAGCCGCTCCCGCAGCCACAGCGCGACCCGGCAGCACTCGACCACCGTGGCGGGCGCCCCCGGGTCGAGGTCGAACACCAGCCGGTCGGCCACCGCGGGGGTCTCGGCCCGCCACTGCGGGGTGTGGAACTCCACCACCAGGTTGGCGGCCCACATCAGCGAGGCCAGATCCTGGACGACCACCTGTTCGGACGGTTCGCTCGCGCGGTGCGGCACCGGGGTCCGGTGTACCCAGGACGGAGTACCGGGCGGCGGGTTCTTGGTGAAGAAGAGCTGGCCCTCCGGCCCGTCCGGATAGCGCAGGAAGGACACCGGCCGGTCCCGCAGATGCGCGAGCAGCACCGCGGAAGCGGTGGCCGCGTAGTAGTGCAGCACCTCGCCCTTCGTGGTGCCGGTGGCCGGATACAGCACCTTGTCCAGATTGCTCAGGGACAGCCGTCGCCCCTCCACCTCGGTGATCGGCGTCATACGATAAGAATCACACGCAAAAACGTCTTTTCTTCGTATATACGTACCCAAGGGGTGAACCGGTGAGATCCATCTGGAACGGCGCCATCTCCTTCGGGCTGGTCAGCATCCCGATCAAGCTGGTCAACGCCACCGAGAACCACTCGATCTCGTTCCGGCAGATCCACGTCGAGGACGGCGGGCGCATCCGCTACCGCAAGGTGTGCGAGCTGGACGGCGAGGAGGTGACCTCCGCCGAGATCGGCAAGGCGTACGAGGACGCCGACGGCACCATGATCCCGATCACCGACGAGGACCTCAGCCAGTTGCCGCTGCCCACCGCGAAGACCATCGAGATCGTGGCCTTCGTCCCGGCCGACGCGATCGACCCGCTCCAGATGGACGCGGCCTACTACCTCTCGGCCAACGGCGTCCCGGCGGCGAAGCCGTACACCCTGCTGCGCGAGGCCCTGAAGCGCAGCCGCAAGGTGGCCCTCGCCAAGTACGCGCTGCGCGGGCGCGAGCGCCTCGGCATGCTCCGCGTCGTGGACGACGTCATCGCCATGCACGGGCTGCTCTGGCCGGACGAGATCCGGGCTCCCGAGGGCGTCGCCCCCGAGTCCGACGTGACCGTGCGCGACGCCGAGCTGGACCTCGCGGACGCCCTGATGGACACCCTCGGCGAGGTCGACATGGACTCGCTGCACGACGACTACCGGGAGGCGGTCGAGGAGCTGGTCGCCGCGAAGGCGTCGGGCGAGGCGCCGGAACCGGCCGAGAAGGGCGCGAAGGGGGGCGGCAAGGTCATCGACCTGCTCGCCGCCCTGGAGAGCAGCGTCAAGGCCGCGAAGGAGGCCCGGGGCGAGGGGGAGGAGGACTCCGTGGCGGACGTCACCCACCTCGCCGACCGCAAGGCGCCCGGCACCGACAAGAAGGCATCCGGCTCCGGGGGCACCGCCAAGAAGTCCGCTTCCTCGCCGAAGTCCACCGGCGGCAAGAAGTCCACGACGAGCGGTACGGGCAAGCCGGCGGCCAAGAAGACCGCCGCCAAGAGCACCGCGAAGAAGCCGGCCGCGAAGAAGACGACGGCCAAGAAGCAGAGCGGGTCCAAGAGCACGGCGTCCCGCAAACGCGCTTCCGCCTGACGGGGACGGGCCGCCTTCCGCACGGGCGCCCGGTAGGGTGCGGAAGGCCGCGACTGGCGCGCACCTCCTCACGGGGGTGCTCAGTGGAATCGACCACGAGGGAGCGGCACACCCCGGGCGCGCCCGGGGGCGTCATGCCGGAGAGCCGTCCGCCTGGGCATCCGGGTCCACGCCGCAGCCATGCGACCGACCCGGGAGGAACCCGTGACCGCGTCCGTACCCGCACAGCCCCGCCACCCCGCCCTGGCGACGACCGACCCCGAACTCGCCGCCCTCGTGGCCGCCGAGGAGCAGCTCCAGGCGGACACCCTGCGCCTGATCCCCAGCGAGAACTACGTCTCCGCCGCCGTGCTCGAAGCGTCCGGCACGGTGCTCCAGAACAAGTACTCCGAGGGCTACCCGGGGAAGCGCTACTACGAGGGCCAGCAGATCATCGACCAGGTCGAGACGCTGACCGCCGACCGTGCCAAGGCGCTCTTCGGCATGGACCACGCCAACGTCCAGCCGTACTCCGGCTCACCGGCCAACCTCGCCGTCTACCTGGCCTTCCTCAAGCCCGGTGACACCGTGCTCGGCATGTCGCTGCCCATGGGCGGCCACCTCACGCACGGCTGGGGCGTCTCCGCCACCGGCACCTGGTTCAACGGCGTCCAGTACGGCGTGCGCCGCGACACCGGCCGCGTCGACCTGGACGAGGTCCGCGACCTGGCCCTCGCCGAGCGCCCCAAGCTCATCTTCTGCGGCGGCACCGCCGTGCCCCGCGAGATCGACTTCGCGGGCTTCGCGGACATCGCCCGCGAGGTGGGCGCGGTCCTGGTCGCCGACATCGCCCACATCGCGGGCCTGGTCGCGGGCGGCGCCCACCCCTCGCCCGCGCCCCACGTGGACGTCGTCTCCACGACCACCCACAAGACCCTGCGCGGCCCACGTGGCGCGATGCTCCTCAGCCGCGCCGAGCACGCCCGCGCCCTGGACCGCGCGGTCTTCCCCGGCCTCCAGGGCGGCCCGCACAACCAGACCACGGCGGCCATCGGCGTAGCCCTGAAGGAGGCGGCCACCCCGGACTTCCGCGCCTACGCCCACGCGGTGGTGGCCAACGCCCGCGCCCTGGGCGAGGAGCTGGCGGCCCGGGGCTTCGACCTGGTCTCCGGCGGCACGGACAACCACCTTCTGCTGGTGGACCTCACCGGCAAGGACATCCCCGGCAAGCCGGCGGCGAAGGCCCTGGACCGGGCCGGCATCGTCGCCAACTACAACGCGGTCCCCTACGACCCGCGCAAGCCGTTCGACCCGTCGGGCATCCGCCTGGGGACGCCGGCGCTTACGTCGCGGGGGGTGCCCGTCTCGGAGATGGGCAGGATCGCGGGGTGGATCGACCGCGTGGTCACGGCCGCGCGGGCGGGCGACGAGGACACGGTCGGGAAGGTCCGCGCCGAGGTGAAGGAACTGATGGACGCGTACCCGGCCCCGGGGCTGCCGGTCGGCTGAGCACATGACAGTGCCCCGCACCACCGGTGCGGGGCACTGCGCGGGGCTCAGCCCTGGACGGCGTACGCGACGAACTCGCCCCAGGCCGTGGGCGAGAGGGCGAGCTCGGGGCTGTGCTGGTCCTTGGAGTCGCGGACGTGGACGGCGGCGGGGCAGGTGGCGACCTCGACACAGTCGTCTCCCTGGGAGCCGCTGTGGCTGGACTTGTGCCAGTCCATGGCCACCTCGACGCAGCTGTCCCCCTCAGAGCCGCTGTAGCTGGACTTGCGCCAGTCCATCGCCACCTCGACACAGGCGTCACCCTGCGAGCCGCTGTAACTGCTCTTGAACCAGGTCAGGCCGGACGTGCTCATAGCGCTCCTCGCATTCGCTTCAGCAGGCTCAGCGAGTCCTCGGGGCTTAGAGCCTGTGAGCGCAGTTTCGCATACCGCTGCTGGAGGATGCTGATCTCTTTCGGATCGGAGATCAGCCGCCCGTTTTGCTGCCCCTCCGAGTAGGCGAACCATCGGTGTTCGGGCGTTTCCGCCAACAGGATCGGACCATCCGTGCCTGCGTGGTGTGGCTGACGCGTGGGCATGACCTGAAACTCCACGTTCCAGTTCCCCTCGATCAACTCGATCAAGTGATCCAGGAGTTCACGCGTGACGTCGTCCCCTCCCGTGTGCCGCTCCAGCACCGACTGCTCCACGATGAAGCTGAACGCCGTGGGCGGCTTCCGGTGGATGGACAGCAGCTCCTGACGGGCCAACCGTGCCGCGATTCGCTGCTCCAGCTCCTCCGGGTCGGGCAGGGGCGGCACGTCGAGCGAGATGGCCCGTGCGTACGCCTCGGTCTGCAACAGGCCGGGGATCACCCGGCAGTCGTACGTGTAGAGGCTGATCGCTGTCGCCTCCAGGCGCGCCCACTGCACGAACCAACTTGCCAGCCCGGGCTGCCGGGTCAGGTGGGGCGCGGCCTTGCGCAGGGCACCCGTGTTGCCGAGGACCGGTTCCGCGCTCTCGACGAAGCCGCGTTCCGGCCACCGGCGGCCCTGCTCGATGGAGGCGATCGTGTGCTTCGAGTAGCCGACCTGCTTGCCGAACTCTTCGCGGCTCAGGCCCGCGTGTTCGCGCAGGGCATGGACGACCGCGCCGAAGGTGCGCAGACTGTCCGAAGCCTCCGGCTCCGTACCGCCCGCAGATCCCGTACCGCCGTCCGTGTTCCCGTAGGCCATCGTGGCCACCTTTCGCGCCGCCCCCCGTCGTACCGCTTCTGACTCGGTGTCATGATCGAGGCGAGGGTTACGTACTGTCCACCACGCGTGCGCGTACGCTGACGCAGCGTACGTACTGCGGGCCTGGCGTGAGCGGGGATTTCGGCGTTGCGTGCGAAGGGCCGCGCCGGGGCGTCGACCGCATGTACGTTCCCGCCATGGACATGGACAAAACGAGCGAGAACGCGGAGTCGCGTTTCTCCGCTCTCCTCGCCACTGCGGCGAAGCTCCCGGGCGTGCGGATCGACCGGGAGGCGTACCTCCGGACGGCTCTGCGCCGCCACTGCTCGGAGGAGGACATACGTAGGGCGACCGAGGAGACCCCGGCGGCGGCGGGCATACCTCTCGACGTCCTGGACCGGGTGGCGAACGAGTCGATCCGCTACGAGACCGCCAAGGTGAGCGCGATATCGGCGGCCACGGGACTCCCCGGCGCCCTCGCTATGCCCGCCACGGTGCCCGCCGATCTCGCTCAGTACGTCGGACACATGCTGCGGATCGCGCAGAAGCTCGCCTACCTCTACAGCTGGCCCGATCTCTTCTCCGGCGAGGACGACGTCGATGACGCGACCAGGAGCGTGCTCACGCTCTTCTTCGGGGTGATGTTCGGAACCCAGTCCGCGAACGTGGCCGTGGGGAAGGTGGCCGAGGCGATATCCAAGGAGGTCGCCAAGAAGCTGCCGCAGAAGGCGCTCACCAAGGGGGTCGTCTATCCGGTCGTGAAGAAGATCGCCGCGCATCTCGGCGTCAAAATGACGAAGCAGACCTTCGCCAAGTCCGTCTCGAAGGCCGTTCCCGTCGTCGGGGCAGTGGTCTCCGGCGGGTTCACCCTGGCGACCTTCCTCCCCATGGCGAAGCGGCTCAAGAAGCATCTCTCCGGCCTGGAACTCGCCGAGCCGACCGGCCAGGTCATCGTGGGCGAGACCGTACCGGCCACGGACGAGGTGAACATCCCGAAGCAGGGCCGCGATTGGCGGCTCGCGCGGCGCCGGAAGGAAGTCGAGGGGTGATGGCCCGCTCGGGTCTCGGGTCTCGGATCTCGGGTCCCAGGCGGTGTGTTCGGGGCGCGCTTGAGCTTCGAGATCCGAGACCCGAGCGGTGTTCTTCATCGGGCGGGAAAAGCCGGAAAGAGGAAACCCTCCCACCCTCCCCATCCCGTCACGGCCAGCAAGTATGACTAATAGTGAGCGAGTTGCAGCGGAAAGTCGCGACTGCTTACGGTGCCCCCAACGAAACGACCCCGACGCGGTGTTCTCAGCACCGGTCGGGGTCTGACCCAAGATCGACCCAACAGAAAGCCCCGATCTCATGGCTGTCCAGCACTTTAGTCCCGCCCTGCCCGCGCCCGAAGCGCCGCGCCCGCACCGCACGGCCAAGTCCGGCTACGGCAAGCAGGTCGCCCCCGGCCAACGCCCCTCCCGCCCGGCCGACTTCGCCTCCCTGCCCGAGCGCGAGCGATACGTCGCGGGCTACATCGACCGCCTCCCCGAGGGCGCCGCGATGGACATCAAGTCACTGGCCAAGGACCTCCCCCTGTACGGCCAGATGGCCATCGGCACCGCCCTGCGCGCGCTCGCCGTGGCCGGACACCTGCGCCGCGTACGCCGCCGTGTCGAAGGCGACGGGACATGCCGGTGGGTGACGTACACCTACTGGTCCCGGACCGCCCGCAACAACGAGTGGTGGACCGCCGCGCTCTCCGGGCCGGCCGCCGCCCAGCCGGACGTACCCCCGCAGCGCACCGCCCCCGCACCGCCCGCACCAGAGGCTCCCGTCGCGCCCTCCGCCGCGTACCTCGCCCTCGCCGGACTCGGCCGCCGCGACCCCCGGTTGGCGCTCTCCGCCGCCGACTGCGCAGCCCTGGAACCGCTGGCCGCCGCCTGGTTCGCACGCGGTGCGAGCGCCGAGCACCTGGCGTCGGCACTCACCGCCGGACTCCCGGAGCCCGTCACGCACCCGCTCGGCCTGGTGCGCCGCCGCCTCACGGACAAGATGCCGCCGCACATCCCGGACACGCCCGGCTCCGCGAGCGGCCTCCGGGTCGAGTGCGTCGAATGCGGCCGCCCCGGCCCGGCGGACGCGCTTCCGGACGGCCTCTGCCGCCCATGCCGGAGCTCGCACGCGCAGAACGCGCCCCGGGACGCCGCCGACAGTGTCCCGGCCCGCGTCGCCGGGCTCCGCGAGCTGATGCGGACGCCCTGAGCGCGTACGCTCACTCGGAGTACGCGGATGATCACTGGTGCGCGCCATGGACGTACCGCCAGATTTGTTGGCATGACACCCCTGCCCACCGCAGACGCCCCCCACGCCCCCGCCACCGGGACCGCGTTCACCCAGCGCTTCAGCTCCACTCCGCGCGGCGCCCGGCTCGCCCGTCGCCTCGCCCTGCACCAGCTCGACGCCTGGGGCGTGCCGCACGGCACCACGGCCTCCGACACCGCCGCCGTGCTCGTCGCCGAACTCGCGGCCAATGCCGTCACGCATGGCCGCGTTCCGGGCCGCGACTTCGAGCTGTGCCTGCACCTCACCGGCCGGACCCTCCGCATCGAGGTCTCCGATACCAGGGGCGAACGCCGCCTGCCGTCCGGGGTCGTGGCCGAGCCCCTACCGCTCGCCGAAGAGGGTCGAGGACTGCTCCTGGTGGCAGCCCTCGCCGACCGGTGGGAGGTGCTGGACCGTGCCCCCGTCGGCAAGACGGTCGCGGCGGAGATGGGGTTGGAGAGTGAGAAGTTGTGAAAGTAGGAATCTCGCACATTCCTCCCCGCCCAGGTATGCTGAAGCCACGAGGCAGACACGGAATGCGGAGAGGGAGGTCACTTATGGCTGCGACCACGTTCCATGCCGGTGTGCGCGACAAGGGGCAGTTGACGCTGCCCGCAGGGGTCCGCGAGGCGCTGGGAGTCTCCCCGGGTGACGAGCTTGAGTTCGCCATCAACGACGACGGCGTTGTCGAGGTGCACGGACTACGGAAGATCCGCACGGACCAGGCGTGGTTCTGGACGGAGCGGTGGCAGGCGGGTGAGCGTGACGCGAGCGAGGACATCGCCGCAGGGCGCACCACCCGGCATGAGGACGTGGACGAGATGTTCGCGCACCTCGCCGAGGAGAACTGACCCCGACCCCTGGGAGGCCCATTGCCGACTTTTGAGACGACCGCTCGCTTCGACCGTGATTTCAAGAAGCTCCTCCCCGAGGAGCGGGCACGGTTCCAGGACTGCGTTCGCAAGAAGTTCGTGCCGGACGCGGCCAGCGGGCGGTTTCGGCCCGGCCTCCGGGTCAAGCCGGTCCAGGGAGTGCCACTCCCGGCCGGCGCACGTCCCGTCATGGAGATGACATGGGCGCCCGACGGGCGTGCCACCTGGCAGTACGCGGACGAAATCCGCGCGGGTGAGCCGCATATCGTCTGGCGCCGGGTCGGTGGGCACGAGATCTTCGATCCCGGCCCCGCTTGAGGGACGGAGGGCCGCATCCGACGAGGTGCGGCCCTCGGTGCTTTCCGCCGGCGGCCTTCCGGCCCTCGCGTACGCCCGCGCATACGCCAAGACCCCGGCATCAGTGTTTCCACTGACGGCGGGGTCTTTTCGGCACTTCCTGCGAAGTGCCCCCGGCAGGATTCGAACCTGCGCACCCGGCTCCGGAGGCCGATGCTCTATCCCCTGAGCTACGGGGGCGTGTCGCTGTGCTGCTCTGCGACGGGTGAAACACTACCAGCTCCGACGGGGTGCCCGTGAACAGGTATTCCGCGTCATCGCGTGAGAGCACGCGCCCCCTCGTACACACATCCAGCCAACCTCGGCGCCGCTCCTCCGGGGGCGGAAGTGGGCAAAACCCGGACGCAGCCCTTCCGGCGCGCCTACTCTCGAAGCGTGTCTGGGGCATGCGGCCGCGTGCTTGTTGTCGACGACAACAAGGTCATCCGGCAATTGATCAGGGTCAACCTTGAGCTGGAGGGCTTCGAGGTCGTGACCGCGGGCGATGGCGTCGAGTGTCTGGATCTCGTGCACCGGGTCCGTCCCGACGTGATCACGCTCGACGTGGTCATGCCCCGGCTCGACGGTCTCCAGACCGCCACCCGGCTGCGGTCCGACCCGCGCACCGGGCACCTGCCGCTCGCGATCGTGAGCGCGTGCACGCCGTACGAGGTGGACCACGGGGTCGCCGCCGGAGTGGACGCGTTCCTGGCCAAGCCGTTCGAGCCGGGGGAGCTGGTGATGCTCGTGCGGCGGCTCGTCGAGCGCGGGCGGCCGTCCGTGCCGGCCGCCGGGCCGGGTGCCGGGCGGGCGGAGAGCGCCGCCGGCTGACCGCATGGCGAAACCGGTTCGCGAAGGGCCCCCCTCCCTCCCATACGCTTGTCCCGTGACCCCCGTCGATCTCTCCACGACCGTGCTGCACGCCGTGCGCCGCGCGGTCCGCGAGGATGCCCTGCGCGCGCCCGTGCCCGCGCGCGTGCGGGTGGAGAGGACCCGGCCGGGCGGGCGTGGCGACTACGCCAGCGCGGTCGCGCTCCAGCTCGCCGGCCCCGCCGGCCTCGGCGCCCGCGAGGTCGCCGATATCCTGCGCGACCGGCTCGCCGGCGCCCCCGGGGTGGCCGGCGTCGAGATCACCGGACCGGGCTTCCTCAACTTCACGCTCGACGCCGCCACCGGCGCCGCCGCCCACCGCGACCTCGTCCACCGGGTGCGGGAGCAGGGGGAGCGGTACGGGTACGGGGACGCCCTCGCCGGACAGCGGCTGCGCCTCGTCCACGCCCGCGAGGTCCGGGCCGCCGTCACCGCCGACGCCGTCCGCCGCCTCCTGGCCGCCCAGGGCGCCGATGTACGCGTCGCCTGCGAGGGGGAGCCGGACCCGGACTGGGCGCGGCTCGGGGTGAGCGCGGAGGCGTACGAGACGCCGCGTGCGGCGCGGGAGTCCGGTGTCGCCGCTCACAGGGAGCCTCCGGCGGACCCGCGCAGGGCGGGCGGCAGCCCGGATCTCGAACCGTCCGCCCCCATACGCCCCGTCCCCGCAGGGGACCCCGCCGCTGCCCTGCTGGCCCGGCTCGGCCCCGACGCCGCCCGCTGGGGTCTTCTCCGGCCCGCCGGGCACGACCGCGCCCCCCTCGGGCCCGAGCTCATCACGCAGACCGAGGCCAACGCCCTCTTCCGCGTCCGTTACGCACACGCCCGCGCCCGTGCCGTGGTCCGGGAGGCGGCCCGGCTCGGGGTCGCCGCCGCGGGGCCCGGTGAGGACATCGACGCCACCGAGGCGTCCACCGCTCTGCTCACGCTGCTCGACGCGCACCCCGCCGTACTCGCGGGCGCCGCCCGCCACCGCGCCCCCGACCGGCTCGCCCGGCACCTCGACGCGGTCGCCGCGGCCTTCTTCGACTTCCACGACGCCGCACCACCGCTGCCCGTCGGGGAGGAGAAACCCTCGGCCGCCCACCGCTCCCGGACGGCTGTCGCCGAAGCCGCCGGAACGGTGCTGGCCGGCGGCCTGTCCCTGCTCGGCGTCAGCGCGCCCGCATTCCTCTGAGCACCCGAGAGAGCAGAGTCACACGATGAGCCGATCCGCACACCCCGCCGGGCCCCGTCACGCCGACGTGCTGTCCGAGGGCCACTACCTCGCCCCCGCCGACGACCTCAACGTCCTCGACGCCAAGGTGTGGTCCCAGACCGTCACCCGTGACGAGCACGGCGCCCTGACCGTCGGCGGGCTCACGGCCTCCCGCCTCGCCGAGGAGTTCGGCACCCCCGCCTACTTCCTCGACGAGACCGACTTCCGGGCCCGCTGCCGCGCCTGGTCCGACGCCTTCGGGCCCGGGGCCGACGTCTTCTACGCGGGCAAGGCGTTCCTGTCCCGGGCGGTCGTCCGCTGGCTCAAGGAGGAGGGGCTGAACCTCGACGTCTGCTCGGGCGGCGAGCTGGCCACCGCGCTCGACGCCGGGATGCCCGCCGAGCGCATCGCCTTCCACGGCAACAACAAGACCGTCGAGGAGATCGAGCGCGCCGTCGCGGCGGGCGTCGGGCGCATCGTCCTCGACTCCTTCCAGGAGATCGTCCGCGTCGCGCACATCGCGCAGGACCTCGGCAAGCGCCAGCGCGTCCAGATCCGGGTGACCGTCGGCGTCGAGGCGCACACCCACGAGTTCATCGCGACCGCCCACGAGGACCAGAAGTTCGGCATCGCGCTGGCCGGGGGACAGGCCGCCGAGGCCGTGCGCCGGGCGCTCACCCTGGACGGGCTCGAACTCGTCGGCATCCACTCCCACATCGGCTCCCAGATCTTCGACATGGCCGGCTTCGAGGTCTCCGCCCGCCGCGTCGTGCAGCTGCTCGCCGAGGTGCGCGACGAGCACGGCGTCGAACTGCCCGAGATCGACCTCGGCGGCGGCCTCGGCATCGCGTACACCTCCGAGGACGACCCGCGCGAGCCGCACGAGATCGCCAAGTCGCTCGGTGACATCGTGACCCGCGAGTGCGAGGCCGCCGGTCTCGCCACCCCCCGGATCTCCGTCGAGCCCGGCCGCGCCATCGTCGGCCCCACCGCCTTCACGCTCTACGAGGTCGGCACGGTCAAGCCGCTGGAGGGCCTGCGCACCTACGTGAGCGTCGACGGCGGCATGTCGGACAACATCCGCACCGCGCTGTACGACGCCGAGTACAGCGTCGCGCTCGCCTCCCGGACCTCGGACGCCGAACCGATGCTCGTCCGGGTCGTCGGCAAGCACTGCGAGAGCGGCGACATCGTGGTCAAGGACGCCTTCCTGCCGTCCGACCTGGCCCCCGGCGACCTGATCGCCGTGCCCGCCACCGGCGCGTACTGCCGCTCCATGGCGAGCAACTACAACCACGCCCTGCGCCCGCCCGTCGTCGCCGTGCGCGACGGGGAGGCGCGGGTGATCGTCCGGCGCGAGACGGAGGAAGATCTCCTGCGTCTCGACGTCGGCTGATGCCGTATTTCCGGGGCCGTACCACGGTATCCCCGTAAAGGTCTCACGATCCGGACGGATGGCGGGAACACCCGTCCGGTGAGTGAGACTGGTCCGTACTACAGGTGTAAGAGGAAACGAGGTCGGATGATGCGTACGCGTCCGCTGAAGGTGGCGCTGCTGGGCTGTGGTGTGGTCGGCTCAGAGGTGGCGCGCATCATGACGACGCACGCCGAAGACCTCGCCGCGCGCATCGGCGCGCCGGTGGAGCTCGCCGGTGTCGCCGTCCGCCGGCCCTCCAAGGTGCGCGAGGGCATCGACCCCGCCCTGATCACCACGGACGCGACCGCCCTGGTCGAACGCGGCGACCTCGACGTCGTCATCGAGGTCATCGGCGGCATCGAGCCCGCCCGTACGCTGATCAGGACCGCCTTCGAGCACGGCGCGAGCGTCGTCTCCGCCAACAAGGCGCTGCTCGCCGAGGACGGCGCCGCCCTGCACGCCGCCGCCGAGCAGCACGGCCGGGACCTCTACTACGAGGCCGCCGTGGCCGGTGCCATCCCGCTCGTCCGGCCGCTGCGCGAGTCCCTGGCCGGCGACAAGGTCAACCGGGTGCTCGGCATCGTCAACGGCACCACCAACTTCATCCTCGACAAGATGGACACCAGCGGCGCCGGATACTCCGAGGCGCTGGACGAGGCCACCGCCCTCGGTTACGCGGAGGCCGACCCCACCGCCGACGTGGAGGGCTTCGACGCCGCAGCGAAGGCCGCGATCCTCGCCGGGATCGCCTTCCACACCCGGGTCCGGATCGGCGACGTGCACCGCGAGGGCATCACCGAGGTCACCGCCGCCGACATCGCGTCCGCCCGCCGCATGGGCTGCACCGTCAAGCTCCTCGCCATCTGCGAGCGCGCCGCCGACGGCGCCTCCGTGACGGCCCGCGTGCACCCCGCGATGATCCCGCTGAGTCACCCGCTCGCCTCGGTGCGCGAGGCGTACAACGCGGTGTTCGTGGAGGCCGAGGCGGCCGGACAGCTGATGTTTTACGGCCCCGGCGCGGGCGGCTCGCCCACCGCGTCCGCGGTCCTCGGCGACCTCGTGGCCGTCTGCCGCAACAAACTCAACGAGGCCCCCGGGCCCGGCGAGTCCGCGTACACGCGCCTGCCGGTGAGCCCCATGGGCGACGTCGTCACGCGGTACCACATCAGCCTCGACGTGGCCGACAAGCCGGGCGTGCTCGCCCAGGTCGCGACGGTCTTCGCCGACCAGGGCGTATCCATCGATACGGTCCGCCAGCAGAGCCGGCCGGACAGTCAGGAAACCGACGGCGAGGCATCGCTCGTCGTCGTCACCCACCGCGCGCCCGACGCCGCCCTCTCCGGGACCGTCGAGGCGCTGCGCAAGCTCGACACCGTGCGCGGTGTCGCCAGCATCATGCGTGTTGAAGGGGAGTAAGGACCCATGACCACCAAGGGCACCCACCAGTGGCGCGGCATCATCGAGGAGTACCGGGACCGTCTCCCGGTCACGAGCACGACGCCGGTCGTCACGCTCCGTGAGGGCGGTACGCCGCTCGTCCCCGCTCAGGTCCTCTCCGAGCGCACGGGCTGCGAGGTGCACCTCAAGGTCGAGGGCGCCAACCCCACCGGGTCCTTCAAGGACCGCGGCATGACCATGGCTATCACCCGGGCCAAGGAGGAGGGCGCGCAGGCCGTCATCTGCGCCTCCACCGGCAACACCTCCGCCTCGGCCGCCGCCTACGCGGTCCGGGCCGGCATGGTCTGCGCCGTCCTGGTGCCGCAGGGCAAGATCGCGCTCGGCAAGATGGGCCAGGCGCTGGTGCACGGCGCCAAGATCCTCCAGGTCGACGGCAACTTCGACGACTGCCTGACGCTGGCCCGCTCGCTCTCGGACAACTACCCGGTCGCGCTGGTCAATTCCGTCAACCCGGTCCGCATCGAGGGCCAGAAGACCGCCGCGTTCGAGATCGTCGACGCGCTCGGCGACGCCCCGGACATCCACGTCCTCCCGGTCGGCAACGCGGGCAACATCACCGCGTACTGGAAGGGGTACACCGAGTACGCCGGGGACGGCGTGTCGACGCACAAGCCGCGCATGTGGGGCTTCCAGGCGTCCGGCTCCGCGCCCATCGTGCGCGGCGAGGTCGTCAAGGACCCGTCGACCATCGCGACCGCGATCCGGATCGGCAACCCGGCCTCCTGGAACTACGCGCTGGCCGCGCGCGACGAGTCGGGCGGCTTCATCGACGAGGTCACGGACCGTCAGATCCTCTCCGCGTACCGCCTGTTGGCCTCGCAGGAGGGCGTCTTCGTGGAGCCCGCGTCGGCCGCGTCCGTCGCCGGTCTGCTCAAGGCCGCCGAGGAGGGCAAGGTCGACCCCGGCCAGAAGATCGTGTGCACGGTGACCGGGAACGGCCTCAAGGACCCGGACTGGGCCGTCGCGGGCGCCCCGCAGCCGGTCACCGTCCCGGTCGACGCGGCCGCCGCCGCCGAGAAGCTGGGCCTGGCGTAACCACGTCACGCCTCGCCCCCGGGTCCGTCCGCGCGACGGCCCGGGGCAGGGCCTTTCGTCTGGATCAGGCCGGGCTCGCGGGGCGTGGCACCGCGCCTCGCGGCGTTGTCGTCAATCACCAACGCTCCGCGTTGCCTCACTCCTCCGCCTTGCGATGCACGGCACCACACCCCGCTCCCTGATCCGGCCTGATCCAAACGAAAGGCCCTGGGCGACGAGTCGTCAGAAAAGGCGTCCTACCGGCCCTTTCCGGCGACAAGAGCGCACCGCGAGCGTGCGACACGCATCGTGCGCCTCCTGTGCGCCCTATGTCGCCACAGAACCTTCCTTCGATAAGCTGTCCCCCATCCGCCCCGCCACATCTGCCGGGGCCCCGGGCCGTTGCGGCTCCCCCGAAGAATCCCCGCCCGCAGCCCCCGGAATCCCCGCCGCCTCACAAGGAGAGTCGTCACAGCGATGGCCGGTCCCGCCTTCCGAGCCGCCGCCGTCCGGGTGCGCGTCCCCGCGACCAGCGCAAACCTGGGCCCCGGTTTCGACGCCCTCGGCCTGTCGCTCGGCCTCTACGACGACGTCGTCGTCCGCGTCGCGGACTCCGGACTGCACATCGACATCGCCGGTGAGGGCGCGGACACCCTGCCCCGCGACGAGAAGCACCTGCTCGTACGGTCCCTGCGCACCGCCTTCGACCTGCTCGGCGGACAGCCCCGCGGCCTGGAGATCGTCTGCGCCAACCGCATCCCGCACGGGCGCGGCCTCGGCTCCTCCTCCGCCGCCATCTGCGCCGGGATCGTCGCCGCCCGCGCCGTGACCACCGGCGGCGACGCCCGGCTGGACGACGCCGCGCTGCTGGAGCTCGCCACCGAGATCGAGGGCCACCCCGACAACGTCGCGGCCTGCCTGCTCGGCGGATTCACGCTCGCCTGGATGGACGGCGCCTCCGCGCGCGCGATCAGGATGGACCCCGCTGATTCCATCGTTCCGGTGGTTTTCGTCCCCGGCAAGCCGGTGCTCACCGAGACCGCCCGCGGCCTCCTGCCGCGCACCGTCCCGCACGTCGACGCCGCGTTCAACGCCGGCCGTGCCGCCCTCCTCGTCGAGGCCCTGACCAGGCGCCCCGAGCTGCTGCTCACGGCCACCGAGGACCGGCTGCACCAGGACTACCGCGCGCCCGCCATGGCCGAGAGCGTCGAACTCGTGGCCCGGCTGCGCGCCGAGGGCGTCCCGGCGGTGATCTCCGGCGCGGGACCGACGGTGCTGGCCCTGGCCGGGGACGGCGCGGCCGACAAGGTCGCCCGACTGGCGGGTGAGGGATGGGCGGCCAACCGGCTCGCTCTCGACGCGCAGGGCGCGAGCGTCCTGCCGCTGGCCCCGTAGGCCATGTCCGCGCCTCCCGTCCGGCCCGCGAGGCCGCTGGCCGAGAAGTGATTGCCGGTGAGTGAGAGGGGGAATGTTTGTTGGAGCCGGTAGTGTTAACCTCAAGTCTGCAATCGACGTCCATGAGGCGCGTTGCTTCGTGTCCCCTTCGGGACCACCATTTCTTCCGGGAGCCTCCCCAACTGCCTGAGCAGCCTGCCTGAGCAGTTGCGAGCACGCTCCGGAACCGGCACGACACCCCTCCGCTCGTCCAGGAGTGGGCCGAGCAGGGGGATGCTCGCGCCGGGCACATGCACACCTCATCTCTCCGCCGTTCCATCCGGCGGACCACCGCCCCGGCACGGGCCGCACCAACCGAGGACCGCAGCCGGACAGCACAACCGGTCGCCGAGCCAGAAGGCCGACGTCCGCTCCAGGGAAGGACCCTTCGTGAGCGACACCACCGATCTGATGGGCGTGACTGCCGACAAGAACGTCGACAGCGCCACGCCCGCCGAAGGTGCTGCCACTGGCACCACCGCACGGCGCCGCCGCTCCGGCACCGGCCTTGAGGGCATGGTCCTGGCCGAGCTGCAGCAGGTCGCGTCCGGCCTCGGCATCAAGGGCACCGCGCGGATGCGCAAGAGCCAGCTGATCGAGGTCATCAAGGAGGCCCAGGCCGGTGGCGGCTCCGCCGCCCCCAAGGCCAAGGCCCCCGCGGCCGCCGCCGACGCGACGGAGACCAAGCCGAAGCGCCGCGCCACCTCCAAGGCCCGCACCGGCGCCGACGAGGCCCCGGCCGCCGCGCCCGCCGACAAGGCCACGGCCCAGCAGCAGATCGACATCCCGGGCCAGCCGGCCAGCGACGACCAGCCCGCGGGCGAGCGCCGCCGCCGCCGCGCCACCGCGCAGGCGGGCAGCCCGGAGAGCAAGCCGGACGCCAAGGCGCAGACCAAGGACCGCGCCCAGGACGAGCCGAAGCAGGAGCAGAAGCACGAGGCGCCCGCCGAGGACCGCTCCGCCGAGTCCAAGGCCGAGGCCGGCGCGGACAACGCCGAGGGCCGCCGGGGCGACCGCGGCGACCGCCAGCGCGGGGACCGGGGCGAGCAGCGCCGCGACCGCCAGCGCGACCGTCAGCGCGGCAAGGGCGACGACCAGGGCGGCAACCGCCGTCAGGGCGGCGGCCAGAACCAGGGCGGCAACAACGGCCCGCAGGACGACGGCTTCGACGACGAGGGCGGCCGGCGCGGCCGGCGCGGGCGCTACCGCGACCGCCGCGGGCGCCGTGGACGCGACGACTTCGCCGACGCCCCGCCCGTCAGCGACGACGACGTCCTGATCCCCGTCGCGGGCATCCTGGACATCCTCGACAACTACGCGTTCATCCGGACCTCCGGCTACCTGCCCGGCCCGAACGACGTGTACGTCTCGCTCGCCCAGGTCCGCAAGAACGGCCTGCGCAAGGGCGACCACGTCACCGGTGCGGTGCGCCAGCCCAAGGACGGCGAGCGCCGCGAGAAGTTCAACGCGCTGGTCCGCCTCGACTCGGTCAACGGCATGGCACCGGAATCGGGCCGGGGCCGCCCCGAGTTCCAGAAGCTGACCCCGCTCTACCCGCAGGACCGGCTCCGCCTGGAGACCGACTCCAACGTCCTGACGACGCGGATCATCGACCTGGTCGCCCCCATCGGCAAGGGCCAGCGCGGTCTGATCGTGGCCCCGCCGAAGACCGGCAAGACCATGATCCTCCAGGCCATCGCCAACGCGATCACGGTCAACAGCCCCGAGTGCCACCTGATGGTCGTCCTCGTGGACGAGCGTCCGGAAGAGGTCACCGACATGCAGCGGTCGGTGAAGGGCGAGGTCATCTCCTCGACCTTCGACCGCCCCGCCGAGGACCACACCACCGTCGCCGAGCTGGCCATCGAGCGCGCCAAGCGCCTGGTGGAGCTGGGTCACGACGTGGTCGTCCTGCTGGACTCGATCACCCGCCTGGGCCGCGCGTACAACCTCGCCGCCCCGGCCTCCGGCCGCATCCTGTCCGGTGGTGTCGACTCGACCGCGCTCTACCCGCCGAAGCGCTTCTTCGGTGCCGCGCGCAACATCGAGGACGGCGGCTCGCTGACCATCCTGGCCACCGCGCTGGTCGAGACCGGCTCGCGCATGGACGAGGTGATCTTCGAGGAGTTCAAGGGCACCGGCAACATGGAGCTCAAGCTCGACCGCAAGCTCTCCGACAAGCGGATCTTCCCGGCGGTGGACGTCGACGCGTCCTCCACCCGCAAGGAGGAAATCCTGCTCGGCAGCGAGGAGTTGGGGATCGTCTGGAAGCTGCGCCGGGTGCTGCACGCGCTCGACCAGCAGCAGGCCATCGAGCTCCTGCTCGACCGGATGAAGAAGACCCAGTCGAACGCGGAGTTCCTGCTCCAGATCCAGAAGACGACGCCGGCCCCGGGCAACAACGACTAGGCGTCGCCCTCCGGCAGCACACAGGGCCGCCCCCGCACTCCGGTGCGGGGGCGGCCCTGTGCCGTACACCGTTGCCGTTCCGAGACCTTCGCCACACGGACGGCGTCGCCCCACACCTTCGTACGACCGTCGCGCGGGCCACGAAACCGCAGGTGAGCGCCGGAATCCCGGCCGGCTCCGCCCCCGTGCGAGCCGTTGTGGGCACCCGCGGGGGCCACAGCCGCCTGTGCCACGCTTCTTGTCGCCGCCAACGCAAGGGGGTAGCCGACGGAACGAGGGAGACGCATGAGCGAGCGAAGCGGGAGCAGCGGCCGAATACGGGCCACCGGCAGACGCCGGAAAAAGCCGTCCCGTGGCCGCCGGGCCACGCGGATCGCCGTCTGGAGCCTGGCCGGCGCGGTCGTCGTGGGCGGTGCGGGGCTCGGCTACGCGTACGTCCACCTCAACGGCAATCTCCAGGCCGTCGACATCAACACCGCGCTCGGCAAGGACCGCCCCGAGAACGTCGACAACGGCTCCGAGGACATCCTCGTGCTCGGCTCCGACTCCCGCTCCGGCGCGAACGGCGAGTACGGCGCCGACGAGGGCGCGGCCCGCTCCGACACCGCGATGGTCGTCCACGTCAACAAGGGCCACAAGACCGCGAGTGTGGTCTCCATCCCGCGCGACACCCTCATCACCCGGCCCGACTGCACCGGGGACGTCAGCGGCGATCCGGTGGCCGGGCAGCAGCGCGCCATGTTCAACACGGCGTACGAGGTCGGCGGGCCGGCCTGCGCGGTCAAGACCGTCGAAGCCATGTCCGGCATCCGCATGGACCACTACGTCGAGGTCGACTTCACCGGCTTCAAGAAGCTGATCGACAAGCTCGGCGGCGTCCGGATCACCACCACAGAGGCGATCGACGACCCCGACAGCCACCTGGACCTCCAGCCCGGCACCCACACCCTGGACGGCGAGCAGTCCCTCGGCCTGGTCCGCACCCGGCACAGCGTCGGCGACGGCAGCGACCTCGGCCGCATCCAGCTCCAGCAGGCGTTCATCAAGGCGCTGATGCAGCAGGTCAAGAGCGTGGGCGTGTTCGACGGCACCAAGCTGTACGGCATCGCGGACACCGCCACCAAGGCCGTCACGACCGACTCCGACCTCGGCTCGGTCACCGAGCTCGCGGGCTTCGCCAAGGGCCTCAAGGGGCTCGGCTCCGACCACGTGAACATGGTGACCCTGCCCGTCCGGTACGACCCCGCAGACCCCAACCGCGTCCTCCCGCTGGAGGAGGCCGACCGGCAGGTCTGGGACGCCCTGAACGCCGACCGGCCGATCCCCGCCTCCGCGACGAAGCAGTCGGCGGGCGACAAGGGCGACGCGGGCGAGATCGTCCGGTGACCCGGGCGCGTCCGGGGGAATACCCGGCCGTCCACCCTCGTTTTGGGAGATACGGCCGGTCCTGGCAGACTGGTACGTCGGCCCCGGTTCACGGACGCGCAATCCGCGCGTACGACCCGGTGCCCTCCCGAACCTAGGAGACACCCTTGAAGCGCGACATCCACCCCCAGTACGTCGAGACGCAGGTCAGCTGCACCTGTGGCGCGTCGTTCACCACCCGCTCCACGCTGGACAGCGGCACCATCCGTGCCGAGGTCTGCTCCGAGTGCCACCCGTTCTACACGGGCAAGCAGAAGATCCTCGACACCGGTGGCCGTGTGGCCCGCTTCGAGGCCCGCTTCGGCAAGGGCGCCAAGGCCTCCGGCAAGTAGCGAGCCGTCCGCGCCGGTCCGCGGTGCCCTCTTCCCGGGGCGCCGTGGCCGGCGTTTTTTTCCGGTCCGGGCACGGGGTCTCCGTACCCGGCCCCGGCAGGCACCCACCGGCCGGCAGGCACGACGAGCGAAGGAACCAGGAGCCCGAGATGTTCGAGGCGGTCGAGGAACTGATCGGCGAGCACGCCGATCTGGAGAAGCAGCTCGCCGACCCCGCGGTCCACGCCGACCAGGGCAACGCGCGCAAGCTCAACAAGCGCTACGCGGAGCTGAGCCCGATCGTCGCGACGTACCGCTCCTGGAAGCAGTCCGGTGACGACATCGAGACCGCCCGCGAGCTCGCCGCCGACGATCCCGACTTCGCGGCCGAGGTCAAGGAGCTGGAGCAGCAGCGCGAGGAGCTCACCGAGAAGCTCCGCCTGCTGCTCGTCCCCCGCGACCCCAGCGACGACAAGGACGTGCTCCTGGAGATCAAGGCCGGGGCGGGCGGCGACGAGTCCGCGCTGTTCGCCGGCGATCTGCTGCGCATGTACCTGCGCTACGCCGAGCGCGTCGGCTGGAAGACCGAGATCATCGACTCCACCGAGTCCGAGCTCGGCGGCTACAAGGACGTCCAGGTCGCCGTGAAGACCAAGGGCGGCAATGGGGCCACCGAGCCCGGCCAGGGCGTCTGGGCCCGCCTGAAGTACGAGGGCGGGGTGCACCGCGTGCAGCGCGTGCCCTCCACCGAGTCCCAGGGCCGCATCCACACCTCTGCCGCCGGTGTCCTCGTGACGCCCGAGGCCGAGGAGGTCGACGTCGAGATCCACGCCAACGACCTGCGCATCGACGTGTACCGCTCGTCCGGCCCCGGCGGCCAGTCCGTCAACACGACCGACTCCGCCGTCCGCATCACCCACCTGCCGACCGGCGTCGTCGCCTCCTGCCAGAACGAGAAGAGCCAGCTCCAGAACAAGGAGCAGGCGATGCGCATCCTGCGCTCCCGGCTGCTCGCCGCCGCCCAGGAGGCCGCCGAGCAGGAGGCTTCGGACGTACGTCGCAGCCAGGTGCGCACGGTCGACCGGTCCGAGAAGATCCGGACGTACAACTTCCCGGAAAACCGGATCTCGGACCACCGCGTCGGCTTCAAGGCGTACAACTTGGACCAGGTGCTCGACGGTGACCTGGACGCGGTCATCCAGGCCTGCGTCGACGCCGACTCCGCCGCCAAGCTGGCAGCCGCCTGAGCCCACCGCCCGCCCCGCCCCGCTCGTGACCCCGTACGGAGAACCGCGATGAACCTGCTGCTCGCCGAGGTGGCCCAGGCCACCCAGCGGCTGGCCGACGCCGGTGTTCCCTCACCGAGATTCGATGCCGAGGAACTCGCCGCGTTCGTGCACGGCGTCAAGCGGGGAGAGCTGCACAACGTGCCGGACGCCGACTTCGACGCCCGCTACTGGGAGACCATCGCCCGCCGCGAGGCCCGCGAACCGCTCCAGCACATCACCGGACGCGCCTTCTTCCGTTACCTGGAGCTCCAGGTCGGCCCCGGCGTCTTCGTGCCCCGCCCCGAGACCGAGTCGGTCGTCGGCTGGGCCATAGACGCCGTCCGCGCGATGGACGTCGTCGAGCCGCTGATCGTGGACCTGTGCACCGGCTCCGGCGCCATCGCCCTCGCCATGGCCCAGGAGGTCCCGCGCTCCCGCGTGCACGCCGTGGAGCTGTCCGAGGACGCCCTGAAGTGGACCCGGAGGAACGCCGAGAACTCGCGCGTCACCGTCCACCGCGGCGACGCGCTCACCGCCCTGCCCGAGCTGGACGGCCAGGTCGACCTGGTCATCTCCAACCCGCCGTACATCCCGCTCACCGAGTGGGAGTACGTGGCGCCCGAGGCGCGCGACCACGACCCCGAGATGGCGCTGTTCTCCGGCGAGGACGGCCTCGACACCATCCGGGGCATCGAGCGCACCGCGCACCGCCTGCTCCGCCCCGGCGGCCTCGTCGTCATCGAGCACGCCGACACCCAGGGCGGCCAGGTGCCCTGGATCTTCACCGAGGAGCGGGGCTGGGCCGACGCGGCCGACCACCCGGACCTCAACCGCCGCCCCCGGTTCGCCACCGCCCGCAAGGCGATGCCGTGACCGGGGGGCGGCACCCGTACCAGCCCTACCCGTACATGCTTGAGGAGGCCGGCTGATGGCACGGCGATACGACTGCAACGACGCGACCGACCGCACGACGGGGCTGCGCGAAGCCGCGTCGGCCGTCCGCCGCGGCGAGCTCGTCGTGCTGCCCACCGACACCGTGTACGGGATCGGCGCGGACGCCTTCGCCTCCGAGGCGGTCGGCGACCTCCTGGAGGCCAAGGGCCGGGGCCGCAACATGCCCTCGCCGGTCCTCATCGGCTCCCCGAACACCCTGCACGGCCTGGTCACCGACTTCTCCGAGCAGGCGTGGGAGCTGGTCGACGCCTTCTGGCCGGGCGCCCTGACCCTGGTCGCCAAGCACCAGCCGTCGCTCCAGTGGGACCTCGGCGACACCCGGGGCACGGTCGCCGTCCGGATGCCGCTGCACCCGGTCGCCATCGAGCTCCTCACCGAGGTCGGCCCGATGGCCGTGTCCAGCGCCAACCTGACCGGCCACCCCTCGCCGGAGGACTGCGACGCCGCCCAGGACATGCTCGGCGACTCCGTCTCCGTCTACCTCGACGGCGGCCCGACCCCCGGCATCGTCCCGTCGTCGATCGTGGACGTCACCGGCAAGGTGCCCGTCCTGCTGCGCGCGGGGGCGATCTCGGCGGAGGAGCTGCGCAAGGTGGTCCCCGACCTCGAGGTGGCCAATTGACCGCCCCCGAGGGGCGTGGCATAGCGGGGCGGCCCGACACTTTCCGCATCCTCCACGTCAGCACCGGCAACGTCTGCCGCTCGCCGATCACCGAGCGGCTGACCCGGCACGCCCTGGTGCACCGGCTCGGGGACCCGCTCCAGGGCGGGCTGATCGTGGAGAGCGCCGGCACCTGGGGCCACGAGGGCGCCCCGATGGAGGCCAACGCCGAGGTGGTCCTCGCCGACTTCGGCGCCGACGCCACCGGCTTCACCGGCCGTGAGCTGCTGGACGAGCACGTGATCCGTGCCGACCTCGTGCTCACGGCCACCCGCGACCACCGCGCCCAGGTCATCTCCATGGGCCATTCGGCCGGGCTGCGCACCTTCACGCTCAAGGAGTTCACCAGGCTGGTCCGGGCCATAGACCCGGCCACCCTGCCCGACGCCCGCGAGGAGGGCGTGGTCGAGCGCGCCCGCGCCCTGGTGCGGGCCGCCGCCGCCCTGCGCGGCTGGCTGCTGGCCCCGACCGCGGACGCCGACGAGGTCCACGACCCGTACGGTGCCCCGATCACCTTCTTCCGGTCCGTCGGGGACGAGATCAGCCAGGCCCTGGACCCGGTCGTCACCGCGCTGACGGGCGTCTCCGCGCCCCACTGACCCCGCGGCGGGCCTCCTACGGGTGCCCTCGATGATCTTCCCGAGAGGCGCCGTGCAACCATCGCGGTCGGCTCCGTGTCCTCAACCATGGGACCTGTCTAGTTAAGGTGTGGGCTGAGATGGCCGGCGATATCTGTGGGGCAGCCCGTGCGTGATTACCTGCTGACACTCTGTGTCACGGCCGCTGTGACCTACTTGCTCACCGGCCCGGTGCGCAAGTTCGCCATCGCGGTCGGGGCGATGCCCGCGATCCGCGCGCGCGACGTCCACCGCGAACCGACTCCGCGGCTCGGCGGCATCGCCATGTTCGGCGGGCTGTGCGCGGGGCTCATCGTCGCCAACCACCTCGCCAACCTCGACGGTGTCTTCGAACTCTCCAGCGAACCCCGGGCGCTGCTCTCCGGCGCGGCGCTGATCTGGCTGATCGGGGTGCTGGACGACAAGTTCGAGATCGACGCCCTGATCAAGCTGGGCGGGCAGATGCTCGCCGCCGCCGTCATGGTCCTCCAGGGCCTCACGATCCTGTGGCTGCCGATCCCGGGCGTCGGCACCGTCGCCCTCACCCCGTGGCAGGGCACCCTGCTCACCGTGGCGCTGGTCGTCATCACGATCAACGCGGTCAACTTCGTGGACGGCCTGGACGGGCTCGCGGCGGGCATGGTCCTCATCGCCGCCGCCGCGTTCTTCCTGTACACCTACCGGCTCTGGTACGGGCACACCATCGAGGCCGCCGCCCCGGCGACGCTGTTCGCGGCGATCCTGATGGGCATGTGCCTCGGCTTCCTGCCGCACAACATGCACCCCGCGCGGATCTTCATGGGCGACTCGGGCTCGATGCTGATCGGCCTGGTGCTCGCGGCCGGCGCGATCTCGGTGACCGGGCAGGTCGACCCGGACACCATGAAGATCTTCGAGGGCAGTGAGCGCCAGGCGACCCACGCGATGCTCCCGGTGTTCATCCCGCTGCTGCTGCCGCTGACCATCATCGCCATCCCGGCGGCCGACCTGGTGCTGGCGATCGTGCGGCGCACCTGGAACGGCCAGTCGCCGTTCGCGGCGGACCGGGGGCACCTGCACCACCGCCTGCTCAACATCGGCCACTCGCACAGCCGGTCGGTGCTGATCATGTACTTCTGGTCGGCGCTGATCGCGTTCGGCGCGGTGGGGTACTCGGTGCACTCGACGTCCCTGTGGATCGTGATCGTGATCGTCGGGCTGAGCGCGCTCGGGCTGATCCTGCTCCTGCTGCCCGCGTTCACCCCGCGCGCCCCGCGCTGGGCGGAACGCTTCGTGCCGCCGCGCTACCGCCGCAGACGGCGTCGGGCGGAGGGGCCGGGGGCCGCGTCGGAGGAGGCCGCGGAGGGCCAACAGGGGCCCGTGGACGGCCAGATGGAGACGGGTGCGACGGGCGGGGCCGGGGGCGCTGCCGAGGAGCGTGAGACGGCCGCCGGGGCGCCTGTCGCCGCGGCTGTCCCGGGCGTCAACGGGGCGACCGCGATCGGCCACCGTTCGCGTACGGCTGATCGCAGAGCGGCCGGTTCCACCCGCCGGTGAACCGGTTTATCGGCACCCATTAGCAGACAAAACGACGCCGTGCCCTGCTCACACGTGCTCATTAGCCCTCACGTGTGACAGCAAGCACACTTTCTTGGTAAAGACCTCATCAAATAGTTTGTGATACCGTTCACGAAGCCCGGTGACAGAGCCGAAGGACCTGATGTAGCACGGTCCATCGGCCCGAGGCATCGACTCGGACCGGGCCTACGCTCGTCCATGACGACACACTGCCCACCCCCTGCAAGCGGAGCTGCCGCCATGCCGTCCAACGACGTCCGGACTCTCCTCCAGACCGCCGTACCCACCGCTGTCGCCGGCGCCGTAGCCGCCGCGATCAGCGCTGGCGTCGCCGGCGGCAAGGGAGCCCTGGGCGCGATCGTGGGGACGATCGTGGTCATCCTCTTCATGGGGATCGGACTCGTGGTCCTGCAACGGACCGCCAGGTCCATGCCCCACCTCTTCCAGGCGATGGGGCTCGCGCTCTACACGGCGCAGCTCCTGCTGCTGTTCATCTTCGTCGCCGTATTCAAGAACACCTCGCTGTTCAACCCGAAGGCCTTCGCGATCACCCTGGTCGCGACGACCCTCGTGTGGATCGGCGCACAGGCGCGTGCGCACATGAAGGCCAAGATCCTTTACGTGGAACCCGAATCCGACAAGGCCGACAAGGCCGGGAAACCGGGGTCCGACGCGTGAAGGGTAGGGGCGGAATAAGTGCGGGGTCAGGACCCTGCTATCGTCCGGTTCCAACTGCGGCACTGCGGGCGCGTGCATGTGAGCTGACGCCTGCTCGATCGCGAGGCTCACATGCCTGACTGCCGCTCACACATCCGAAACACCAGTCCAGTGCCGAACCGCGGCTGCGCGCCGCGCCGACACAACGAGGTTGCCGTACCTATGCGCCACGCTGAAGGAGCCCGCGGTGAGTGCTGACCCGACACAGGTGCTCGCCTTCGAGACCGATTGCCACCTCTTCGACGGTTGTGGCTTTCCGGCACCCGGCCTGCACTCGTTCCTGTTCGAGCCCCTCTGGGGCGACGCGGACAGCAACTTGTACTTCAACAAGACGATGCTGCTGGCCCTGCTCGGCTCGGTGATCATCGTGGGCTTCTTCTGGGCCGCCTTCCGCAAGCCGAAGTTGGTGCCCGGCAAGCTCCAGATGACGGCCGAGGCCGGATACGACTTCATCCGCCGCGGCATCGTCTACGAGACGATCGGCAAGCGCGACGGCGAGAAGTACGTCCCGCTGATGGTCTCCCTGTTCTTCGTCATCTGGATGATGAACCTCTGGTCCATCATTCCGGTTGCCCAGTTCCCCGTGACGGCGATCATCTCGTACCCGGCCGCGCTGGCCGCGATCGTCTACTTCCTGTGGGTCGGCCTGACCTTCAAGAAGCACGGCTTCGTCGGAGCCCTCAAGAACTTCACGGGTTACGACAAGAGCCTCGGCGGGGTCCTGCCGCTCTCGATGACCATCGAGTTCTTCTCGAACCTGTTCGTCCGGCCGTTCACGCACGCGGTCCGGCTCTTCGCCAACATGTTCGCGGGCCACACGCTCCTGCTGCTCTTCACGATCGCCAGCTGGTACATGCTCAACGGCATCGGGATCGCCTACGCAGGTGTGTCGTTCGTGATGGTCATCGTGATGACCGCCTTCGAACTCTTCATCCAGGCTGTTCAGGCTTACGTCTTCGTGCTGCTGGCCTGCAGCTACATCCAGGGCGCTCTCGCCAAGGGCCACTGAGCACCCCACTCCTGAAGCACCCGGTGGCCAACCCCCACCGGACATTGAAAGAGAAGGAAGAACCGGCATGTCCGCTCTCCAGACCCTCGCCGCCGGCGTCGAAATCAAGGGCAACCTCGGCTCGATCGGTTACGGCCTCGCCGCGATCGGCCCCGGCGTCGGCATCGGCATCATCTTCGGTAACGGCACCCAGGCGCTCGCCCGTCAGCCCGAGGCTGCCGGTCTCATCCGCGCCAACCAGATCCTCGGCTTCGCCTTCTGTGAGGCGCTCGCCCTGATCGGTCTGGTCATGCCGTTCGTCTACCCGACCTCCTGACCGGTCGCGAACAGCCCATTCGACGGAAGGCACTGACGTGAACCCCCTGGTTCAGCTCGCGGCGGAGGAAGCGGAAAACCCGCTCATTCCGCCGATCCCTGAGCTCGTCATTGGCCTCATCGCTTTCGTCATCGTCTTCGGCTTCCTCGCCAAGAAGCTCCTCCCGAACATCAACAAGGTTCTGGAAGAGCGCCGCGAGGCCATCGAAGGCGGGATCGAGAAGGCCGATGCGGCCCAGACCGAGGCCCAGAGCGTTCTTGAGCAGTACAAGGCTCAGCTCGCCGAGGCCCGCCACGAAGCCGCTCGTCTGCGCCAGGAGGCGCAGGAGCAGGGCGCCGTGATCCTGCAGGAAATGCGTGCCGAGGGCCAGCGCCAGCGCGACGAGATCGTCGCCGCCGGCCACGCCCAGATCGAGGCCGACCGCAAGGCCGCCGCCGCCGCGCTGCGCCAGGACGTGGGCAAGCTCGCCACCGACCTGGCCGGCAAGCTCGTCGGTGAGTCCCTGGAGGACCACGCCCGGCAGAGTGGCACCGTCGACCGCTTCCTCGACGAGCTCGAAGCGAAGGCCGAGGCCGTCCGATGAACAGCGCGAGCCGCGAGGCACTGGCTGCCGCACGCGAGCGCCTCGACGCGCTGACCGACTCCACGTCGGTCGACGCGGCGAAGCTCGCCGAGGACCTGGCCGGCGTCACGGCGCTGCTGCACCGCGAGGTGTCGCTGCGCCGGGTCCTGACCGACCCGGCGCAGCCGGGCGAGGCCAGGGCCGAGCTGGCAGGCCGCCTGCTCGGCGGTCAGGTGGGCGGCGAAGCCGTCGACCTGGTCTCCGGCATGGTCCGCTCGCGCTGGTCGCAGTCGCGTGACCTGGTCGACGCGGTCGAGGAGCTGGCGAACACCGCCGACCTCACCGCCGCCCAGCGCACCGGCGACCTGGACGACGTCGAGGACGAACTCTTCCGGTTCGGCCGCATCGTCGCCTCGGACACCGGCCTGCGTGCCGCGCTCAGCAGCCGGACCGCGACCCCCGCCGCCAAGGGCGAGCTGCTCCGCAGCCTGCTCGGCGGCAAGGCGCGGCCCGCCACCGAGCGCGTCGTGGTGCGGCTTGTCACCCAGCCGCGTGGACGTAGCCTGGAAGCGGGACTCGACTCCCTCTCCAAGCTGGCCGCGGAGCGCCGGGAGCGCATGGTCGCGATCGTCACCTCCGCGGTGCCGCTCAGCGACCGGCAGAAGCAGCGCCTGGGAGCCGCCCTGGCGAAGATCTACGGCCGCCAGATGCACCTGAACCTCGACGTGGACCCCTCGGTCCTCGGCGGGATCGCGGTGCGGGTCGGCGACGAGGTCATCAACGGCACCATCGCGGACCGCCTCGACGAGGCGACCCGTCGCATGGCCGGCTGACGAAGCGCAGCGCAACAGAACAGAGCAAGACCAGCGGCCCGGTTGGGCCGTGCAGAAACTGCAGAAGATTCCTGGGGGTCGGCCCCCAGACCCCCTTAAGAAACTTCGGGCCCAACAAGGAGAGCAGGGAACCCAGATGGCGGAGCTCACGATCCGGCCGGAGGAGATCCGGGACGCGCTGGAGAACTTTGTCCAGTCGTACAAGCCGGACGCGGCCTCGCGCGAGGAGGTCGGTACGGTCAGCGTTGCCGGCGACGGCATCGCGAAGGTGGAGGGTCTGCCCTCCGCCATGGCGAACGAGCTGCTGAAGTTCGAGGACGGCACCCTCGGTCTCGCCCTCAACCTCGAGGAGCGCGAGATCGGTGCGATCGTCCTCGGCGAGTTCAGCGGCATCGAGGAGGGCCAGCCGGTGCAGCGCACCGGTGAGGTGCTCTCCGTCGGCGTCGGCGAGGGCTACCTCGGCCGCGTCGTCGACCCGCTCGGCAACCCGATCGACGGTCTCGGCGAGATCGCGACCGACGGCCGCCGCGCCCTCGAGCTGCAGGCCCCTGGCGTCATGGTCCGCAAGTCGGTGCACGAGCCGATGCAGACCGGCTACAAGGCCGTCGACGCCATGGTGCCGATCGGCCGCGGCCAGCGTCAGCTGATCATCGGCGACCGCCAGACGGGTAAGACCGCGCTGGCCGTCGACACGATCATCAACCAGCGCGACAACTGGCGCTCGGGCGACGTGAACAAGCAGGTGCGCTGCATCTACGTCGCCATCGGTCAGAAGGGCTCCACGATCGCCTCCGTGCGCGGCGCCCTCGAAGAGGCCGGCGCCCTGGAGTACACGACCATCGTCGCCGCCCCGGCGTCCGACCCGGCCGGCTTCAAGTACCTCGCGCCGTACACCGGCTCGGCCATCGGCCAGCACTGGATGTACCAGGGCAAGCACGTCCTGATCATCTTCGACGACCTCTCGAAGCAGGCCGACGCCTACCGCGCCGTCTCCCTGCTGCTGCGCCGCCCGCCGGGCCGTGAGGCGTACCCGGGCGACGTCTTCTACCTCCACTCGCGTCTGCTGGAGCGCTGCGCCAAGCTCTCCGACGACATGGGTGCCGGCTCGATGACGGGTCTCCCGATCGTCGAGACCAAGGCGAACGACGTGTCGGCGTTCATCCCGACCAACGTCATCTCCATCACCGACGGCCAGTGCTTCCTTGAGTCCGACCTGTTCAACGCCGGCCAGCGTCCGGCCCTGAACGTCGGTATCTCGGTCTCCCGCGTCGGTGGCTCCGCCCAGCACAAGGCCATGCGCCAGGTGTCCGGCCGGCTCCGCGTGGACCTCGCCCAGTACCGCGAGCTGGAGGCGTTCGCCGCCTTCGGTTCCGACCTGGACGCGGCCTCCAAGGCGTCGCTGGAGCGCGGTAAGCGCATGGTCGAGCTGCTGAAGCAGCCGCAGTACGCCCCGTTCCCGGTCGAGGAGCAGGTCGTCTCCGTCTGGGCCGGCACCAACGGCAAGATGGACGACGTCCCGGTCGAGGACATCCGCCGCTTCGAGACGGAGCTGCTGGAGTACCTGCGCCGCGAGCGCAAGGACCTCCTCACCAGCATCCGCGAGGGCGCCAAGATGTCCGACGACACGCTGCAGGCGATCGCCGACGCCGTCGCCGCCTTCAAGCAGCAGTTCGAGACCTCGGACGGCAAGCTCCTGGGCGAGGGCTGATCGATGGGCGCTCAGCTTCGCGTTTACAAGCGCCGCATCCGCTCCGTCACCGCCACGAAGAAGATCACCAAGGCGATGGAGATGATCGCCGCCTCGCGCATCGTCAAGGCGCAGCGCCAGGTGGCGGCGTCGACGCCGTACGCCACCGAGCTGACCCGCGCGGTGACCGCGGTGGCGACCGGCTCCACCACCAAGCACCCGCTGACCACCGAGGCCGAGTCCCCGGCCCGGGCCGCGATCCTGCTCGTCACGAGCGACCGCGGTCTGGCCGGCGGTTACTCCTCCAACGCCATCAAGGCCGCGGAGAAGCTGACCGAGCGGCTGCGCGGTGAGGGCAAGGAGGTCGACACGTACGTGATCGGCCGCAAGGGTGTCGCCTACTACGGGTTCCGCGAGCGCAAGATCGCGGACTCGTGGACCGGCTTCACCGACAGCCCGACGTACGCGGATGCCAAGCGGGCGGCTGCCCCGCTGATCGAGGCGGTGTCCAAGGAGACCGCCGAGGGCGGTGTCGACGAGCTGCACATCGTCTTCACGGAGTTCGTGTCGATGATGACGCAGAACCCGGTCGACGACCGGATGCTGCCGCTCAGTCTCGGTGCCACGGAGCAGGAGGACGGCAAGGGCGAGATCCTGCCGCTCTTCGACTTCGAGCCGTCGGCGGAGGACGTCCTCGACGCCCTGCTTCCGCGGTACGTCGAGAGCCGTGTCTACAACGCGCTGCTGCAGGCCGCTGCTTCCGAGCACGCCGCCCGCCGCCGCGCGATGAAGTCGGCCACCGACAACGCCGGTGAGCTCATCAAGACGCTCTCCCGGCTTGCCAACGCGGCCCGCCAGGCCGAAATCACCCAGGAAATCAGCGAGATCGTCGGTGGTGCCAGTGCGCTGGCCGACGCGACCGCGGGGAGTGACAAGTAATGACGACCACAGTTGAGACGGCCGTTGCCACGGGCCGCGTCGCCCGGGTCATCGGCCCGGTCGTCGACGTGGAGTTCCCCGTCGACGCGATGCCGGACATCTACAACGCGCTGACCGTCGAGGTGGCCGACCCGGCCGAGGACGGCAAGCTCAAGATGCTGACGCTCGAGGTCGCCCAGCACCTCGGCGACGGCGTGATCCGCGCGATCTCGATGCAGCCGACCGACGGTCTGGTCCGCCAGGCCCCGGTCACCGACACGGGCACCGGCATCACGGTCCCCGTCGGCGACATCACCAAGGGCAAGGTCTTCAACACCCTCGGCCAGATCCTGAACAAGCCCGAGGCCGAGGCCGAGGTCACCGAGCGCTGGCCGATCCACCGCAAGGCGCCCAACTTCGACCAGCTCGAGTCCAAGACCGAGATGTTCGAGACCGGCGTCAAGGTCATCGACCTCCTCACCCCGTACGTCAAGGGTGGAAAGATCGGTCTGTTCGGTGGTGCCGGTGTCGGCAAGACCGTGCTGATCCAGGAGATGATCTACCGCGTCGCCAACAACCACGACGGTGTGTCGGTGTTCGCGGGCGTCGGTGAGCGCACCCGTGAGGGCAACGACCTCATCGAGGAGATGGCCGACTCCGGCGTCATCGACAAGACGGCGCTCGTCTTCGGCCAGATGGACGAGCCGCCGGGGACCCGTCTCCGCGTCGCCCTGGCCGGTCTGACCATGGCGGAGTACTTCCGCGATGTGCAGAAGCAGGACGTGCTCTTCTTCATCGACAACATCTTCCGGTACACCCAGGCCGGTTCCGAGGTGTCCACCCTGCTCGGCCGTATGCCGTCCGCGGTGGGTTACCAGCCGAACCTGGCCGACGAGATGGGTCTGCTCCAGGAGCGCATCACGTCGACCCGCGGTCACTCGATCACCTCGATGCAGGCGATCTACGTCCCCGCGGACGACCTGACCGACCCGGCGCCGGCGACCACCTTCGCCCACCTCGACGCGACGACGGTTCTCTCCCGTCCGATCTCCGAGAAGGGCATCTACCCGGCCGTGGACCCGCTGGACTCGACGTCCCGCATCCTCGACCCGCGGTACATCGCCGAGGACCACTACTCGGCCGCCATGCGTGTCAAGGGGATCCTGCAGAAGTACAAGGACCTCCAGGACATCATCGCGATCCTGGGTATCGACGAGCTGGGCGAGGAGGACAAGCTCGTCGTCCACCGTGCCCGTCGCGTCGAGCGCTTCCTGTCGCAGAACACCCACGTCGCCAAGCAGTTCACCGGCGTGGACGGTTCGGACGTTCCGCTCGACGAGTCGATCGCCGCGTTCAACGCCATCTGCGACGGTGAGTACGACCACTTCCCCGAGCAGGCGTTCTTCATGTGCGGTGGCATCGAGGACCTGAAGGCCAACGCCAAGGAGCTCGGCGTCTCCTGAGCCCCCGGCTCACCGAGGGGGGCGGGTGCGTCCCGTCCCCCTCACCACGCCCCGTAGAATTGACCCAACACCCGGCACGACCGCCGGGTGGTGACCCGAGGAGCCACCCTTGGCTGCTGAGCTGCACGTCGAGCTGGTCGCCGCGGACCGCAGTGTCTGGTCCGGCGAGGCCACCCTGGTCGTCGCGCGCACCACGTCCGGCGACATCGGCGTCATGCCCGGTCACCAGCCGCTTCTGGGTGTGCTGGAATCGGGCCCGGTGACGATCCGTACGAGCGAGGGCGGGACCGTCGTCGCCGCGGTGCACGGCGGTTTCATCTCGTTCGCCGACGACAAGCTCTCGCTTCTCGCGGAGATCGCGGAGCTTGCCGACGAGATCGACGTCGAGCGCGCGGAGCGTGCGCTCGAGCGTGCGAAGTCGGACACGGACGCCGCTTCCGAGCGGCGCGCCGAAGTGCGACTGCGTGCGGTGGCGGCACACTAGCCACCTCACGACATGGCTTTACCCTCAGCCGCGGCCCGTTCCGGAGACCCCTCCGGACCGTGTCGCGGCTGAGGCGATGCAGATGCAGATGACGCATGGACGGACTTCCGTCCACTCGACGACGCGAGGAGGTCGGTGGAGATGTACCTCGCGCTGTGGGTGGGCGGACTGGTCGTCGCACTGGTCGCGCTGGGACTCTTCGTCTTCGGTCTGCGCCGGCGGCTGATTCAGCGCTCCGGCGGGACCTTCGACTGCAGCCTCCGGTGGAACGTACCCGAGGAACCCGACCTGTCCGGCAAGGGATGGGTGTACGGCGTCGCCCGGTACAGCGGCGACAAGGTGAACTGGTTCCGGGTCTTCAGCTACTCGCCGCGTCCGCGCCGGGTCCTGGAGCGGTCCGCGATCGAGGTCGTGGCCCGTCGCATGCCGGAGGGCGAGGAGGAGCTGGCGCTGCTCTCCGACGCCATCGTGCTCGGCTGCCTCCACCGGGAGACCCGCCTGGAGCTGGCGATGAGCGAGGACGCGCTGACCGGCTTCCTCGCCTGGCTGGAGGCGGCCCCGCCCGGCCAGCGAGTCAATGTGGCCTGAAGAGGGGCTCGCTGGAAGGGGGCACCTCCCGGACGGAGTCCGGGGGAGGGTCGATGTGGCCTGAGCCGCGCAGCGCATACGAAAACCGGGGAGACAGGGGGCGGACCTGTCTCCCCGGCGTTTTCGGGGGGTTGAGCCTCGGGGTTACTTGAGGCCGGTGTTCATCGCGCTCACGAGTTCACCGTTGCTGGTGTCCCCGCTGAACTCCCAGAAGAACGCGCCTCCCAGGCCCTGGTTCTTCGCCCAGGCCATCTTCGACTTGATGGTGGCCGGGGTGTCGTAGCTCCACCAGTTGGTGCCGCAGTGGGCGTACGCGGTGCCGGCGATCGTGCCGGTCGTCGGGCAGGTGTTCTTCAGGACCTTGTAGTCCTCGATGCCCGCCTCGTACGTGCCCGGGGCGGCGCCGGTGGCGGTGCCGCCGGGCGCGTCCTGGGTGACGCCGGTCCAGCCGCGGCCGTAGAAGCCGATGCCGAGCAGCAGCTTGGACGCGGGGACGCCCTGGACCTTCAGCTTGGCGATGGCGTCGGCGGAGTTGAAGCCGTCGATCGGGATGCCGGAGTACGAGTTCAGCGGCGAGTGCGGGGCGGTCGGGCCCTTCGCGTTCCAGGCGCCGAAGAAGTCGTACGTCATCACGTTGTACCAGTTGAGCGACTGCGCGGCGCCGGCGTAGTCCGCCAGGTCGATCTTGCCGCCCTCGGAGCCGTCCGCCGTGATGGCGGCGGTGACCAGGTAGTCCTTGCCGAACTTGGTACGCAGCGCCGAGGTGAGCTTCTTCAGCGCGTCCGGGCCGCTGGTGTCACAGGTCAGGCCGCAGGCGTTGGGGTACTCCCAGTCGATGTCGATGCCGTCGAAGACATCGGCCCAGCGCGGGTCCTCGACCAGGCTGTAGCAGGAGTCCGCGAACGCGGCCGGGTTCTGGGCCGCCTGGCCGAAGCCGCCGGACCAGGTCCAGCCGCCGAAGGACCACAGCACCTTGATGTGGGGGTACTTCGCCTTCAGCTTGCGCAGCTGGTTGAAGCTGCCGCGCAGCGGCTGGTCCCAGGTGTCGGCGACGCCGTCGACGGACTGGTCGGCGGTGTACGCCTTGTCGTAGTCGGCGTAGGAGTCGCCGATGGTGCACTTGCCGCCCTGGACGTTGCCGAAGGCGTAGTTGATGTGCGTGATCTTCGCGGCGGAACCGGACGTGTCCAGGTTCTTGACGTGGTAGTTGCGCCCGTAGACGCCCCACTCGGCGAAGTATCCGAGGTTGACCTTGTCGCCGGTCTCGTTGCCGCCGTCGTCACCGCCGCCGGTGGTGTGGACCTTGACCGCGCCGCTGACCGGGCCGGTCTGGCCGGCGGTGTCCCGCGCCTGCACGCTGTACGAGTAGTCCGTGCCCGCGGTGAGGCCGGTGTTCGTGTACGTGGTGCCGGTGACCGTGGCGACGACCGAGCCGTCCCGCAGGACGTCGTAGTTCTTGACGCCCTTGTCGTCGGTGGCCGCGGTCCAGCTGAGCTTCACCGAGGTGTCGGTGATGCCGCTCGCGGTGGGGGTGCCCGGCGCCGAGGGGGCGTTGTCGCCGGGAACGGTGGGACCGCCGTCGCAGGAGGCGCCGTTCAGCGTGCAGTTGGTGGCGGCGCCGCCACCGGAGCCGGTGCCGTTGAATCCGAAGGAGACGCTGGCGCCGGGGGCGATGGTGCCGTTCCAGCCGACGTTCTTGGCGGTCCAGTGGTTGCCCGAGTGGGTGACGGTGGCGTCCCAGGCGGAGCCCACGGAGGTGCCGCTGGGGAAGTCCCACTCGATGCTCCAGGAGCTGAGGGACGTGGTGCCGGTGTTCTTCACCGTCCACTGGCCCTCGAAGCCGGTGCCCCAGTCGGACTTCTTGAGGTACGTGGCGGTGGCGGAGGTCGCCGCCTCGGCGGGGGATGCCAGGCCGACCATCGCGGCCAGGGGAAGGAGCAGTGCGGAGAGGCCCGCTACGGCTCTGGTTCTGGTGGCTCGACCGGACCCGAGTCTGAATCGGGTCCGGCGGGGGGTCTCAGTGCTCAACGGTGCTCCTCGGGTGAGGTCCGGACATACGGGGTGGTCCGTGAACTGCAACCCTGCGCCGCCCTGAGCCCGCTTTTGTCATGGCAGGCTCACCGCAGTGTGTTCGGTGAGATTAAGAAGGTCTGGACCAATCGTCAAGAGGTCTGGACCAAAGATCGTGATCGTTCGCGAATAAACCTCAGACGCCCAACTCCTGGGCCAGCACGGCCGCCTGGACCCGGCTGCGCAGTTCCAGCTTCCCCAGCAACCGGCTGACGTGCGTCTTCGCCGTCGCCTCGGCCATGGCGAGCCGGTCGGCGATCTCCGCGTTCGACAGCCCCTCGCCGAGGCACCCCAGCACCTCGCGCTCCCGCCGGGTCAGCGCCTCCAGCACCGAGGCGTCCGGAGCGTCCGCCGCCCGTGCGGAGGCGGTCCCCGCGAACTCCGCGATCAGCCGCCGCGTCACGGCCGGCGCGATCAGCCCCTCGCCGCGCGCCACCGTGCGCACAGCGTCGAGGAGTCCGGCCGCCTCGGTGTCCTTCAGCAGGAACCCGGAGGCCCCCGCCCGCAGCGCCCCGAACACGTAGGCGTCCAGGTCGAACGTCGTCAGCACCAGCACGTCCGCCAGGCCCTCGCCGGTCACCTGCCGGGTGGCCGAAACCCCGTCCAGGCGCGGCATCTGCACGTCCATCAGCACCAGGTCCGGCCGCAGCTCCCGGGCCAGCCGCACCGCCTCCTCGCCGTCCCCGGCCTCCCCGACGACCTCGATGTCCGGCGCGCTGCCCAGGATGAGCACCAGCCCCGCCCGCACCGCCGTCTGGTCCTCCGCGACCAGCACCCGGATCGTCATGACGTCCCCCTTCCTTCCTCCGCGGGCAGCTCCGCCCGCACCCGCCAGACTCCGTCCTCCGGCCCCGCCGCGAACTCCCCGCCGAGCAGCGCCACGCGTTCCCGCATCCCCACCAGACCGGCCCCCGACCCCGGCGCGCGCGGCCCGGGCCGGTCGCCGAGCGCACTGGTCACCTCCACCGTCAGCACCTCCGCCGCCCGAGCGAGCCGCACCGCGACCCGGCCCGGCGCCGCGTGCTTGAGCGCGTTGGTGAGGGACTCCTGCACGATGCGGTACGCGGCCAGCTCGACGGGCGCCGGCAGGGGCCCGGACCCGGCCCTGGTGTCCTCCAGGACGCAGGTCAGCCCGCCGGCCGCGGCGGCGGCACGGTGCTGCTCGACCAGGGCGTCCAGCGAGCCGAGCGTCGGCGAGCTGCTGGGCTCCGGATCGGCCGCGCCGGTGCGCAGCAGCCCGATCAGGCGGCGCATTTCGGCCAGACCCTCGACGCTGTTCTCCCGGATCACCCCGAGGGCGGTGCGGGAGGTCTCCGGGTCGCCGATGGAGAGCGCGGCGGTGGAGTGGATCGCGATCGCGGACAGGTGGTTGGCGACCAGGTCGTGCAGCTCGCGCGCCATCCGGGCCCGCTCGGCGGTGACCGCCTGGGTGCGGTCCATCTCGGCGAGCAGGGCGGTCTGGTCGGCGCGCAGCCGGGCGGTCTCGGCGGCGTCCCGGTGGTTGCGGACGCTGACTCCGGTGAGGGCGGGCACGAAGACCACGAGGGCGGTGACGATGCCGATGAGCAGGGCCTCGGGGCTGCGGAACCAGGCGAGCGAGCCGATGGTGACGACGAGGGAGATCAGGAAGGTGATGACCGGGAGGCGGCGGGCGGCCGTCGGGGTCCCGTACAGCACCGCCGCGTACATGACGTCGGTGTACATCGCCACGGTCGCCAGGTTGCCGTGGGTGCCCTGGTCCGCGACGAGCGCGAGGGTGCCGATGCCCAGGGCGGTGCGCGGCGCGCTCCTGCGCAGCAGCTCCGCCGCCGACATCACGACGAGCGGGACGAGCGGCAGGCGGGTGTCCCCGAGGACGTCACCGGCCCGCATGTACAGGTTGAGCAGCCACAGCACCAGTCCGCCGAGCAGCCCGGAGACCGCGATGAGCACGTCGTCGCGGTGGGGGCGGGGCAGGTCGGGTGTCGGCACTACATCGAAGTATGCAGTCAGGTCTCGTCACCTGGGCCGACGATCCGGGCCCGCGCGGCGGCCAGGCTGGAGGGGAACGCAAAGGAGCGGACCCGTGATCGTCACACTCATCGTCGCCTGCGAGATCGCCTTCTGGGTGCTGCTGGCCGCCGGCCTGGCGCTGCGCTACGGGGCGCGCAGGCCGCGCCTGGGCGCCGCCGTGCTGCTGTGCGAACCGGTGCTGGAGCTCGTCCTGCTCGCGGTGACCGCCGTGGACCTGAAGAACGGCGCCGAGCCGGACTGGAAACACGGCCTCGCCGCGGTCTACATCGGCTTCACGGTCGGCCTCGGGCACTCCACCATCACGTGGGTGGACGCCCGCGTCGCGCACCGGTTCGCCGGTGGCCCGCCCCCGGTGAAGCCGCCGAAGTACGGGAAGGCGCGGGCGGTGTACGAGTGGAAGACCGCCGCCCGGTGGTGCGTGGCCGCCGCGACCGCGCTGGCGCTGCTCCAGGCGGCCGTCTGGTACGTGGGCGGCGACGGGGACGTGAGCTCGCTGCGCTCGTGGCAGCGGACGATGCTGCTGGTGATCGGGATCAACCTGGTCATCGCGGCGAGCTACACGCTGTTCCCGAAGCGGGTGCCGGGCCCGCGTTCCTAGCGTTCGCCGCCCGGCACCCACAGCACGTCGCCGACCTCCTTGTTCGCCACCCGGGCCAGGATGAACAGCAGGTCCGAGAGGCGGTTGAGGTAGGTCGCGGTCAGCGCGTTCATGACCTCGCCGTGCACCTCCATCGCCGCCCAGGTGGAGCGCTCGGCGCGGCGGACCACGGTGCACGCCTGGTGGAGCAGCGCGGCGCCCGGCGTACCGCCCGGAAGGATGAAGCTGCGGAGCTTCTCCACCTGTTCCAGGTAGTGGTCGCAGTCGGCCTCCAGCTTGTCGATGTACGACTGCTCCACCCGCAGCGGCGGGTATTTCGGGTCCTCGACGACCGGAGTGGACAGGTCCGCGCCCACGTCGAACAGGTCGTTCTGCACGCGGACGAGGACCTTCACGACGTCCTCGTCCAGCTGCCCGAGGGCGATCGCGGTACCGATGACCGCGTTGGCCTCGTTGGCGTCGGCGTACGCGGAGATCCGCAGATCGGTCTTGGCGGTGCGGCTCATGTCGCCGAGGGCGGTGGTGCCGGTGTCGCCGGTACGGGTGTAGATGCGCGTCAGATTGACCATGCGGCCACCCTAGTTATGCCCCGGCCTTCCGGAAGACACGTGTGCCCGCCGTCACGGCCGACGCGGCGAAGCCCAGGGCGACCAGCACCCCGTACAGCATGTGCCCGGTGGCGTACGAGCCCGCGTAGGCGTCCCGCACCGCGTCCACCAGGTAGCGGAACGGCGTGAAGTGCGAGAGGACGTCCAGCCACTTCGGGCCGAGCGTCATCGGCAGCATCAGGCCGGACAGCAGCATGGCCGGCATGGTGAGCGAGTTGATGACGGGCCCGAACTCCTGCGGCGTCGAGACCCGCATCGCGAGCGCGTACGAGAGCGAGGCCAGCGAGACCGTCAGCAGGCCGACGAAGGCGAAGCCGATCAGCACCCCGGCCAGCGGCGCCCGCAGTCCCATCGGCACGGCGACGAGCACCAGCAGCACCGCCTGGAACACGAACAGCAGCGCGTCCCGCAGCACCCGGCCCAGCAGCAGCGCCGCCCGGCTCACCGGGGTCACCCGCATCCGCTCGACGACCCCGGTCGACTTGTCGATGATGAGGCCGAACCCGGCGAACGAGGCGCCGAACAGGCCGAGCTGGAGCAGCAGCCCGGGCACCAGGATCTGCCAGGAGCCGACGTCCCCGCCGAGCGGCAGCCCGGTGAGCAGCGGGCCGAAGAAGAGCAGGTAGAGCAGGGGCATCAGGATGCCGAAGAGGATCTGGAACCTGGAGCGCAGGGTCTGGCGGGCGTAACGCCCGAAGACCAGCGCGGTGTCGTGCAGCAGCATGGCGTTCCTGAGGGGGTCAGACCGCGAGGGGAGCGGTGTCGGCGGCGGGGGCGCGTCCGGTGAGGGCCAGGAAGGCGTCCTGGAGCGTGGCGTCGGGCGAGCCCGCGTACCGGGTCTTGAGGGCGGCCGGAGTGCCCTCCGCCGCCACCAGGCCGCCGTCGATGACGACGAGCCGGTCGGCGAGCGCGTCCGCCTCGTCGAGGTAGTGCGTGGTGAGCACCACGGTGGTGCCGTGCGCGTCGCGGAGCCGGCGCACCAGGTCCCAGAGGTCGGCGCGGCTGCCCGGGTCGAGCCCGGTGGTCGGCTCGTCCAGGAAGAGCACGGCGGGGCGGTGGGTGAGCCCCATCGCGATGTCCAGGCGGCGGCGCTGGCCGCCGGAGAGGGTCGCGGTCCGCCGGTCGAGCAGCTCCGACAGGCCGAGTTCCCGGGCGAGTTCGGCGGCCCGGGCGATCGCCGCCGCCTTGCCGAGCCGGTACATCCGGCCCTGGGTGACCAGCTCCTCCCGCACGGTGGTGTGCGGGTCGACGCCCCCCGACTGGGCGACGTACCCGCACTGCGCGCGTACCCCGGCCGGGTCGGCGACCAGGTCGCGGCCGGCGACGGTGGCCGCGCCGCCGGTGGGGGAGAGCAGCGTGGTGAGCATGCGCAGGGTGGTCGTCTTGCCCGCGCCGTTGGGGCCGAGCAGGCCGACGATCTCGCCGGCCGCGACGGTCAGGTCGAGGCGGCGGACGGCCTCGACGGGGCCGGACTTGCCCATGAAGGTCCGGGCGAGCCCGGACGTGCTGATGACGGTCATGCGCCCCACGAAAACAGAGTCACTGAAAAAATGCAATGACCCCAAATTTACAGGGACACCAGACGATCTACGATGGGCCCATGGCTGAGGGACTGAGGGAGCGCAAGAAACGGCAGACCAGGCAGCACCTCTCGGACGTGGCCACCGGCCTCTTCCTGGAGCGGGGCTTCGACGCGGTGACGATCGCCGAGATCGCCCACGCCGCCGATGTCTCGGTCAACACCGTGTACAACTACTTCCCCGCCAAGGAGGACCTGTTCCTGGACCGGAGCGCGGGGGTCGTGGAACGCCTCTCGCGGTACGTCAGGGGCCGCGACCGGGGCGAGTCCGCGGCCGACGCCGTGCTGCGGGAGCTGCGCGTCCAGGTCGAGAGCGTGTCGCCCACCGTCGGCCTGATGGAGGGGTACGCGCGCTTCATGCGGGTCATCGAGGAGGCCGACAGCCTCAAGGCCCGCCTCTGGCACATCCAGCAGGAGGCCGCACAGCACCTGGAGGCCACCCTCGTGGAGGTGAGCGGCGCCGGGGCGGGGGACCGGACGCCCGTCCTGGTGGCCGGTCAGCTCTCCTGGGTCCACGGCACGCTCATGGGGTACATCGGGCAGGAGATGGTGGCCGGCCGCCCGCCCGCCGAGGTGTCCAGGGACGCGCTCGTCCTGCTGGACGACATCGAGGACCTGCTGGGTGAAAAGGTGCTCAACTACGCCCGCCGCGCCACCGGATGACGGCCCCCGGTGTGATGTCCGTCATTTGAGACGTGACGCGCATCTCTTCACGGCCCCAGCGCCCGCCCCGGGTACTAACCTCCGCCGGAGGGCATGGACCAGAACCAGCGACATATACAGAGGGGTGCCAACGTGGCCAGGAAGCTCGCCGTCATCGGAGCCGGACTCATGGGGTCCGGCATCGCGCAGGTCTCCGCCCGGGCGGGCTGGGACGTGGTGCTGCGCGACGTCACCGACGAGGCCCTGACCCGCGGCCGCGACGGCATCAAGGGCTCCTTCGACAAGTTCGTCGCCAAGGGCAAGCTGGACGCGGCCGACGCCGAGGCCGCGCTCGGCCGGATCACCACGACCACCGACCTCGACGCCGTCGCCGACGCGGACATCGTGGTCGAGGCAGTCTTCGAGAAGCTGGAGGTGAAGCACGAGATCTTCCGGTCGCTCGACAAGATCGTCCGGGACGACACCGTGCTCGCCTCCAACACCTCCGCCATCCCGATCACCAAGATCGCGGCCGTGACGGAGCGCCCGGAGCGCGTGGTCGGCGTGCACTTCTTCTCGCCGGTTCCGATGATGCAGCTCTGCGAACTCGTACGCGGCTACAAGACCAGCGACGAAACCCTCGCCACCGCGCGGGAGTTCGCCGAGTCCGTCGGCAAGACCTGCATCGTCGTCAACCGCGACGTGGCCGGCTTCGTCACCACCCGGCTGATCTCGGCACTCGTGGTCGAGGCCGCCAAGCTGTACGAGTCGGGCGTCGCCACGGCCGAGGACATCGATGTCGCCTGCAAGCTCGGTTTCGGCCACGCGATGGGGCCGCTCGCGACCGCGGACCTCACCGGCGTCGACATCCTGCTGCACGCCACGAGCAACATCTACACCGAGTCGCAGGACGAGAAGTTCGCCGCCCCGGAGCTGATGCGCCGGATGGTCGATGCAGGTGACATCGGGCGCAAGAGCGGGCAGGGCTTCTACACCTACTGATCATTTTCGGTCCGGTCCGGCTGATTCACTGTCAGCCAGGCCGGGTGCCGTTCGGGGGAACGCCGTCCGGAACCACCGGATACACCAGCGTTCGCGACGGTCCCGCATCACTCCTCGGAGTGAATTCGGTATCGGTTCGCTTACAGACGGCAACTACCCTGTCGCTGCCGCAGTCAGTTGGGGCAGAGACAGTTTCGGACAGACGGACCGGGCCACGGAGCATTCCAGGGGAGCGCATATGCACATCAGGGGCGACCACGCCGAGCTGGTCGTCGGGGGCCGCCTCGACGTCCGAAGCGCGGCGGACGCCCGTACGGTCCTGCACTCCGCCCTGGACGGCGGCGTCGGCGATCTGGTGCTCGACCTGACCGAGCTGGATTCGTGGGACGCCACCGGTCTCGGCGTCATCATGGGCGCACACCGCAGGGCCGGGCGCGCCGGACGGCGCCTCGTGCTGCGCGGCGTGCCTCCGCAGATGCAACGCCTGCTGGTGGCCACCCGGCTGCACCGCATCCTCGCCATCGAGGGCGGGATCGCGGCGGAGTCCCTGCCCCGCGTCTGAGGGCCGTACGGGAACACCCCGTGCCCCCTCGGTGACCGTACGGCGAGGAGGCACACAATCCTCACGAGACCGTGATCTCGGGGCGGCGCGCCACCCCGGATGGTCGTGGATACTGTGCGAAGGTTTAGGGTTCGGCCGTCTGCCGATTGACGGACCCGACCCGGCGGACACCGGACCGTGGGCGGCATCTGGACGTGCGAGGCCGGGAGGGACAACCGTGCTCGACGCGTCTTGGGGGCTTTGGCGATGGACCCGATACACCGGGGGCCGGAAGAGTTCGGCAACGACAGCAAGGACTTCGCCGAGGAGGCCGGCCGGCGCCGTCCTTCGCGCGATCCGCTGACCCCGGATTTCGGTCAGCAAACACCGCAGCAGGTGCGGATGGTCACCCTCGTCGCCGGCGATCTGACGCTCACCGTCAACCCCGTCGACGGCAGCGAGGTCGAGGCGTGCCCGCCCGGCGAGCGGCCCGCCGCTCCCGTCCGCCGCACTCCCGTCGAGCGCACCGCCCGCGCCCGCGCGGCGGCTCCCGCCGTGCCGCCCGGCCCGCCCGTTCCCCAGCTGCCGCTGCTGCGGCGCGAGGAGGAACGCGAACGGCTGACCCGCCTCCTCGCCCGCGGCCGCTCCGTCCGGCTCACCGGACCGGCGGGTTCCGGCCGAACCGCCCTGCTCGACGCCGTCGCCGCCGACTGCGCGGACTTCGCGCCCGACGGGGTCGTCCGCCTCAGCGGCCACAAGCGCACCGCCACCGACTTGCTGTACGCGCTCTTCGACGCCGTCCACGACGCCCCCCTGTACCGGCCGGACCGGGCGCTCCTGCTGGAGACGCTGCGCTCGACCGGGGCCGTCGTCGTCCTGGACGACCTGGAACTCGGGGGCGCCGCCCTGGACGAACTGCTCGACGCGACCCCCGAGTGCGCCTTCCTGCTCGCCGCGACGCCCGAGGTCGCCGCGCCCGGCGCCGACTCCGCCCTGGAAGAGGTCTTCCTCACCGGACTCGACCGGGCCACCTCCGTGGACCTGCTGTGCCGGGTGGCCGAACGGCAGCTCACCGAGGAGGAGGCCAACTGGGCCGGAGACCTCTGGTTCGAGTCCGAGGGGCTGCCGCTGCGCTTCGTCCAGGCCGGTGCGCTGCTGCGCCAGCGCGACCAGCTGCGGACCGACGCCACCGCGTACGACGAGTACGGCTATCTGGAGAACCGGCCCGCCGACGCGCCGCCCGCGCCCGAAGCGGCCGACGCCCCCGACGTGCCGCTGCCCAGCCTCGGCGAGGGCGCGGCGCCCGCCGCCCTGCTGGCCTCCCGGCTGAGCGACGCCGCCCGGGACACGCTCCGGTTCGCGGTGGCCCTCGGCGGCGAGGTGCCGCACCAGGCCCACCTGCCCGCGCTCGTCGGGGACACCCACGCCGACGCCGCCCTCGGCGAGCTGGCCGGCTGCGGGCTGCTCTCCCCGTCCGGCTCCCGTTACCGGCTGGCCGCCGGGGTCCTGGCCCAGCTGGCGGCCGCCGGGTACGAGGACGACGCCGTCGACCGGGCCCGCACCGCCGCCCAGCACTACGCCTGGTGGACCGGGCACCCCTCGGTCACCCCCGAGCGGGCGACCGCCGAGGCCGACGCGATCATCGCCGCGATGGGCCGGCTGGTGCCGGGGGAGGGCGCCGGAGGGACGAGCGCCGCCGTCCTTCTCGCCCGCAGCGCGGCGCCCGCCTTCGCGGCCGGGCTGCACTGGGGAGCCTGGGAGCGGGCCCTGCGGATCGGCCAGGAGGCCGGCCGGCTCGCCGGGGAGGTCGCGGAAGAGGCGTACTTCCACCACGAGTTGGGCGTCCTCGCGCTCTGCACCGGTCACCCCGACCGGGCCAGGGCCGAGCTCGAGACCGCCATCAGCATGCGCGGGGCGCTCGCCGACAAGAGCGGTGCGGTGTCCGGGCGGCGGGCCCTCGCCCTGGTCGAGGACCGGGCCGGGGGCGGCCCGGCGACGGGGGACGACGGGGCGTTCGCCGCGTCGCCGCCGCTGGGGGTGCCGGCCGTCGTCCCGGTCCCGATGACGAGCGCGTTCGCCGACACCGCCGTGGTGCCCCGGCAGGAGCCGATGACGGTGCCGGTGACCGCGCCCGCGGCGGGCGGCGGCAAGGGTGCGGCGCGGGGCGGGCCGCTGGCCCTCATCGGCGGGGCCCGGCGCAACCTGGTCGCCGCCGGGGCGGGGGTGCTGCTGGCCGGGGTCCTCGGCACGGTGGTGACGCTCGGCCTGACGTCGAGCAGCGACCCGCAGGGCGGCGCCGGTACGTCGACCGAGCAGGAGGCGCCGGACGACGACAGCATCTACGACACGGATGTGGAGACCGGGGAGCCGGCGGACGGGCCGTCCACGAGCGGGGCGCCTTCGGGGCCCGCCTCCGCGTCGCCCTCGGCGACGCCCTCTCCGACGGGGAGCGGGTCGGCGCCGGCGGCCGGTGACGCGTCGCCTTCGGCGACGTCCTCGGCGCCGGACACGCCGTCGTCCCCGGGGTCGCCGTCGTCGCCGCGCGCGACGGGGTCGTCGCCGAAGCCCTCGTCGTCTTCGCCGACGCCCACGAAGACGGTCACCAAGCCCACGCCGACGGAGACGGAGACGGAGACGGATTCCCCGAGCCCGGAGGAGCCGGACCCGGAGGAGCCGCCCACGAAGCCGGATACGCCGGAGCAGGCGAGTGGGTCCACGGGTGCGGCGAGCGAGGTCCCCTAGGGCCTGTCCGGCGGATCTTCGTGGAGCAGCCCGCGGCGTCTGGTGCGTGCTATCGGCGCGCGCCCGCATCACCCTCGTACTGGACGTACT
>NZ_JBHUXS010000028.1:0-67770 GCF_042669245.1 Streptomyces sp. NPDC057249 | reverse complement strand
GTCACGCGGGGGGTGGCGTCGCCCACCCCCCGCGTGACGGCCGGCCCTAGCTTCATTGCTATGCGCGTCCGAAGCCCGAGCAGGCCCGGCAGCGGACACGCCTTCCGATATTCGCACCTACCGACGAGTAGCCGTTAATGACTGTCGCAGCGCGGAAACTGTTTTCCACCATACGAGAGAGAGTCCCGCAGCGGAACCCCTGCCCGGGAACGCGAAGAGGCCCGCGCCACCGGAAGGTGACGCGGGCCTCTTCTTCAGTTGACGACACCGGCCCGCCATGCTCGCCTCGCGGCAAGTGGTCGCTCGAAGCGACTAAGGTTGGGCCCGGGGGCTTGGATCGAGCCGGTGTCACATCCAGGCTAACAAACCACCTGGAAAAGTGATTCCCGCAGCGCGGGTTGACCGGAATCGGCCCTCTCGCGCTTCCCCTCTCAGTCCCTGAGCAGGTCCGGCACCCCGTCCTCGTCCGGCAGGTCCCGCTCGCCCGAGACCACGGTCAGCTGCTGGGTCGCCCGGGTCAGCGCCACGTACAGCACGCGCAGCCCGGCCGGGGACTCGTCCGCGATCTCGGCCGGCGAGACGACCACCGTCGCGTCGTACTCCAGCCCCTTGGCCTCCAGGCTGCCGAGCGCCACCACCCGCTCGCCCAGCTCCGCCAGCCACTCGCGGGCCTGGGCGCGCCGGTTCATCGCCACGACCACCCCGACCGTGCCGTCCACCTCGGCGAGCAGCCGCCGGGCCTCCTCGCGCACGGTCCCGGCCAGGTCGTCGCCCCGCACCGTCTCGAAGCGCGGGACCACGCCCGTGGAGCGGACGGCGGCCGGGGACTCCATGCCGGGCATGGCGAGGGCCAGCACCTTCGCGGCCAGCTCGGCGATCTCCGCCGGGTTGCGGTAGTTGACGGTCAGCGTGAAGTTCCGGCGCGGGCGGCTGCCCAGCGCCTCGTCGCGGGCGGCCGCCGCCTCGTCCGGGTCGGACCAGGAGGACTGCGCCGGGTCCCCGACGATCGTCCAGGTGGCGTGCCGGCCGCGCCGGCCGACCATCCGCCACTGCATGGGCGTGAGGTCCTGCGCCTCGTCCACGATGACGTGGGCGTACTCGGTGCGTTCCGCGGCGAGCCGCTCGGCCCGCTCCCACTGGGTCTCCTCGCGGCGGGGCATCAGCTCCTCCAGGCCGGTGAGCTGGTCCAGCGGGTCCGCCTCGCGCTTGCGCCTGGGGCGGCTCGGGGTGCCGAGCAGCGTGTGCAGCTCGTCCAGGATCGCCACGTCGTGCACGGAGAGCGGCCCCTGTCCGGCGGCGTCCAGGCGCTTGAGGGAGCGCGCGAGCCGGCGCACCTCGCCCTGGTTGAGCGTGCGCCGCGCCCACCGGGCGAGCCGCTTCTCGTCAGCCATCGCGGCGAGCACCCCGCGCGGGGTCAGCTCGGGCCACCAGGCGTCCAGGAACTCGATGAACGGGGTCTCCGTGGACACATCCTCGTCGAACGAGCCGCGCAGCTCCGCCGCCAGTTCCGGGTCGGTGTAGCGGCCCCGGCCGGAGGAGCGGTTCCACAGCGCGTCGAGCAGCAGCCGGCGGGCGCGCGGGCGCAGCAGGTTGACCGGGGCGGTCCCGCCGAGGACGTTGTTGCGGATGCGCCGCAGCTCGTCCTCCTGGAGCTCGACCCGGGCGCCGAAGGCGACCACGCGCAGCCGGGTCGGCGTGCCGGCGGGCCGCGGGGCCTCCTCGGCCTCGCCGAACTCCAGCTGCCCGCCGGCGGGGGCGGTCCGGGGCGCGGGCCGTTCCAGCGCGCCGCGCGCCGCCTTGCGGAGGACGGGGAGCATCCGCGAGGAGCCCTTGATCCGGGCGACGGCGGGCTCGTCGTAAGCGGTGGCGCCCTCGGGGCCCGCCGCGTCGTCGGAGAGCGAGCCGACCGCGCGGATCGCGACCTGGCCCTCCTCGCCGAGCGAGGGCAGCACGCCCTCGGTGTACGCCACCAGCAGGGGCGTCGGCGAGACGATGAGGATGCCGCCCGCGTACCGCCGCCGGTCCTGGTAGAGCAGGTAGGCGGCGCGGTGCAGGGCGACCGCGGTCTTGCCGGTGCCGGGCCCGCCGGAGACCTCGGTGACGGAGGCGGCGGGCGCCCGGATGACCAGGTCCTGCTCGGCCTGGATGGACGAGACGATGTCCCGCATGGTGTGGCTGCGGGCCTGGCCGAGCGCGGCCATCAGGGCGCCGTCGCCGACGACCGGGAGCTTCTCGCCGTCCAGGTACGCGGTCAGCTCGGGGCGCATCAGGTCGTCCTCGACACCGAGGACCCGGCGGCCCTTGGAGCGGATGACGCGGCGGCGGACCACCCGGCCGGGCTCCTTGGGCGTGGAGCGGTAGAACGGGGCCGCGGCCGGGGCCCGCCAGTCGATGACGAGCGGTGCGTAATCGGAGTCGAGGACCCCGATCCGGCCGATGTGCAGCGTCTCGGCGATGTCCGCGGAGTCGTCCTCGCGCACGACGTCGTCGGCGGGCTCGACGGAGGTGTAGGCGCCGTCCGGGCCGCGTTCGCCGTCCTTGCCGAGCAGAAGGTCGATCCTCCCGAAGAGGAAGTCCTCGAACTCGCTGTTCAGCCGGTTCAGGTGGATTCCGGCGCGGAACACCTGGGCGTCGCGTTCGGCGAGCGCTCCCGGCGTCCCCACCTGGCCGCGCTTGGCGGCGTCGGCCATGAGAAATTCCGCCTCGTGGATCTTCTCCTCAAGGCGGTGGTACACCCGGTCGAGATGTTCCTGCTCGACACCGATTTCCCGGTCCCGCAACGAATCGACAGCGGCATCCTGCGCGGCCACCGAGGCCCCCTTCTGACGTGCATTGGGCAGCCGTCAACCCTATGCGACGGGGGGCCTTCGCGCACCTGCCGGGGGCCGTTCGCACCCCACTCGTACGATGGGCGGATGAACGCCCACGCGCGCGACGCCCGCCTGTCGGCCGGTTCCCTGCTCCTGCGCCCCTGGCAGCCGGGCGACCTGGGCGTGCTCCTCGACGCGTACCGCGACCCCGCCGTGCAGGCCGGTTCCCGGGCGCCGGTGGCGGACGAGGAGGCGGCCGCCCACTGGCTGCGGGCCCAGGAGGAGGGCCGGGCGACCGGGCTGCGGCACAGCTTCGCGGTGGTGGACACGGAGCTGGGGTCCGGCCCGGTGGGCCATGTCGCCCTGTCGTTCCCGGAGCCCGGCGCGCCCTCGGCGGAGGTGGGGTACTGGACGGTCGCGACCGCCCGGGGCCGGGGCATCGCCCCGCGCGCCCTCGAAGCGCTCTCCGGCTGGGCGTCCGGGGCGTTCGCCGAGGCCGGACTCGTACGCCTCGAACTCCTGCACCAGGTGGACAACGCGGCCTCGTGCCGGGTCGCGGAGAAGGCCGGGTACGCGCTCACGGAGGTGCTGCCCCCGGCCCCGCCGTGGCCGCGCGAGGGCCACCGCCACACGCGCCCCGCTTAGCTCAGTCCTCCGCGCCGGTCATCGGGCCGTCGTGCAGGATGCGCTGGAAGAGGCGGTGGTCGCGCCACTCGCCGTCGATGTGCATGTAGCGCGGGGCCACCCCGAACTCCTCGAAGCCGCACTTGGCGAGGACCCGTTGCGAGGCCGTGTTGGAGAGCACCGTGCACGCCTCGATCCGGTGCAGCCGCAGTTCGTCCCGGGCCAGCTCGCAGATCCGGCGCACCGCGGCCGTCGCCAGGCCCCGGCCCGCGTAATCCACGTCCACCCAGTAGCCGAGGACGGCGCTGTGGCAGGCGCCGAACACGATGGCGTTGAGGTCGAACCCGCCGACCACCCGGTCCTCGGCGTCGCTGAGCACCCAGGGCATCGAACGCCCCGCCCGCCGGTCCGCGAGCAGCCCGGCCAGCCGCTCGCGCTGGCCCTCCTCGGTGTAGAAGGAGTCGGGGCGCACGGGCTCCCAGGGCCGCATGTACGCACGGCTGCGGGTCAGCGCCTCGGCGCGGGAGGCGGCGTCGGCCATGGTCGTCGGGCGCAGCCGTATGTCCCCGCCGAGCGGGTGGGCATCGTCGATCATGCCCGCACGCTACCGGGCCCGTCAGGCGCCCGCGTGTGGGGCGTCCGCCGCCGGGTCCAGCGCCAGCCGGTATCCGCGTTTGACGACCGTGTGGATCAGCCGGGGCGCCCCGAGCGCGGTGCGGAGCCTGGCCATCGCGGTCTCGACCGCGTGCTCGTCGGTGCCGCTGCCGGGCAGCGCGCGCAGCAGGTCAGCGCGCGAGACCACCCAGCCGGGGCGCCGGGCCAGGGCGTGCAGCAGGGCCATCCCGGCGGGCGGGACCGCGCGCAGCTCGTCGTCCACCAGGACGGCGTGGCCCCGGATCTCGACGCGGTGTCCGGCGATGGGCAGCGTACGGGCGCGGGCGGGCAGTTCACGGCAGATGAGCTGGACGAGCGGGCCGAGCCGGAAGCGCTCCGGCTGGACGGTGTCGATCCCGCGCGCCTGCAACGGCACGGCGGTGACCGGTCCGACGCAGGCCGGCACGATGTCGCCGCGCAACGCCGTGACGACCTCGGTGAGCAGTCCGCGTTCCTCGGCGCGGCCGAGCAGCGAGGCCGCAGCCGGGGCGCTGGTGAAGGTCAGCGCGTCCAGAGCGCGGGCGGCGGTCAGGTCGAGGAGCCGGTCCAGGGGGGCGAGGTCCTCCGGCGGCATCCAGCGGTAGACGGGGACGCCGACCACCTCGGCGCCCGCCTCGCGCAGCGCCTCCACGAAGCCGGGGAGGGGTTCGCCGTGCAGCTGGAGCGCGACGCGGCGGCCCCGTACGCCTTCCTCCAGGAGCCGTTCCAGGACTTCCGCCATGGACTCGGAGGCCGGGGACCACGCCTCGGTGAGCCCGGCGGCCCGGACCGCGCCCTTCACCTTGGGGCCGCGCGCCAGGAGTTCGACCCCGCGCAGGGTGTCCAGGAGCCGGTCGCCGATGCCCCAGCCGTCGGCTGCCTCGATCCAGCCGCGGAAGCCGATCGCGGTGGTGGCGACGACCACGTCCGGCGTCTCGGCGACCAGTTGCTCGGTCGCGGCGAGCAGTTCGCCGTCGTCGGCGAGGGGCACGATCCGCAGGGCCGGCGCGTGCACCACGGTGGCGCCCCGGCGCCGCAGCAGGGTGCCCAGCTCCTCCGCCCGGCGCGCGGCGGTGACGCCGACCGTGAAGCCCGCGAGGGGCCCGTGCGGTGCGTCGTCGTGCTGCCGGCCGTCGTGTGGTCCGTCGTCGTGTCGTCCGTCGTGCATGAGGTACCCGGCTCTCGTCCCGCTGCTGCTCGGTGGTGCGGAGGACCGAGCCTGCCAACACCGCGTGACAGGCCCGGTTCAGCTGTATTTCCCGCTCGTTACGTCGCCCGGCACCGCCCGTCCATCATCACACCCCGGCGTGGCCGAGGCGGGGCTTCGCCGGTACGGCCGCGGCGCGGCGAAGGTATACCGACCAGGTGAGCGCCGAGCACACCGCGTAGAAGGCGAGGAAGGACCAGAAGGCCGCCGTGCCCGTGCCCGAGGTCTGGAAGGACTGGCGGAAGGCCAGGTTGACGCCGAGCCCGCCGAGCGCGCCGACCGCCCCGATCAGCCCCATCGCCGCGCCGGAGATGCGCCGCCCCCGGGCCGCCGCCTCCTCGCCGCGCAGCCCCTGGGCGACCGCCGTGGCGTGGAAGATGCCCGGGATCATCTTGTACGTGGACCCGTTGCCGAGCCCGGACAGCGCGAACAGGGCGGTGAAGCCGACGAGGAACACGGTCAGCGAGGCGATCCGGGAGGCGTACACGACGACGCCGGTCGCGGCGGCCATGGCGGCGAAGTTGACGAGGGTGATGCGGGCCCCGCCGTACCGGTCGGCGAGCCACCCGCCGGCCGGCCGGATCAGCGAGCCGAGCAGCGGGCCGATGAAGGTGAGCGAGGCCGCCTGGAGCGGGGTCCGCCCGAACTGGGTCTGGAGGACGAGCCCGAAGGCGAAGCTGTAGCCGATGAAGGAGCCGAAGGTGCCGATGTAGAGGACCGCCATGATCCAGGTGTGCCGGTCGCGCACCGCCTCCAGCGCGGCCCCGGTGTCGTTGCGTACGGGGGCCAGGTTGTCCATGAAGCGCGCGGCGCACCCGGCGGCGAGCAGGATCAGCGGGATGTACGCGGCGAGCACGATCCTGGGGTGGGTGGCCCCCGCCGTGCCGATGACCAGGAGCCCGGCCAGCTGCACCACGGGTACGCCGATGTTGCCGCCGCCCGCGTTGAGTCCGAGCGCCCAGCCCTTCCTGCGCAGCGGGAAGAAGGCGTTGATGTTCGTCATGGACGAGGCGAAGTTGCCGCCCCCGATGCCGGTCAGCGCGGAGACGGCGAGGAAGGTGCCGTACGAGGTGCCCGGCTCCATCACGACGAGGGCGGCGGTCGTCGGCACGAGCAGGGTGAGCGCGCTGAAGACCGTCCAGTTCCGGCCACCGAACCGGGCGACCGCGAAGGTGTAGGGCACCCGGACGACGGCCCCGACCAGGGTCGCGGTGGAGATCAGGAAGAACTTCCCGGCCGGGTCGACCCCGTACTCGGGCCCCATGAACAGCACCATCACCGACCACAGGGTCCAGACGGAGAAGCCGATGTGCTCGGAGAGTACGGAGAACCAGAGGTTGCGGCGGGCGACGCGCTCGCCGGTCTCCCGCCAGAAGGTCTCGTCCTCCGGGTCCCAGTGCTCGATCCAACGGCCTGCCATCACGCGCCTCCACGGGTGGTCGGGGTGTCGTCCCGAACCTAGGAAGCGCGCGTTTCGGTGCCGTGCCGCGAGGTGACCCCGCAGGCAACCTTGCGCTCACCGGGCCGGGCCGGACCCGGTGAGCGGGCGGTCACGTACGGGTGCGGGCGGTTCCGTTGGGCCAGAGCCTCGGTCGGCGCCCCGCGGCCAGGTCCTCGACCCAGCCGACGGCGAGGATCATCAGCCCGAGCAGCGGCCAGACGACGATCAGCGCGAGGGCGTTGTCCGCGCGGTCGATGTAGGTGCCGAGGTGGTCGCCGACCCAGGGCACGTCCCAGAGCAGGTCGATGAGCGGGAAGGTGGCCATCAGCAGCATGTTGTGCCACAGGTAGATGGTCACCGCCCGGTTGTTGGCGAGGGTGACCAGGCTGTCCCACCCGGCCAGCCGGCCCGGCAGTTCCCGCCAGGAGGGGGCGTACTGGAGCAGGATCATGCAGAATCCGAGCGACCAGGTGGCCTGGGCGAGCGGGATCTCGTCCAGGTTCCAGCCCTCCTCGGTGAGGTGGTGGGCGCCCCACCACAGCGCGAAGGCCATCAGCATCGCGGCCAGCGACACCGCGAGGTAGCGCGGGACGGTTTTCAGCAGCCCGTCGTTGTGCGCGAAGCCGAGAATCCAGCAGGAGCCGAACACCGCGAAGTCCACCAGGCCCTCGCCGGTCGCACCGGGCACGGTGACCAGTCCGGTGCCGATGACGGCGGTGAGCCCGATCGGGGCGAGCAGGGTGGCCCAGGGCAGCTTCCGGAACGCCTTGAGCAGCAGCGGGGAGGCCAGGACGAACCACAGGTAGGCGCGGATGTACCAGAGCGGCCCGATGCCCTGCTCGGCCCAGGAGGTTTCCAGCCAGCCGCCCTCGGAGCCGTTCTCCCAGGGGAAGGGCGGGGTGCCGATCGGCAGGATGTAGCAGCCCAGCTTCAGGAACCACCAGATGCCCTCCTCGCGCACCGGTTTCCAGCCGAGCAGGAAGACCACGGGCACGACGACGGCGGCGAACGCCCACATGGGCGGCAGCAGCCTGCGTACGCGGGAGCGGATCACGCTCCACGCGGGCCGGGCGAGCGACCGGGCCATCAGCGATCCGGCCAGGGCGAACATGACGCCCATGGACGGGAACACGACGGTCAGCCAGGCCCAGCCGAAGAGGTGGAAGACGACGACCCGGACGAGTGCGACGGCCCGCAGCAGGTCGAGGTAGCGGTCCCGGCCGGCCTTGGCGGCCGGCGCGGGGGCCGGCCCGTCGGCCGGGACGGGCTCGGCGGCGGGGGCGGGCTCGGCGGCGGGGGCGGGCAGCACCACGCGCAGCGCCATGGTCCGGTCGTCCGCGTGCGGCTTCCCGTACGACTGGTGTGGGTGCGTCATGCGACGGGCCTCCGCTCGTGGGTGCGGGCACGCGGGGACGGCATCGCACCGGGCGCGTCCACGACCCCCGTACGACGCAGCTTCTGCCAGCGCAGCCGGCCGCCGGTGAGAGCGGTGATCCAGGACTGGAGCAGCACCACGTACATGAGCTGCCGGTACAGGACCTGCTGGAGGGGCAGCGAGAGCAGATGGGTCATGCGCTCCCGGTCGAGCCGGAAGGCGTACGCGGCGCACACCAGCTGCACCGCGAGGACGCCGAGCCACGCACCGACGGTCTTCTCGGTGGGCCCGAACACGAGCCCGTACAGCAGGAAGACGTCGATGAGCGGGGCGAGCAGCGGCGCGACGACCATGAACAGCGAGACGAACGGCAGTCCGACGCGGCCGAACCGACCCGAGGGCCCGCGCTCGACGACCGCCCGGCGGTGCTTCCAGATCGCCTGCATGGTGCCGTACGACCACCGGTAGCGCTGCGACCAGAGCTGCTGCACGGTCTCCGGCGCCTCGGTCCAGGCGCGGGCGTTCTCCGCGTAGACGACGCGCCAGCCGTCCCGGTGCAGCGCCATCGTGACGTCGGTGTCCTCGGCGAGGGTGTCCTCGCTGATGCCGCCGACCCGCTCCAGCGCCTCGCGACGGAAGGCGCCGACCGCGCCGGGGATGGTGGGCATGCAGCGCAGCACGTCGTACATGCGGCGGTCGAGGTTGAAGCCCATCACGTACTCGATGTGCTGCCAGGCGCCGATCAGCGAGTCGCGGTTGCCGACCTTGGCGTTGCCGGCGACGGCCCCGACGCGGGGGTCGCCGAAGGGCTGCACCAGTTCGCGGACGGTGGTCGGCTCGAAGACCGTGTCGCCGTCCATCATCACGATGATCTCGTTGCGGGCGTGCGCGATGCCGTTGTTCAGGGCGGCGGGCTTGCCGGCGTTGCGCTGGCGCACCACCCGGACGTTGGGCAGCCGCATCCGCTGGACGATGTCCGCGGTGCCGTCCGTGGAGCCGTCGTCGATCACGATGACTTCGACCGGATAGTCACTTGCCAGGAGCGAGCGCACCGTGTTCGCGATGCACTTCTTCTCGTTGTACGCGGGCACCAGGACGGTCACCGTGCGGGTGACGGGTTCGCCCCAGCGGAAGCCGCGTCCGCGCACCCGGCGGGCGTGCACGAAGGAGAGCACCAGCATCAGCCCGAAGCGGGCGAAGACCAGCACGCCGATCACGGCGAGCCCGGCCACCATCACATCGGTGATGTGCTCCGAGACGCCCACGGCCCAGACGAACGCCTTGCCCTTCCAGAGCGCGAAGCCGGTGACCGGGGTGTGCGCGCTGGGTGCGCCGAGCGCGTCGGTGAGGTTGGCGAACCGGTAGCCCTGCTTCTGCATCTCGGGCAGGAACTTCCCCAGGGCGGTGACGGTCTGGGACCGGTCCCCCCCGGAGTCGTGCATCAGGATGATCGCGCCCTTGCCGTGCTTGGGCGTGGCCCGGTCGATGATCGCCCGGACGCCCGGCCGCTTCCAGTCCTCGCTGTCCGTGTTGTTGACGACGGTGAGGTAGCCCCGGCTGCCGATGTACTGCGTGACCGGCCAGGACTTGTTGTCCATGGCGTCGGCGAACGAGGAGTAGGGCGGCCGGAAGAGCGAGGTGCGGATGCCCGCCGCACCGGCCAGCACCAGCTGGTTCTGGGACAGCTCCCAGTCGATGCGGCCGGTGGACTGGTAGGAGAGGTCGGGGTGGTTGAAGGTGTGCAGCCCGACCTCGTGCCCCTCGTCGACCATGCGCTGGACCAGGTCCGGGTAGCGCGAGGCCATGGTGCCGGTGACGAAGAAGACGCCGTGGGCGTCGTACTTCTTCAGCTCGTCCAGCACCTTCGGCGTCCACTCCGGGTCCGGGCCGTCGTCGAAGGTCAGCACGATCCGGTGGTCCGGGATGCGCAGGGTCTTCGCGGGCTCGGTGGTGGACCGCGCGTCGATGACCGGTCCGCCTTCCAGCACCTGGTCGGGCACCCGGTCGGTCGCGACGGGTGGCCGGATGCGGTGGTCGGCGAGGATCTCGCTGTGCACGTAGCCACGCAGCATCAGCATGGCGAGCAGGGCAACGAGGAAGAGGAGCGGCAGCATGTAGCGCATGGGGAGTCTGCGCCGGCGGGTCTGCTTCTTCCGGTGGGAGTTGCGCCTGCCCCGGGGGGCAGGGGTGGTCATCTAGTTGGCGCCTTCTTGTTCTTGCGCGGGGGCCGGGGAGCCGCCGGTGGGAAGGCCGGCGTCCGGAACCGTCGGGTCGGTACTGCCCGTGTCCTGCTGTTCCTGGTTGGAGAGCGGGAGGAAGGGGGCGCTGGAGTTGCCGCCGAGCACCGCGACGACCAGGGTCATCGCGTAGCAGACGAAGACCGCGGCCAGGACCCAGCCGAGGCGGCGCAGCGTCTTGCCGCGCCGGCCGCTCTCGTCCACGAAGACGGGGCCGTCGGAGTCGTCCGGAGCGGATGGTTCCGGTAGCAGCTCGGAGAGCTGCCGTCCGATTCCGTCCAGCTGGATGGTGACTTCGTTCGGCTCGTGTGTGTGCCCCGCATGGGCACCTTCACGCCAAGTTTCCACTGGTGTACGCACTTCCCCCACTCAGGAACGGGTGCGCGCAACTGACCCTGTCGTGTGTCGCCGGACGGGCCCCCACCTCGTCCACGCGCCCCCTACCACAGTGCACCCGGGCCATGAATGTAGCGCACGCCCGGCCTCCCGGCACACCCGGACGCAGAAACAGCGAGGACCCCGCTGCCGGTGGCAGCGGGGTCCTCGCTCACATGGGAATCTGTGGAGATGGCGGGAATCGAACCCGCGTCCAACGGTGCGGAACCAGGGCTTCTCCGAGTGCAGTCCGCTGCGCTTTTCTCGGCCTCGGAGGTCACGCGGACAAGCCTCCGACAGGCCCAGTCACTGTTTGATTTCCTTCTGAGCCCCGTGACCGGACTCAGAAGTTTAGATCCCTTGATGATGCCAGGATCCGGGTCGGGATCACCCCCGGGCTGACACTCCGCAGAGTCTTCGCTAGCTGCTAATTAGGCAGCGAGGGCGAAGGCGGAGGAATCGCGCTTGGAATTGGCGATTATTGGTTGCGACATATGGTTTACGAGATCATTGCCGCTTCCTCGACTCGCTTCCCCTGCTTCGACATCCGCTGTCGAAACCGATCATCCCCATGTTGATTTTTCAAGGTGGTGCCACACCCTCCGTGGGGTGCGCTGCCATCGTACGTGACCAACGCGGGCCGATGCCAGCGTATTCCTGCCGGAGCGGCCGGCGGCGGGTGCCGGCCTCCGGATCAGGCGCTCCGCTGACGGCGGCGGGCCGCCGCGATGGCGCGGTTCGTCTCCCTGGTGTCCTGCTTCTCGCGCAGCGTCTGCCGCTTGTCGTACTCCTTCTTGCCCTTCGCGAGCGCGATCTCGGCCTTGACCCGGCCGTTCACGAAGTACAGCGAGAGCGGCACGATGGTGTGGCCGGTCTCCTGCGACTTCGACTCCAGCTTGTCGATCTCGGCCCGGTGCATCAGCAGCTTGCGCTTGCGCTTGGCGGAGTGGTTGGTCCAGGTGCCCTGGACGTACTCCGGGACGTGGATGTTGTGCAGCCACGCCTCGCCGCCGTCGATCTGGACGAAGCCGTCGACCAGGGACGCCCGGCCCAGGCGGAGCGATTTGACCTCGGTCCCCATGAGCACGAGGCCGCACTCGTAGGTGTCAAGGATGGTGTAGTCGTGGCGCGCCTTCTTGTTCTGCGCGATGAGCTTGCGCCCGGTGTCCTTTTCCTTAGCCATAGTGCGGCCATTTTCGCACTACGACCCGCCCCCGAGGCCACTCAATACCGTCTCGGCCCGTTCCTGGGCCCGGGCGGTCACCGCGAGGTCCGGTGTGATGCCCTTGCCGTCCACCCCGTGGCCCGCCGGTGTGCGGTAGTGGCCCACGGTCAGCTCGGCCACCGAGCCGCCCGGCAGCTCGCTCGGCATCTGCACGGACCCCTTGCCGAAGGTCCGCGAGCCGACCGTGACCGCCCGGCCCCGGTCCTGGAGCGCCCCCGTGACCAGCTCGGCCGCGCTCATCGTCCCCCCGTCGACCAGCACGACGACGGGGCGCTCGGTGTCCCCGCCCGACCGTGCGTACAGGGCGTGCTGCTCTCCGTGCACGTCGTACGTGGCGACCAGGCCGCCGTCCAGGAACGCGGAGGCGGCGGTGACCGCCTCGGTGACCAGGCCGCCCGGATTGCCCCGCAGGTCCAGCAGCACCCCGGCACCCGGCGGCGCGTCCCGGACCGCGTCGCGCACGGCCGCCCCGGAGCCCTTGGTGAACGAGGCGACCGCGATGCGCACCGCCCCGGACGGGCCCGAACGCCGCTCCCCGATCCGCCGCACGGTCACCGACTCGACCGTCAGCCGGGCCCGGCGCAGCGTCTCGGTCCGGGCGACGGCCCCCCGGCGGACGCCGAGGCTGACCGTGCTCCCGGCCTTCGCGCCGGTGCGGTCGCCGCGCAGCAGGGCCACCACGTCGGAGACGGGCAGCCGGTCGACGCGGCGGCCGTCCACGGTGCGGAGCAGGTCGCCCGAGCGGATGCCCGCGCGGTCGGCGGGGCTGCCGGGCTGGACGCGGGCGACGGCCACCCGGCCGTCGGCCGAGCGCCGGGCGGCGAGGCCGACCCCGGTGTACGTGCCGCCGAGGGCGTCCTCGAACTCCTGGTACTCGCGCTGGTCGTAGACGGCGCCCCAGCGGTCGCCGCTGCGGCTGACGACCTCCTCGGCCGCCTCGGTACCGGACTTGCCGTCGGCCACCGCGTCGGCGGCGGCCTCGGCGACCTCGTCGCGGTCGGCGGTGGCGGCCACGGACCGGGGGTGCACCGGGCGTTCCCGCGCCTCGCCGTGGGGCAGTGCGCCGGTCGCGGCCCCGGTGGCGAGGACGCCGGCGAAGACCAGCGTCAGGGCCGCCCCGCGGCGCAGACCGCGGGGCCCGACGCGACATCCGGGGTCCGACATGGCGCCGAGTCTAGGACAACGCCCCGGAGGCGCACGGGACGTTGACCGTGCGCCTCACAGGGCGCACATCACACCTTCAGGTACTTGCGCAGGGCGAAGAGAGCGGCAACGGCGGGCATCAGCAGGCCGATCGCCAGCACCAGCGGCAGCTTGGTGAGGACCGCGTCCCAGCCGATGAAGTCGATCAGGTTGAGCTTGTCCTTGAGCGCGAGGCCGCCGTCGATCAGGAAGTAGCGCCCGGCCAGCAGCATCACGCAGGCCAGCACACCGCCGATCAGACCGGCGAAGGCGGCCTCCATGATGAACGGCGCCTGGATATAGAAACCGGAGGCGCCGACGAGCCGCATGATGCCGGTCTCCCGGCGCCGGCTGAACGCGGAGACGCGCACGGTGTTGACGATCAGCATCAGCGCGATGACGAGCATCAGCGCCATCACGAACAGCGCGGCGACGTTCATGCCGTTCATCAGCCCGAAGAGGTTGTCCAGGATGCTTCTCTGGTCCTGGACCGACTGGACGCCGTCCCGCCCGGCGAAGGCGGTGGCGACGACCTTGTACTTGGTGGGGTCGTGCAGCTTGACCCGGAAGGACTCGGGCATCTGGTCCGGCGTGATGTTGCCGGCCATCGGGGAGTCGCCGAACTCCTCCTGGTAGTGCTTGTACGCCTGGTCGCTGGACTCGTAGATCACCTTCTCCACGACGTCCATCTTCTTGAGATCGCTTTCGATCTCGTCCTTCTGCTGCTTGGTGACCGCACCCTTGGCGCACTGGACCACCGTCTCCGCGTCGCCCTTGCCGCAGAGGTAGATGGAGACGTTGACCTTGTCGTACCAGTAGTCCTTCATCGTGCTGACCTGCTCGCGCATGAGCAGCGCGCCGCCGAACAGGGCGAGCGAGAGGGCGACGGAGACGACGACGGCGAAGGTCATCGTGAGGTTGCGACGGAGGCCGACGCCGATCTCCGACAGGACGAACTGGGCGCGCATGGCGTCCTTTCAGTGCTGGGTGCTCAGTGCTGGTAGCCGTAGACGCCGCGCGCCTGGTCGCGTACGAGACGGCCCTTCTCCAACTCGATGACGCGCTTGCGCATCTGGTCCACGATGTTCTGGTCGTGGGTCGCCATGATCACGGTGGTGCCGGTCCGGTTGATCCGGTCCAGCAGCTTCATGATGCCGACGGAGGTCTGCGGGTCGAGGTTGCCGGTGGGCTCGTCGGCGATCAGCAGCATGGGGCGGTTGACGAAGGCCCGCGCGATCGCCACGCGCTGCTGCTCACCACCGGACAGCTCGCCGGGCATCCGGTCCTCCTTGCCGCCGAGTCCGACGAGGTCGAGGACCTGGGGCACCGCCTTGCGGATCTCGCCGCGCGGCTTGCCGATCACTTCCTGGGCGAAGGCCACGTTCTGCGCGACGGTCTTGTTGGGCAGCAGCCGGAAGTCCTGGAAGACGGTGCCCAGCTGGCGGCGCATGTGCGGCACCTTCCAGTTGGACATGCGCGCGAGGTCCTTGCCCAGGACGTGGACGGCGCCCGTGCTGGCGCGCTCCTCGCGCAGGATGAGCCGCATGAAGGTGGACTTGCCGGAGCCGGACGAGCCGACCAGGAAGACGAACTCGCCCTTCTCGATGTCGAGCGACACATCCCGGAGAGCGGGACGGCTCTGCTTCGGGTAGGTCTTGGAGACGTTGTCGAATCGGATCACGGATGCACCACGGTCGGCCGGGAGTAGGTGAGCGTGACCATACGCGAACCGGGCTGAGCCGTGCAGGCACGCGTACCGGGATGGGTGATTTACGGTGAAACGGCCCCGATTCCGGGGCGGCGCGGCGGGGAAGGGGCCCGCGTGCGGCGGCGGGGCGGGCCGAACCGGCCGCGAGCTGGCACAGTGGTAGAGGGAACGGTTGCGTTTCCGTGAGCGTTGTGCGGAGAGATGGCTTGTGCGGCTCCGCCGCGCGGGAGGAGGAAGGCGCATGACCTACGACCGACTGGTGTGCGCGAACTGCGCGGCGCCCGTCACCGAGGGTCGCTGCCCCGTGTGCCGGGCGAGCCGCGAGCGGATGCGGGAGCAGGGGCAGGGGCCCTTCGCCGGGATCAGTCCGGCGGCGCTGGCCGCGCTGCTTGTGGTGCTCCTGGCCGCCCTGGCCCTGCTGGCCCACCAGACCGTGTAGCGCCCGCCACCGGCCGACGCACGGAAAGGGGCCCGGACCGCCGCAACGCGGTCCGGGCCCCTTCCCGTGGCACCGTCGTCCGCCCGGAGGGCCTAGGCCGGGCGGTTGCCCATCCGGCGGGGCAGGACCCGGAAGCCGATGCCGCCGGCGATCATCGTCGCGGCGCCGGCCAGCAGGAACGTGGTCCGGCCCGCGCCCGTCTCGGCCAGCTCGTCCTTGCCCTCGCCCTGCTCGACGGGCTGGTTGCCGACCGAGTCGGTGTCGGTCTTGCCACCGCCGCCCGAGACCCCGATCTGCCCCACCCCGCCGTCGTCACCGGTGTTCCCGGTCCCGTCGCCCGTCCGCCCGCCCGGGTCCGCAGGACCGGTCGGGTCCTGGGTGGGCTTCGCCGAGGGCTCCGCGGACTGCGAGGGCGGGTCCTCCGGGTCGGTGGGGCCGGTCGGCGGGTCGTCCGGGTCCGTGGGCGGCCCGCTCGGGTCCGCCGGGCCGGTCGGCGGGGTGGAAGGGTGCGACGGGGTGGCCGGCGGCTCCGACGGCTCGCAGCGCGGATCGAGTGGGCTGCACGGATCACCGTCCTCGCCCGGGTCATCGTCCCCCGGCTCGGCGGCGGTCCGCACGCCGGCCTCCACGCCCGCGACCTCGGCGCCGATGCCGACGGCCTGCGCCGCGCCCGCGACGGTCAGCGACGCTCCGGCGGCGATCACCGCACCCGCCGCCGTCCGCGCGACGCGTATGCGCGTCTTCTTGGTCATGTACCGCTACCCCCAGGAGCCGTTCTCGTCAGGCTGCTCCGGCAGCCTCGCGGGGCCGCCGAGGAGGGTCAAGGCCGTTCCGGGCCAATGTCCCCCGCCGCACGGGGGGTTGCGGCACTTCTCGGACTACTTCTCGTTCTGCTTGCGCCAGCGGATGCCGGCCTCGATGAAGCCGTCGATCTCGCCGTTGAACACCGCGTCCGGGTTGCCCATCTCGAACTCCGTACGCAGGTCCTTGACCATCTGGTACGGGTGCAGGACGTAGGAGCGCATCTGGTTGCCCCAGGAGTTGCCGCCGTCGCCCTTGAGGGCGTTCATCTTGGCCTGCTCCTCCTGGCGGCGGCGTTCGAGCAGCTTCGCCTGGAGGACGTTCATCGCGGACGCCTTGTTCTGGATCTGCGAGCGCTCGTTCTGGCAGGACACGACGATGCCGGTCGGCAGGTGGGTCAGACGCACCGCGGAGTCCGTGGTGTTGACGCCCTGGCCGCCGGGGCCGGAGGAGCGGTACACGTCGACGCGCAGGTCGGACTCGTCGATCTCGACGTGGTCCGTCTGCTCGACCACGGGCAGCACCTCGACGCCCGCGAACGAGGTCTGGCGGCGGCCCTGGTTGTCGAACGGCGAGACGCGCACCAGGCGGTGGGTGCCCTGTTCGACGGACAGCGTGCCGTAGGCGTACGGCACCTCGACGGCGAAGGTGGTCGACTTGATGCCGGCCTCTTCCGCGTACGCCGTCTCGTACACCTCGGTCTTGTAGTTGTGCCGCTCGGCCCAGCGCAGGTACATCCGCTGGAGCCGCTCGGCGAAGTCCGCCGCGTCGACGCCGCCGGCCTCGGCGCGGATGGTGACCAGCGCCTCCCGGGCGTCGTACTCGCCGGAGAGGAGGGTGCGGACCTCCATCTCGTCCAGCGCCTTGCGGACGGACTCCAGCTCGGCCTCCGCCTCGGCGAGCGCGTCGGCGTCGCCCTCGGCCTCGGCGAGCTCGAAGAGGACTTCGAGGTCGTCGATCCGGCCGCGCAGGCCCTCGGCCTTGCGGACCTCGGCCTGGAGGTGGGAAAGCTTGCTGGTGATCTTCTGCGCCGCCTCGGGGTCGTCCCACAGGGACGGGGCGGCCGCCTGCTCCTCGAGCACGGCGATGTCCCCCCTCAGCGCATCCAGGTCCAGGACGGCCTCGATCGACCCCATGGTCGAGGAGAGGGACTTCAGCTCTTCGGAAATATCGACGACTGCCACGGGTCCAGCGTAACGGCTGTCGGCGCGTACGTTCCTCGGGCTGCCGGATCACCGCCTCCGGGACCCGGTCACGGGGCCGCCGGGGCCGAGTTCCTGGTGTCCTGCGGGCCCGGGTCCGCGTCGTCGCCGCTCAGGGCGAGCCAGCCGGCCGCGCCGAGCCCGGCGACCAGCACGAGGGCCGCGGCCCCCAGGGTCAGGCGGCGCTTGCGGACGGCCGCCGACTTGTTGCGGGCCGAGCCCGGGCGGGGCCGGCCGGGGGCGCGCGGGGCCCGGGCGGTGCCCCGGGGGCCGCCGGACAGCTCGTCGGGGGCCGGGACGCGCATGCTCGTGTGGGTGTCGCGGTTGGAGTCCGGGGACGAGCCGGGCACCAGCGGGACCGCGCCGCGCCGGCGGGGCTCGTCGCCGGCCGGGGTGTACTGCTGCTCGTCGTAGCCCTGCGGGGTCTCGGGCTCCTCGTCCGGCTCATCCACCTCCAGGGGCGGGATGCCGGCCAGGTGCGGCAGCTGTTCGCGCAGCCGGGCGGCCAGCTCGGAGGCGCGCAGCCGGGAGGCGGGGGCCTTGGCCAGGCACTGGACGAGCAGCTGCCACAGCTCGTCGGGGATGCCGGGGAGCGGGACGACGGTCTCCGTGACATGGCGGCGCAGGACGGCGCCGGGGTGGCCGCCGCCGAAGGGCGTGAAGCCCGCGAGGAGTTCGTACAGCACCGTGGCCAGGGCGTAGATGTCGACGGCGGCGCGCGGCGGCAGGCCCTCGACGATCTCGGGGGCCAGGTAGTCCGGCGTGCCGATGATCTTGGTGGTGCGGGTCCGGCGCGGGGTGTCGATGAGCTTGGCGACGCCGAAGTCGGTGAGGAGTGCGGGGTGGGCGTTGCCGGGGCCGAGCGGCCCTTCCATGTCCAGCAGGATGTTCTCGGGCTTGACGTCGCGGTGGACGATCCCGGCGGCGTGCGCCGCGGCGAGGCCGTCGGCGACGTCCGCGACCACGGCGACGGCCGCCTCGGGGGCCAGCCGGCGTTCGCGGTCGAGCCGGGTGCGCAGGTCGGTGCCCCGGACCAGGTCCATGACGAGGGCGAGGTCGTTGCCGTCCACCACCAGGTCGCGGACGGCGACGACGTGCGGGTGGTCCAGTCCGAGGAGCGCGGTGCGCTCCTGGACGAACCGGCCGACGAGCTCCTGGTCGGACGCCAGGTCCTCGCGGAGCAGTTTGATGGCCACGGGGCCCTCGGGGCCGTCCCCGAGCCACACCGTGCCGGCGCTGCCGCGCCCCAGTATCTGGTGGGCGGTGTACCGGCTGCCGATTTTCCGTGCCAAGACTGCTCCCTCAGCGGCTGGCGATGGACCCCAACAACCCCCGGTCGACAAAGTTACGCGGCGATCGGGGGCCCGCGTGCCGTGGTTGGCGCCAACCTTCGCTTCTGCGGGCGAATTGCCTCGTAATCGGCCCGCGGAAGTCGATATAGCTACAGAGTTGTACGCCTCCGGTGTGCTCGGCGCGTCAGCTGCCGCCCAGTTTGGAGATCCAGTCCGACACCGTGGACACGGCGTCGGTGATCGCGTGCCAGTAGCTCTGGCCCTGCCCGATCCAGTCCTTGAGCGGGGTCAGTTCCCAGATCAGCCAGCTCGCCACGACGAGCAGCACCAGCGTGAACAGGCAGCCCTTGAGGCAGCCGAGCCCGGGGATCTTCATCGGGTTGGCGCTGCGCCGCCTCGGCTCGCGGGGTGCGCGCTGGGGCTGCTGGGGCTGCTGCGGGGGCGCGTACGGCTGCGGCTGCGGCTGGTACTGCTGGCGCTGCGGCGGCTGGTACTGCTGCTGCGGTTGCGGCTGGTACTGCTGCTGCCGCTGTTGCTGCGGGTACTGCTGGGGCTGGGGCTGGTGCTGCTGGTACCCGGGCTGCCGGTCGCGCGGCTGCTGAGGGGGCGGCTGCTGCCGGCGCTGCGGGCGGCGGCGCAACGGGTCCTGGCTCGGGTCGAGGTACTGGACCTGGGTCTGCTCGTTGCGGTCGCGGGCGGCCCGGAGCTGGGACTGCCAGGGGTGCGGGTCCTCGGGGCGCGGGTCGCCGTCGGGGCGCGGCGGCACGGGCGGCAGGACGGCGGTCGGATCGGCCTGGGGGCCTCCGCCGGGCGCGCCGCCGTGCGGCAGGACGCTGGTGACCCCGTTGGGGTCGTACGAGCCGGCGTTGCTGGGCAGCACCTGCGTCGGGTCGGCCGCGCCGGGGATCTCCGGCACGGCGGTGGGCGCCGGGTCGGGGGCGAGCAGGGCGGCGACCCCGTCGGCGGCGGCGATCTGCGCGGAGCTCGCGTGGACCCCGATGCCGTCGGCGACGGTACGCAGGGCACGGGCCAGGTTCTCCGCGCTCGGCCTGCGGTCCGGGTCCTTGCTCAGGCAGCGCTCTATGACCGTCCACAGCGGCTCGGGGACGGTGCTGGGGCGGCGGGGCTCCTCGCTGAGGTGCCGGTGCAGGACTTCGAGCGCGGTGCCGCCGGCGAACGGCGGGCGGCCGGTGACCAGCTCGTACAGCAGGATGCCGGCGCCGTAGATGTCGACGGCGGAGGTCTGCGGGCGGCCCTCGGCGGACTCCGGCGCCACGTAGGCGGGGGTGCCGACGAACTCGTGGGTCCGGGTCAGGCCCGGCGAGTCGGCGAGGCGCGCGATGCCGAAGTCGGTGAGCATCGGGCGCATCGCGCCGTCGGGGTCGGCGAGCAGCACGTTGGCGGGCTTGAGGTCGCGGTGCACGACGCCGTCGGCGTGGCTGGCGGCGAGCGCGTCGGCGATCTGCGCGGTGAGCAGCGCGGCGGCGACCGGGGTGAGCGGGCCGTTGTCGCGCAGGTAGCGGTGCAGGTCGGGGCCGTCGATCAGGTCCATGACGAGGGCGAGGAGGTCGCCCTCGACCACGAGGTCGCGGGTGCGCACGATGTTGGGGTGGGTCAGCCGCAACAGGACGGAGCGTTCCCGCAGGAACCGCATCACCACGTCCGCGTCGTTGGCCAGCTCCTCCTTGAGGACCTTGATCGCCACGGTCTCGCCGGGCCGGCCGGCCACGGCCGCCTCGGCGCCCGCCGCCTCGCGCTGGCTGGCGCGCCAGACGGTGCCCGTGGCGCCGCGTCCCAGCGGCTCCTCGAGCAGGTACTTGCTGCCTACCGGCCGCACGTCATGCGCTCCCTGCTGGTCGTGGTGGATCGATCCGGGGTCCCCCCGGAGTTTCCGGCCCACTCTAGAGGCTGTACGGGGGAGGGCCGGTCGGGTCCGGGTCCCGGGGGAAGACGTCCGCCCGGCGCGGATGGTTGCCAGGGCCGTACGCCGGGAACCGGTCATGCCGCACTTTTGGGGCCACAGCAGACGTTCCAAGATCACTAACTGATGACCGCCGGGCGTGTTGTCAGTGGCAGGTGCGAGGATGCCTGGAGCACGACTGCGGGCTCTGGAGCCTCGTGGTGCGTGACGAACCTGTACCGGACGACGCGTCCGAGCCGGGTGGGGGGAATCACAGGGCGTTCCCCCGGCCGGTGCCGCGCGCAGAAGGGACCGCTGACGGCGATGCAGATCCGGCTGACCGTCCTCGCGCCGCCCAGCGGCCAGACCCCGGCGCGCGCCTGCGATGTGCTGGTCACCGCCCCCGCGGGGACGGCGCTGGCCTCCGTCGCGTCGGCCCTGGCCATGGCCATCGCCGGTCCCGACGGCTCCCTCGGCAGCGGTGCGGTGGTCCTCTTCGCGGGCCGGGAGCGGCTGGACGCGCAGCGCTGCGCCCTCGGTGAGCCGCCCCTGGTCGACGGCGCGGTGCTCTCGCTCCAGGTTCCCGGCGAGGACGACACCGCGGACGACGCGGTCCCCGCCCAGCTCCAGGTGGTCGCCGGACCCGACGCGGGCGGGGTCCATCTGCTGCACGGCGGCACGGTCCGCGTCGGCCGCTCGGCCGAGGCCGACGTCCCGCTGGACGACCCCGACGTCTCCCGGCTGCACTGCGAGGTGGCGGTCTCCGAGGACGGCCGGGTCTCCGTGGCCGACCTGGGCTCCACCAACGGCACCTCGCTCGACGGGGCCGAGGTCCACGACCGCCCGGTCCGGCTGGCCCCGGGGGCGCTGCTGCGGCTCGGTGAGTCGACGCTCCGGCTCGCCTCCGGCGCGCGTCCGCCGGTGCTGCCGACGACCCCGGACGGCGAGGGCCACCTGCGGGTCGCCCGGGTCCCCGCCGCACCGGCCGCCCCCTCCCCCGAGCCCTCCCCGCCCGACCACGACCGGCCCGCCCCCGACGACCCCGGGGCCCGGCCCGGGTCCTCCGCCGGGCATCCGGGCCGCTTCCCGGAGCAGGAGGCGCCCCGGCGCGGCGGCATAGGGGCCTGGGCCCGCCGGCTCAAGGGAGCCCGGGCCGAGCCGCCACCGCCGAGCGCCCCCGCCGAGCCGGTCCCGGCCGCCCCCGACACCTTCGCCTCACCGCCCACCGCCCCGGAGGGCACCTGGCCCGATCCGGCCGCCGTGCTGCTGACCGCGCTCGGCCCGGGCCCCCGGCTGTGGGAGCGCGACCCCGCGCACCCGGAGGCGCTGGTGGTCCGGCTGGGCACCACCGACCGGGCCGACCTGCCCGCCGTGCCGGTGACCGTGAGCCTGCGGGAGGCCGGTTCGCTGGGGCTCGCCGGGCCCCGGGAGCGGCTGGCCGGACTCGCCCGGTCCACCGTGGCCCAGCTGGCCGCGCTGCACTCCCCCGCCGACCTGGAGATCGTGCTGATCAGCACGGACCGGGCGCGGAGCACGGAGGAGCGCCGGCGCGAGTGGGCCTGGCTGGGGTGGCTGCCCCATCTGCGCCCGATGCACGGCCAGGACTGCCGGCTGCTCCTCGCGTACGACCGCGACCAGGCGCTCGCCCGCACCGCCGAGCTGGTCCGTCGGCTGGACGACGGGCCCCTCGGCCCGGGCTGGGCGAGCCAGGACGCGGCCACGGTCGCCGAGGCCGCCCGCGACCACGAGGGCCCGTTCACGGTGGTGATCCTCGACGGCGACCCCGGCGCGGCGGTCCTGCGCGAGCACACCGCCCGGCTGGCCGCGGCCGGTGCGGCGGCGGGCGTCCATCTGATCTGTCTGGCGGAGACCCCGGCCGCGACGCCCACCTCGCCGGTCGCCGCGACGTACGAGGCCGCGTGCCACGCGTCGATCGCCTTCCGCGAGTGCGGGGCGGTCGGGATGCTGAGCGGTGATGTGGCGACGGCCCTGCGGCTGCTGCGCACGGCGGGCGGCCGGGCTGCGGGCCACGGCACGGTGGCCTCGGTGGACGCGGTGTCGGCGCACTGGGCCCAGCGGTTCGCCCGGGCGCTGGCCCCCCTGCGCGCGGAGGGTTCGGCCGCGCTGCCGGGCCGCCAGGTGCCGGTGGCGCTCCCCCCGTCCGCCCGCCTCCTGGACGAACTGGGCCTGGCCCGCGCCACCCCGGCCTCCCTGATGGCCCGCTGGGCATCCACGGCGGACGACCGCCCGGCGCCCCGCGTGGGCGCCCAGCGCACGGCGGCCGAGGCGCCGGACTCGGGCCGCACGGCATACCCGGCCGCGACGACGACGGGCTCGGGCCGCACGCCGTACCCCGGCGCGACCACAGGCGACTCGGGCCGCACCCTGTACCCCGACACCACCACGACCGGCTCGGGCCGCACGCCGTACCCCGACACCGGCACCGGCTCCGGCTCCGGCCGCACCCCGCACCCCGGCGCGACCACGAGCAACTCGGGCCGAACCCCGCACCCCCGCACCGGCACAAGCGACTCCGGCCGCACCCCCTACCCCGACACCACCACGACCGGCTCCGGCCGCACGCCGTACCCCGCCCCCGCGCGGGTCGGCGGGCCCCGGCGGGCCGGGGGGCCTCAGGTCGCCGCGCGTGGGGCCGATGCGGCCGGTGGGACGCAGACCGCCACGCGTGCCGTCGCGCGGCCGGCCGTCCACGCCGGGCGGCCCGTCGTCGTGCTCGGTGCCGGGCCGCGCGGGCCGGTGAGCGTGGATCTCGCCGACGAGGGGCCGCACCTGCTCATCGAGGGCCCCGGCGGCAGCGGGCGGACCGAGCTGCTGCGGGCCGTCGCGGCGTCGCTGGCGGCGGCGGCCCGGCCGGACCGGCTGGGCATCGTGCTGGTCGACGGGGCCGGCGGCGAGCGCGGCGAGTCACTGGGCCCGTGCACGGAGCTGCCGCACGCGTTCACGCACCTGGTGGCCTCGGACCCGGTCCGGATGCGGGAGTTCGCCCAGGCGCTGGGCGGCGAGGTGAAGCGGCGGGCGGAACTGCTCGGCGAGCTCGACTTCGCCGAGTGGCACAGCCGTAACGAGGACGGGCCCACGCCCACGCCCGTCCCCGAGCAGCGCGGCGACGTGGAGGCCCCCCTCAGCGGCACCCTGCGCCTGCGCCCGGGCGCGGGCCGTCCCGTGGACCCCGGCCCCTCGCCGCTGCCCCGGCTGGTGGTGCTCGTGGACGACTTCGACGCGCTCATAGCCCCGGCGCTCGGGAGCCCCGGCCGGCCGGCGGCCGGTTCGGTGGTGCGGGCGCTGGAGGCGGTGGCCCGGGACGGCGGGCGGCTCGGCATCCACCTGGTGGCGGCCTCGGCCCGCCCCGACCGCACGGAGGACACCGAGCTGGCCCGCGGCGCGCGGCTGCGCATCGTGCTCGATCCGCCCGCGGTCCCGCCCTCGCCGGACGAACCGGCGCCGGGCCGGGGGCGGCTGGGGCATCCGGACGGGCGGGTGACGCCGTTCCAGGGCGGCCGGGTGACCGGCCGCATCCCGCGGACGGCGACACTGCGGCCGACGGTCGTCCCGCTGGAGTGGGAGCGGATGGGCGACCCGCCCACCCGCCGCCCGGTCCGCGAACTGGGCAACGGGCCGACGGACCTCGCGCTGCTCGCCAGCGCCCTGGACCGGGCGGCGCGTTCCGTCAACGCACAACCCCTCGCGCCCCTGTTCACCTGAAAGCCCGCCCAGCTCCGCCCGAGTCGCGCCGGAGCCGCCCTCGAAGGACCCGCGGGCGGGGCCCTGGCAGGGCGGCCCGATCGTCCCCCAATAGCCGGATACCGGCACTGACCCCACGTCACGAGGCCATCACGATCAGGGATTCGGGGGCGATGACGGTATTGCGGCACCGGGACCCCGGGCATAGGACTGTGCGCACACGACGACGTGACGCTCGACCGGCAGCGCTGGCTCTCCGACCCGGCGCCCGGTGGGCGCGCGCGGACAGAGAGACGGGGCAGGGATGCGCACAACCCTACGGATTCGCAGGGCGGCCGTGGTGTTCACCGCCATCGGCGCACTGGCCCTCACCGGCTGCGGCGGCGACGGTGACGGCGGAGACAAGAAGACGGACGAAGGCGGCTCCACGACGGGCAAGGGGTCCACCCCGAGTGTCGTTTTACCGAAACTGGACGGTGAGAAGCTCTCTGTCGCCGCGGTCTGGACGGGTCCGGAACAGGCCAACTTCGTCAAGGTCCTCAAGGAGTTCGAGAAGCGGACCGGCGCGACGGTGACGTTCGTCCCGGCACAGGACCCGATCGTCAACTTCCTCGGTACGAAGATCGCGGGCGGCCAGCCGCCGGACGTCGCGATGATCCCGCAGGTGGGGGCGGTCCAGCAGGCCGTGGCGAAGAAGTGGGCGAAGCCGGTCGGCGCCGAGGCGAAGGCCCAGCTGAGCAAGAACTACGCGCAGGTCTGGCAGGACCTCGGCGCGGTGGACGGCACCCAGTACGGGGTGTATTTCAAGGCCGCCAACAAGTCGCTGGTCTGGTACAACACCAAGGCGTTCGAGAACGCGGGCGCGAGCGAGCCGAAGACCTGGAAGGACTTCCTGGCGACCGCCGAGACGGTGTCCGCCTCGGGCGTCACCCCGGTCTCGGTCGGCGGCGCGGACGGCTGGACGCTGACCGACTGGTTCGAGAACGTCTACCTGTCGCAGGCGGGCCCGGAGAAGTACGACCAGCTCGCCCAGCACAAGATCAAGTGGACGGACCCGTCCGTCAAGGACGCGCTGACCACGCTGGCCCAGCTGTTCGGCAAGCCCTCCCTGATCGCGGGCGGCGCGGAGGGCGCGCTCCAGACCGAGTTCCCCGCGTCGGTGACGCAGACCTTCACCGGCGGTGACCAGCCCAAGGCCGCCATGGTCTACGAGGGCGACTTCGTCGGCGTCAACATCGCGCAGACGAAGGCGAAGATCGGCACGGACGCCAAGGTCTTCCCGTTCCCCGCGGTCGGCGCCGAGTCGCCCGTGGTGACCGGTGGCGACGCGGCGATCGCGCTGAAGGACGGCAAGGGCGCCCAGGCGCTGCTGACCTGGCTGGCCTCCACGGACGCGGCGAAGATCGCGGCCTCGCAGGGCGGGTTCATCTCGCCGAACAAGGGCCTGGACGCCGCCGCGTACCCGAACGACGTGCAGCGCACGATGGCGAAGGCGCTGATCGCGGCCGGTGACGCCGTCCGGTTCGACATGTCCGACCAGGCGCCGCAGTCGTTCGGCGGAACGCCCGGGAAGGGCGAGTGGAAGATCCTCCAGGACTTCCTGAAGAACCCGAAGGACATCGCGGGGACTCAAGCCAAGCTGGAGTCCGACGCGGCCAAGGCGTACAAGAGCTGACGGCATGACGACAGCGGCAGCGGGGGGCGCCGACGAGGCGCTCCCCGCCGACAGGCAACCGTCAGGCGGGCCTCGCGTGCCCGCCCCCAGGAAGGCCCCTCCGGCCGGCTCCCCGGGGCGTGCGCCCCGGAGTGTGACCGGCACCCGCAAGGTGGTCGCGGCGCTCTTCCTGCTGCCGGCGCTGGTGCTGCTCGGGGCGCTGGTGGTGTACCCGATCGTGTACTCCGTCTACCGGTCGTTCTTCGACCAGGCGGGTACGGGCTTCGCCGGCATCGACAACTACAAGACGCTGTTCACGGACGACACCATCCGTACGGCGGTCAAGAACAACGCGATCTGGGTGGTCTTCGCGCCGACGGTCTCCACCGCGCTCGGGCTGATCTTCGCGGTGCTGACGGAGCGCATCCGCTGGGGCACGGCCTTCAAGCTGGTCGTCTTCATGCCGATGGCGATCTCGATGCTGGCGGCGGGCATCATCTTCCGGCTGGTGTACGACGCGGCGCCGGAGCGCGGGGTCGCCAACGCGGTGTGGGTGGGCGTGCACGACACGTTCGCCGAGTCCTCGGGCTTCCCGAAGGCGCATCCGCTTCCCGTCGCCCCGTTGAAGGCGGCCGGCGGCGGGGCCTTCGTGACGAAGACGACCGTGCACGCCGGGCAGCCGGCCCAGCTCCCCCTGGTCGGGGTGCTCCCGGCGAAGATGCCGGGCGACGCGAAGCCCGCGAAGGCCCCGGCGGCGGCCGGGGACGGCGGGATCACCGGTACCGCGTGGCTCGACTTCACCAAGGGCGGCGGCGGCCGGCCGAACGTGATCGATGCCAAGGAGCTCGGGCTCAAGGGCCTGAAGGTGGAGGCCGTCAAGAACGGCGAGGTGGTCGCGACCGCCAAGGCCGGGGCGGACGGCACGTTCACGCTGCCCGCCTCGGCGGACGGTGCCGAACTGCGGCTCCCGGCCTCCAACTTCAGGGAGCCGTACAACGGCGTGAACTGGCTCGGCCCGACGCTCGTGACGCCCGGGATCATCGGGAGCTACGTGTGGATGTGGGCGGGCTTCGCGATGGTGCTGATCGCGGCGGGCCTGGCCGGTCTGCCGCGTGAACTCCTCGAAGCGGCCCGGGTGGACGGGGCCAACGAGTGGCAGGTGTTCCGCCGGATCACGGTGCCGATGCTCGCCCCGGTCCTCGCGGTGGTGCTGGTCACGCTGATGATCAACGTGCTGAAGATCTTCGACCTGGTGTTCATCATCGCGCCCGGTTCGACCCAGGACGACGCCAACGTACTGGCGTTCCAGCTGTACCGGTCCTCGTTCGGCACGGACGCGGACCTGGGGGTCGGCAGCGCCATCGCCGTACTCCTGCTGCTGCTGGTGATCCCGGTGATGCTCTTCAACATCAGGCGGATACGGAAGGAGGGGCGCCGATGACGACACCCTCGGCAACGGCGACCCGGTCGCTCGGCGCGCGGATCGCGGCGCGGGCCGCCGGCGGCGCGATGCGGGTCTTCCTGGTCCTGGTGGCCCTGTTCTGGCTGATGCCGACGGTCGGGCTGCTGCTGTCCTCGCTGCGCAGCCCGGAGAAGATCGCGTCGACCGGCTGGTGGCAGATCTTCACCGCCCCCTCCGAGCTGACCGTCGACAACTACTCCCGGCTGCTCGACAATTCGGCGATCACGGACTCCCTGCTCAGCACGGTCATGATCACCGTGCCGTCCACGGTCCTGGTCGTGGTGATCGGCTCGTTCGCGGGATACGCGTTCGCCTGGATGGACTTCCCCGGCCGTGACTGGTGGTTCCTGCTGGTCGTGGGGTTGCTGGTGGTCCCCGTACAGGTGGCGCTGATCCCGGTGTCGAAGCTGTTCGGCGAGATCGGGATCTTCGAGACGACGCTCGGTGTGGTGCTCTTCCACACCGCGTTCGGGCTCCCGTTCGCGATCTTCCTGCTGCGCAACTTCTTCGCGGAGATCCCCCGCGAGCTCCTGGAGGCGGCGCGGCTGGACGGGGCGGGTGAGATACGCCTCTTCACCCGGGTCGTGATGCCGCTGGGCGGTCCGGCGATCGCCTCGCTCGGCATCTTCCAGTTCCTCTGGGTCTGGAACGACATGCTGGTCGCGCTGATCTTCGCGGATTCCGGTTCACCGCCGATCACGGTGGCGCTCCAGCAGCAGGTGCGCCAGTTCGGCAACAACATCGACGTGCTGGCGCCCGGCGCCTTCGTCTCGATGGTGATTCCGCTCGCGGTGTTCTTCGCCTTCCAGCGCCAGTTCGTCTCCGGCGTGATGGCGGGGGCGGTCAAGTAGCGGGGACGGGACAGCGCGGGGCATTCTGGCCGGCCGGCGGGGGTGCCCCGCAGCCGTGCGGTGCCCGGGATCACGGACGTCGGGAGCGCCCGCCATGGGCCCGTACGCCCCGTATTGCCCAAGGTTCACTTACTGTCCCGGGTAGTATGATAAGTGGGGCCTTCATCAGCCGCGCGGTCGACCGCTCACGGGCCCGACGCGCCCGTCTCTTCGGCCTTCGTACGCCCGCCCGCCCCCTGACCCGCCCTGCGGAGCCCGCCCCAGTACGCTGTGTGCTCTCCCAGTACGCACAGTCCGAGAAAGAGTCCGTATGCCCCGGCTGAGTGTCATCATCCCCGTCCGTCGCGCCCGAGGAAGTCTGCGCGAGTGCCTGGAGTCGGTGCTCTCCCAGTCGTTCACGGACATCGAGGTCATCGGGGTCGACGACGGCGCGCCGGACGGCTCGGGCCTGGTCCTGGACGAGTTTGCCGCGCGCGACAGCCGCGTCCGGGCCGTGCACCTGGAGCCCGGCGCCGGGGCGCACGGCCGCCGCAACGCGGGGATGGAGGAGGCCGCCGGGGAGTACGTCCTGTTCCTGGAGGGCTACTACGTCTTCCTGCCCGGCGCGCTCCAGGCCGTCGCGGACCGGCTGGACGCCACCGGCGACCCGGACGTACTGCTGTTCGGCCACCAGAAGCGCCCGTTCCGCGGCAAGGTCCGCTCGACGCGGTCCCTGCAGAAGCTGGACGCCATGCCCGAGGGCCCGTTCACGCTGGCGAAGCGCCCGGATCTGCTGGACATCGCCCCGGTCTCCTGGAACCGCGCGGTCCGCCGCGCGCTCCTGGAGCGCGAGACTGTGACCTTCGGTCCGGGCCCGCACGGCGAGCGGATGTACGCGCTGGCGACCGTCGCCGTCGCCGCCTCGGTGGCCACCCTGGGCACCGCCTGCGTCGAGCACCGCCAGCAGCGCTACCTGCCCGGCCTGGTGGACGACGTGGAGCCCCGGACGGGCTCGACCCCGCTGGAGCTGGTCGAGGCGTACGACGCGCTGATGACCTTCGTGGAGGCGCGTCCGGCCCTGAAGGACGTGCGCGGCCTCCTCTTCGACCGGGCCGTGCAGGAGCTGCTGACCGCGTACCCGACGGTGACCAAGCGCCGCCGGCAGTACGTCGGCGCGGTCGGCGCGTTCCACGGGGCGCACCGCCCGGAGGGCTTCAAGTTCCCCGGCGGCACCAAGGGGCTGCGCCCGCAGCTGATGGGCGGCGGCAAGTACACCGCGCTGGGCGCCCTGGACACCGCGCTCGCCACCCGCCGCAGCCTGCGCGCCGCGCCCACCACGGCCCGCGCGAAGGCGAAGAAGCAGTTCACCAAGCGCTACTACAAGGCGCAGCGCAAGCTGCCCCTCGACCCCAAGCTGGCCGTGTACGCCGCCTACTGGAACCGCGGCGTGAGCTGCAACCCCGAGGCGATCTACCGCAAGGCGAAGGAGCTGGCGCCCGACATCCACGGCGTGTGGGTGGTGTCGAAGAAGAACGTGGACTCGGTGCCCAAGGGCATCGACTACGTGGTGCCCGGGACCCGCCGCTACTGGTCGGTGCTGGCCCGTGCCACGTACTTCTTCAACAACGTGAACTTCCCGGACCACCTGGTCAAGCGCCCCGGCCAGATCCATGTCATGACCCACCACGGCACCCCGCTGAAGATCATGGGCATGGACCAGCAGAACTACCCGGCCGCCGCCCAGGGGCTCAACTTCGACCGGCTGCTCAAGCGCGTGGACCGCTGGGACTGGAGCGTCTCCGCCAACCCGCACTCCACCGAGGTGTGGTCCCGCGCCTACCCGAGCGCGGCGCGCCCGCTGGAGACGGGCTACCCGCGCAACGACGTCTTCGCGACGGCCACCGAGGAGCAGATCGCCAAGATCCGCGAGGACCTGGGCATCCGCCCCGGCCAGCGCGCCGTGCTCTACGCGCCGACGCACCGCGACTACGAGGCGGGCTTCACCAACCGCCTGGACCTGGACCGGTTCTGCGCGGCCGTCGGCCCGGACACCGTGGTCCTCATGCGCGCCCACTACTTCTACGGCGGGTCGGGTCTCCCGGAGAACGCGTCGGTGATCGACGTCTCCACGTACCCGCGCGTCGAGGACCTGTGCCTGGCGGCGGACGCGCTGGTCACCGACTACTCCTCGGTGATGTTCGACTACGCCCACTTGAACCGCCCGATCGTGATCCTCGCCCCGGACTGGGAGACGTACCGCACCGTCCGCGGTGTCGTCTTCGACCTGCTGTCCGGGCAGCCGGGCGAGACGCCGGGTGCGGTGGCCACCAACACGGACGAGCTGGCGGCGATCTTCACCGACGGCAGCTGGAACAGCCCGGAGAACGAGGCGCTGCTGAAGGCGTTCAAGGAGCGGTTCTGCCCGTACGACGACGGCCGCGCCGCCGAGCGCGTGGTGCGCCGGGTGCTGCTGGGCGAGGAGTCCTAGACCGTACGACGCCGAGGGGCCCGCACCGGAACGTTCCGGTGCGGGCCCCTCGGCGTACCGCTTCCCGGGGCTGTCCCGGGACAGCGCTCAGCGTTGCTGGCCGGCCATGACCGTGATCAGGCCGACCACCACGAGCAGCGAGCCGCCCCAGGTCCACAGCGAGGTCCGCTCGTGCAGCACGGTCGCCCCGGCCAGCACGATCAGCAGGTAGCCGAGCGCGTTGAAGGGGTACGCGACCGAGAGCGGGACCTTGGCCAGCGTCGTCATCCAGGCGAGCGCGGACACCGCGAAGACCAGCAGCCCGAGCACGACCCACGGGCTGCCCGCGGCCCGCAGGGCGACGGAACCGCCGTCGCGCCCGGCGGCGGCCGCGGCGCCCTTCATCCCGTGCTTGAGCATGATCTGGCCGCCCGCCGAGGAGAACACGGCGAACAGGAGCAGCAGCACACTGGGGAGGGTCAAGGACTTGCTCCTGACTGCGGGGGCGGGCGGTTCGGGCGCCCGGGCGGGCGCGGGTCCGGGGCGGGGCGCCTCAGACACCGACCCGGTCGGCGGGGACGTACTGTCGGTTGAGGATGTCCTGTACATCGACGTGCTCTCCAGCGATGATCGTCTCGGCCGCGTGCGGGGTGAGCAGGGCGACGTGCTGATAGCCGAACAGCGTCGGCCGGACGCGGGTCAGCAGCCGCGACGCCCCGCCGAGCACGGCGGCGAGCGGGCCCCGGCCGAGCAGCGACCAGAACGGCGCGCCGGTGGAGGAGAGTTCCAGGACGTCGTAGCCGGCGGCGCGCACGGTCCGGCGCAGGCTGGCCCGGGTGAAGAAGCGCAGATGCGTTTCGTCGAGGATGCCCCGGCGGTCGTAGTCGAAGGCGCCGAGGGCGACCCGCAGCCGGGAGTACCAGTGGCTGAAGTTGGGAACGGACAGCAGCATCCGCCCGCCCGGCCGCAGCACGGACGCCGCCTCGGCGAGGACGCGTTCGGGGCGGGACAGGTGCTCGATGACGTCACCGGCGACCACGTAGTCGAAGCCGCTCCCGGCCTCGGCGGGCAGCCCCTCCTCCAGGTTGGCGAGGTGGAAGCGGCTGCACCGGTCGCGGACGCCGGGCACCTCGACGTAGTCGACGCCGGTCACCTCGTGGCCCAGGGCCTCCAGCCGCTCGGCGAACAGCCCGCCGGAGCAGCCGAGGTCCAGTACGCGGCCGGGGGGCAGCGCGCGCATCTTCTCCAGGATGACCGCGTGCGAGGAACCGTCGCCCTCCTTGAAGGCGTACTCGACGGGCTTGGGAATCCACCGGCAGGTGCCGAACCCCTTGACCGCGAGCCGGTATTCGAGGACGTCCTTGACGACGTCCTTGGCGTACTTCATGCCGTTGACGTAGCAGATCTCGTCGCCGTAGTACGTGGGGACGGGGATCTCCTTGATCCGCATGCCCGCGTGCAGCAGCTGCACGATGATCTGGGTGTCGAAGTCGAAGGCGTCGGTGTTCCGGTCGACGGGCAGCCGCTTGAGGGCCGCGACGCTGTACGCGCGGTAACCGGAGTGGAATTCGGTGAGGTCCGAGCCGAGGAGTCCGTTCTCCAGCCGGGTGAGGATGCGGTTGCCGAGCCACTTGTACATCGGCATGCCGCCCTTGAGCGCACTGCCCGACGTCATCATGCGTGACCCGAACACGGCTTCGCACTCGCCGCGTTCGATGGGCGCGACCATCTCGGGGAGCATCTCGGGGGCGTACTGCCCGTCCCCGTGCAGCAGCACGATGATGTCGAGTCCGTGCTCGGCGGCCAGCGCGTACCCGGCCTTCTGGTTGCCGCCGTAGCCGAGGTTCTTGGTGTGCCGCATCACGACGGTCCGGGGCATGCCCTCGGCCTGCGACCATCGGCAGCCCGCCGTGAAGGTGGCGTCGTGACTCGCGTCGTCGAGGATGAGGATCTCGTCGATCCGTGACCGGAAGTCCTCCGGAATCCGGTCGAGGGTCTTCTCCAGCGTTGTCTCGGCGTTGTACGCGACCACCAGGATGCCGATCCTGGGGCTCGGGCTTTCCTTCACGGGGCGTTCTCCAGTTGCGCTCGGGGTGCGGTGCCGGGGTCGGGGACGGGGGCGTTGCGGGATCAGTCGACGGACGAGCAGGAGCGGAATTCCGTACGGGGGGCCGAGAGGGGCGCCCGCTCGGCGGGGGCGGCGCGCGGGGGCGCGCCCGGGGGCGTGGCCAGGAGGCGGCGGGCGCCGGTGAGCAGGCCGGCCGCCAGGACGAACCAGCCGGCGGCGCCCAGGTACAGCACGGGCTCGCTCCAGCGCACGGCGGACCGGCCGCTGTAGCCGAGGACGGCGACCAGGCCGACGACCGCGCTGTACGCGAACCCTTCGACCGGGCCGAGCACGAACATCCCGGCGGCGGCCCAGGTCAGGTACTGGAGGCCGGACGCGGTGGACAGGAGCAGCAGCAGCCCCAGCGTGACGGCGACGACCCCGGGGGCCTCGGCGGGCCGCAGCCAGGCGAGCCGGACGCCCGCGGCCACGCACACGAGGACGAAGAGGAAGTGGCCGCCGCCCTGCATGAAGGCGATGACCGGCTCGGGCAGCCCGAGGACGTCCGCGAAGCGCACGAGCCCCCACAGCCGGTAGCTGCCGCCCGCGTACTCCAGGACGTTGTGCACCAGGTCCGCGGGCACGGTCAGCAGCGCCGGGCCCCACACGAGCGCGGTGACACCGGCGAACCCGGCGCCGAAGCGGACCAGGACCGGCCGCCCGCCGCGCAGCGCGGCCACGAGGAGGGCCGGGATCACCACGACCGGGATGAACTTGACGCTGATCGAGAGGGCCGCCGCGACACCGGCCGCGAGCGGCGCCTTCCGGTCGGCCAGGAGGTGGGCCGCGGCCAACGCGAAGGCGACGGCGACGGCGTCGGTGTTGCCGTGGTAGCCGGAGGTCGCGATGAGCACCGGGCTGACGGCGACCCCGATCCCGCAGAGCATCGCGGTGCGCGGGGAAGCTCGGCGGCGGACGATCTCGAACACGAGGACCGCGCAGGCGAAGTCGGCGGCCGACGCGGGGACGCGGATCAGCGTGGCGAAGGAGAAGCCGAGTTCGGTGAGTCGGTCGAGGCCCAGCAGCAGCCACCCGGCCAGTGGCGGGTGGTTGTAGACGGGAAGACCGGGAAGCGGGTGCGCGTAGATACGGACGGGCCCGTACCCGGTGATGGCCGCGGCGAACCCCGCGAAGATCCGCACGTCGGCGGGGCCGGGCGAGTTGGCCGCGATGATCATGCGGGTGAGGAGGCCCGCGGTCGCCGCGACGAGCACGGCGGCCCTGGCGCGCCGCACGTCCGTTTCGCCCCACATTCGGATACCCATGAAAGCAGAACGTAGCAAGGTGACGACGCTATGCGACGCAGCGAATCGTCACCGTGGCGTAAACACCGCCCCGGGAAACGCCGATGCCCGGCCGGTACGGACCGGCCGGGCACCGGGGCGCGTCGGTGACGACTACAGCATGCGGTCGACCACACGGGCGGTGGCCCGGCCGTCGTCCAGGTCGCAGAAGTCGTGCCGGAACTGCTCGTACGCCTTGGCGTGTCCGGCGATCGCCTGCTCGGGGTCGCGCAGCGCGGCGATCAGGTCGTCGGAGCCCGGGATCAGGGGCCCGGGCGCCCGCTTCTCGAAGTCGAAGCTGAATCCGCGCAGCGTGTCGCGGTAGTGCTCCAGGTCGTACGTGTGGAACAGCATCGGCCGCCCGGTCTGGGCGAAGTCGAACATCAGCGAGGAGTAGTCGGTGACCAGCGCGTCGCTGATGAGCATGAGCTCGCCGACGTCCGGGTAGCGCGAGACGTCCTTGACGAAGCCCGTACCGCTGTCCGGGAGCCGGTCGGTGACCATGTAGTGACGGCGCACCAGGAGCACGGTGTCCTCGCCGAGTTCGCGCTCGGCGGCGGCCAGGTCGAGCTGGAGCCCCAGCGAGTAGCGCCCGCCGCCGAGGCGCTGGTCCTCGCGCCACGTCGGTGCGTACAGGACGACGCGCTTGCCGGCCGGGATGCCCAGCTTCTCCCGTACCGCGGCGGCGACCTTGGCGCGGTCCGGGGCGTGGAAGATGTCGTTGCGCGGGTAGCCGCACTCCAGCACCTCGCCCTCGAAACCGAACGAACGGCGCAGGACGGGCGTGGAGTACGTGTTGGGCGAGACCAGGAAGTTCCACTGCTTGGCCCGCTCGGCGAGGGTCGCGATGTACCCGGCGTTCGCCTGGGCGGTGCCCGCGAGTTCGAGGCCGATGCGCTTGAGCGGGGTGCCGTGCCAGGTCTGGACGACGGTCTGGTCCTCGCGGCGCACGAACCACTCGGGCAGCTGCGTGTTGGTGATGATGTAGCGGCTGCGGGCCAGCGCCTCGTGCCAGGCGGCCGAGCCGTGCTCGACGGCGGTGGTGCCCTCGGGGACGATCGCCTGCTGGTCGCGGACGACCCAGATGTGCTCCACTTCGGTGCCCCGGCGCACCAGCTCCTCGTAGACGGCGCGCGGCGAGTCCGAGTACTGGCGGCCGTCGAAGGTGCTGTAGAGCGCGGCGGCGCGCAGCGGCTCGGAGCGCTGTGCCGCGTACGCCTCGCTCAGCAGGCGCTTGGCGCGCGGGCCGCGCTCGGCGGCGCTGAGCACGGAGCCGGAGACCACGAGGAGCTGGTCGCCGAAGCGGCGCTCCAGGGTGTAGTCGCGGCCACCGAGCCGGCGGGTGGCGGGCAGGGTGTGGAAGGCGGAGGCGGGGAGCCGCAGCGCGCGGTCGCCGCTCTCGTCGGCGGCGCCCTTGGCCCGGAAGAAGAAGTACCAGTTGCCCTCGCCGAGCGGCACGGCGCCGCCCGGTCCCTCCACCGCGTCCGGCCGCAGCTCGGCGCGGAAGCGGCGGGCGCCCTCGGGCCCGGTGAACTCGACCGGGAAGACCTGCTCCTCGCGGTGGCCGCTGTTCTGCACGACCAGCTCGACCGGGTGCTCCGGGTCCTCGGGGAAGGTGCCCTCCAGGAACAGCCGGCCGTCGTCCGTCCAGCTGGCCAGTTCGACGGCGGGCTGCACGGGGCGGTCGCTGATCACCAGATTGCCGCGCACGCTGGCGACGAGGGCCAGCTCGCGGCGGGCACCGTCCGGCCCGTCGGCGAGCGGGTAGCGGCCGGGGTGGACCGAGCCGGGCGCGTCGAGCGACGCCTTCAGGCCCTTGCCGACGAGGTGGACGCTGTACGCGACGCTCTTCGGGGCGTCCTCGCCGGCGGGGCGGGTCTCCTCGACGGCGGCGAGCGGCAGCTCCGCGGTGAAGCGGTTCCAGCCGGCTCCGGCGCCGGAGCCGACGGTGACCGGCGCCTCGACGGTGGTCTTGGTGGCGCCGTGCGTCAGGACCAGCGTCAGCTCGTCCTTGACGAGGCGGGCGCGGACCACGCCGGTCACCTTGACGGTGCCGGGCTGGTCGCCGGGGCCGTGGGTCTCGAAGCGGGCGTCGACGCGCTCGGAGTGCAGCACGAGCTTGTCGCCCTCGAAGGCGGGGACGATGCGGTGGTCGCCGTCGGGGCGGTGGACGGGCGGCGCGACGGACGCCTCGCGGACCGAGGGGAAGGCGCGGCGCAGCAGGCCGCCCCGGGCGATGCCGACCTGGAACTGGAAGGTGAGCTGCTTGGGTCCGCTGTCCGCCTGGATGCGCAGCTTGGAGGCGTCGACGGAGGTCTCGAAGCCGGCCCGGTGGTAGTCGTGCAGGCTCTGCCGCGAGCGGGCGGTGGCCTCGGGCTCGTCGGTGCGGCGCAGCCGGAGCGGGACGACATGGCGCCGGCCGGCGCGCAGCCAGCCGATCCGGAACTCGGCGGCCCCGCTGGTGACGGGCAGGTTGCGGATGTAGGCGTAGCCGCTGAGGTGCAGCTTGCCGTCGCGCCACCGGGCGTCGCGCAGCCGGGCGGCGAGCGGCAGGTCGCGGTCGGCGACGCGGGCCACGGGCGCGGGCACGGGCCGGGTGAGCACGGGGTAATGGGCCACGCGCTTGCGGATGCCGCTGACCTCGAACGCGCCGGGCTCCCGCTTCTCCTGGAGGAGCAGCGCCAGCAGCTCGTCCATGCGGTGCTCGCGTACCAGGTACCACATCACGCGCAGGCGCAGCGGCAGCCCGTCGAGCACCGAGGGGTCGACCTGGTCGATGAACTTGTTGGTGTACGTGAGGAACGCGTCCCGGTACTCCTGGTCACCGTCCGGCAGGACCTCCATGAAGTACCAGAGGTCGTTGGCCAGCGCGTGCGCCTCGTAGTGGTTCTTGTCGGCGGGGGTGCGCTTCTCGGCCAGGAAGTCCGAGACGCCCTGGACGTGCGCGACGCGGTCGTGGATGCCGCGGACGACGGCCCGGCTGGTGGTGATGGAGCCGGGGCGGTCGCGCCAGTAGTAGACGGGGTCCTTGACGATGTCCACGGAGCCGGCCAGGAAGTGGGCGGGCAGCACGACGGGGATGTCCTCGTACAGCGCGCCGACCGGGAAGGCGAACTCGTGCTTGTCCCAGAAGGAGCGGCGGAAGACCTTGTTGCAGGCGATGCGGTCGCCGAGGAGGTCCAGGTCGCGCGAGACGTGGGTGCGCTTGCGCGTGGTGGCCATGGGCTTGCGGAACATCGGCGACTGCACCAGCTTGCCGCCGGCGCGCAGCCGCAGGACGTTGCCGGACGCCAGGTCCGAGCCGGTCTCCTCCAGCGATTCGACCAGCAGCTCGTAGGCGTTCGGCGGGATGATGTCGTCGCTGTCGCAGAAGGCCAGGTAGCGGCTCTCCGGGTGCGCGTTGCGGAAGCCGGTGTTACGGGCGTGCCCCAGTCCGCCGTTCTTCTGCCTGACCAGCTTGAAGCGGTCGTCGCTCGCGGCGAACTCGGCGGCCAGCGCGGCGCTGCCGTCGGTGGACCCGTCGTCGACCATCACCACCTCGAGGTCGGTCATGGTCTGCTCCGCGAGGGACTTCAGACAGTCCGTCAGGAAGAGTTCCACGTTGTAGACGGGGACAACGACACTGAGCCGTGGCGGCATGTTGAGCACGTCCGTTCATCAAGGGCCTGGCTATCCGTAGGGCTCAACCGCAGGGGCGGTCGGGGGTCACCGGTTACGGTCCCGAACGAGTGACTGCGCCTGCACCGTGCTCGCCCCGTGCACATGCTCCGGAAGGCCCGGTGGGCGGCCCGCCCACCAGATTAACCGATCGAAGGGTGACCCCTACAAGCACGCTGGCACACCCCCGCGCGCGGTCATCGGGCGGGGTCCGCACCCTGTGTGAGCGCCGCCACGGCGGAGGCCGCGAGGTCGTCCAGATACCCCGCGGGCACCTCGCCGCGGACCACCGCCAGCCGCCAGTAGAGCGGTCCGACGATCAGGTCGAGGGCGCGGTCGGGATCGCTGCCGGGCGGCAGCTCACCGCGCGCGACGGCGTCCCGGACGACCACGGCGGCGACGCCCTGCTGCGGGTCGAGCAGAGCGGCCTTGATGGCGTCGGAGATCTCCGGGTTCCGGGCGGCCTCGACCAGCAGGTCCGGGATGACCTGGGAGGCCAGCGGGTGGCGCAGGGCGTACGCGGCCAGTTCGAGCACGGCGCGCACGTCCCCGTACAGGGAGCCGGTTGCGGGGGCGGGCATGCCCTGCGCGGCGACGGCCGAGACCAGGTCCAGGACCAGGTGCAGCTTGGACTTCCAGCGCCGGTAGACGGCGGTCTTGCCGACGCCGGCCCGGCGGGCGATGCCCTCGATGGACATCCGGGCGAATCCGACCGCGGCGAGCTCCGCGAACACCGCGCTGCGGATGGCGTCGGTCACGTCCTCGCGCAGGACGGCGGCTCCCGCCGGGGCTCGGCGGCGGCTTCCGGGGTCGGTGGTCATGGCCGAATCATAGTCCGCGACGACGAAACGGTTGCGTTCCGACGTGAGTGCGTCCTACCCTCGGCGTTGCGACGATACGGTTCCGTCCCGTCGCCGGGCGTGCCCTCCTCCGCCCGCACGCCGTGCCCCCCGCCTGCCCGCCTCCCGTCGAAAGCGATCGTGGTGAGCCAGACAACAGCCCCGGCCCCGGCGGACAGCCCGCCGCCCCTCTCCCCGCCCGTGTACGGCTCCGGCGAGCTCGCCGCGCTCGCCGCGCGGCACGGGCTGACCGTGAGCGGCGCGCGGCCCTCGCTGCCCGCGTACGTGCGGCAGCTGTGGGGGCGGCGGCACTTCATCACGGCCTTCGCCACGGCCAAGCTCACCGCCCAGTACAGCCAGGCGAAGCTCGGCCAGATCTGGCAGATCATGACCCCGCTGCTCAACGCGACGGTCTACTACTTCATCTTCGGCATCCTGATGAAGACGAAGCACGGCGTGCCCGACTTCGTGCCGTTCCTGGTCACCGGCGTCTTCATCTGGACGTTCACCAGTTCCTCGATCACCGCCGGCACCCGCGCGATCAGCGGCAACATCGGCCTCGTACGGGCGCTGCACTTCCCGCGCGCCTCGCTGCCGGTCGCGCTGGCCCTGCAACAGCTCCAGCAGCTGCTGTTCTCGCTGGGGGCGCTGGTCCTGATCCTGCTGGCCTTCGGGCAGTACCCGCGGCCGGCCTGGCTGCTGGCGGTGCCGGCCCTGGCCCTCCAGGCCGTCTTCAACACCGGGATCTCGATGGCCATGGCTCGGCTCGCCGCGCGCACCCCGGACATCGCCCAGCTCACCCCGTTCGTGCTGCGCACCTGGATGTACGCCTCGGGCGTGATGTGGAGCATGGACACGATGCTGCGCGGGGACCGGGTGCCGGACTGGGTGAAGCTGGCGCTCGAACTGAACCCGGCGGCCGTCTTCATCGACCTGGTGAGGTTCGCGCTCATCGACAGCTTCGGCGGCGGTCAGCTGCCGCCGCACGTCTGGGCGGTCGCGGCCGGCTGGGCGCTGGTGTGCGGCGCGGGCGGCTTCATCTACTTCTGGAAGGCCGAGGAGAGTTACGGACGTGGCTGATTCCCGCACGCCCACCGTCGTCGTGGACGACGTCCACATCACGTACAAGGTCAACGGCGCCCGCACCGGCCGGGGCAGCGCCACCTCCGCGCTGAGCCGGATCGCCTCCCGCCGGCAGGCCCCGGGCGTGCGCGAGGTGCACGCCGTCAAGGGCGTCAGCTTCGCCGCGTACAAGGGGGAGGCGATCGGACTCATCGGCTCCAACGGCTCGGGCAAGTCCACCCTGCTGAAGGCCATCGCGGGCCTGCTCCCCACCGCGAAGGGCCGCGTCCACACCCACGGCCAGCCCTCGCTGCTCGGCGTCAACGCCGCCCTGATGAGCGACCTGACCGGCGAGCGCAACGTGGTGCTCGGCGGCCTCGCGATGGGCATGACGCGCGCGGAGATCCGCGAACGCTACGACGACATCGTGGACTTCTCCGGCATCAACGACAAGGGCGACTTCATCACCCTGCCGATGCGCACGTACTCCTCCGGCATGGGCGCCCGCCTCCGCTTCTCGATCGCCGCCGCGAAGAACCACGACGTCCTGCTGATCGACGAGGCCCTCTCCACCGGCGACGCCCGCTTCCAGCAACGCAGCAAGGCCAGAATCCTCGAACTGCGCGAACAGGCCGGAACGGTGTTCCTGGTGAGCCACCACAACAAGTCGATCACCGAAACCTGCGACCGGGCACTGTGGCTGGAGTCCGGAACCCTCCGCATGGACGGCCCGGCGAAGGAAGTCATGGCGGAGTACGAAAGGTTCACAAAAAACCGATAACCCCAGCCCCCGGCCACATCCAGCCCGCCCGGCGATTGAGGGCATCCTTTCAAGCCCGTCCGGCGATTGAGGACAAGGGCGGGCGGCCACGCCCCGCAGCCGCCCACCCCACCCTCGGCGCAGCCTAGACGTGCGTACGCAACAACGTCCGCATCGTCCGCATAGCCACCGAAAGATTCGCCAGATCGAACGCGTCCGACCCCTGGATCTCCTCCAGCGTCGACCGCGACCGGGCCAGAATCGCCGCGTTCTTCTCCTCCCACGCCGCGAACCGCTCCTGCGGCGACGACGACCCGTTGCCCACGCTCAGCACATCGGCCGTCAGCGCCGCATGCGCCGCGTACAGGTCCTCGCGGATGGACGCCCGCGCCATGGACTGCCACCGGTCCGCCCGGGGCAGTTCGATGATCCGGTCCATCAGCTGCGTGATCCCCAGCCGGTCCGCCAGGTCGTAGTACACCTCGGCGACGGCCAGCGGCTCCTTGCCGGTACGGTCCGCGATCGCCACGATGTCGAGCGCGGGGAAGGCGGAGGAGAAGCCGGCGACGCGCTGCGCCAGCTCGTCCGGGACGCCCGCCCCGGTCAGCTCGTCCAGGATGCCCTGGTACCACTCCTGGTCGGCGCCCTTCAGCATCTTCGGCAGCGCCGCCCAGACCTGCTCGACGCCCTCGCGGAAGAAGTCGACCGTCTCGGAGATCGCCAGCGGCTGCGGCCGGTTGCCCAGCAGCCAGCGCGAGCCGCGCTCGACCAGCCGCCGCGAGTGCAGCCGCACCCGGGTCTGGACGTCGGCGGCGACCTCGTTGTCGAGGGCTTCCACCGCGTCCCAGACCTCACCGAGCCCGAAGATCTCGCGGGCCGCGAACTGCGCCCGCACGATCTCCTCGATGGAGGCCCCGGTCTCCTCCCGCAGCCGGTGCAGGAAGGTCGAACCACCGCTGTTGACCGTGTCGTTGACCAGCACCGTGGTGATGATCTCGCGCCGCAGGGCGTGCCCGTCGACGGCCTCGGCGTAGCGCGTGCGCAGCTGCTCCGGGAAGTAGGCGTGCAGCAGCTTCTGGAGGTGCGGGTCGTCGGGCAGGCTGGTCCCGATCAGCTCCTGCGCCGCCGTGATCTTCGTGTAGGCGAGCAGCACGGCCAGCTCGGGCTGCGTCAGCCCCTTGCCGGCGTTCAGCAGCTCACGGATCTGCCGGTCGCTGGGCAGGAACTCCAGCGCCCGGTCCAGGTGGCCGTCGCGCCCGAGCCGCCGCATGAAGCGCTGCTGGGCGTGGAGCAGGGAGGGCGCCTGGGCGACCGAGTTGGCCAGGGCGGTGTTCTGCGCGTAGTTGTTGCGCAGCACCAGGTGCCCGATCTCGTCGGTCATCTCGGCGAGCAGCTTGTTGCGCTGCTTGACCGTCATGTCGCCGTCCCGCACCAGCCCGTTGAGCAGGATCTTGATGTTCACCTCGTGGTCGGAGGTGTCGACGCCGGCGCTGTTGTCGATCGCGTCGGTGTTGATCCGGCCGCCGTCCCGGGCGAACTCGATCCGGCCGAGCTGGGTGGCACCGAGGTTGCCGCCCTCGCCGACGACCTTGGCGCGCAGGTCGGCGCCGTTGACGCGGATCGCGTCGTTGCCCTTGTCGCCGACGTCCGCGTTCGACTCGGCGGTGGACTTGATGTACGTGCCGATGCCGCCGTTCCACACGAGGTCGACGGGGGCCTTGAGGATGGCCTGCATCAGCTCGGCGGGCGTCAGCTTGCTCACGCCGGCCTCGATGCCCAGCGCCTCGCGCACGTGGGCGTTGACCGGGATGGACTTGGCGCTGCGCGGGTGGACGCCGCCGCCCGCGGAGATCAGGTCCTTGTCGTAGTCGGCCCAGGAGCTGCGCGGCAGGTCGAAGAGGCGGCGCCGCTCGGCGTAGGAGGTGGCCGCGTCCGGGTTCGGGTCGATGAAGATGTGCCGGTGGTCGAACGCGGCGACGAGCCTGATGTGCTCGGAGAGCAGCATGCCGTTGCCGAAGACGTCACCGGACATGTCACCGACGCCGACGACGGTGAAGTCCTCGGTCTGGGTGTCGTGGCCGAGCTCCCGGAAGTGCCGCTTGACGGACTCCCAGGCGCCGCGGGCGGTGATGCCCATGCCCTTGTGGTCGTAACCGGCCGAACCGCCGGAGGCGAACGCGTCCCCGAGCCAGAAGCCGTACGCGACGGCGACCTCGTTGGCGATGTCGGAGAACTTCGCGGTGCCCTTGTCCGCCGCGACGACCAGGTACGTGTCGTCCTCGTCGTGCCGGACGACGTCCTTGGGCGGGACGACCTCGCCGGCCACCATGTTGTCGGTGATGTCGAGGAGCGCCGAGATGAAGGTGCGGTACGCGGCGATGCCCTCGGCCATCCAGGCGTCCCGGTCGGACGGGTCGGGCAGCTGCTTGGCGACGAAGCCGCCCTTCGCGCCGACCGGCACGATGACGGTGTTCTTCACCATCTGCGCCTTGACCAGGCCCAGGATCTCCGTACGGAAGTCCTCGCGCCGGTCCGACCAGCGCAGGCCGCCGCGGGCGACCTTGCCGAAGCGCAGGTGGACGCCCTCCACCCGCGGCGAGTAGACCCAGATCTCGAACGCCGGGCGCGGCGCCGGCAGGTCCGGGATGGACTGCGGGTCGAACTTCATCGAGACGTACGCGTGCGGCTCGCCGTCGTCCGCGTGCTGGAAGAAGTTGGTGCGCAGGGTGGCCTTGATGACGGTGAGGAAGGAGCGCAGGATGCGGTCCTCGTCGAGCGAGGCGACCTGGTCGAGGGCTCCGTCGAGCTCTTCGAGGAGTCCGTCGGTCAGCTCCGTGCCCGCGCTCTGGCGGCCCGGCGACATCCGGGCCTCGAAGAGCGAGACGAGCAGCCGGGTGGTGTGGACGTTGTTCTGGAGGGTGGACTCCATGTAGTCCTGGCTGAACGTGGAGCCGGCCTGGCGCAGGTACTTCGCGTAGGCGCGCAGCACCATGGCCTGGCGCCAGTCCAGGCCGGCGCTCAGCACCAGCGCGTTGAATCCGTCGTTCTCCGCCTCGCCGGTCCAGACGGCGGCGAAGGCGTCCTGGAACCGCTCGCGCGCACCGTCGGCCAGGTAGCCGCCGTTGGCGGTGGCCTGCGGCATCCGCAGCCCGAAGTCGTAGATCCAGGCGTGCGTACGGTCCGCGCAGCGCAGCTCGTAGGGCCGCTCGTCGACGACCTCGACGCCGAGCCGCTGGAGGGCGGGCAGCACGGCGGACAGCGAGACCTGCTCACCGGTGCGGTAGATCTTGAAGCGCCGCTCGCCGGGGGCGGCGCCGACGGGCTCGTACAGGCTGAGGGAGAAGCTCCGCTCGTTCTCCTTGAGCGCTTCGAGGTGGACGAGGTCGGCGACGGCGGCGCGCGCCGAGTGGTCGGCCTTGTAGCCCTCGGGGAAGGAGTGCCCGTACTGGCGGAGCAGTTCGGCGGCGCGCTCCTCACCGCACTCGGCGTTCAGCGCCTCCTGGAAGCCGTCGGCCCAGGAGCGGGCGGCCTCGACCAGGCGCGCCTCGATGCGGTCGGTCTCGGCGTCGGTGAGGCTGGGCAGCTCGCTGCCGGGCGCGACACGGACGACGAAGTGCAGCCGGGAGAGGATCGACTCGGTGTTCCAGGCCGTGAAGTCGACGCTGGTGCCGTTCAGTTCCTCCTTGAGGATGTCGATCAGCCGCAGCCGCACACCGGTGGTGTAGCGGTCGCGCGGCAGGTAGACGATCGCGGAGTAGTAGCGGCCGTACTCGTCCTGGCGCAGGTAGAGGCGCAGCCGGCGCCGCTCCTGGAGGTAGAGCACCGAGGTGACGATCGAGCGGAGCTGGTCGACGGGCGTCTGGAACAGCTCGTCGCGGGGGTAGGTCTCCAGGATCTGGAGCAGGTCGCGGCCGTCGTGGCTGTTGGGCGTGAACCCGGCGCCCTCCAGCACCTCGGCGACCTTGCGGCGGATCACGGGGACCCGGCGCACGGACTCGGTGTAGGCGGCGGACGAGAACAGGCCGAGGAAGCGGCGCTCGCCGACGACGTTGCCCTCGGCGTCGAACTTCTTCACGCCGACGTAGTCGAGGTAGCTGGGGCGGTGCACGGTCGCCCGGCTGTTGGCCTTGGTCAGGACGAGGAGCTTGTGCTCGCGGGCCTTGGCACGGGCGTCGGCGGGCAGCCGGTCGAAGGACGGGCTGACGGGGTGCGCTTCGTCCTCGGTGTGGTGCGGGTCGGAGCGCAGGATGCCGAGTCCGGTGCCGGGGACGGCGGCCAGCGCGTCGGAGTCCTTCAGCTCGTACTCGCGGTAGCCGAGGAAGGTGAAGTGGTCGGCGGCGAGCCAGCGCAGCAGCTCCCGGGCCTCGTTGACCTCGTCGTCGGCGAGGTCGTCCAGCGGTTCGCCGGGCAGGTCGTCGGCGATGCGGAGCGCCGCGCTGCGCATCTTCTCCCAGTCCTCGACGGTCTCCCGTACGTCGGACAGGACGCGCAGCAGGTCCGTCTGGATCTGCTTGAGGTCGGCGCGGTCGGTCTCGCGGTCGATCTCGACGTGGATCCAGGACTCGACCAGCGCGTCGTGCGGCAGGCCCGCCTTGGCGTCCTTGGGACCCTTGCCGCCGTCCCGGCGGGTGCCGTCGGTCAGGACCTCGACCAGCTTGCCGGTCACATCGCGGCGGACGACGACCTGCGGGTGGATCACGACGTGGATGCCGCGGCCCTGGCGGGAGAGCTCGTTGGTCACGGAGTCGACCAGGAACGGCATGTCGTCGGTGACGACCTCGACCACGGAGTGGCTGCACGTCCAGCCGTTCTCCTCGACGGTCGGGGTGTGCACCCGGACGTTGGCCTTGCCCTGGGGGCGTTCCTCGGCCAGCCGGTAATGGGACGAGGCGGCGCCGAAGACGTCGATCGGGTCCCGGCCCACGATGTCCTCGGGGGCCGTGTGCAGGTAGTAGCGCTGGAGGTAGGAGAGCAGGACGTCCTGGCGGGAGTGCTCCTGCCCGGCCCCCGAGCCGTCGGCCCCGGTGGCCGCGACGTGCACCCGGGGGGCACCGCCCGGCCCGCCGACACCACCGCCCGGGCTGTTGTCAGCTACCTTGGCGGCCCGTGCGAGCAGCTCGGCCTTGGCTTCGTCCAGCTTGGTCTGCATGTCCTCTGGCTCCTGTCGCGCGCCGTTGCGTGACGTAGGTGAAAAGGTCGGCGTAACGCCACGACGCGGGTTTTCCGGTCGGGGTCGACGCTATGCCGCGGGGAGAGACCGCCGGGACCGTATCGGCCATTTTCAGCGGCCGGTCCGGGCGGGAGGGATCAGCCGAGGCAGCCCGGGCACGGTGGCGCTCCGGGCGCGGGCCGGGGGCTTCGCTGCCCCCGAGGCATATCGCGCTGATCACGGGACCAGGCTATCTCGCCCGCACCGGTGACCGTCACGATCCGGATGTGTACAAAAGAAGGCCGCGAAATTTGACACTCTGGACAGTGCGGACGGGGCCCTCCCCCGGCTGCGGACGCGCCCGACGGGGCTCCTCCCGGCTACCGGGTCAGCTGCTCGGCGAGCGCTATGGCGTCGGTCAGCGTGTCCACGACGGGCACCCCGGCCTTCTCCAGGCTGGCACGGCTGTGCGAACCGCCTGTGTAGAGGACGGCCTGGGCACCGGCGTACGCGGCGGCCACGGCGTCGTCCACCGCGTCACCTATGACGACCGTGCGCTGCGGGGATATCCCGTCCATGGCGGCGAGATGCCGCGCCATGTACTCCGACTTGCTGCCGCCGGACGGACCGGTGCGCCCGTCCACGCGTACGAAGTGCCGCTCGATGCCGAATCCGCGCACGACGGGGACCAGCTCCTCGTGCCGGTACATGCTCATGATCGACTGACTGTGCCCGGTCAGCTGCCACCGGGCCAGCAGTTCGGCGGCCCCGGCGGTCAGCCCGCAGGCGTCGCGCTGCGCGGTGTAGTGGCGGTGGAAGACCCCGTCCATCCGCTCCCACTCGGCGTCAGTGGGGAGCCGGCCCATCAGCCGCTCGTAGAACCGGGGTATCGGGATGCAGTACATCTCCCGGTACTGCTCCACGGTGATCGGCGCCAGGCCGACCTCACCGAAGGCGGCGTTGGTCGCGCCGACGACGGCGGTGTTGTCGTCGAGCAGCGTGCCGTTCCAGTCCCAGACCAGATGCGTGCGGTGGTGTTCCCCCGGTGCGATCCCCATGCCGGAAACGGTACTCGCCCCCACTGACAACCGGCCGCCCTACCCGATCAGGCCGGGGATCTCCTGCACCCCGAACCACAGCAGCTCGTGGTCCTCGGCGCCGTCGACGGTGAACTGCGCGTCGTCGTCCCCCAGGTCCGCGGCCCCGAGCGCGGCCGCGGCGGCCGTGACGTCCTCGTCCGCGTCGTCGGAGTCGACGTGCACCGCGGCGGCCTTGGCCAGCGGGACGGCGGCGGCGATCGTGACCTCGCCGAGCGAGGAGGCGTCCAGGATGTGGTCCGGGTCGGCGACCGCGTCCCCGTCGGCCACGTCGACGGCGACGACGACACGGCGCCTGGCCGCCCGCGGGTCCCCGGCGATCAGCCGCAGCGAGGCGGAGGCGGCCCGGTTGAGCGCCGCGTACTCCAGCTCTTCGATGTCGTCGGAGACGTACCACTCACGCAGCGCCGGGGTGACGGCGTAGGCGGTGAGCGGACCGGGCCCCAGCTCACCCGCCCGGTGCGCGGCGGCGAGCCCGGCGAGGGTCAGGGGTACGTACACGCGCATGGCTCGGCCGCTTTCGTAGTCGGAGACGCCCTCAGGATACGTGCGACGTCCCCCTTTGGGGTTACCCGTACGCCCCGGTCCCCGTCCACCCGGCGACGCCCCACTCACCCCCGCGCCCCGCACCGCGCCCGGCTCCCCCGCCCTCCGACCACCCGGACAGGTGAATCCCGCCGCACCCCGCCCGCCCTCTCCGACACTTGCGACAAATCCGACTCCCCCGTAGAAGATCCCCCAACAGAAGTTACCGCCCGGTATAGCCGGGCCTCTGGAGCACGGGGGCGACAGATGACCACGGACAGGACCCGGCCCGCAGGACGCCGCGACACCCGCAGGCCCGAAGCCGTACCGGCCCAGCGCCACCGCGTCCCGAGGCGCATGCGTCCCCACCACTGGTTCGCGGAACGCCTGCTCGCGGTCCTGAGCGGCCAGCGCCCGGTCCACTGGATGCTGGGCCACACCATCGGCGACGCCTACGACCAACTGGCCGAACTCGCCCCCACGACCCCCTTGCGCACCCGGGGCACCCGCCCGGTCATCCGCATGTGCCGAGGCGCCCAGCCGGCCCCCGGCGTGGTGGAGGCCTGCGCGAGCATCGCCGCAGGCGAGGAAGTCCGGGCCATGGCCTTCCGCCTGGAACAGGGCCCGGACCTCCGCTGGCGCTGCGCAGCGGTGGAACTGGGCAACACCCCGATGCGCACGCGGTGAGCGCGCATAAGGAACGCGGACGAGCACCCCCGTGACAGCGGACCGGGGCCGGACTCTCCGTGACCCCTCGGACCATCGGACCCGGAAGGCTCGGAGCCCTCGCGGAGGGCCAGGAGGCGAAGGAACGGACAGAGGGGTGCCGAGGAGGCCGGAGAGCCGTGTGCAGGGCGCTCAGGAAGCCGCACAGAGCCCGAGGGGCTGCGCGGGAAGGCCCCGAGGGCTGCGCAGGGAGCCAAGGGCCGTAGCGGGCCCGCAGCCCCACGCACGCCCTTCCGGAGCCTCACCGGCCCCTCACCGGCCCCACGCATGCCCTCCCGGGGCTCCGCGGCCCCCTCCCCCGGCCTCACACACGCGCGTCCAGCGCCTCACCTGCCCCTCCCCAACCCCACCCATCCGCACCCTCTCGACCCCACCGGCCCCCCTCCAGCCCCTCCGGCGTTTGAGGAGCGGGGTCCCGGGCGGAGCCCCGGGCCCCCCTCCAGCCCCTCCGGCGTTTGAGGAGCGGGGTCCGGGGCGGAGCCCCGGTTTCGGGAAGGGGCGGGTAGGGGAACAGGCCCGCCGCAGGCGCCCCCACCGCGCACCCCACCCGCACCCCACCGCCCCGAGCCCGCCCCAAACGCAACCGGGCCGGACACCACCCGGTGTCCGGCCCAGCCACAACGCACAACGTCAGCGCAAGCTACTTCTTACGCCGCCGCCCCCCAGAAGACTTCTGCGCCTTACGCCGCTCCGCCCGAGTAAGCCCGTCCGACCCCGCACCGGCCCCGGACCCCGACCCACCGTCCACATTCGCGAAGTCGCCCTCGACGACCCCGCCCTCCCCATCGACCGTGGGAGCGGAGAAGTGCAGCCGGTCCGGCCGCTGCGGAGCGTCCAGCCCCTTGGCCCGGATCTCCGGCCGCCCGGCCGGCACCGCGTCCTCCTTGGACAGCGAGGTCACGGCGTCCTCCACCGGCACCTCCTCGACCTGCTGCTCGACCTGGACCTCCAGGTTGAACAGGTAGCCGACGGACTCCTCCTTGATGCCCTCCATCATGGCGTTGAACATGTCGAAGCCCTCACGCTGGTACTCGACCAGCGGGTCCTTCTGCGCCATGGCCCGCAGGCCGATGCCCTCCTGGAGGTAGTCCATCTCGTAGAGGTGTTCACGCCACTTGCGGTCCAGGACGGACAGCACCACGCGCCGCTCCAGCTCACGCATGATCTCGGAGCCGAGCGTCTTCTCCCGCTCGTCGTACTGCTCGTGGATGTCTTCCTTGACCGACTCGGCGATAAACTCCGCGGTGACCCCGGCCAGATCCCCCGCGGTCTCCTCCAGCTCGGCGACGGTGACCTTCACCGGGTAGAGCTGCTTGAACGCGCCCCACAGCCGGTCGAGGTCCCACTCCTCGGCGAAGCCCTCCGCCGTCTCCTGACGGATGTAGTCGTCGATCGTGTCGTCCATGAAGTGGCGGATCTGCTCCTGGAGGTCCTCGCCCTCCAGGACCCGGCGCCGCTCACCGTAGATGACCTCACGCTGCCGGTTGAGCACCTCGTCGTACTTCAGGACGTTCTTGCGCGTCTCGAAGTTCTGCTGCTCGACCTGCGACTGCGCGGACGCGATGGCCCGCGTGACCATCTTGTTCTCGATCGGCACGTCGTCCGGCACGTTGGCCATCGACATGACGCGCTCGACCATCTGCGCCTTGAACAGCCGCATCAGGTCGTCGCCCAGCGACAGGTAGAAGCGGGACTCGCCCGGGTCGCCCTGACGGCCGGAACGACCGCGCAGCTGGTTGTCGATGCGGCGCGACTCGTGGCGCTCGGTGCCCAGCACGTACAGCCCGCCGAGGTCCTTGACCTCCTCGAACTCCGCCCGCACGGACTCCTCGGCCTTCTCCAGCGCGGCGGGAAGGGCGGCCGCCCACTCCTCGACGTGCTCGACGGGGTCGAGACCGCGCTGCCGCAGCTCCGCCTCGGCGAGGTCGTCCGGGTTGCCGCCGAGCTTGATGTCGGTGCCTCGTCCGGCCATGTTCGTCGCGACGGTCACCGCGCCCTTGCGGCCGGCCTGGGCGACGATCGTCGCCTCCCGGTCGTGCTGCTTGGCGTTGAGCACCTCGTGCTGGACACCGCGCTTGGAGAGCTGCTGCGAGAGGTACTCCGACTTCTCGACGGAGGTGGTGCCGACCAGGATCGGCTGCCCCTTCTCGTGCTTCTCGGCGATGTCGTCCACGACGGCGGCGAACTTCGCGACCTCGGTGCGGTAGATCAGGTCCGACTGGTCGACGCGCTGCATCGGCCGGTTCGTCGGGATCGGCACGACGCCCAGCTTGTAGATCTGGTGGAACTCGGCGGCCTCGGTCATCGCCGTACCGGTCATGCCGGAGAGCTTGTTGTACAGGCGGAAGAAGTTCTGCAGGGTGATCGTGGCGAGCGTCTGGTTCTCGTCCTTGATGTCCACCCCTTCCTTCGCCTCGATCGCCTGGTGCATGCCCTCGTTGTAACGGCGGCCGGCGAGGATACGGCCGGTGTGCTCGTCGACGATCATGACTTCGCCGTCGATGACGACGTAGTCCTTGTCCTTCTTGAAGAGTTCCTTGGCCTTGATGGCGTTGTTGAGGTACCCGACGAGGGGGGTGTTCACCGACTCGTACAGGTTGTCGATACCGAGCCAGTCCTCGACCTTGGAGACACCGGACTCGTGGATCGCCACGGTCCGCTTCTTCTCGTCGACCTCGTAGTCGCCGGTCTCCTCGATGCCCTTGAGCGGGTTGCCCGCCTCGCCCTTGGTGAGGCGCGTGACCAGCTTGGCGAAGTCGCCGTACCACTTGGTGGCCTGGTCGGCGGGGCCGGAGATGATCAGCGGCGTACGCGCCTCGTCCACCAGGATCGAGTCGACCTCGTCCACGATCGCGAAGTTGTGGCCGCGCTGGACCAGCTCGTCCTTCGACCACGCCATGTTGTCGCGGAGGTAGTCGAACCCGAACTCGTTGTTCGTGCCGTACGTGATGTCGCAGGCGTACTGCTCACGGCGCTGGGCCGGCGTCATGTTCGCGATGATGCAGCCGACATTGAGGCCGAGGAACTTGTGGACCCGGCCCATCATCTCGGAGTCACGCGAGGCCAGGTAGTCGTTCACCGTGATCAGGTGGACGCCGTCGCCGGACAGGGCGTTCAGATACGCCGGCAGCGTGCCGACGAGGGTCTTGCCCTCACCGGTCTTCATCTCGGCCACATAGCCGAGGTGCAGCGCGGCGCCGCCCATGATCTGGACGTCGTAGTGGCGCTGGCCGAGAACGCGCTTGGCCGCCTCGCGGACGGTGGCGAACGCCTCGGGGAGCAGGTCGTCCAGGCTCTCGCCGTCCGCGTACCGTTCCTTGTACTCGTCGGTGAGCGCCCGCAGCTCGGCGTCGGAGAGGTTGACGAAGTCCTCTTCGATGGAGCTGACCTGGTCCGCGATGCGGTGCAGTTTGCGCAGGATCTTGCCTTCGCCTGCACGCATGAGCTTGTTGAAGACGGACACTGAGGCTGGTCTCCTTGCCGGTCGGGCCTGGGCACTGGGTCGTGTGATGGACTCTGGCACGGGCACGGCAGGTGGGCCCCACCGCAACGGTCATCGTAAGCGAGGACCCCGCCGCGCCGGGAGGGCTGCCACCGCGTTGTCCCCGCGGTGCCCTTCAGAGTCAACGGACGAAGGGCACCGAAGGTGCCGGGGAACCACGAAAAGTACTCGCGTCCTCACCGGCGCCTCACCAGAATCCCTTCATGGAACCCTTGGAACCGATCACCCTCACCACCGACCGCCTGCTGCTGCGCCCCTTCACCGCCGAGGACACCGACGCGGTGTACGAGGCCTGCCAGGACCCGGACATCCAGCGCTGGACGGTCGTCCCCTCGCCGTACGCGCGCTCGGACGCGGAGTTCTTCACGGAGCGGCTGTCGCCCGACGGCTGGCGGGACGGCTCGATGTACAACTTCGCGGTGCGGACCCGTGCGGACGGGGCGCTGACGGGCGCGCTCGGCGTCAACCGGCGGACCCTCTCGGGGACGTACGAGATCGGCTTCTGGACCGCCGCGGAGCAGCGCGGCCGCGGCTACATGACCGAGGCCGTCCTGTGCGCCGCCCGCTGGTCCTTCACCGCGCTCGGCTGCGACCGGCTGGAGTGGCGTGCGGAGGTCGGCAACGTGCCCTCGCGGGCCGTCGCCCTGCGGGCCGGCTTCCGCATGGAGGGTGAGCAGCGCTCGGGGCTGCTCAACAAGGGCGTGCGCCGCGACACGTGGGCGGGCGCGCTGCTCCCCGCGGACCTCGGCCTGCCGGGCACCGCCGCCTACGTTCCGGCGGGCGGTGTCAGTGCCGCCCCCTAGAGTGCGGAGCATGACGTCTGTGCAGCCACCCGCAGTCGAACTCTCCGCCGACCAGGCCCGCCGGATAGCCCTGCGGGCCCAGGGTTTCCTGGGCGCGCCGGACCGGCGGTCGGGGGTGCCCGGGGTGCTGCGCCACCTCGGCGCCGTACAGCTGGACACGATCTCGGTGCTGGCCCGCTCGCACGAGCTGATCCCGTACGCGCGCCTCGGCGCGATCGGGCGGCGTGCGGTCGAGGAGGCGTACTGGTCGGGTGGCCGCGCCTTCGAGTACTGGTCGCACGCGGCGTGCATCCTGCCCGTCGAGGAGTGGCCGCACTTCGCGTTCCGGCGGCGCGCCTACCGGGCCCGGCCGCAGTGGTCCCACGACCTGCCGGACGGGGCGTACGACACCGTTATCAAGCAGTTGACCGCCGAGGGCCCGCTGACGGCGACGGAGCTGGGCGGCGCGAAGAACGGCGGGGAGTGGTGGGACTGGTCCGCCTCGAAGGTCGCCGTCGAACGGGCCCTGATGTACGGCGAGGTGGTCTGCACCGAGCGGCGCGGCTGGAAGCGGGTCTACGACCTCGCGGAGCGCGCCCTGCCGGACACCGTGCTGCACGACGACCTGGACGACGCGGAGTGCCTGCGCCGGCTCGTGGCGCTCGCCGGGCGGTCGCTCGGCGTGGGCACCCGGGCGGACATCGCCGACTACCACCGCATCAAGGGCGAGCAGTTCGACGCCGTGGTGGCGGACTCCGGGCTCGTGCCGGTGGCCGTGGAGGGCTGGTCGAAGCCGGCCTGGGCGGACCCGGCGGCACTGGCCTCCGAGCCCCGCGGCCGGCACCGGACGACGCTGCTCTCGCCGTTCGACTCGCTGGTCTGGGAGCGGGCACGGACCGAGCGGATCTTCGGCTTCACCCACCGCCTTGAGGCGTACGTGCCCAAGCAGAAGCGGGTCCACGGCTATTTCGCGATGCCGCTGCTGGCCGGCGGCCGGCTTCAGGGCCGGGTCGATCCCGCCCGCGAGGGGACGACGCTGATCGCCCGGCAGGTGTCCCTGACGGGCGCGAAGGCGGTGGCGCCGATGGCTCAGGCCCTGGTGGAGGCGGCGTCCTGGGTCGGCTGCACGGATGTCCGCCTCGACCGGGTGGAGGCTCCGGAGCTGCGTGGTCCGCTCGCGGCGGAAATCGGCCGCCTGCTGTCCTGACCGCGCCCGGTGCGCCGGCCGCCGCGCCGGTTCACCGGATCTCCAGGATCTTCTCCCGCATGGCGTAGACGACCGCTTCCATCCGGGAGTGGAGCTGGAGCTTCTCCAGAATGTTGCGGACGTGGTTCTTCACGGTGTTCTCGGAAATGAACAGTTCCTTCGCGATATCGCGATTGTTCATGCCGGTGGCGACCAGTTTGAGGACTTCCAGTTCCCGTTCGGTGAGCCGGGGCGCCGGCACCAGACGGCGTTCGTCGGTGCGCTGGATCATCGACTTGAACTCGGTGAGCAGTTTCGACGCCATGGACGGGCTGATCTGGGACTGCCCGTCGGCGACGGCGCGAATCGCGGTGGACACCTCGTCCGTGGAGATCTCCTTGAGGAGATACCCGGTGGCCCCGGCCTTGATCGCCTCGTAGAGATCGGCTTCCTCGTCGCTGATCGTCAGCATGATGATCTTCGCGCTGGGGGCCACTTCCTTGATGGACGTGCAGGCTTCGATTCCGCCGCGCCGGGGCATCCGGACGTCCATCAGCACGATGTCCGGGAGCAGGTCGGCCGCCTTGTCGACCGCTTCGGCGCCGTCCCCGGCCTCGCCGACGACCTCGATGTCCTCCTCGTGCGCGAGGACGATCTCCAGGCCTCTGCGGAAGAGCGCGTGGTCGTCGACCACCAGGACCCGGATGGGCTCCTTGCGGTAGCCGCCGTCCCGGTCCGCACCGCCGAGACCGCGTGCGGCGTCGTCGGCCTCACTCGCGTCGCGCACGGGCCCGAAGGTGTCCGCCATCGTTCCTCCCCCTGAAGGCCACGGCCTGAAATTCACGAACGGTCCGCCAACGGCAGTCCGCAGAGCACCGATTGGCTTGGCACCCATGATTTCATGCCGGGACGTCAGTTCGGTGATGACTTGGTGACAGACGGGTGCCCCTGGGGGCGCACGGACGCTCCAGGGGCACCACTCGATGGTGGCGTCAGCCGCCGAGCGCGCCGCCCGCGCCGCCCGCCTCGTCGGCGGCCAGCGGGTCGGTCCTCAGATGAATGACACCGTAGTCGTAGGCGTGCCGCCGGTAGACGACACTGGGTTCCTTCGTCTCGTTGTCCACGAACAGATAGAAGTCGTGTCCGACCAGTTCCATCTCGTAGAGGGCCTGGTCGAGCGACATGGGCGCCGCGACGTGCGTCTTCTCGCGCATCACCAGCGGTCCTTCGCCCTGCACCTCGAGCGAACCGACCCTGGTGGTGGGTACGGCCTGTGCCGTCTCGTCGGGAATCAGCTCGCCGTCGCCGTTGAAGGATGCCGCGTCCGGCACCATCTCTCCGACCTCGGCAGCGGGGATGCGTCCCGTGCCCCGGCGGCTGTAGCGCTTGTCGTGCTGCTTGCGCAGCCGGGCCTCCAGCTTTCCGGTGGCCAGGTCCAGCGCTGCGTACGGGTCGCCTGCGGCCGCTTCCGCCCTGATGACCGGTCCACGCGAGCGGAGGGTGATCTCCACCCGGTCGGAGCGGTCAGCCTGACGAGGGTTCGGCTCCTTGGACACCTCCACGTCGAGGCTGATCACCTTGCCGTCGAACTTCTGGATCTTGTCCAGCTTCAGCTTCTCGGCCACGTGCTTGCGGAACCGCTCGGGCACCTCGGTCTTGCGGCCCTTGACGACGATGTCCACGCAGAACTCCGTTCCCGGATCGCTCCGCTCGGCGGCGGAGCATCTCCCTTTTGCACCAGGCCCCGGTGATGGCCGGGACCGCGGACTCGGTGACTTCCACCTCCTCCTCCCCAGCCGGCTGGGTTTCCACCCCACCGGATTTCCGGTTTCCGAACCACTGGTGGGTCGCCTGCCCGAAACCTGATGGTGCATTCGTCGAGGGCCGGCATTCACCATTCCTCACAACCGAACATAGCCTGCCCGGACGGATGTCGGCACCCGCTACTCGCACGTACCTCCGTTCAGGTCTCTTCGCTCCCTCACTACCTGCAACGATGCAAGTTCATTTCCAGTTCCGGTTTATTTCGCGGCCGACGGGACATGCTGCGTCGAAGGCCGGCGGGGAGGCCGCGACCACGGCCGCGTCGCGTACGCCGGGCTCCGTGCGCCCACACGCGGCGTCGAGCGCCCGGGCCGCCTCGGCCAGCGTGGCCCCCGTGGTGAGCAGGTCGTCCACCAGCACCACCCGTCCGGCGGAGAGCAGCCGCCCGCCTCCGGCCACCACGTCCAGCGCACCGGCCAGGTTGGCCCGGCGCTCCGCCGCGGTCAGACCCGACTGGTCGGCCACCGCCCGCCGCTGCCGCAGCACCGCGGCGACGGTCGCCGGGACGCCTGTCCGCCGCAGCCGGACGGCCGCCGCCAGGGCGATCCGGCGAGCGGGGTCGTGCCCGCGCGCCGCGACGGCCCGGCGCGCGGAAGGCACCGGTACGAGCAGCAGTGGCCGCCCGTCGGGATGCCGCCCCGCTCCGGCCCGTACCGCGCCCGCCAGGGCCCGCCCGAGGGGGCGCGCCATCGCGAGCACGCCGCGCTCCTTGTGGGCCAGCAGGACCGCCCGCGCCGCGCCCTCGTACCCGGCGGCGGCGTGCACCACGGGCAGCCCGGGCGGCTCCGGCGAGGGCCGCACCCGGCGCGGTGCGCCACCGTGCACCTGTGCGCCGCACGCTTCGCACAGCTCCGTCCGCGCCCTGCCGCAGCCGCCGCAGGACACCGGAAGAACGAGCCCGCTGATCTCCTGCCACCACCCCCGCACACCTCAACTGTGCTCCTCGCGGAGCCGGCGGGCCACCCCTGTGGAAAACCCCGGCCGGGCGGCGGTGCGTCAGCCCGGGTAGACCAGCGCCGAGCCCTCCTTGAGGACGGTCTGCCAGCTGTCCCCGGGGAGCAGCTTCACTATCCCGTCGCCGAAGGTGTCCGCCATCAGCGGCAGCTGTTCGTCGTCGGCGGCGGCGATGGCCAGCACCTGGTTCACCCCGGGCAGGACGCCCGAGGAGGGCGTCGAGCCGTCCGCCTGCACGTAACGCACCTGCTGCACGCCGCCCTGCTCCTTGCCGACGACCACGAGGCGGCTGCGGCCGGACCAGGACACCGCCGTCACGTCGGCGAACTGCGGCGCCGCCTGGCGCAGGTCGACCACCGACACCTGGGCGTCGTCCTGCGGGCCGAGCCGCTCGATCCGGCCGATCTTCAGCGTCGTGTGGCCGTCCTTCGTCAGCAGCAGCGCTATGCGCACCCCGTCCGACGAGAGCCGCAGCGCGGCGATGCGGCTGCCGCCCAGGCTCGGCACGGGCACTTCCTGCGCCTTGCCCGTGCCGTGGGGAAGCCGCAGCAGCCTGGAGTTCTCCGGGTCGCGGTCGGCGACCCAGAGGTCGCCCCGGCCGTCCCAGCTGGGCGCCGTCAGCCGGTCCTCGGGGTCGGCCCCCTTGCTCGTCACGGCCGGTACGGGGAGCTCGCCGTCCACCGCGATGGAGGCCACGTAGAGCGACCCGTGGTGCTGGGAGAGCGCCGCCGCCGACTGCTCGTCCCGGGCCACGCCGACCGCGCTCACCTTCAGCGCGCCGTCGCCGAAGGGGCCGGCCACCGGTTCCGGCTCGCCGCTGCCCCTGGTGCTGCCCGGGATGCGCTCGACCCGGCCCTTGGCGTCCACGAAGTACTGGCTGTCGGGTCCGCCGGAGGAGGCGTCGGGGGCGTACTCCTCGGCCTGGTCCGCGTCGAGCACGCACAGCGGCGAACCGTCGGAACGCTGCAACTCCACCTGCTCGACCCGCGCGGATGTCAGGTCCCGGAGGGTGAAGAGGACCTGCGAGGCCATCATCCGGCAGACCCGCTGCCCGGTCCCGTCCGCGTGCTTGTTGAGCGGGACCTTCAGGACGTTGCGGTCGTCCGGCGTCAGCGAGGCGACCCCCTTCCTGAGGTCCGTCCCCTTGGGGAAGCGCGAGTCGACGACCGGCCGCAGCCAGTCGGTCGGGCCCCGCAGAAGGCTGCGGACCGCCTGCGTCACCGTGTCCATCCCCGTCGCGGGGTCGGTCCGGTTGCGGAGGTAGACGGGGTCGGCGACGAGGGTGGCGTCCGCGTCGGACCGCCCCGTCGCGAAGTAGTACTTATTGACCGAGCGGTACAGCCGCTTGAAGTCGGACTGCCCGAGCACCAGGCCGTCCGACACGGAGTCGATGCGCCATTCCTTGCCCTCCGGCGTCTTCTCCCGCACCAGGTGCACCGTGCGGGAGTAGTCGGTCGGCGCGAGCGGCTGGTACGCGTTCTGCGCGTCGACCGTCGCCACCTGCTCGCCGGTCAGGGTGAAGCTGACCTCGTTCGCGCTGCGGTCGTGGTCGCGGACGGGGCGGTCGCTCCGATTGGGCGCCTTGGCCAGCACGGTGGTCTCCGCGCTCGGCTTCCACCGCCGCGACGCCTCCTTGGTCAGGTACTTGCGCGTCATCCGGAAGTCGGAGTCGTCGCTGGTCATCGACTCGAGGAAGCCGTCCACCACCTCGTTCGGGGTGGCGCCGTCCCGTGGGGCGACCGCGTACACCTGCACCTGGGAGTCACCGGGCTGCGAGGCGTCGACGGCCTTGATGTCCCCGGACACGGGCATCGAGCCGCACGCCGACAGGACGAGCGCGCCGCACCCGACCAGCACGGTCACCCCCACCACACGCCCACGGCCGCCCTGACGACGGTCAGTCCTCACGGATCGTGTCCTCCCGCCCCGGTCCACTCCCCGGAGAGTCGTTGTGACCGGCCTGCCGTTCCTCCGAGGGGCGCGGCACCACGCGCGCCCCACTGCCCGGCAGGGCCGCTGGATGCACCGATGCGGGTGCGGTCCCGGCCGGCACCGCGGCCCGTCCCGGGACCGGCAGCGGGGCGCGGCCGGTACCGGCGTGCTGCGAGGGCACGGCCAGCAGCCGGTGCCCGCCGCCCGTGGCGGAGGTGTCCGTGACGGGGGCCTCCTCGGCCCGCTCCCGGCTCTCCCGGTTGCGCCGCGAGTCCTCCGGCTCCAGCGGTATCGGCGAGCCCCGCAGCGGCTCGTCCGCCGTGCGCGGCAACGTCAGCCGGAACTGGGAACCGCCGCCGGGCTCGCCCCACGCCTGGAGCCAGCCGCCGTGCAGCCGCGCGTCCTCCACCGCGATGGAGAGGCCCAGACCGGTGCCGCCGGTGGTCCGGGCCCGGGCCGGGTCGGCCCGCCAGAAGCGGTTGAAGACCCGGGTCGCCTCGCCGGGCTTCAGCCCCACGCCGTAGTCCCGGACGGCGACGGCGACCGCTCCGCCGGCCGCGCCCAGGCGCACGACCACATCGCGCCCTTCGCCGTGCTCGACGGCGTTGACCACGAGGTTGCGCAGGACCCGTTCGACGCGCCGTGCGTCGGCCTCGGCGATCACCGGCTGCTCGTCGCCGACGACCCGGATCCGGGTGCCCTTGCGCTCGGCGAGCGGTTCTGCGCCGCCGATCACCCGGCGCACCACCTGCCGCAGGTCTATCGGCTCGGCCTCCAGCGCGGCGGCGCCGGCGTCGAAGCGGCTGATCTCCAGCAGGTCGGAGAGCAATGACTCGAAGCGGTCGAGCTGGTCGCCCAGCAGCTCGGCGGACCGGGCTGTGATGGGGTCGAAGTCGGCCCGTGCCTCGTGGATGACGTCGGCGGCCATCCGTACCGTCGTGAGGGGCGTACGCAGCTCGTGCGAGACGTCCGAGACGAACCGCCGCTGCATCCGGGACAGCTCCTCCAGCTGCTGGATCTTCAGCTGGAGGTTCTGCGCCATCTTGTTGAAGGCCTCGCCGAGCCGGGCGATGTCGTCCTCGCCGGTGACCTTCATCCGTTCCTGGAGCCGGCCGGCGGAGAGCCGTTCGGCGATGCCCGCGGCCATGCGCACGGGCGTGACGACCTGGCGCACCACGAACCAGGCGATGGCGCCCAGCAGCACCACCACGAACAGGCCGGCGGTCGCCAGCGTGCCCTTGACCAGGTTCAGGGACTTCTCCTCCTGCGTGAGCGGGAAGACGTAGTACAGCTGGTACGGGTCGCGGTCGATGTCGTAGAGGCGCTTGCCGACGATGAGGCCGGGCTGGGACTCCTGCCCGTTCTCGTACTGGATCAGCGAGTACGTCTGGAAGGCCCCGGGGCCCTTGTTCACCGCGTCCCGCAGGCTCTGCGGAATGCTCACCGCCTTGACGTGCCCCGAACCGCGGGGCGCGCGGGCCCCCTCGTCGGCGCTGAGCGCCATCACGTTGAAGGCGTTCTTGCCGCCACTGGCGAGCTGGTCGAGGAGTTCGGTGCGCCAGGAGTTGTTCTCGATCGTGCCGTCGGCCGCGTCGTCCCCCTGGCCGGCGACGGTGGTGAGCGGCGCGTTGGCCTTCTCCTGGGCGGCCGCGAAGCCGCCCGCGGCCTGTGTCTGGGCCGCCTTGCCCTTCGCGTCGAGCAGGCCGTTGCGCACCTGCCCGATCACGACGAGGCCGAGCAGAAGCACCACTCCGAGCGACATCAGCAGAGTGCCCGCGACGACCCGCAGCTGGAGGTTGCGCCGCCACAGCCGGACGACGGGCAGCAGCGGGCGCCGCACCCAGCGCATCAGCAGTCGCGGCACCGGCCCGCCGGGCGCCCGGTCCTGGAACAACCGGCCGCCCTGCAGGAAACGGTCGACGGGGGACGACGTGTGCCCTGAACCGGCAGCCCGCTCCGCACGGACTCCCGGCTCCCCGGGCTTCGGAGCAGTGCTACCCAGGGACATGTCAGCTCGGTCCGGCCTTGTAACCGACGCCTCGGACGGTCACCACGATCTCCGGCCGCTCCGGGTCCTTCTCGACCTTGGAGCGCAGCCGCTGCACATGCACGTTGACCAGGCGGGTGTCCGCCGCGTGCCGGTAACCCCAGACCTGCTCCAGGAGCACCTCACGGGTGAAGACCTGCCACGGCTTGCGGGCGAGCGCGACCAGCAGGTCGAACTCCAGCGGCGTCAGGGCGATGGACTGCCCGTCCCGCTTCACCGAGTGCCCGGCGACGTCTATGACCAGGTCCCCGATGGTCAGCTGCTCCGGGGCCGGCTCTTCGGACCTGCGCAGACGTGCCCTGATCCGGGCCACCAACTCCTTCGGTTTGAACGGCTTGACGATGTAGTCGTCGGCCCCGGACTCCAGGCCCACCACCACGTCAACCGTGTCGCTCTTGGCAGTGAGCATGACGATCGGCACACCCGACTCGGCCCTGATCAGCCTGCAGACCTCGATGCCGTCCCTGCCGGGCAGCATGAGGTCGAGCAGGACCAGGTCCGGCTTCGCTTCTCGAAATGCAGCAAGTGCCTTGTCGCCGTCCGCTACGAACGACGGCTCGAAACCCTCACCACGCAGCACAATGCCGAGCATCTCGGCCAGTGCGGTGTCGTCGTCGACGACAAGGACGCGTCCCTTCATAAACGACATCATCCCATTAGCTAATCGTTACCTGCGATGATCTGGCACACAGCTCTGCCAGCCCGGCCCCCGTGACCGGCGAGATTACGCCCTCTTCCGTGACGATCGCCGTGACCAGCTCCGGCGGCGTGACATCGAAGGCGGGGTTGTACGACTGAGTCCCCACCGGGGCGACGGGCACTCCGCCCGCCTCCTCCTCCCCCGCTCCGCGCGGCGGGAGTATGAGCTCCGTCACCTCCCGTCCGGAACGCTGTTCCACGGTGATGGACGTCCCGTCCGCGGTGAGCAGATCCACGGTCGTCGTCGGCGCGACCACGATGAACGGTACGTGGTGGTACTTGGCGAGCACCGCCAGCGGATAGCTCCCCACCTTGTTGGCCACCGACCCGTCCGCGGCGATGCGGTCCGCCCCGATCAGCACGGCGTCCACCTCCCCCGCCGCGAACAGCGACCCCGCCGCGTTGTCCGTGAGCAGGCTGTACGGCATGCCGTTGCGCGCCGCCTCGTACGCGGTCAACCGGGCGCCCTGCAACAGGGGACGGGTCTCGTCCACCCACAGCCGCCTCAGCCGCCCCTCCCGGTGGGCTCCGAGCGCCACCGCGAAGGCGGTGCCCTCGCCCCCGGAGACGAGCGCCCCCGTGTTGCAGTGGGTCAGCAGCCGGTGCCCCCCGCCCGGAACCAGCTCGTCCAGCAGGGCGAGCCCGTGCCGGGCCATCCGCCCGCTGGCCTCGGCGTCCTCGCGGTGCAGCGCCCTGGCCTCCGCCAGCGCGGCCGCCCCGGCCCGCTCCTGACCGGTCCCCTTGTCGAGCGCCGCCCAGTACGCCGCGGCGGCCCGGCGCACGCCGTACCCCAGGTTCACAGCGGTGGGCCGCGCCCGCTCCAGAAGTCCGGTGGCCTCCGCCACGTCATAGCCCCGCACGGCGGCCAGAGCCACCCCGTAGGCTCCGGCGATCCCCAGCAGGGGTGCCCCTCGCACGGCGAGCGTCCTGATCGCGTCCACCAGAGCCGGCACATCGGTGCACACCAGCTCCGTCTCCTCCGCGGGCAGCCGCCTCTGGTCGATGAGCACCAGCACGGGGCCTTCCGGAGGTTCGTCCCAGCGAATTGAGGGCAGCCCGGCGGGCTCGCTGCCCACCGGCGTTTGCACGTCCTGATCAGCCATCCGCCCAGTCTGCCCGGTGACCCTCCCGAACCTGAAGGCACGAGCCGGTCACAGGGCCGGGCCCGGACGGCATGGGCGCGTGGCACGATGGCTGCCAGCCTGACGCCGCGACGCGCGGACAGGACCGCGAAGGAGCGACAATGAACGACACTCCGGGCTGGGCCTCGCCCGGATCCGCCCCCTCCGACGACCAGCGAGCGAACGGCCGCGAAACGGACCACCGAGAGCCGGCCGACCGCGAAGCGCCGGGTCAGGAAACGGCACATCGAGAAGCGGCCGGTCAGCAAGCGGCTGGTCAGGAGCGAGACGGCGAGGGAAGAGACGGCGAGGGAAGAGACGGCCAGGAAACGGCCGCCCCGGAGCCGGACCACCTCGAAACGGGCATCCCCCGCCCCTCCGAACCGGCCGACGACACCGCCCCCTCGGGAACCTGGGCCGCCCAGCAGCCGCCCGCCGGCCAGTGGTCCCCTCCAAGCTCCACCGGAACCGGCCCCACCGCCTCGCCGCCCGACCGGGGCTGGGGCACCCCGGCACAAGGGCCTGGTTCCAGCACCGGCCCCGGCTGGGGCGCGCCGCCGCAGCGATCCGGCTGGGGCTCTCCACCGGGCGGAGCCGGCTGGGGCGGCCCGCCGCCGGCGGCGAAGCCCGGCGTCATCCCACTCCGGCCGCTCGGCATCGGCGAGATCCTCGACGGCACCGTCTCCACCATGCGCGCCCACTGGCGCACGGTCCTCGGCATCACGCTCGTGGTCTCCGTGATCGCCCAGGCCGCCATCCTCCTTGTCCAGCGCAACCTGCTGCCCGACCCTCCCTCGGTCGACAGCAACGCCACCGGCTCCGAGGCGCTGCGCCAGGCCACCGAATCGCTCCGGTACAGCCTTCTGGACCTCGCCCCGCCCCTGCTCATCTCGATGCCGGCCACGATCTTCACCACGTCGGTGCTCACCGTGGTGATCAGCCGCTCGGTGCTGGGCCGCCAGGTCAGCCTGTCCGAAGCCTGGGCCGAGGCCCGTCCCAGGCTCCTCCCGCTGCTGGGCCTGACCCTCCTGATCGCCGTCATGGGCGGTGCGATCATGACCGCCGGTATCCTCCCCGGGTTCCTCCTCGGCGACGCGGCGGGAGTCGGCCTCGCATTCCTCGGGCTGCTCGCCGCGACCGGTGTCTTCCTCTGGCTGTCCGTCCGATTCAGCCTGGCCGCCCCCGCGCTGATGCTGGAACGGCAGCCGGTAGCCGCCGCCATGCGGCGCTCCGCGAAGCTGGTCCGCGGCGCCTGGTGGCGGACGTTCGGCGTCCTCGCCCTGACCTGGCTGCTGACACTCATCGTGGGTCTGGTGGTCGGCATCCCCTTCGGCGTCGTCGCGGTGGGTGTGGACGAGGGCACCCTGAGCTCCCTCGTCTCCGGGGAAGTCACCGAGTTCGGCTGGCCGTTCCTGATCGTCACCGCCATCGGTGACGTGATCGCCGCCACCCTCACGTATCCGCTCTCCGCCGGAGTCATGGCCCTTCTCTACGTGGACCAGCGCATCCGCCGCGAAGCGCTCGACCTCGATCTGGCCAGGGCAGCGGGTCTGCCCGGCTTCGGCACCAGGAACTGACACCGTGCCGGGGGCGGGCGGTACGGCAGCACGGCTGCTGGTACGAGCGAGCGGCGGCGCCCCTGTGGAGACCGGCCGCCTCCCCGCCCGGGAGGCGGCCCGGCGCGAACTGTCCAAGGGCGCGTACCACGAGAACGATCCGCACCCCCTCCAACGCGCTCTGGACCACCTGTGGACCTGGTTCGGCGATGTCGTCTCGGCGGCCTCCGTCGCCGCACCGGGCGGACCAGCCGGCCTCATCGTTCTCCTCCTGGCCGTCCTCGGTCTGGGGGCCGCGCTCCGGTGGCGGCTGGGCGTCCCGCGCCCCGGTCGGAGGCCCACCGAAGCACTCTTCGCACACGGTCCACGCAGCGCCGCGGACCACCGTGCCGCCGCCGACACCCACGCGGCGGCCGGACGCTGGAACCAGGCCGTCCAGGAACGGATGCGTGCCATCGTCCGCTCGCTCGAGGAGCGGGCCCTGCTGGAGCCCCGCCCCGGACGCACCGCCGACGAAGCAGCCGCAGAGGCGGGCCGCGCCCTTCCCGCGTACGACGCACGCCTACGGGCGGCGGCCCGGGGCTTCGACGACGTCACATACGGGGGCCGCTCCGCCGACCGGGCGGCGTACCTGACTCTGCTCGACCTCGACCGCGCCGTCGAGACCGCCACCCCGCGACCGGCCGACGCCCGCGAGGGGGCATCCCCATGACACCGGCCACCGCCCCGTCCCCCTCTTCCACCTCCATCTCCGTCACGCCGCACCAGATCTGGCTCCGCTCCCGCGGAGTGCTGCTCGCCGCCCTCCTGCTCGTAGTCGCTGCCATAGCCCTGGCGGCCGCCCGCTCCGGGGACCAGCACGGCCGCCTCGACCCCCGCTCTACGGATCGCTACGGCAGCAGGGCCATCGCCGAACTCCTCAAGGAACACGGCATATCCGTCCGTGTCGTCACCACGCTCCGGGACGCCGTGTCCGCGACAGGCCCCGACACGACACTCCTGGTCACCGCCCCCAACCTGCTGACGCCCCACCAGCAAAGGGCGCTGCACAAAGCGACCGCGACAACGACCGGCCGAACCGTGCTCCTCGGTGCCGATTCCCCCTCGCTCGGCACCCTGGCCCCCGGAGTTCACGCGAAGCCCGCCGTCCCCGTCGTCGCACGGCCCCCGTACTGCTCGTCGCCCGCGGCCCGGAGAGCCGGAGCCGTCGAGACGGGCGGCATCCGCTACGCCGCCCAGCGCCTCGATGCCGAGGCCTGCTACCCCGCAGGGGGGCTTCCCTCCGTGCTCCTCCTGCGCCGGCCCTCGGCCGGCGACACCGTTCTGCTGGGCTCCCCCGACTTCCTGTACAACGAACGTCTCAACCACCAGGGAAACGCGTCCCTGGCCCTGCAACTCCTCGGTTCCCGCGCCCATCTGGTCTGGTACCTCCCCTCGCTCACCGATTCCTCCGCCACCGGCAGCGCGGCCGGTGGTGACGGCACCACGGGCGGCCGGAGCAGCCTCATCGAGCTGATCCCGTCCGGCTGGCTGTGGGGCACACTGCAACTCGCCGTCGCCGCCGTGCTCGCAGCGGTCTGGCGCGCCCGGCGCCTGGGCCCCCTCGTCGCCGAACGCCTGCCCGTGGCCATCCGGGCCTCCGAGTCCACTGAGGGCCGGGCCAGGCTCAGCCGCAGGGCCAATGCCCGCGACCGCGCTGCCGCGTCACTCCGCCACGCGACCCGCGCCAAACTGGCACCTCTCGCCGGTGTCTCCCCCGGGGACGCTGACTCTGCCGCAGTCCTCCTCCCCGCCCTGTCCGCACGCCTCGGTCCGGCTCACGGCAACCTCAGCGACCTGCTTTTCGGCCCAGCCCCCGCCGACGACCGGGCGCTCGTACTTCTGGCAGACCGACTCGACTCCCTCGAAAGAGAGGTCCGAACCTCATGAGCGCCCCACCCCCCGCGCCCACCGGGCCCGTAGGAACCGCCGGGCCAGCCGGCTCCGACGACGCAGCCCGCGCCGCCCTGGAGGCGCTGCGCTCCGAGATCGCCAAGGCCGTGGTCGGTCAGGACCCGGCCGTCACCGGGCTCGTCGTCGCCCTGCTCTGCCGAGGGCATGTACTCCTCGAAGGCGTCCCCGGTGTGGCCAAGACCCTGCTGGTCCGAGCCCTCGCCGCATCGCTCGAACTGGACACCACACGCGTGCAGTTCACACCCGACCTGATGCCGAGCGATGTCACCGGGTCCCTCGTCTACGACGCGCGCACGACCGAGTTCTCCTTCCAGCCCGGCCCCGTCTTCACCAACCTCCTCCTCGCAGACGAGATCAACCGGACGCCTCCCAAGACACAGTCGTCCCTGCTGGAGGCGATGGAAGAGCGACAGGTCACCGTCGACGGCACGCCCCGCCTGTTGCCCGATCCCTTCCTCGTAGCCGCGACGCAGAACCCCGTCGAGTACGAAGGCACGTACCCCCTCCCCGAAGCCCAGCTGGACCGATTTCTACTGAAGATGACCGTCCCGCTGCCCACGCGTGAGGACGAGGTCGCTGTCCTGACCCGCCATGCCGACGGGTTCGACCCCCGTGATCTGAAGGCCGCGGGCATCCGCCCGGTCGCCGGACCCGCCGATCTCGAAGCCGCCCGCGGCGCGGTCGCCAAGACGGCCGTGTCCCCCGAGATCACCGGCTACGTCGTCGATATCTGTCGTGCCACGCGTGAATCCCCCTCGGTCTCTCTCGGTGTCTCCCCCCGTGGAGCCACCGCCCTGCTGTCCACCGCCCGAGCCTGGGCCTGGCTCACCGGCCGCGACTATGTGACCCCGGACGATGTGAAGGCCCTGGCCCTCCCGACGCTCCGGCACCGCATCCAACTGCGCCCGGAAGCCCAGATGGAAGGGGTCACCCCCGACTCCGTCATCACCGCTGTGCTCGCCCAAGTCCCCGTACCCCGGTGAGGCGATGAACCGTGGCCCTCACCGGACGTGCTGCCTTGCTAGCAGCTCTGGGATCACTCCCCGTAGCCGTCGTGGCCCCGAGCTGGACGGGAATGCTCGCGGTCGACGGCCCGCTCTCACTGGCAATTCTGTGCGACTATGCCCTGGCCGCGCCAGTGCGATCGCTGCAGTTCACCCGATCCGGTGATACATCCGTTCGACTCGGCGACCGGGCAGAAGTACAACTCACCGTAGTCAACCCTTCCCGCCGCCCTCTGCGGGCACAGCTCCGCGACGCCTGGCCTCCGAGCAGCTGGCTGCCCGGCACCGAGCCCGCCGCCTCCCGCCACGAGCTGACCGTCCCGGCCGGTGAGCGAAGGCTCATCCGTACGATTCTGCGCCCCACCCGTCGCGGTGACCGTCAGGCCGCACAGATCACCGTCCGCTCGTACGGGCCGCTGGGTCTGGCCGCGCGCCAGGGCAGCCACCGCGTGCCGTGGACGGTACGCGTCCTTCCGCCGTTCACAAGCCGCAAGCATCTCCCTTCGCGGCTCGCCAGGATGCGCGAACTCGACGGTCGTACCAGCGTCCTCACGCGTGGGGAGGGCACGGAGTTCGACAGCCTGCGCGCCTACGTTCCCGGCGACGATGTCCGATCGATCGACTGGCGGGCGACCGCCCGCCAGTCCAAGGTCGCCGTCCGGACCTGGCGCCCGGAACGCGACCGGCATGTCCTGGTCGTCCTCGACACCGGCCGTACCTCGGCGGGCCGGGTCGGCGACGTGCCCCGCCTCGACGCGGCGATGGACGCGACTTTGCTTCTGACGGCGCTCGCCACGCGCGCCGGCGATCGTGTCGGTCTCCTCGCCTACAGCCGCGGTACGAAGGCGAGGGTCCGGGGCCGGGCAGCCGGGGACGTCCTGCCGGCCGTGGTCGATGCCCTGACACCACTGGAACCGGAACTCGTGGAGACCGACACACGAGGACTCGTGGCTGCCGCCATCGCACAGGCCCCTCGGCACTCGCTCGTCGTCCTTCTGACGAGCCTTGACGCGGCTCCTGTCGAAGAAGGGCTGCTGCCCGTGCTGCCCCAGCTCACCCAGCGGCACACCGTCCTGGTCGCGGCGGTGAGTGACCCGCGCATCGCGGACATGGCCGACGCGCGCGGAACAGTGGACGCGATGTACGAGGCGGCCGCCGGTGTCGAGGCCCAGGCTCAACGTCACCGCACCGCGCACAAACTCAGGAACCACGGTGTAGTCGTTGTGGACGCCTCACCCGACGCTCTCGCGCCCGCACTTGCCGATGCCTATCTGGCAGTCAAAGCAGCGGGACGCCTGTAACGCGGGCGCCGGGACGGTCCCCGGACGATGTGATCCGCCCGTGAACGCAGAAAAGCCCCGTGCCAACGGCACGGGGCTTTCCCACAATGATTGTTCGGCGGCGTCCTACTCTCCCACAGGGTCCCCCCTGCAGTACCA
>NZ_JBHUXS010000027.1:0-73996 GCF_042669245.1 Streptomyces sp. NPDC057249 | reverse complement strand
CCGGCGCGGGGGCGGCCGCCGGCGGGCGCCCCGGGGGCGCGGGCGGCCCCGGGGGCGCGCTGGGCCCCCGAGGCCGCCGGCGTCCCGGGCGTCTCGGGTCCCGCAGCGGCCTCCGGGGCCACAGGGGCCACAGGGGCCACAGCGGCCTCCGGGGCGTCGTCCTCCGGCGGCTCCGCCGCCCCCGCCTCGGCGAGGGCGCGTTCCGCCGCCGCGATCATCGGGTCGTCGGAGGTGGACGCGGCGCGCGCCGGCAGGGTGTTGGAGTTGGCCTCGGCCACCGAGCCCGGCAGGTTCAGCGTGGGCGCGTCGCCCGGGGCGGTGACGGACGGGGGCGTCGCGGCCGGGGGGGCCTTGGGCAGCAGGGCCTCGGGGAGGACGACGACCGCGGTCACCCCGCTCCCCTTCTGCTCGCGCAGTTCCACGCGTACGCCGTGCCGGGCGGCGAGCAGCGAGGTGACCTGGAGGCCGAGCCCGGCCCCGTCGGCGTTCTGCTCGCCGGCCTCGAAGAGTGCCGGGTCGGCCAGGCGGGTGTTGAGCTCGCCCATCCGTACGGACGACATGCCGATGCCCTCGTCCTGGACGGAGAGCATCACCTCGCCGCTCTCCAGGAGCCAGCCGGAGAGCTGGACGTGGGAGTCGGGCGGCGAGAACGAGGTGGCGTTCTCCAGGAGCTCGGCGACCAGGTGGCTGAGGTCGTCCGCGGCGAACCCGGCGACCTGGGCGTGCGGCGGCAGGGACTGGATGGTGACCCGCTCGTACCGCTCGATCTCGCTGACGGCCGCGCGCAGGACGTCGACCAGCGGGATCGGTCCCGGGTGGCCGTGTCCGTGGTCCGCGCCCGCGAGGACCAGCATGTTCTCGCTGTGGCGGCGCATGACCGTGGCCATGTGGTCGAGCTTGAAGAGGGTGCCCAGCCGCTCCGGGTCCTGCTCGCGGTCCTCCAGGGACTCGATGACCCCGAGCTGCCGCTCGACCAGGCCGAGGGTGCGCAGCGAGAGGTTGACGAAGGTGTGGTGGACGGTGTTCTTCAGCTTCTCCAGCTGGGCCGTCAGGTCCGCGGCGCGTGCCTGGAGTTCGGCGCGCTGCGCCGTGAGGGCCTCGCGTCCGGCGACCAGTTCGGCGCGCTCGGCCTCCAGGCCCGCGAAGCGCCCGTCGACCTCCTGGAGCAGCCCCTGCAGGCGGCCGTGCAGGGCGTTGACGGAGCGGACGGCCTGGGCGAACTCGTCGTTGCGGCCGGTGTAGCGGACCGGTTCGGCGGTGGCGGGATCGGCGGCGAGCCGGGCGGCACCGATCCGGAGCACGGCGAGCGGCTGGGTGAGGGTGCGGGCCACGGCCGTGTAGACGGCCACCGCGACGAGCAGGCAGCCTCCGAGGAGCGCGATGCGCAGTTCGAGGGCGGTGACGTCGTCGTCGCGCAGCTGTTCGAGGCGCTGGACCTGGGTGGTCCCGAGCGCGGACTCCACGGAGCGCATCCGGTCGACCCGCGCGGTGAGGGCCGCGGCGACCTTCTTGTCGCTGACCTTCAGGTCGGAGTCGGACAGTTCGGGGCGGTCGGTCAGCTCGGCGAGGTACTTCTCGGCGCTGTTGACCTCCGGCCCGGTGACGGTGGAGGCCAGCTTGTCGCGGGCGGTGGCGCCGGCGGACCGGTCGAAGTCGGCGAGCGCGGAGAGTTCGCCGACCCGGGCCCGCTGGGCGGCGGCGCTCAGCGCGTCGCGGGTGCGGTCCTCCTTGGTCTCGCCCTCGTCCTCGCTCTGGACGGGCAGCCCGGTGAACGGGTCGATGCGCGGCGGGGCCGGCTCCGGGCGGGGCACGGCGAGCGCGGCGAGCAGCAGCCCCCGGGCGGCGGACGCCTCCTCGGTGGCCCGGCCGAGCGCCTGCGGGGTGCGGGCGGCGTCGGCGGCCCGCGGCGGGGTGGAGCGGGCCAGCTCGTCGGCGAGGCCGTGGAGTGTGGCGATGACCTCGGAGTAGGCCTGGTGGGCCTCCAGGGCGGTGCCCTTGCCGCTGATCGCGTCGCGGCGCAGGGACGGGATGGTGGACAGGTCGCGCAGGAGGTCGGCCGGGGCCGCCTCCCGGATCTCGTCCACCCGCTGGTCCACGCGGGCGCCTTGGCCGCCCGGTTCGCCCTCGCGGCCGCCCGCGATGTAGACGGTGACCTCGTCGCGCTCGTCGGCGAGGGAGTGGGCCAGGGAGATCGCCTGCTGGTTCAGCTCGGCGAGGGTGACCAGGTGCTGCGAGTCGGTGAGGTCGGACGAGGCGGCGAGCACGGCCGGTGTCCCCGCCGCTATGACGGTGATCCCGACGACGGCGACGCCCGCGACCAGCCGGCTGCGGACGCGTACACGGCGACCGCCCTCGGCCGGGGTCGTCGGCGCCGCCTCGGAACCGCTGTTGCTGCCGCCCTTGCTCCGAGGCCGCTTCTTCTGCACCGGTGCTCGCAATCTCGACTCGTCCGCCCTTGAAGCAGAGGTGACGCACGGTCACATGAACGAGCGTCCCGCCCCCTGGTACGGCTCCCGACCATTCCAGTGCTTTTCAGGGGGGGGCGCGCATCAACCGCTCCGCCACACGAACGAGTGAACATCAATCCCGAGTTGGCGAACAAGTCTCCCCAGCGGGCCCGGGCGCCATGCGTGGACACCGGCTGGAACTTCCGCGCGGGCTTTGGCAGGATGCCCGCCCGCACCTCCGGGCGGAGGGATTCCTTCCGCCTCGGCCGACCTTCTGACCTGCTGGTACACACCAATCGCGGGGCCGTGCAGGCGCGGTGAAGGCATCGTGCAGACTGACCGCATGCTCATCGGACTCGCGACCGCCCCCGGAACCCCGGACCGCCCGAACGAGGACTGGACGGCCTCGTTCCTCCCCGCTTCCGGTCGGGGCGGAGGGCTGGTGCTGCTCGACGGCGTGACCCCTCCGAAGGGCGACACCGGTTGTGTGCACCCGGTTCCGTGGTTCACGGCCCGGCTGGGCGGCGCGCTGGTCGAACTGTCCGGTTCGCGGCGGGATCTGACCTTGCGGGAGATCCTCGCGGAGTCCATCCGGCGCACCGCGGACGCCCACCGCTCGACCTGTGACCTTTCTCACGTCCGTACGCCGCAGGCAACCGTCGTCGTGGTGCGTTGGGACGAGGCCGAGGTGGAACACCTGGTGCTGTCCGATTCGGCGCTGCTCATCGAATCGCCCGCCGGCGGCGTCCGCGCGGTGCTGGACGACCGGCTCGACCGGCTCCCCCGGGAGCTGCTGGTCTCGGACGCGGTGGCCGACACCCGGGCGCGCAACAAGGAGGGCGGCTTCTTCACGGCCGCCGCCGACCCGGCCGTGGCGGAGCGCGCGGTCACCGGGCGGACGCCGCGCGCCGAGGTGCGGGCCCTGGCCGCGCTGACGGACGGGGCGAGCCGCTGGACGGAGATGTTCGGCGAGGGCGACTGGGCGGCGTGTCTGGCGGTCCTGGCGGAGGACGGGCCGCAGGCGCTGATCGACCGGGTCCGCGCCCTGGAGGACGCGGACACGGAGCGTCAGCACCTCCGGGGCAAGACCCACGACGACGCGACGGCGGCGTACGTACGCCTGTGAGGCCGCCCGCACCCGGAGCGCTCAGTCCTCGGCGCGGGCGTTCAGCTGATGCAGCAGGCGGGCGAGTTCCGCGACCTCGGCGCGGTCCCAGTCGGCCAGCTTGCGGACGTAGCGGTCGCGGCGGGCGTCGCGGACGCTCCGGAAGCGGGCGAGCCCTTCCTCGGTGAGGTGGACGAGAAACGCGCGCCCGTCGGCCGGATCGGGCTCGCGCGCCACCAGGCCGAGCGTTTCGAGGGCGCGGAGCTGCCGGCTCATGGTGGCCTTGCCGACGCCGAAGTAGGCGGCGAGATCGGTGGCCCGCTGCCGGCCGGCGGACTCCAGGCGTACGAAGAGGCCGTAGGCGGCGGCCTCCAGCTCGGGGTGCACCTCGCGCGCCATCTCGCCGGAGTTGGCCCGCGCCCGGCGCAGAAAGACGGCCAACTCCAGCTCCAGGGCGAGGAATTCGTGGTCCACACCACTTCCTCCGGTAGCGCCGGGTTCACGTCCGCTTTCGCTCCCGTGCACGTCAACTCCCCTCAAGAGCTTTCCCGCAGATGAAAGTTTCTTCCGCCGCCGGCCATCACCGCAGCTCCGCCAGTATTTCGCAGGAGTAGACCAACGGCGCCGCCCAGGCCCCCTTCCGCCGCACGGGTCTACGTGCGTAGCGTCATGCCATGGCATGTCCACACCATGGCATGCCTCCGGGGTCGCCGCGTGGCGCCTCCCGGGTCGGCAGCTCCCCCCACCGAGGTCTCGGAGGCACGCAATGCCCGTGCACAGATCCGGCTCCACGAAGTCCCGCCGCTCGCGCTTCGCCGCGGCCGGCACCCTGCTCGCAGCACTCTCCCTCCTCATCGCGCTCCCCGGCGCGTCGAACGCGGCGGGGGGCGACCCCACCGCGCCCGCACGCGGCACCGCCACCATGGGCATGGGCGTCGTCGCCCACGACGGCAAGGGCGGCCTGCCCGTCGGCTCCACCGTCACCCAGACCGAGGGCGTCGACGTCAGCAGCCACCAGGGCAACGTCGCCTGGTCCACGCTCTGGAACAGCGGCGTGAAGTGGGCGTACGCCAAGGCCACCGAGGGGACGTACTACACGAACCCCTACTTCGCGCAGCAGTACAACGGCTCGTACAACGTCGGGATGATCCGCGGCGCCTACCACTTCGCCACGCCCGACACCACGAGCGGCGCCACCCAGGCCAACTACTTCGTGGACCACGGGGGCGGCTGGTCCAGGGACGGCAAGACCCTGCCGGGCGTGCTCGACATCGAGTGGAACCCGTACGGCGCGCAGTGTTACGGCAAGACCGCGTCCCAGATGGTCTCGTGGATCCGTGACTTCGTGAACACCTACAAGGCGCGCACCGGGCGCGACGCGGTGATCTACACCGCGACCAGCTGGTGGCAGTCCTGCACGGGCAACAACGCCGGCTTCGGCACGACCAACCCGCTGTGGGTGGCCCGGTACAACTCCACGGTCGGCACGCTCCCGGCCGGCTGGGGCTTCTACACGATGTGGCAGTACACGTCCTCCGGCCCGACGGTGGGCGACCACAACCACTTCAACGGCGCCCTCGACCGCGTGCAGGCGCTCGCGAACGGCTAGCCTCCCGGCGCTGCGGAGCCCGGCGACGTACCCCGTCGCCGGGCTCCGTCGCGTCACGGCACCCCACTATGAACCCGGTGTATACATCACAGGTATAGTCGCCGCTCCAGGTCGCACACCAGTGCGGTCGTTCACCCGAGGGAGTGGCACACCGTGCCCAGTAAGAGGAAGTCGACCGGTACGGGGTTGGCCGTCGCTCTTGTGACAGCGCTCACGCTGACGCTGAGCGGCTGCACGATGGAGACCACCGCGCCCGGCTCGGCCCGCGATGACGCAGCTTCGGACGCCAAGGCGCCGATGGGCCCGGTGGACTGCCGCAAGGCCAAGTGCATCGCCCTGACCTTCGACGCGGGCCCGGCCGAGGACACGCCCCGTCTGCTGGACATCCTCAAGGAGAAGAAGGTCCACGCGACGTTCTTCCTGCTCGGCAAGAACCACGTCAAGAAGCACCCGGACACCGTGCGGCGCCTCGCCGCCGAGGGTCACGAGATCGCCAACCACACCTGGTCGCACAAGATCCTGACCGACCGGAAGCCGGCCGAGATACGCGCCGAGCTGGAGAAGACGCAGAACGCCATCGCGGAGATCACCGGCAAGAAGCCCCGGCTGATGCGCCCGCCGCAGGGCCGCACCGACGACACCATCTCCGGCATCTGCAAGGACCTCGGGCTCTCCCAGATCCTGTGGAGCGCCACCGCCAAGGACTACTCGACGACCGACTCCGCGCTGATCAGGAAGCGGATAGTCGACCAGGCGAGCAAGGACGGCATCATCCTGCTGCACGACATCTACAAGGGCACCGTGCCCGCCGTGCCCGGGATCATCGACACCCTGAAGAAGCAGGGCTACACCTTCGTGACGGTCCCCCAGCTGATGGCCCCCGCCGAGCCGGTCCCGGGCACGATCTACCGCCCGTAGGCGCGGCGGTACGCGGACGGCCCGCCTCCCCGGGTGCGGGGAGGCGGGCCGTCGAGGGCGGTTACGCGGCTGCCGGAATCCTGCGCTCCGCCGTGGCCGGGGCGAGGGCGATCTCCAGGACCTGGCGGACGTCGGTGACCGGGTGGACCTCCAGCGTCTCCAGCACCTCGGCCGGGACGTCGTCCAGGTCCGCCTCGTTCCGCTTGGGGATCACCACGGTGGTGATGCCCGCCCGGTGCGCGGCCAGGAGCTTCTGCTTCAGGCCGCCGATCGGCAGCACCCGTCCGGTCAGCGAGACCTCACCGGTCATCGCCACATCCGTGCGGACCAGCCGGCCGGAGAGCAGCGAGGCCAGCGCGGTCGTCATCGTGATGCCCGCGCTCGGGCCGTCCTTGGGGACCGCGCCCGCCGGGAAGTGGATGTGCACGCCCCGGTCCTTGAGGTCCGCGACGGGCAGCTCCAGCTCCGCGCCGTGCGACCGGAGGAAGCTCAGCGCGATCTGCGCGGACTCCTTCATGACGTCGCCCAGCTGGCCGGTGAGGGTCAGCCCGGACGCCCCGGTCTCCGGGTCGGCGAGCGACGCCTCCACGAAGAGGACGTCCCCGCCCGCCCCGGTCACCGCGAGCCCGGTGGCCACGCCCGGCACCGACGTACGGCGCTCGGCCGGGTCCTGGGCGGACTCGGGCACGTGGTGCGGACGGCCGATCAGACCGCGCAGGTCGTCCGCGCCCACCGTGAACGGCAGCTCGCGGTCGCCCAGTTCGCTCTGGGCCGCGACCTTGCGCAGCAGCCGGGCGACGGCGCGTTCCAGGTTCCGCACGCCGGCCTCGCGGGTGTACTCGCCGGCCAGCTTGCGCAGCGCCGGCTCGTCCAGCGTGACCTCGTCCTTCTCCAGACCGGCCCGCTCCAGCTGGCGCGGGAGCAGGTGGTCGCGGGCGATGACGACCTTCTCGTCCTCGGTGTAGCCGTCGAGCCTGACCAGCTCCATGCGGTCGAGCAGCGCCTCCGGGATGGCCTCCAGGACGTTGGCGGTGGCCAGGAAGACGACGTCGCTGAGGTCGAGCTCGACCTCCAGGTAGTGGTCGCGGAAGGTGTGGTTCTGCGCGGGGTCCAGCACTTCGAGGAGGGCGGCGGCCGGGTCGCCCCGGAAGTCGGAGCCCACCTTGTCGATCTCGTCCAGCAGGACGACCGGGTTCATCGAACCGGCCTCCTTGACGGCGCGCACGATGCGTCCGGGCAGCGCCCCGACGTACGTGCGCCGGTGGCCCCGGATCTCCGCCTCGTCCCGGACACCGCCGAGCGCGACGCGGACGAACTTACGGCCCATGGCGTGCGCCACGGACTCCCCGAGCGAGGTCTTGCCGACGCCGGGCGGGCCCACCAGGGCCAGCACCGCGCCGCCGCGCCGCCCGCCGACGACGCCGAGGCCGCGGTCGGCCCGCCGCTTGCGCACCGCGAGGTATTCGGTGATGCGCTCCTTCACGTCCTGGAGGCCGGCGTGCTCGGCGTCCAGGATCTCCCGGGCGCCCCTGATGTCGTACGCGTCCTCCGTGCGCACGGTCCAGGGCAGCTCCAGGACGGTGTCGAGCCAGGTCCTGATCCAGGAGCCCTCGGGGCTCTGGTCGGAGGCGCGCTCCAGCTTGTCGACCTCCTTGAGCGCGGCCTCGCGGACGTGCTCGGGCAGATCGGCGGCCTCGACGCGGGCCCGGTAGTCGTCGGACTCGTCCTCCGGGTCCCCGTTGAGCTCGGAGAGCTCCTTGCGTACGGCGTCGAGCTGGCGCCGCAGCAGGAACTCGCGCTGCTGCTTGTCGACGCCCTCCTGGACGTCCTTGGCGATGGACTCGGCGACGTCCTGCTCGGCGAGGTGTTCGCCCAGCCACTGGATGGCGAGCTTCAGCCGGGCGACCGGGTCGGTGGTCTCCAGCAGGCGGACCTTCTGGGCGGTGGTGAGGAAGGGCGAGTAGCCCGAGTTGTCGGCGAGCGCGGAGACGCCCTCGATCTGCTGGACCCGGTCCACGACCTGCCAGGCGCCGCGCTTCTTCAGCCAGCTGGTGGCGAGCGCCTTGTACTCCTTGACCAGCTCGGCGACGGCCCCGGGCAGGGGGTCGGGGACGGAGTCGTCCACCCGGACCCCTTCCACCCAGAGGGCGGCGCCGGGGCCGCTGGTGCCCGCTCCGATGCGGACCCGGTCGCGGCCCCGGATGAGGGCGCCCGGGTCACCGTCGGAGAGCCGCCCCACCTGCTCGACGGTGCCGCGGACACCGATCCCGGTGTACGTCCCGTCGATGCGCGGGACCAGCAGCACCTCGGGCTTGCCCCCGCCCTCCCGGGCGGCGGCCTGCGCGGCCTCCACGGCGGCGCGCACCTCGGTGTCCGACAGGTCCAGCGGCACCACCATTCCCGGCAGCACGACCTCTCGTCGAGCGGCAGCACGGGCAGGGTGAGCGGTGTGACGGCGTTGGACTCAGTAGCCATGATCTCCCCTTCGGCAGTCAAGTTGAGCTATACCGACTCAATGCTTGTGAGCCCCGCGATGTTCCCCAAGCCCTGTTCGCTCTGAGCGATCAGAGTGCGGCCCGGCGGACCGGGACGCTCCGGCCGTTGTCAGTGGTGCCTGTCACGATGCGTGGAGATCGATCCACCAGGGAGACGCATATGGGTACGTGGGACGTGGGCCCCTTCGACAACGACACCGCCGCCGACTGGTGCGGCGGTCTGGACGACGCCGCGCCGGAGGCGCGCGAGGGGATGGTCCGGGCCGCGCTGGCCGGGACGGCCGACACCACCGGCTACCTGGACTCGGACGTGGCGAACGAGGCGATAGCGGCGGCCGCCCTGGTGGCGGCGCAGTGCCCCGGGGGCGCCCCCGCCGACTCCGCGTACGGCCCGGACGAGCCCCTTCCGGACCTGACCGGCCTGCGCGAACTCGCGCTCCGGGCGCTGGACCGGGTCCTGACGGAACCGTCCGAGGCGCTGGAGCTCTGGGAGGAAGCGGAGGACGGGCCCTGGCACACGGGGATCAACCAGCTGCGCGGGACCCTTATGCCCCGGGCCTGAGCGAGCCCTCGCCGCGCGCCCGATATTTCGTGGAGCGCCGGCCCCGCGCCGGACAGGATGGCCGCATGACCGAGACCCCGCGCCCCGTACAGGCCCTGATCGTCGTGGACGTACAGAAGGAGGGGGTGACCGGTCCGGGCGCCGTCCCCGCCGCCGATGTGCTGCTGGACCGCACGGCCGGGCTGCTGGCGCGGGCCCGGCGGGCGGGCGCGGTCGTCGTCCACCTCCAGAACGACGGCGGCCCCGGGTCGGGCGACGAGCCGTTCACCCCGGGCTGGGCGCTGCACCTGCCCGTCGCGTCGCGGCCCGGGGAGTCCGTGATCCGCAAGACCCGGGACGACGGCTTCGCGGGCACCTCCCTGGGCGCCGTCCTGGCGGAGGCGGGCGTCGAGGCGCTGGCGGTCTGCGGGGTCATGTCGGAGATGTGCGTCCAGGCGACGGCCCGCACCGCCCTGGAGCTGGGCTACCGCGTCGTCCTCCCGCACGACGCCCACGCCACGCACGACGTCCCGGCCGCCCCCGGAATCAGCGAGGCCGTACCCGCCGCCGTCGTCTCCCGGGTCGCGGCCTGGGCGATCAGCGCGGACGCGGACGTCACCACACCCGCCTCGGCCGTACGGTTCACGGCACCGCCGGGGGAGTGAACCGGACGGCGGGCCGCCGTCGATAGAGGGGGTGTGAGCGACTTGCACCCCTCGGGGGACGACCGGAGCGACGAGGCGCTGCTGCGTGCCGTCGCGCAGGGGGACACGGCCGCCCTGGCCGCGTTCTACGACCGGCATGCCGGCTGGCTGCTCGCCCGGCTGAGCCGCCGGTGCCGGGACGCGGAGACCGTGCGGGAGGTCGTGCAGGACACCTTCGTGACGGTCTGGCGCTCCGCCGCCGCGCACCGGGGTGCGGAGGCGGGCGGCTGGCTCTGGGTGATCGCCGCCCGCCGCCTGGTCGACGCCCAGCGGACCCGGGCCCGGACGGAACGCGCGGCGGCGGCCGGACGGGCGGGGGACGGCCGCTGGGCCGCGCCCGTGCCGTCCGCCGAGGACCGGGTGCTGACCGGTCTGGAGTACGGGGATGTGGGCGCCGCGCTCGACCGGATCTCGCCCGAGCTGCGGGAGGTCCTGCGGGCGACGGTCGTCGACGGCCTGACCACCCGGGAGGCCGCCCGGCTGCTCGGCATACCGGAGGGCACGGTCAAGACCCGGGCCATGCGGGCCCGCCGCGAGCTGCGCGCCGCCCTGGACCGGCTGGTCACGGAGAACGGCCCCCTGGGAGGCACGGCATGACGACGTGGCACGTGACGGACGATCTGGTCCTCCGGTACGCGGAGGGTACGGCCCCGGAGACGGATGCCTGGTCCCTGGAGAAGCACGTCGAGTCCTGTACGGGCTGCGCGGAACGCGTGTCCGGGGCGGTACGCGACCGGGCGGCCGGAGCGGCGGTACTGGACGCGGTCCTGGCCGCGGTCCTGGCCGAGGCCGGAACGGAGCCGGTCCGGGCGGCGGGGGTGGGGTCGGGAGCGGGGACGGTCTCAGCGGCTGAGCCGGGGGCCGGAACGGTCCCGGCGGCGGGGGTGCGCAGGTGGCGCCGGGCACGTGGCGCGGGACGCCGGTCCGGCGGCGCGGGTGCGCCCGGGGCATGGCACGGCCGTACCCCCGGGGCGGGCGCCGCAGGGCGCGGCGTGCCCGGCGCCGCGTGGCGTCGGGTGCCCGGTGGCCGCCGCGTCGGGCGGGTGCTCTGGGCCGCCGGGCCCGCGCTGCGGGGACCGTGGACGGGGGCGTTGCTGCTCGTGGTGTGCGCGGCGGTGGCGCTGGCGTACGGCGGCGGGCTCGGCGGCTCGGCCCGAATGCTCCTGCTGCTCGTCGCGCCGGTGCTGCCGCTCGCCGGGGTCGGGGTCTCGTACGGGCGCTCCGCCGACCCCCTGCACGAGATCGTCGCCACCTCCCCCGGCGGCGGGCTGCGGCTGCTGCTGACCAGGACGGCCGCGGTGCTCGGGGCGACCGTCCCGGCGCTCGCCCTGGCCTGGGCGGTGCTGCCCGCGTCCGCCGGCGGGCCGGGCCCCCTGGCCTGGCTGCTGCCCGGGCTCGCCCTGACGCTCGCGGCCCTGGGGCTCGGCTCGTACGTCGGCTGCCGCACCGCGGCGGTCGTCGTCGCGACGGGCTGGGCGGCCGCCGTCACCGTACCGGCGCTCGACGGGTCCCCGTCCGCACTGCTCGACGGAACGCCGACGGCGCTCCGCTACTTCGCGGGGCTCCCCGCACAGGGCGCGTGGGCGGGGGCGGCCGTGCTCGGCGCCGCCCTGCTCGTCCTGCGCCGCCGATCCTTCGACCACCTGGAGACGTCATGAGCGTGATCGCGTGAACAGCACCGTCAAGGTGTCGGGGCTGACGGTGCGGCACCGCCGCAGGACCGCCCTGGACTCCGTCGATCTCGCCTTCGGGCCCGGTGTCCACGGGCTCCTGGGCCCCAACGGGGCGGGCAAGACCTCGCTGATCCGGGTCCTGTCCACGGCCACCGCGCCGGACGCCGGGCGGATCGAGCTGCTGGGCGCCGAGGTGGGTTCGGCATCCGGCCACCGGGCCCGGGCGGAGGTCCGGCGCAGGCTGGGCTATCTGCCGCAGGAGTTCGGCCACTACGCCGGGTTCACCGTCCGCGAGTTCGTCGCCTACGTGGCGTGGCTCAAGGAGATGGACGGCGCCCGGGTGGCCGCCGCCGTGGAGCGCGCGGTGGACCGTGTGGGTCTTGCCGGTCGGATCGACTCCCGGATGAAGACGCTGTCCGGCGGCATGCTCCGGCGCGTCGGCATCGCCCAGGCGATCGTCAACGAACCGGAGCTGCTGCTCCTGGACGAACCGACCGCCGGGCTCGACCCGGAACAGCGCGTCGAGTTCCGCGCCCTGATGCGGGACCTCGGGCAGGACGCGACGGTCATCCTCTCCACCCACCTGGTCGAGGACGTGGTGGCGGCCTGCGAGGACGTCACCCTGATCGAGGCGGGCCGCGTCGCGTACCGGGGGACGACGCGCGAGCTGGCGGCCCTCGGCAAGGACGGCGACGACCCGGACGCCCTCCACGGCAGCCCGATCGAGCGCGGCTACACCACCGCCCTGCGCTCCCACCGGGCGACGGCGGGCACCCGATGACCCTCACCGAAGCCCCCGTGCGACGGAAGCCCTCCGGCCCGGCGCTCCCCCCGCTGCGCACCGAGGCGCGGCGCGGCATCGGCCCGTGGACCGGGCTGTCCACGGCGCTCATGCTCGGCGTGACCATGGCCGCCAAGGCCGACGACTGGCAGGGCGACTGGATCGAGACCCAGAGCATCCTGCACTCCGGCGCCATCCTGCTCGCCGCTCCGCTGGTGGCCGCGGCGGCCTGCTGGCAGGGCGCCCGCGACCACCGGCGCTCGACCGATGAGCTGTGGCGCTCCACACCGCGTGCCCGGTGGTCGCGGATGGCGGTGGCCGCGCTGCCGATCGCGCTGTGGGCGGTCGCCGGGTACGTGATCGCGCTGGCCGGGGCGCTGCTGGCCACCTGGCCGTACGCGGGCGGCGGCGGCCCGCTCCTCTCGCTCGCCGTGGTGGACGGCGCCGTTCTGGCGGCCGTGGCGCTGCTCGGGTTCGCCGTCGGCGTGCGGTGCCGGTGGCGGCTGGCGCCGCCCGTGCTCGCCGCGCTGATGTACCTGGTGCTCGGGGTGCCCAGCTACTCGGAATCCCCGGCGCGGTATCTGGACCCGGCCGTGAACATCGCACGGGAAGACAGCCTGCCTGTGTGGTGGTACGCCCCCGCCATGGCGGCCTGGACCGGCGGGCTCGCGGCCGCCGCGCTCACCGCCGTCGCGGCCCGGCGCCGGCTCGCCGCCCTCGTGCCGCTCGCCGTGGCGGCCGTCGTCGCCCCGCTGATCGTGGCCACGGGCGAGGGCCTGTTCCGGGACGACCCGGCGGCCGTCCGCCTCGTCTGCACGGAGGGCAGCCCGCAGATCTGCCTGAGCGGGCGCCGGGCGCACCTGCTGCCCCAGGTCGCCGAGGCGGTGTCGGGGCTGACCGGGCGGCTGGAGGGTGTGCGGGGCGCGCCGGAACGTTACGTCGCCCGGCTGCCGCTGCACGGCTCGGACGAGGCGTGGATGCCGCCACCGAATCCCGGCTGGTACCTCCTGCGCGGGCGGTTGCAGGACACGGAGGACTTCGCCTATCAGGTGGCGGGCAACATGACGATGCGGGATTGCACGGATCACCCGGACCAGGACACCGGCGGCCGTGCCGTGGGCGCGACGGACGACGCCGTGGGGACCTGGCTCACCGGCCCCTACGCGCTGGCCCCCGGCACGGAGAAGTCCCCCGAGCTCCGCCGCCTAGAAGCCATGCCCGCCCCCGAGCGCCGCGCCTGGCTCGGCCGCTACATGACGACGCGTACCAGCTGCGACTTCGCGGAGGTGCCGACGCTGTGAGCCTGCCCGTCCTCTACCTCCGCTCCCGCGCCCTCCCCCGTACCGCCGCCGCCGTGGCCTGCACGGCCCTGCTCGCCGCCTGGGCCGCCCACTGGATCCAGGCGCAGCCCACCTTCGACCACAGCGCCCGCGTCCCCGTCCTGGTCCTGGCCCCGCTGCTGGTCTCGTCCGCCATCGGGACGAGCCTGTACGCCGCCGCCGACGAGCTCGACCGGACGGCGGTCCGGCGCTGGTGGCCCCGCCGGCTGGCGCACCTGCTCGCGCTCACCGTCCCGGCCGCCGCGGCCCTCGCGCTGGCCGTTCCCGGGCACCCGGAGGCGTTCGGCGCGCCCGGCATGGTGCGCAACGTGCTCGGCGCCACCGGCGTCGCGGCCGCTGCGGCCGCCCTGATCGGGGCCCGGCTCAGCTGGCTGCCGATCACCGTGTACATCGGCGCGGTGTACCTGGCCGCGCCCCGGACCCCGGGCGGCGCCGCCTCCGTGTGGGCCTGGCCGATGCAGCCGGGGCCCCAGGTGTGGGCGTGGGCCGTCGCGACGGCGGCGTTCGCGGCGGGGGCGGCGCTCTACGCCGTACGCGGGCCGCGCCGCGAACGCGGCTGACCCGGGGGGGCCGGGCCGTACGAACCCGCTGGCCCCCGCCCGCCCCGGCACGCGAGGATGGCGGGGACAGCGACCACGGCCACCGGAGATCAGCGCCATGTCCCACACGTTCGGCCCCGACGCCGACGCCCCCGTCACCCTGGACCGCCGCGAGGGACCGTACGGGGAGGTCGTCCTGCGCCGGCGGGGGGAGGACTTCGAGATCATCGCCAACGGGTGCTTCCTGATGGACACCTCCGACGGGCGGTCCGAGCGGCTGCTGATCGACGCCGCGCTCGCCGCGCTCCCGGCCGGCCGGTCCGCGCCCGCCGTGCTCATCGGAGGGCTGGGGGTCGGGTTCTCGCTCGCCCGGGCCGCCGGCGAGCCCCGGTGGGGCCGGATCGCGGTCGCCGAGCGGGAGGAGGCGATCGTGGACTGGCACCGGCGGGGGCCGCTGGACCGGATCTCGGGACCCGCGCTCGCCGATCCCCGCACGGAGATCCTGACGACCGACCTCGTCGCATACCTGCGCACGACTACGGACCGTTACGACGCGCTGTGTCTGGACATCGACAACGGGCCGGACTGGACGGTCACCGAGGACAACAACGACCTGTACTCCCCCGCCGGTCTCGCGGACTGCCACGCCCGGCTCACCCCGGGCGGGGTGCTCGCCGTCTGGTCCGCACAACCGTCCGCCGCATTCGACCAAGCCCTACGGAATGCCGGGTTCCAGGGGGTAAGGACGGAAGAAGTGGGCGTTGCCCGAGGTGTGCCCGACGTGGTCCATCTCGCAATCAGGGGTGAGTGAGATCCCCCCGGCGGGTATCGGAAGCCCCCGAACGCCCCGGGCCCCGGGCCGAGAAGCGCGTCGCCCCGCCACGCGCCGAGGTCCCTCCCGGGGGTCCGGCCTTGCACCCTGCGTAGCCGAAAAGCCTCCGCTGCCTCTACGCTGCTGACCGGTAGCGGGATCACCCAACGAAATTCACGAGCGAAAACCGTACGTCCGGGGGAATGGCCTCCGTGAGAACGGGCAGGGGCGGGGCGATGGAACAGACACACACCACCCACAGCGGCGTCGCGGCCACCCCGGGCGCGCAGCGCCGGGTGCTGGTGGTCGAGGACGACGCCACGATCGTCGATGCCATTTCCGCCCGGCTGCGGGCGGAGGGCTTTCTCGTGCAGACCGCTCTCGACGGCCCGGCCGCCGTGGACGCCGCCGAGGCGTGGCAGCCGGACCTGATGGTGCTCGACATCATGCTGCCCGGCTTCGACGGCCTGGAGGTCTGCCGCCGCGTGCAGGCCCAGCGGCCGGTGCCGGTGCTGATGCTGACCGCGCGGGACGACGAGACGGACATGCTCGTCGGGCTCGGGGTCGGCGCCGACGACTACATGACCAAGCCGTTCTCGATGCGTGAGCTGGCGGCCCGGGTGCACGTGCTGCTGCGCCGGGTGGAGCGGGCCGCGCTGGCCGCCGTGACACCGCGCAGCGGCATACTCCGCCTCGGCGAGCTGGAGATCGACCACGCGCAGCGCCGGGTCCGGGTCCGCGCCGACGACGTGCACCTGACGCCGACCGAGTTCGACCTGCTGGTCTGCCTGGCGAACACCCCGCGCGCGGTGCTCTCCCGGGAGCAGCTGCTCGCGGAGGTCTGGGACTGGGCGGACGCCTCGGGCACCCGGACCGTCGACAGCCACATCAAGGCGCTGCGCCGGAAGATCGGCGCGGAGCGCATCCGTACCGTGCACGGCGTCGGCTACGCGCTGGAGACCCCCGCGCCATGACCGCGCCCGGAACGGGGCTGCGGCCGTTCTCGATCAAGGCCAAGCTGGGGACCCTGGTGGTCGTCTCGGTGTTCATCACGACCGGGCTGATCATGGTGGCCTTCCGGACGCGCACCGAGCTGCGGTTCATCACCGTGTTCTCGGTCATCGCCACCCTGCTGATCACCCAGTTCGTGGCGCACGGCCTGACCGCGCCGCTGGACGAGATGCGCGCGGTGGCCCGGTCGATCTCGCACGGCGACTACACGCGCCGGGTCAACGGGGCGGACCGGCGCGACGAGCTCGGCGACCTGGCGCAGACCATCAATCTGATGGCGGACGACCTGGCGGCCGTGGACCGGCACCGCAAGGAGCTGGTGGCGAACGTCTCGCACGAGCTGCGCACGCCCATCGCGGCGCTGAGAGCCGTCCTGGAGAACGTCGTGGACGGGGTGTCCTCGGCCGATCCGGAGACGATGCGCACCGCGCTGAAGCAGACGGAGCGCCTGGGCCGCCTGGTGGAGACGCTGCTCGACCTGTCCCGGCTGGACAACGGCGTGGTCACGCTGAAGGCCAACCGCTTCGAGGTCTGGCCCTATCTCTCCGGGGTGCTGAAGGAGGCGAACCTCGCCGCCGCGCACCGCCGGCTCTCCTCGGGGTCCGGCAACCACTCCCGTACGGACGTCCATCTGCACCTGGACGTGTCGCCGCCGGAGCTGACCGCGCACGCGGACGCGGAGCGGCTGCACCAGGTGGTGGCCAATCTCATCGACAACGCCGTCAAGCACAGCCCGCCGCACGGCCGGGTCACGGTGCTGGCCCGGCGCGGCCCGCAGCCCGAGTCCCTGCACCTGGAGGTGGTGGACGAGGGCCCGGGCATTCCGGAGTCCGAGCGGCACCGGGTCTTCGAGCGGTTCAACCGGGGCGAGGTGGCCTCGCCGCACGGCCCGGGCAGCGACGGCGGTACGGGTCTCGGCCTGGCGATCGCCCGCTGGGCGGTGGATCTCCACGGCGGCCGGATCGGAGTGGCCGAATCTGCTCGCGGCTGCCGCATCCGCGTCACTCTTCCGGGGATTCCGCAGCCGCGAAGTTGACATAGAGTTCGAACCGGAAGGCCGCGTTCTACGTGTTCCGGCAACGGAGTACGGTCCAGGTGGCCGCTGCGGCGGCCTCGCGTACCCGGAGCGAAGCGGAACCATGCTTGTTTCCCGCCATTTCCAGTGCCGAAACCCGGCTTCCGATGTGACTTGCACGACGAAGACCTCCCCGGCCTGCAAGGAACGGCTGCGGAGGCGTAGCCTTGATTCCCGCTGTCCATCACCTTGCGAAGCGGAAGAGGGCGGTCACCGCCGTGTCGTCTCAGTCCCCCAGTAACTCGAGCATCTCGACCGACCAGGCCGGCCCGGGCACCAACCCGGCCGCGGCATTCGGCGCCAATGAGTGGCTCGTCGACGAGATCTACCAGCAGTACCTCCAGGACCCCAATTCGGTCGATCGCGCCTGGTGGGACTTCTTCGCCGACTACAAGCCGGGCAAGACCGGCACGGCGGACAAGCCCGGCGCCGCAGCCGCGGGGGCTGCAGCGCCCGCGGCCCCGGCCGCCCCCACCACCGCCCCGGCCGCCCCGGCGCAGCCCGCCGCGCAGGCTCCGGCGCAGCCCGCCGCCCCGGCGAAGGCCGCCCCCGCCGCGCCCAAGGCCCCGGCCCCGGCCGCACCGGCGAAGGCCGCCCCGGCTCCGGCCGCCAAGGCACCCGCCGCGAAGGCCCCCGCCAAGGCCAAGGCCGCCGCGGACACCGAGGCGCCGGCCGGACCGGAGTACGTGACGCTGCGCGGCCCGTCCGCCGCGGTCGCGAAGAACATGAACGCCTCGCTGGAGCTGCCCACGGCCACGTCCGTGCGCGCCGTCCCGGTGAAGCTGCTCTTCGACAACCGCATCGTCATCAACAACCACCTCAAGCGCGCCCGGGGCGGGAAGATCTCCTTCACGCACCTCATCGGGTACGCGATGGTGCAGGCGCTCAAGGCCATGCCGGCCATGAACTACTCCTACGCGGAGAAGGACGGCAAGCCGACCCTCGTCAAGCCCGAGCACGTCAACCTCGGCCTCGCCATCGACCTGGTGAAGCCGAACGGCGACCGCCAGCTGGTCGTCGCGGCCATCAAGAAGGCCGAGACGCTCAACTTCTTCGAGTTCTGGCAGGCGTACGAGGACATCGTCCGGCGCGCCCGCAACGGCAAGCTCGGCATGGACGACTTCACCGGCGTCACCGCCTCGCTGACCAACCCCGGCGGCATCGGCACCGTCCACTCGGTGCCCCGCCTGATGCCCGGTCAGGGCCTCATCATGGGCGTCGGCGCGATGGACTACCCGGCCGAGTTCCAGGGCACCTCGCAGGACACCCTGAACAAGCTGGGCATCTCCAAGGTCATGACCCTGACCTCGACGTACGACCACCGGGTCATCCAGGGTGCCGCGTCGGGCGAGTTCCTGCGCATCCTCTCCCAGCTGCTGCTCGGCGAGAACGAGTTCTACGACGAGATCTTCAAGGCGCTGCGCATCCCCTACGAGCCGGTCCGCTGGCTCAAGGACATCGACGCCTCGCACGACGACGACGTCACCAAGGCCGCGCGGGTCTTCGAGCTGATCCACTCCTACCGGGTCCGGGGCCACGTCATGGCCGACACCGACCCGCTGGAGTACCACCAGCGCAAGCACCCCGACCTCGACATCACCGAGCACGGCCTCACCCTGTGGGACCTGGAGCGGGACTTCGCGGTCGGCGGGTTCGCCGGCAAGTCGATGATGAAGCTCCGCGACATCCTCGGCGTGCTGCGCGAGTCGTACTGCCGCACCACCGGCATCGAGTTCATGCACATCCAGGACCCGAAGCAGCGCAAGTGGCTCCAGGACCGGGTGGAGCGCCCGCGCCCCAAGCCCGAGCGCGAGGAGCAGCTGCGCATCCTGCGCCGGCTCAACGCCGCCGAGGCGTTCGAGACGTTCCTCCAGACCAAGTACGTCGGCCAGAAGCGGTTCTCGCTGGAGGGCGGCGAGTCCGTCATCCCGCTGCTCGACGCGGTCATCGACTCCGCCGCCGAGGCCCGCCTCGACGAGGTCGTCATCGGCATGGCCCACCGCGGCCGGCTGAACGTCCTGGCGAACATCGTGGGCAAGTCGTACGCCCAGATCTTCCGCGAGTTCGAGGGCAACCTCGACCCGCGCTCGATGCACGGCTCCGGCGACGTGAAGTACCACCTGGGCGCCGAGGGCACCTTCACCGGGCTGGACGGCGAGCAGATCAAGGTCTCGCTGGCCGCCAACCCCTCGCACCTGGAGGCGGTCGACCCGGTCCTGGAGGGCATCGCCCGCGCCAAGCAGGACATCATCAACAAGGGCGGCACGGACTTCACCGTCCTGCCCGTCGCCCTGCACGGCGACGCGGCCTTCGCCGGCCAGGGCGTCGTCGCCGAGACGCTGAACATGTCGCAGCTGCGCGGCTACCGCACCGGCGGCACCGTGCACGTGGTGATCAACAACCAGGTCGGCTTCACCGCCGCCCCGGAGTCCTCCCGCTCCTCGATGTACGCCACCGACGTGGCGCGCATGATCGAGGCGCCGATCATCCACGTCAACGGCGACGACCCCGAGGCCGTCGTCCGGGTCGCCCGGCTCGCCTTCGAGTTCCGCCAGGCGTTCAACAAGGACGTCGTGATCGACCTCATCTGCTACCGCCGCCGCGGTCACAACGAGGGCGACAACCCGGAGTTCACCAACCCGCAGATGTACACCCTGATCGACAAGAAGCGCTCGGTGCGCAAGCTCTACACCGAGTCCCTGATCGGTCGCGGCGACATCACCCTGGAAGAGGCGGAGCAGGCGCTCCAGGACTTCCAGGGCCAGCTGGAGAAGGTCTTCGCCGAGGTCCGCGAGGCCACCTCGCAGCCCGCGCAGCCGCACGTCTCCGACCCGCAGGCCCACTTCCCGGTCGCCGTGAACACCGCGGTCTCCGACGAGGTCGTCAAGCGGATCGCCGAGTCGCAGGTCAACATCCCCGAGTCGATCACCGTGCACCCGCGTCTGATGCCGCAGATGCAGCGGCGTGCCGCCTCGGTGGAGAACGGCACGATCGACTGGGGCATGGGCGAGACCCTGGCCATCGGTTCGCTGCTGATGGAGGGCACCCCGGTCCGGCTCGCCGGCCAGGACAGCCGCCGCGGCACCTTCGGCCAGCGCCACGCGGTCCTGGTCGACCAGGTCACGGGCGAGGACTACACCCCGCTTCTCTACCTGACGGACGACCAGGCCCGTTACAACGTCTACGACTCGCTGCTCAGCGAGTACGCGGCGATGGGCTTCGAGTACGGGTACTCGCTGGCCCGCCCGGAGTCGCTGGTCATCTGGGAGGCCCAGTTCGGTGACTTCGTCAACGGCGCGCAGACCGTCGTGGACGAGTTCATCTCCTCGGCCGAGCAGAAGTGGGGCCAGACCTCCGGCGTCACGCTGCTCCTGCCGCACGGTTACGAGGGCCAGGGCCCGGACCACTCGTCCGCCCGCCCGGAGCGCTTCCTCCAGATGTGCGCGCAGGACAACATGACGGTCGCGATGCCGACCCTGCCGTCGAACTACTTCCACCTGCTGCGGTGGCAGGTGCACAACCCGCACCACAAGCCGCTGATCGTCTTCACCCCGAAGTCGATGCTCCGCCTCAAGGCGGCCGCGTCGAAGGTGGAGGAGTTCACCACCGGCGGCTTCCGCCCGGTCATCGGCGACGACTCGGTCGACCCGAGCGCCGTCCGCAAGGTCGTCTTCTGCGCCGGCAAGGTCTACTACGACCTGGAGGCCGAGCGCGAGAAGCGGGGCGTCACGGACACCGCGATCATCCGTCTGGAGCGCCTGTACCCGCTGCCGGGTGCGGAGATCCAGGCCGAGATCGCCAAGTACCCGAACGCCGCGAAGTACCTGTGGGCCCAGGAGGAGCCGGCCAACCAGGGTGCCTGGCCGTTCATCGCCCTGAACCTGATCGACCACCTGGACCTGGCCGTCGGCGCGGACGTCCCGCACGGCGAGCGCCTGCGCCGCATCTCGCGCCCGCACGGCTCGTCCCCGGCGGTCGGCTCGGCCAAGCGCCACCAGGCGGAGCAGACCCAGCTGGTCAACGAGGTCTTCGAGGCCTGACCGGCAGCCCGTACGGCCGAGGGGCCCGTCCCGCGCGCGAGCGCGGGGCGGGCCCCTCGGCCGTATCGCTCAGGTGACCAGCGGTTCGAAGGGCCAGAACCGGGGAGGCGGGTCCGCCGGGCCGGCGGTGAGCAGCTGCCGGCAGGCCGCGGCCAGCGGGTGGCGGGGCCCCAGCACCGCGTCGGCCCGGTCGCTGTTCGTACGCCCCGGCAGCCGCCGGTCCGCGGGCCGCACCAGCGCCGTGTTCAGCGCCCAGCCGATCGACCAGGGATGGTCCTCGCCAACGGCCCGCGCCATCCGGACGACGGCCCGCTCGACGCCCTCGGCCCCCCGGTCCCGGTCCCCGGCCGTCCACCGCATCAGCCCCAGGTTCCCCCGCGTACCGATGGTGTACGGGTGCGCGTCGCCCAGCATGCTCCGGTAGCCGGCCACCACCTGCTCGTGGAGTTCCAGGGCCTCGTCCGGCTCGCCCGCCTCCCGTTGCACGGTGGCGCTTCCGGCGCTGATCAGCAGGGTGAGCGGGGCGTACTCGCCGAAGGCCCGCAGGGCGTCCCGCCTGATGCGGTCCAGGTCCGTGCGCACGGCCGGGGCCCCCCTGGTCGCGTACTGGCACATCGCCAGGTGGTACCGGCCGCGCAGGGTCTGCGGGGCGTTGCCCCCCAGCACCCGCAGATGGTGGTCGACCGTTTCTCGCAGCGCGTGTTCCGCCTCCCGGTACCGGCCGAGGAGCCGCAGGTCCGTGGCGAGGTTGATCTCCGAGTACAGCGCCGGCGGCGCGTCGGGCGACAGCACCGCCCGGCGGGCTTCGAGGCAGCGTTCGTCCAGGGCGAGCGCGTCCCGGTACCGGCCGAGGAGCCGCAGGGAGACGGCGAGGTTGTTCTCCGCGTTGAGGGTGCGCGGGTCCTCGGGGCCGAGGAGCCGGCGGTCGCGTTCCAGGATCGACGCGGACAGCTCCGCCGCCTCCTGATAGCGGCCGAGCCCGCGCAGGTCGGCGGCGAGTCCGCCGGCGGCCCGCAGATGGTCCAGGTCCAGTTCGCCGCGCTCGGCCGCCAGGAAGTCCGCGGTGGCGCGCTCGACCTTCTCGCTGTTCCGGTAGTCGCCGAGGGCCCGCAGCAGGTTGGCGTAGTGGTGGCGCAGGGCCCAGATCCGGGGGTCGGCGGCGCCGAGGGCGCTCTCCCAGGACCGCATCGCCGGTGCGGCGAACCGGATGCCGCTGCCGTACTCGCCGGACAGGTACATGTAGCGCAGGCAGTCGAGGACCAGCTGGTGGACCCGCGGGTCCGTGCTGTCCAGCACCTCCGCCCATTCCAGGTGGGTGGTGAGTGCGGCGTACGCGGGCCAGTGGCGCGGGTCGGAGGGGTCGCCCGGGGCGGTGGCGGCGAGCGCCCGGGCGGCCCCCTCGGCGAGCGCCCGCCGCTCCCGCTCGGGCAGGTCCCTGCGGATGATCTGGTGGACCATGCGGTGCAGGTGGACCGACTCGTCGGCCCCCCGGGACTCCACGCGGATGACGGAGAACCGGCGCAGGTGGCGGATCGCGCTGCTCCACAGCCGCGGTTCGCGCAGCAGCCGGGCGTGGCCCTCGGGCAACACCTCCGGCGGCACGGTCCTGAGCAGGTGCACGGGGACGGCGCCGGGCGCGAAGAAGCAGCAGAGGTGCAGCAGTCCGACGGCTTCCGGGGCGGTCTCGCGGAGTCTGTTCAGCAGGATCGACCAGGCGGTCCGGAAGGCGAGCGGGAAGTCGGCGGACACCCTGACGACGTCCTGGTCGGCGCCTTCTTCGAGCAGTCCGATGTACTCCTCGACCGGCATGGCCGATTCGTTCAGCCAGCCGGCCGCCTGGTCGAGCAGGAGCGGGAGGTCCTCCAGCGCCTCGGCGAGCCGGCCGGCTTCGGCAGGGGTGAGGCGTGGAGCCCGGCTGCGCAGAAGGGCGACCGACTCCTGGCGGGCGTGGGCGGGTACTTCGAGGATGTGGCCGCCGCGCTCGGCCCACTCCGGGTTCCGGGAGGTGATCAGCACGTGTCCGGGCCCGGCGGGCACCAGGTCCCACAGCTGTTCGGGATCGTCCGCCCCGTCCAGGATCAGGAGCCAGTGCGGGGACGGCTCCCCCCGGCCCAGCGCCTCGCGTACGGCTCGGAGCCGTTCGCCGTACTCGTCGCCGGTCGACAGGCCGAGCGCCGGGGCCAGTTCGGCGAACCCCTGCCGGTAGTGGGCGCGCCGGTCCGCGGGCACCCACCAGACGACGTCGTAGTCGGAGACGAAGCGGTGGGCGTACTCCAGCGCCAGCTGCGTCTTGCCGATTCCGGGCATGCCGTGCAGGACGACACGGCGCCGCCCGGGCGCGGCCCGGTGGAACTCCTCGTGGACGGCCGCCAGCAGATCCTCCCGGCCGGTGAAGCGGTGATTGCGGCGCGGTACTCCGCCCCACACGGCGGGCGGGCTCGCCGGGAAGCGGGGTCGCCCCGGTCCGGCCGGGTCCGGCGGCAGCGGGTCGGCGGGCAGTCCCAGCCGGGCGAGGAGCCGCCGCTCCGCCTCCTCGGCGCCGACGCCGGTCAGGTCGACGGCACCGAAGGCGCTCGCGGTTCCGGGGAGCGCGGGCGCGGTGACGCTCACGGCCGCGAACCGGTCCGCCCGGGGGGCGACTTCGGAGCGCAGGGCACGGTCCCACTCCTCGTGGCTCCGGGGTCCGAGCTGGAGGTACCCGTCGCTGAGGATCACCAGAACGCGGCCGGGCGCGAGCGTCAGCTCCCGCAGCGCCTCTTCCAGCGGCACCTCCGGCGCGGGATTCCAGTCCCGCTGGACCACCGGCACCCCGCGCCGCCTCAGCCGGTGACCGATCCACTCCGCCCAGGCCCGGTCGTATCCGGCGGAGCTGATGGTGATGCCCGCGTCGGGCCGCGGGGGGCCCGGCTGCGCGGCCGGCGGGTCCGGGCGGGCGGCGACCGTGCCCCGCACCACCGCTCCGGGGCGGGCCGACTCCGTGATGGCGCAGGGCAGTTCGGCCTTGCGGACCGAGGCGCCCCACTGGTTGAAGATGGTCAGCCGCAGCACACCGGGCCCGGCCGAGGGCCCCGCGGTGACGAGGAACGTCGCGGGCCCGTACGTACCGCCGAAGCGGTGGAGGACGAGGCCGGGGTCCTCGATCGCCTCGCAGACGAAGTGCGGGGCGCCTTCCAGGGCGACGCTGAACGTCAGCTCCTCCTCCTCGTACGGCCAGGCGTCGCCGTCCGTGTCCCCGTGGGCGTCGAGGGGGCCGCGCAGGTCGACGCTGACGCACTGGACCAGGCCCGGCTCCACTTCGGAGAGCCAGCCCACGACGGGCTCGATGAGCAGGGGGCGTTCGTCACGGGTCATGGCCGCCCACCCGCTTCGGCCGGTACGGGCACGCCGGGCCGGCGCGTGGTGAGGCGCAGGGTGCTGAGCGGATGCCCGTAGTACTGGAACATCAGGCTGTACAGGAGCCGCAGCACGTTCCGCTGCCGGTCCGCGTCGAAGGTGCCGTCGTCCTTGACCATCATCGGGACCCCGCCACCCGCCAGGAACGTGTCGTGGACCTGTGCGCGGAAGGCCCGGAGCGCACCGGCGACGGGCCGGCCGGGGTCCTCGGTCACGCTGTCGACGATGCGGCGGATCATCACCCGGGCCTCGGGGTCGCCGACCGCGCCCGCGGAGACGATGCAGCCGCCCGCTCCGTTGCGCAGGAAGATCTGGGTGAACCCGCGCAGGTACTGCCTGCCGTCGCCGCCGTAGTCGAGGAAGCGCCCGGAGTGGCAGGCGTTGAGGCAGACCAGGGCCTCGTCGCGGCCCAGGAGGCGCATGTCCAGGTCGTGGTAGTCGGCCCAGGTGCCACCGGCCAGGGTCAGCTTGCTGAGTTCCTGGTCGAAGGTGCCGTGGCAGCCCATGTAGACCAGGCCGGTGCGCTGCTCGGCGAGATCGTCCAGGTTGTTCAGGAAGCTTTCGATGCCGAAGTGCGGCCGGTGTTCGTACGGCTGGAAGAACTCCTGGTCGCGGGTCATGTCGGCGTGGAAGAAGCTCAGGACCCGGCCGTCCGGGGCGACCGGCCGCTCCGGGAAGTCGTCCAGCCAGCGCGCCACGTCCACGAGCGCGCCGAGCGGCCCGCCGCGCAGCCCGGCGCCCGGCTCGGGGGGCAGGTCCAGGGCCTCCCAGGGCAGCTCGAAGCCGGTCTGGTCCAGGAACACGATCTGGAGGGCGTCGCCGTGGACCCGCCGGCACCGGTTGATCCAGTCCGTCAGCCGGTGCTGGTACCCCGACCAGCGCCGGATGGACCGGAACAGCTCGGAGGGCGGGGTGCCGCCCCGGCGCGCGTGGCCGAACCCGATGTCCGCGGGCCGGAGCTGGCCGGGCCCGGTGGTGTACGGGAGGTGGTCGACGCCCGCGCACCACGCCTCGATGCCGAACGCGTCGGGGTCACCGGCCCCGGTGTGGTGGCGCCCGACCCGGACGCGGGCGTACGCCGTGTCGGGCGGGCGGGCGGCGTCCACGGGTGCGGCGCCCAGGCCGCGAGGTGCCGGGGGGCGCGGACCGGGCAGCGCCTGCGCGGCGGACGCGACCACGCTCCGGATCAGCCGGAGCCGCCCGTCAGCCATGGCTGGCCTGCCGGTCCGGGGCGCCCGGGGCGTCCGCGTCGCCGGCCGGTCCGGCGACCCCGCCGCCCAGGGCCTCGGCCAGGGCCGCCGGAAGCCGGGTGTAGGGGGGCCGGCCGGGGTCCACGACCACGGTGCGGAGGCGGCTGCGGCCCAGGGCACGGATGTGGGCCGCCACCGCCACGGCGTCGTCGACGCCCGTCCGGCGCACCGGGCCGTTCCCCGGCCGGCCGCTGCGGCTCACCGACAGCGGTACGTTGCCCCGGCCGTCGGTGGCGACGACCAGCAGCGCTTCGACCAGTCCGGCGCTGTGGTGCCGGAACGCCCGCCGCAGCGCCTGCCCGGCGAGGTCGAGCCCGTGGGCGAGCGGGGTCGCCCGTCCGGGGCGCCGGGCCAGCGCGGCGGCGATGCGGGGGTCCCGGGTGGAGCGGGCGGTGAACGCGCGGGCCCGGAGCTCATCCGGTTCGCCCTCGCCGCCGACCTCCACCACATGGACGGAGGCCCGGGTGACGTAGGCCCAGCGCAGGAACGGTTCCAGGGCCGGGTACCAGTCCCAGCCGCCCCGGCACGTGTGGTCGAGGACGACGGTCAGCATCCGTACGGGCTCCGGGGCCCGGACGTAGCCGCGCAGGTCCGGCGGGGCGATCACCAGCGGGCCCTCCGCGCCGCCCCGGACGGCCCGGTACTTGGCGGCCTCCATCGCGGTGCGGACCGGGGCCAGGTCCCACAGGTCGCGGGCGCGCCGCACCCCGATGACCGGCCCCCGGGAGGCGCGCGCCGCCGCGTCGCGCCGGGCCGGCAGCCGGAGGGTGGCCTCGCCGTGCCCGGGTCCCGCCACGTCCTCCGGGTACGGGAGGTCCGGGGCCGGTGGCGGCACCCCGGGCGCCTCCGCCGGGCCCAGCGGCTGTGCGGTGTCCGGCCCGTGCACGGGGACACCGGCGTCGGCCTCCTGCTCGGCGCCGCGCGGGCGCTTTGGACGCGGCCCCGGGCGGCCCGCGTCCGGGGGCTCGGGCGCCGCCCGGTCCGGGACGTGCTCGGGCCGCGCTTCCGGGCGGTGCGGGGTGCGGAGCCGGATCAGCCGCGCGGCGCGGTCCACATGGGCGGGGGTGACGGGGAGCGGGGCGTCGGGGCGGGGTGCGTCGGGGCGGGGTGCGTCGGGGCGGGGTGCGTCGGCGTGGGGTGCGTCGGCGCGGGCGCCTTCGGGCTCGCCGTGGCCGTCGAGCCGGGCCAGGGAGCGGGCGATGCGGGCCAGGGCGAGCGCGCGCCGGCCGCCGACGCCCTCCTGCTCGTCCAGGAGGTCCAGCACCACCGAGGCGGCCTCGTCGGTGAGGGTGAGGCGGGGCCGGGGGGTGTCCGGTGCGAGGGCCGTCGCCCAGCCGGCCGGGAGCGGGCCGAGCGGGTCCGGACCGGGGCGCGGGCACAGGTCCGGGGTGGCGAGGCGCAGGGCGAAGCGGTCCAGGAGGTGCGGGGAGAGCAGCGCGGCGTCCTCGGACCGGCAGCACGCCAGCCAGCGTGCGCGGGGCCGCCAGTGGTGCCGTATGCCGGAGTGCTCCAGGACGGCGGTGTCCGAGCCGAGCAGCTGGACGGCGGCGCGCAGGCCGGGGACGCTGAGCCGGGCGAGGTCGGGGACGACGACGAGCCGGGGCCCGTCGTCCGGTTCGGCCAGCGGCCCGGGACCGAAGGTGAACCCGATGCCTTCCGCGCCCCGGCGCACCCGTGGGCGTATCCACAGGTCCTCTTCCACCGTGGCGGCGTCCAGGACGGTCCGGGGCGCTGGGCGGCCCGGCGGGTGCCCGGACGAGCGGCCGAGCAGGTGCGCGAACACCCGGGTGACGACCGGCACGTGCTCGGGCGGGAGGTCGAACAGCAGGACGCCGGCGAGCGAGGGGTCGAGCGCGGCGGAGACGAGCACGGTGAGCAGGCGGCGGAGGGCCCCGTCCGGCTCCTCCGGAGCCTGGTCCCACGTCGTCCGCGCCGGTGTCCGCATGTCAGCCGAAGAGCTCGTCGAGCGCGGATTCCTCTTCCGGTCCCCAGGCCGGCTCGGGCCCGTGCACCGAATCGGGCCTGCGGTGGCGCAGGGCGAGCGGCACCACCCGGCGGACGTGCGCACGCTCCACCGTCCGGGCTCCGTCCTTCGCGGCGAGGGCGCGGGCCGCCTTGGCCACCAGCAGGTCGCCGCGCTGGCCGACGGCTCCGGTGCGGGCGGCGGCCTCGGCGCAGAGCCGGCTGATGTCCCGGTCCAGCCGGACCTCGGTCAGCCGTTCCCGGGCGGCGGTCAGGGCGTCCCGCAGCCGCTCGTTGTCGTCCTCGGCGGCCCGTAACCAGGCGGAGCCGGGGACGAGGCGTTCCTCCTCGAAGGCGAGCACGGTGGTGATCATCCGGTGCCGTTCCTCGATGTCCAGCTCGGCTGCGGTCACCATCAGTCCGAACCGGTCGAGGAGCTGGGCCCGCAGGCTGCCCTCCTCGGGGTTCATCGTGCCGACGAGCCCGAACGAGACATGGGCCTCGGTGTCGATGCCCTCCCGCTGCACGGACAGGACACCGGTGGAGACGACGTCGAGGATGATGTTGACGATGTGGTCGTCCAGGAGGTTGACCTCGTCGACGTACAGCAGCCCCTTCTCGTGCGCCTCCTCCAGGAGGCCGGGCTGCCGTCGCGCCTCTCCGTGCATCAGGGCGTCCAGCTCCCAGCCGCCGAGCACCCGGTCGTCGGTCGCGTTGATCGGCAGGGTCACGGGCAGGCACCCGCCGGTCATCAGGGCGAAGGCCCGCACCACGGTGGACTTGGCCGTGCCGCGCCGGCCCGCGATGAGGACGCCGCCGATGGCCGGTGCGATGTAGTTCAGCTCCAGGGCCAGCTTCAGTTCGTCCTGCCCGACGATGCGGCTGTACGGGAGGATCGGCGCGGGTAACGCCTCGGCCGCCGCGCCGCTCACGAGGGCGCCACCACCGTGGACACCCGGTCCTCACGCCCCGGCTGCCAGCGGAAGGTGACCTGGATCTGCGCCTCCGCCCCGGCCTTCACCACGGCCGCCATGCCCGCCTCGAAGGTGATGCCGACCTGGAGCTCGACCTCGTCGGGCCGCAGCCCGTCCCCGAGGTCGCCCAGCCTGCGCATCGCCTGGGAGGCGCAGCGCCGGGCGAGGTCGAGGCCGTCCCCGTACAGGTCGTGCGCCGCCCCGAGCGCCCGGCGCCCGGCTCCGGCACCGTCCCGGGTGTCCTCGCTGCCGTAGAGGGAGTCGGCGTCGGTGACGGTCGTGAACGCCTCGGCCTCCACGACCACCGGTATGGGGCCGTCCTCGCCGGGTACGGGTGAACCCACGACTACCGTCATTGTCGCCCCCAGTCGCGCGATCGATTTGCGTGAGAAGGTTACTGACAGGACGTCACCGACGCCATGCCGTCAGATCATCTGCGGTTCGAAGTCCCAGTACGGCCTGTTCCGGGAACGGGCCGACACGGTATGCACGTGCTGCGCGCCCAGCGTCGCCACCAGGTCGTCCAGAGCCTCCGTCTCGACCTTCTCCGCGCGCTGCCTGTCCCGGATGCCGCGCAGGTCCGCGGCGTGGGCGACGCGGGCGGAGAGCGTCAGGGGATGGGTGCGGCCCAGGACCTCGATGGCGCGCGTGACCAGGGAGTCGGTCAGGGCCACGGCGCCCTCCACATCGCCGATCAGGTTGCGCACGGCGGAGGCGTTGATGGCGCAGCCCAGCGTCCAGGGGTGATTCTCACCGACGGAACGGCCCATGTCGGCGAGCGCTTCCTCCAACAGGTGGTACGCCTGCTGGCGCTCCCCGACACTGCGGAGGATCAGGGCGTGGTTGGCGCGGGTGCCCGCCACGTACGGGTGCTCCTCGCCCAGCATGTCCACGTAGCCCTGGACGACCCTCTCGCTTATGGCCCTGGCCTGGTCGATGTCGGCGTGCTCACGGGCGAAGAAGCTCTGGCTGGCGGCGAACATCATGGTCAGCGGGTCGCTCTCGCCGAGCACGCGTTCACCACGCTCCAGTACGCGGGTGAACAGCACCGCCGCATTGCTCCGCTCGCCCCCGCGGTACTGGCAGAGCGCCAGGTTGTGCTCCGCGCGCAGGGTCTGCGGGTTGTCGGCACCCATCACGGTCCGGTGGACGCGAGCGCTCAGCGCCTGAATCGACTGGGCCTCGTGGTACCGGCCGAGGAGGCGCAGATCGGTGGCGTAGTTGACCTCGGAGTAGAGCGTCCAGGCGTGACGCGGTCGCAGCAGCTGACGGCGCGCTTCGAGGGTGCGGCGGTTGAGTTCCAGCGCCTCTTCGTAGCGGCCGAGGAGCCGCATCGACGTACCGAGGTTGTTCTGGGCGCTGAGCGTGCGGGAGTCCTGCTCGCCCAGCAGCTCCCGGTACTGCGTCAGGACCCAGCTCGACAGCTCCTGCGCCTCCGCGTACCGGCCGAGCCCCCGGAGGTCCGCCGCCAGACCGCCGGCCGCCCGGAGGTGTTCCAGATCCTGGGGACCGCGTTCGGTCCGCAGGTGTTCGACCGCGGCCCGTTCGATGGCCTCGGTCCCGGCGTAGTCGCCCACGGCCCGCAGCAGGTTGGCGTAGTGGTGGCTCACGTCCCAGACGCGCGGGTGGTTCTCCCCCAGCAGCTCGCGCCAGGCCGTCAGGGCGCGCGCGCCCAGCTTGATCCCGGCACGGTACTCACCGGAGAGATACATGTACCGCAGGCAGTTGAGCACGAGGGTGTGCACCGCCGGCTCCGGGCTGCGCAGGACGTCGGCCCACTTCAGGTGCGGGGTGACCTCGGCGTAGCGGGGCCAGAGCCGGGTGTCCGTCGGCCGGCCGGGGTCGGCGGCGGCGAGTGCGCGCCGGACGACGTCCATGAACTCCTGCCGGTCCCGGTCCGGCATGTCCTTGCGCACGATCTGGTGGACCATGCGGTGCAGGTAGACCGACTCGCCCGAGGACACCTCGTCCACGCCCGACTCGTGGGACTCCAGCCGCACCACGGAGTACTGGCGCAGCTGGCCGATGGCCCTGTTCCACAGCAGCGGGTCGTTCAGCAGCCCCGAGAGCTGTTCGGGCAGCTCCCCCGACGGCATCTCCTTCAGCAGGCGTACGGGGATGGAGCCGGGCGCGAAGAAGCTGCACAGGCGCAGCAGGTCGACGGACTCGGGGACGGTGTCCCGGAGCTTGTTCAGCAGTATCGACCAGGCGGTCTGGAAGGCGAGCGGGAAGTCCGCGGAGACCTTGACGACGTCCTGGTCGATGCCGCCGTTGAGGAGTTCGATGTACTCCTCGACGGACATGTCCGAGTCGTTCAGCCACCCCGCCGTCTGGTCGAGCAGCAGCGGCAGGTCTTCGAGGGCCTCGGCGAGCTGGTCGGCCTCGGCCGGCGTCAGGCGCGGGGCGCGTCGGCGGATGAAGGCCACGGACTCGTCGCGCCGGTAGACCGGCACCTCGACCAGGTTGCTGTTGTGCTCGCTCCACTCGGGGTTGCGGGAGGTGATGAGCACGTGTCCGGGGCCGGTGGGCACCAGGTCCCAGATCTGGTCGGGCTCGTCGGCGCCGTCCAGGATGAGCAGCCAGTGGGGGTGCGGGTCGCCCCTGCGCAGTGAGTCGCGAACGGCTCGGAGCCGTTCACCGTATTCCGGGCCGGTGGACAGGCCGAGCTCCGGGGCGAGTTCGGCGAGCTTCTGCCGGAACAGCGCGCGCCGGTCGGCGGGGACCCACCAGACGACGTCGTAGTCGGAGCCGAAGCGGTACACGTACTCCGCGGCGAGCTGGGTCTTGCCGACGCCGGACATGCCGTGCAGCGTCACCACGCCCGCACCGGTGCCCGCCTCCTGCAGCGCCTGGTACGTCTCGGCCAGCAGTCCCTCGCGGCCGGTGAACCGGGTGTTGCGGCGCGGCACCCCGCCCCAGACCTCGGGGGTGTCCGCGGGGTAGCGGGGCCCGGGCCGCGCGGCGGCGGCGTCCGGGAGCGGGTCGGAGGGCAGCCCGAGACGGACGAGCAGCCGGCGCTCCGCCTCGTCCGCACCGACGTTGGTCAGGTCGGCGGCGGCGAAGGCCGAGGTCGCGCCGGGGAGGGCCGCGGTGGTGATGGACGCGGCGGCGAAGCGGTCCTGATCGGGCACGACCACCTCGCGCAGGGCCCGGTTCCACTCCTCGTGGCTGCGCGGCCCGAGCTGGAAGTACCAGTCGCTGAGCAGGACCAGGATCTGTCCGCGCGCGAGCATCAGGTCGCGGAGCGATTCCTCCAGCGGCACGTCGATCGGCGGGTCCCAGCGCTGCTGGACGACCGTCACCCCGCGCCGCTCCAGCCGGTCCGCGATCCACGCCGCCCAGGCCCGGTTGTAACCGGCGAAGCTCAGGGTGATGGTCTGCGCCCCGATTGCTCCAACTTGCTTACGCGTAGCGGGCATTCAACCGTCTCCCTGACCTCGTTGTGAGCTTTTTCAAGATACACCGGGACATGCCGGCGCCGGTCGTCCTCGCGTCACCGCTCAACTCCTGGACGAGCCGTTCCTCTGCTGCCATATCACTTTGGCGGTGGCCACGTACGCCTCCGCACGCGCAAGGTGACCCGTGGGAGGCGGCGAATCCTCCAGACGGTGGTAAAGAGTGATCATCTCGTTGACGAGCGTGCGCCCCTCGGCGGTGAGCGAGGCCGATCCCGCCAGTACCGGCAGTACGGCCCCGACCTGCTGCCGGCAGCGCGCGTGTTCGGCCCAGGCCGCGTCCCGGTGCGTGACGCGCCGGGCGCAGAGGGCGAAGCGCTGCCAGTAGTCGGCGAGGGCCAGGTGCGAATAGGCGCCCTGCAGCAGCCCGTCGAAGGGCCGGGGGTCGGGGCGCCAGGGCGCGAAGTGCCGGGGCGTCGCGTCCTCGTGGTGCAGGGGGGTGAGGGCGCAGAGGGCGGCGAGTTTGGTGTGCTGGAGTTCGTGCACGAGCGTGGAGGCGAAGTACGCGGCGGTGGCGGGCTTGCTGCTGAGGACCGCGCCGAACGCCTCGCGCCGGGTGCCGCTGCAGTGCGCGGCGCTGCGGCCGGTGGGCCCGGAGCCGGGCGGCGGCCCGAGCGGCACCATGCAGCGCAGCAGGACGGCGGCCTCGGTGAGCCGGTGCTCCCCGCCCAGGCGCAGCAGCGGTTCGACCCCGGACCAGGACTCGATCCACGCCTTGCGCTCCCAGTCGTCGATCTGGGTCGATCCGCTCAGCCCGTGGGCTTCGAGCCCGCTGCCCCGCGTCCGGTACGGGTCGAGGTCGTCCAGCGCCACGGGGCCGGCCCCGGGCACCACGGCCGGCAGCATGACCACCGGCACCCAGCGGGGGTCCGCCGAGCTGGTGGAGCCGTCCTGCTGGACGCGGACGGTGAACGGCGCGCCGCCGGCCGGCCGTACCGACAGCTCCCCTTCGCCGCCGTGGAGTTCGACCGGCCCGGTCTCCGCCCGTACGGCCCCCAGCGTGGGCAGCGACAGCAGTCCGCCCCGGGGGCCGAGCCGCGCCCGGAACCGCACCCCCGCCCGCACCCCCGCCGCCGCCGAGAGCGCCGTCAGGTGGGCCAGGTCGGCCAGGAGGTCGGGCCCCGCCGGAGCGTCGGAGGTCAGGCCGCCCAGCAGCCGTTGCGCCCAGGGACCGACCAGGGGGTGGAAGAGGACCGTGCGCACCGCGCCCCGGTCCGCGTGTTCGGCCGCTTCGAGGAGGGCCCAGTCCGCGCGGAGGCGGTCCAGCAGCGGTGGCGGGCACACGGCGGCCGGGGCGGCCTCCGCCGCGTCGAGCACGGCCCGCAGGAGGAGGAGGCGGCGGGTGTCCTGGTCGCGGACGAGCAGGCCCAGCGATGCGGCGTCGCCCTCGGTGCGCCCGAGTTCGCGCAGGACGTGGTCGGGAACGGCAGAACTCATGGGGGGTCTCCAGCGGTTGCTTCGGCGAGCCGGTCCGCGATGTGGCGGATCAGCCGTTCGAGGTCGGCGCAGTAGACGGAGGGGTTCCGGAAGCCGTTGTCTGCGCGGTAGCGGTGTGCGTAGTGGCCGCCCCCGCACACGGTCAGCAGCGGGCAGGCGCGGCAGGCGGCGGCGAGTGCGCCGGCCCCCGCCTGGCGGGCGGCCACACCGGGGTGGCGCAGCGCCTCGTCGAAGGTGTGGTGGAAGACGTCGAGGCCGGTGGCGGCCGCGCCGTCGTACGCGGACTTGAGCGAGTCGACCTGCTCGATGGAGCCGTCCGTCTCGATCACGACCGCGTTGAGCGGGTCCAGGCCGAGGGATTCGGTCGCGGCGGGCAGCCCGAGGAGCAGCGCGAAGCACTCCTCGAACAGCCGGACGCGGGTCTCCCGCCGGGGCGCCTGCCACCAGCGGTCGAAGACCGCGCACAGCCAGTCGCCGTACGGGGTGGCCCGGCCGGGGACCAGGCCCCCGGGAAGCTCCGCCAGGCCCGGCGGCGGGCTGGACCAGTTGCCGTGCGGCAGCAGGAGGTCCAGGGCCGGAGGGCGCAGCGCGAGCAGCGATTCGTACATCTCGACGGGGTCGGTGCCCGGGTCCACGACCGTGAGGATGCCCGCGTACGCCTCGGGGTGGTGGTCGGCCAGGAGCCGGGCGCCCCGGGAGGCTGCGGGCCAGGACGGGCGGCCCGCGTGGTCGGTGCGCAGGGTGTTGTGGGCGGCGAGTCCGCCGTCGAGGCTGATGCCGACGCGGATGCCGTGCCGGGCGAGGGTGGCGATGCCGGCGTCCGTGAGCAGCGTGGCGTTGGTCTGCACGGTGGTGCGCACGGTGCAGCCGGCCGGCACCCGTGCGCGCACCGCGTCGGCGAGGGCCCCCAGCCGGTCGGGTCCGGCGAGCAGGGGTTCGCCGCCGTGCAGGACGAGGGCGACGCGGCCGAGCCCGTGGGCGGTCGCGTGCTCGGCGATCCGGGCGGCGGTCCGGTCGAGGACGGCGGGCGACGCGGCGGACGGGCGGTCGCGCCAGGTGCGGTCGGGCCCTGCGTACAGGTAGCAGTAACGGCAGGCCAGGTTGCAGCGGCCGTGCACCTTCACGATGAACTGCCCGAAGGGCACCGGTGCCACGCCCGGAGCGCCCGGCGCCCCCGTCGCGTCGTGCTCCGTGTGCCGTCCTCGCGGCGTCGTCCGTCCAGCCACTCACGCACCCCCGTGCTGTACGCCGGCCGAGGCACCCCCGTACCGGCCCGGGGCGAGTGTTCCCGGTGAGGGACAGGGCCAGGCAGCACCCGGGCGATGATGTCTCGATCGGGTGCACCACGGGCCGGAATCGTGCGATGACGCGCAGCGCCTCGCCGACACGATCAAGGCTCAGAAGGCGTTGTTGAACCCCCAGAGCGTCTCCTTCGGCTGCTCCGCCCGCCCCCGCAGATCCGCCACCACCTCGGTCAGCACCGGGTGGTCCATCGTCCGCAGGGTCGCCAGGTCCAGGCCCAGCAGGTCCGGCAGTTCACCCGTGCCGGCCGCGCCCGTCCCGCCGTTCCGTGTCGACTCGCTCATCACGCCTCCCCGTACCGCAGCACCGGGCCGGCCGGTGACCCGCTCGCCGTCGAGCGCGTCCCGCCGGTCCCGCTTCCCTGATCCGGTCTGTCGCCTGCCGCCTCACGTGGGCGCCGGGGCCCGGCCTCGCTCGCCGTCGAGCGCACCGCTCTCACCGCTCCAGCTCCGCCAGCCGCGCGGCGGTCGCCTCACCCGCCGCGCCACCGGTGTCCGGCAGTTTGCGCCACTCCTGGCGGGCCGCCCGGTACGCGTCGCGCGCGGCCCGGGGCCGGCCCGCCCTCTCGTACGTCATACCCCGCCAGTGGTTGGCTGTAGCAGCCAACTCCACTGCTTCCTGGAGATGTTGTGGACTCTCCAGCTCCGTTTGTGCCTCGCCGGCCGCGTCGGCCGCCGACCGGAACGCCTCCGCCGCCTCGTCGCGGCGGGCCGGGCGGTCGAGGACGCCGGCGGCCTGGAGGAGGGCCCGGCCCAGCTCCAGCCAGCAGCGGGCGGCGGTGAGCGGGGCGACGGCCTCCTCGGCCGCCAGCTTGAAGAGGTACTCGGCCTCCCGCAGGTCGACCCGGTCCGCCGTGGCCCGGTGGCGCAGCATCAGGGCGCGGCCCAGCATCAGCAGCCGCTCGGACTGCTGGGCCCCGCCGGCCGGCATCTCGGAGCGGCAGTCGCGCAGGACCCGGACCGCCGCGCCGATGTGCGCGCGGCCGTCCGGGAGTTCGGCGCGGCGCAGCAGGGTGGCGCCCCACTCGGCGAGCAGGTCGGTGTAGGCGCGGGAGTCGCGCGGGATGCCCCGGGCCGCCCGGGCGAACCACTCGGTGGCGGCGACGAGTTCGGCGGGGTCGCCGGTGTGTTCGTAGCGGGCGACCCGGACCCGGCCGGCCCGGGTCTGGAGCTGGGCGCGCTGCCGCTGGTCGCGTACGGTCTCCAGCGACTGGGCGGTGAGGGTGGCGGCCTCCTCCGGCTCGGCGCCCGAGGCGAGCAGCGCGTCCACCAGGTCCAGGACGATGCGGGTCTCGGTGCCCATGGTCTGCCCGGTGGTCAGGGCGAACGCGGTGCGCAGGGACCTGGCCGACTGGCGGGCGTACTCGCGGGACTGTTCGCCGTCCTGGGTGGCGCGGGCCAGCTTCAGCAGGGTGCGGCCGTGCTGGAGGGGCAGGACGGCGGGGCGGTTCTCCTGGTCGGGCCAGGCGTCGGCGAACGCCTCCAGCATCCCGCAGGCGCTCTGGAGCAGGGCGGTGTCGCCGTCGAGCCGCCACTGCGCCTCCAGCGCCCGGACGCGTTCCAGGGTGAGGCGGAGGGCTTCGCCGGGCTCCAGGCCGGGGCTGGCGCAGGCGGCGGTGTACTCGCGGTCGGCGCGCCGGAGCAGTTCCAGCGCGCCGCGCCGGTCGCCGCGCCTGCGCCGGTCGTCGGCGGCCGCGTGCAGCACCTTGGCGAGCACCGCGCGTTCGCGTACGGCGCCGGGGTGGGCGGCGGCCCGTTCGGCGGCGCGTTCGGCCTCGTCGAGCAGGTCGGCGCCGCCCTGGACCTCCCACAGGCGCAGCACGCAGCGCGCGTACTCCGCCCAGAGTTCGGTGTCGTCGGCGGGGGCCGGGCTGTGCTCGGCGGCGCCCCTGAGCAGCTGTACGGCGTCGATGAGGCGCTGCACCATCTTGTCGGCCTCGAAGTGGCGCACGAGTTCCCGTGCGCGGCGCACGGCGAGGCCGGCGGCCTGGGGGATGCCGGAGGTCTTGGGCTCCGGGGTGACGAAGCGTGGGGGTACGGGCATGAATCGCTCCAGTACGCGTGCTGCGACTTCGGCAAAGGCATGGGGGACGCGCGGACCCCCGGGTCTCTCGTTCCCCCCGTTCCCCTCGTTCTCCTCACTGTCGTCGGCGTCTTCCGCGTCCGGCGGGCTGTCCGCCGCGCCCGGGGCGGGCCACGGGGTGCGGTGCGCGGTGTCGAGGGTGGTGCCGTCGCCCAGCTGGGCGTAGGCCAGGGCCGGGAAGTTGGGGCCGCCCTTGCCGAACCGCTGCTCTATGTACTGCGAACAGTGCTTGAGCACGAGGAGGGCCTCGTCGCGGCCGAGGGGCCCGAGCAGTGCTTCCTGGACGTCGGGCTCGAAGGTGTACCACTGGCCGCGTCCGGTGCCGCCCTCGGTGCGCCTGAGGAGTCCGCTGAGCAGGACCTCGGCGAGTTCGGAGGGGCCGGACTGGGGCAGCATCGTGCGCTGGACGAGCTGCATGACGGGCAGGTAGAGGGGGGCCGCCGCGAGGTACACGGCGAGCTGTCCGGCGGCCGGGGAGGCGGCCGAGCGGAACCGGCTGACCAGGTGCAGCGAGGACGGCCGGTCGCCCGGGCGGCGGGCGGGGGCCGCCGGCTGGTCGGCCCGGACCCAGCCGACCGCGCCCGGGACGGAGGCCGCCCCGGTGCCGGAGAGCAGCCGGGCCCAGGCGGCCAGCGCGTCCGCGACCGGCGGCAGCACCGGCACGGCGAGGGCGCCGGGGTGGGCGGGACCCGTCCCGGCGTCGCCGCTGACCTTGAGGAGGGTGGCCCCGGCGGGGCCCTCGCCGCGGGTCAGCGAGCCGAAGGTGACCGGCAGCCTGGTCCGGTTCCACATGCGCTGCGGCAGCGGCTGGAGCACGGCGACCGGGCCGAGCCGGGCGAGCTGGTGCAGCAGCCGGTGGGCGTGTCCGGTGCGCCAGAGGGGGCCCGCGCAGTCGCTGACCACGACGGTCACCCGGCGTCCGGTGGGGTCGCTGAGCCGGTCCGCCGAATGCAGCGGGGCGGCGGCCGGGTCGGGGCTGCGGCTGACCGTGCAACCGCCGTCCGGGCCGGGGTGCAGGTAGCGCATCTGCACGTCGCGGAACGCGCCGATCTGGGCGAAGATCTGCTGGAGTTCCTCGAACAGCCGGTCCCAGACCAGCATCGACGAGGAGGCGTCCATCACGCACTGCACGACGGCGTCGCCGCGCCGGACCCCCCGGAAGACGGGCATGACCACGCCGCCGGCGCGGGCGCTGCGTTCGGCGGTCGCCGTCTCGTCCAGGACGCGGCGCAGCGGCGCGGAGACCGGGCGGTAGCGCTGCAACGGGCGCAGCGCGCGGGTCAGTTCGAGGGGGGCGGGCAGCACGGGCGCGGCCGGTACGCCGAGGGGCAGCACGGCGGTGCGGGAGTCCGCGCCGGGCCGGGTGTCCTCCGGGTCGGGTGCCGCGTCCGGGTCGCCGGGCCGCGTACGGCCGGGGACGGGGTGCAGGGAGATCCGCTCGCCGTCCCCCGGTGCGCGTGTCTCCTCGTGCCGGCCGGCCCGGTCCGGGTCCGGGGCGCGGGTGTCCGGGGTGGCGGTGCGGCGGGGGCCGGGGCGCTCCTCGGGGGCGCGGTGGCCGGGGCGGCGCGCGGCGTCCGGGCCGGTGTCCTCCCCGGGCGCGGTCGCGCCGCGGGTCCACCGGGCCAGCCAGAGGGCGTCGCAGAGCTGCTCGACGTCCGGGTCGAGGCCCGCGCCGCGCAGCCGCGCGACCAGCTCGGGCAGCAACCCGTCGTCGTGGAGCTCCGGGGCGCCTGGGCCGCCGCCACCGTTCTCGTCCGCCGCACCGGACATCAGATCCTCACCTCGGCCGGTCGAGTCGCTGGATGAGCAGGTCGGCGAGCCGGTCGCGGCCCGCCGGTGAGGCGGCGTGCGTGAGGTATATCGCGTTCAGCAGCTGGTCGGTGGCGAGGAGTTCGGTGCGGGACCGTTCCAGGAAGTGGGCGATCAGGTCGTCGCTGGCGCGGGCGGCCTCCTCGCCCAGGTGGGCCTTGACGAAGGAGGCGAGGCGCTTGTGGTCGGGGCGGCCGAGCTCCAGGTGGATGCAGCGGCGCATCAGCGGGGCCGGGAAGTCCCGCTCGCCGTTGCTCGTGAGCACGACGAAGGGGAAGGCCCGGCACTGCACCCGGCCGCCCTTGATGCGGACCTTGTTGCCGTCGTGGTCCAGCACGTCCGCCTCGCCGTCGGGCAGCCGGTCGGCGATCCGCTCCAGCTCGGGGATGGCGAACTCGCCCTCCTCCAGGACGTTCAGCAGGTCGTTCGGCAGGTCGATGTCGCTCTTGTCCAGCTCGTCGATGAGCAGGACGCGCGGCCGGTCCGAGGGCAGCAGCGCGGTGCCGAGGGGCCCGAGCCGGATGTAACTGCCCACGCTCTGTGCCGCGTCGGCCCCGGGCGCGCCGCCGGCCGCCGCGTGCGAGGCGATCTGGACGTCCTGGAGCCTGGCGATGGCGTCGTAGTGGTAGAGGCCGTCCTGGAGCGTGGTGCGGCTGACCACGGGCCAGCGCAGCACCTTGCCGAGTTCGAGCTCCCGCGCCACGGAGTGGGCCAGCGTGCTCTTGCCCGCGCCCGGGTCCCCGGTGACGAGGAGGGGGCGCCGCAGGTACAGCGCCGCGTTGATCATCTCCAGTTCCTCGGCGCCGGGCCGGTGCTCCTCGGCGACGCGGCCGGGGATGCCGAGCCTGCGGTCGGCGGACTCGCCGCCGTCCGCACCGCCGGGCCCGCGGCCCCCGGTGAAGTCGCGCCAGGGCGGCGGGGGCGGCAGCTGGGGCACCTCGTCGTGCGGTTCGCCGATGCCCCGGTAGATGAGCCACTCGCTCGGTTCACTCATAGCGTGTCCCTCGTTGTCACCCGTCCGCCAGGGGCGGCCTGCGTCGGACGTGCCCTACGGTATCGATCCGGTGCAACACCCGTAAGGGAAAGACCGGTTCGCTTACACGACTGATGCGTTGCGCGGTGGCTCACGGCGCCTCCAGGAAGTCGGAGCCCGGCAGCGGACGGTGCGGATCGTCGTAGTAGAGGGCGGCACCGGCGGACCAGTACATCTCCGTCCGCCCGGCGCTCACCCCGCGTCTCAGTTCGTGGATCTTCCACGGCAGCCGGTCGTGGGTACGGGTGTCCGACACCGCCTCGGCCACCCGCCGGTGGAACTCCTTGCAGACCGTGTCGCCCTCCGCCGCGCGCCGCTGGAGCAGCGCCACGCCGAAGCCGCTGTCGAGCAGCCGCACCACCCCGGCCGTGACGTCGGAGTCCGGCCGGCTTCCGTAGCGGCACAGGACGGGCACGGTCTCGTGGGCCAGGGTGCGCAGCCGCGCCGCCTCCGGTACACGTACCCGCAATTCGTCCTCGCAGTCGACCACCTCGGCCCGGATGGCCGCCGCCAGCCCCGCGTCCCACCGGACCGGCCGTTCGTCGGCCGGGCCCTGGTACGGGCTGCGCAGCACCACCGGGCGTACGGCTCCGAGCCGCAGCCCGGACGGCGGCAGCACCCAGTCGTCCACCGGGAGGCCGAACAGCGCGGGCGCGACGACGACCTGGAGCATGGCGGGGCTGCCCGGTTCGTCGCACCGCCGGAACGCCTCGGTCAGCGCGGCGGCGAGCCGGTCCGGGACGGTGCCGAGCGGGGCGCCGCGGCCGTCCTCGTCCACGGGCTCCGCCTCCCCGCCCCGGCGGTCCACGGCGACCCGCCAGTCGTACTGGTCGCGGGCCCAGCCCTGGAGGTCCACGTGGAGCACGACGCAGTCGCGTTCGCCGTAGAGGACGGGGTCGTCCGCCGGGGCGCGGGCGGCCTGCTGGCGGTTCTGTTCCAGCCGCAGCCGGATCTCGGCCCACTCCACGTCGAGCCGGCGGCGCAGGTCGCGGGGCAGTTCGGTGTCGGCGATGCGCTTGACCCAGCCCCAGAGCGCCTTGGCGTTGCGCACGGAGAGCTGGCCGCAGGGGCGGTCGGCCGCGAGGACGCCCATGCAGTAGCGGACGATCAGTTCGAACCGGGCCTCGCGGTCGCGGGCGCGGGCGTCGTACAGCGCGCCGAGTCCGTCGCGCCAGCCGCGCGGGGCCGGGCGGTGGTCGCGGGCGTACACCCCGGGCAGCCGGTCGAGCAGCGTCAGCAGCGACCGGGTGCTCGCCGGGGGCGGCAGCTCGGCGAGCCGGCCGAGGAGTTCGGCGCGCAGCTTGGGGCCGAGGATGCCGCCGGGCGGGTCGGGCAGGTCGCTCTGCGCGTCGGTCCAGGTCCGCTCGGTCCCGGCGGAGCTGGTGTGCCGGTCGGCGTGGTAGCGGTCGTGGGCGTGGAAGACGGACTGGTATATGTCGTCGGTCTCGGTCTCGACGGGCCTGGCCGGCACCTCCAGGGTGCGCAGCCGCTCGACGCCGACGGCGGTGCCGCCCTGGTGGCCGTTGATCTGCGACTTGATCACGCCGACGACCTCGCCCCGGGCCAGGTCGACCAGCGGGCCGCCGGACATGCCGAGCTCCACCCAGTCGCCGTCGATCCTGACGACCTGCTCGGCGTCACCCGATCCCCCGTACGAGCCCTTGACGACGCAGACGCCGCTGCGGTTCTGGAGCCCGCCGCCCTGGACGGGCGCCCAGCCGACGCAGCGGACCTCGCGGCTGCGGAGCATCGCCTCGGACCGCTCGGTGACGTACACGCAGGGGTGCTCGACGGGGCGCTGGAGCTGGATGAGCGCGAGGTCGGGGGCCGGCCAGCCGCCCGGGCCCGGGGGCCGGGTGCCGGGCAGGGCGGCGACGACCCGGCCCGGCACCTCGGTCAGGTCCGTGCTGTAGCGGTCCTCCTTGAACCACACGCCCACCATGCCCCCCTCCCCCCGCATCGCCACGTGCGCGCACGTGAGGACCCAGCTGGGTGCGACGAAGAATCCGCTCCCCAGGAAGTCCCCTTCGGGCCCGTCCTGGGCATACCCGGACGGCGGGCGATGGATGCGTACGGTGGCGTCCTGGACGAGGTCCATGAGGGCAGCCTGGGCGGGGCCGAGGGCTCCCTCTGCGCCCCCCTGTTCCCCGAAGGTCATGCCCCGCCGCCGTCGGTGTCGTCCGCACCGCCGGGGTGTGCCGGTGCGCCGGGGGGTGCCCCGGCGGGCGGGAAACCGGGAGGTGCGCCGGCGCCCGGCGGCGTGGCGGGCGGTGGTGCGGGGGGCGCGAAGGGCGCGGGCTCCGGTGGTGCCGTCTGCGCCGGTACGGGGGCGGGCGGGGGCGGGTCGACGGGCGGTCCGCCGCCGTTCCAGGTGAGCGTGACGGTGATGGCGCCCTTGGCCTCGCCGTCCGCGAGCAGTCCGACGATCTTGCCGGACTTGGCGGTCAGCTCGATGCCGAACTCCACGCTCACCTCGTCCGGCCGCACCGCGCGCAACGGCACGGCGAGCGAGCGCGCGACCCCGGTCACCACGGAGTGCAGGCTCTCGACCCGGGCCTGCACCTGGTCCGCGAAGTCCCCGAAGCCGGTGTCCGTGTAGGTCGGACCGCCGCCGGGCGCCGGCCCGGTCAGCTCCTCGGCCCCGGAGATCCTCGCCCAGACCGGCGTGCCGTCCGGAAGCTCAATGCGCGTAATACGGGACCCACTGTCACCCATGACACCCCCCGTTCGCCAACTACCCGCAGATTAACGGGCGTACCGGTCCGAGGCGAGGCACTTCGGCCATGCCGCGAGTGGCACTGCGGGCAGGGTCCGCCGCCCGTGCGGGCGGCGGACCCTGCGGATCATCCCTGGTTCCACCACCGGATGAGACCGGCGACGAGGGCACCGCCGACGGCGGACGCCAGTCCCCGGGCCAGCCCGTGGCCGGCGGTGCGGGCGAGGGACCGCGGCTGACGGCGGCGACGCGCCGGGATCGACGCGCCTTCCGGATCGTGCGTAGGCTCGCAGGTGCAACCCATGGTTCTCTCCTTCGATCGGGTGGAGCTGCTGGGCAAGGCACGCGGCCTCCTGTTCGCAGCAGGGGGCCGCAGCCGTTCTCGTATGCCTCGTCCCCTCCTTTCGGTGCGACGCACTGTATGCGCGCCGGGAAGCAGCGGTACGGGAAGCGATTGTGCGGTGGACGGCACGACATCCGGCTGCGGACGCCGGGGATCGTCGTAGAGCAGGACGTCCGGGATCGTCATGGAAGAAGGTCCGCGTTCGCGCCGCCGGAACGGCACAGCACCGGGATACCCGACCCCGCACCGGTGGATGCGTGCGTCGGCGGACCGCACGCGGCCACGACCACAGCACGCGCGGGAGCCGTGCCCCGCCTCACCACTAGACTTGGGCCATGTACTTCACCGACCGCGGTATCGAGGAGCTGGAGAAGCGGCGAGGCGAGGAAGAGGTCACCTTCGAGTGGCTCGCCGAGCAGCTTCGTACGTTCGTCGATCTGAATCCCGACTTCGAGGTGCCGGTCGAGCGCCTCGCGACCTGGCTGGCCCGTCTGGACGACGAGGACGAGGACGAGTAGGGGTCACTCCCCGCCGGGGCGGCCCTCGCGGACGCGGTCGTACGCGAGTCCCAGCGCCCCGTGCGCCATCAGGAGCGCCCCGGCGAAGGCCCAGCCGCCGCTGCGCCGGGCCGCTCCCCACAGGGCGAGCGGCAGTCCGGCCGCCAGCTGGACGCCCGCCAGCGCCCGCGCCCGCGGGCCCCGCACCCACGGTCCGAGCCGGCTGCTCTCCACCGCGCCCAGGTCGACCCTGACGGCGTCGCGCCACCCGGGCCACTCGATGCGCTCGGCCCCTTCCCACGCCTCGCCGCCCGGCTCCCCCGCGTCCAGCCCCGCCGGGAGCGCGAGGCCGGTGCGGGTGAGCACGGCGAGCAGCCCGCGCAGCCGGGCCCGGGCGTCGGCGTCCGGGTCGGTGCGGGTGAGCGCTTCGAGCGACTGCACGTCCAGTACGGGGTCGAGCCCCAGCCGTTCGGCGAACGTGCGCATCGCCTCGTCCTCACCGGCCGGGGTGCCGTCCGCCAGCCAGACGTAGCCCACCGGGCGGCGGAACCCCGAGGCGAGGGTGTACCCGGCCCGGTCGCCGTCCCACCACAGCGCGAGCACCGGCCAGGTGGAGCCGACGGCGAGCGCGGTGGCCCAGCCGCCCAGCACCCGGTCGACGGGTTCGGCCCGCTCGTCCTCCCCCGCCCCGGCCCGGCGACCGCCCTGCCAGGGCTCCCCCTCCGGCACGAGCACGCTCCAGCCCGGTCCGGCCGGTGCGAGCAGCAGCGGTTCGCGCAGCAGCCGCGCGACCGGGCGCACGGCGTCCGGCACGGTCCGGCACAGCAGCAGGGCACCCACGGGTGAGGTCGCGTCCATGCCTCACACCGTAGGACACCTTGTGCCTGTTGGCGGTGTTTTGTGCACCCTGCCCGCCTGCCCCGGGGTCCCTCTTCTTGACTTCCGGAAGCCGCGATATATCGTGTTCTTCAAGAGACGCGATATGTTGCGTCGCCAGTGCTATCGGGAGGTCAGATCCATGCCTGTCTCGACGTGGGCCGTCGCCGAGCCTCGGAAACTGGCCTTCGAGGAACCCGTGACCACGCTGAAGGTGCGCGTCGTCAACGGCACGGTCAACGTGGTCGGCACCGACGAGCCGACCGCGCGCCTGGAGGTCTCCGCCATCGACGGCCCGCCGCTGGTCGTGACGCAGGAGGACGGCGTCCTGACCGTGGCGTACGAGGACCTGGCCTGGCAGAACCTGCTGAAGTGGTTCGACCGCAAGGAGTGGCGCCGCACCGCCGTCGTCTCGCTCGCCGTCCCGGCCGGCGCCTCGGTGGAGGTAGGCGTGGTCGGCGCCGGGGCCTTCGTCTCCGGTGTCCGGGGCCGCACGGAGGTACGCGGCGTCACCGGCGACACCACGCTCGTCAAGCTCTCCGGGCCGGTCGGCGCGGAGACCGTGTCGGGCAGCATCGAGGCCCAGTCGGTGACCGGGGACCTGCGCTTCAAGTCGGTGTCCGGCGAGCTGACGGTGGTCGAGGGCGCGGGCGCCTCCGTGAAGGCCGAATCCGTCAGCGGTGGCATGGTGCTCGACCTGGACCCGACCGGGAAGCCCACGGACATCCGGCTGACCACGGTCTCCGGCGAGATCGCCATCCGGCTGCCGCACCCGGCCGACGCGCGGGTGGAGGCGAACACCGCGAGCGGTTCGGTCTCCAACGGCTTCGAGGACCTCCGGGTCAGCGGCCAGTGGGGCGCGAAGAAGATCACCGGCACGCTGGGCTCCGGCACCGGCACCCTGAAGGCGACGACCGTGTCGGGGTCGATCGCGCTCCTGCGCCGCCCGCCGGCCGAGGAGGAACCGTACGACGCCGAGCCGACCGGAAAGGTGCTCTGACATGCCCCCCGTATTCGCCCACGGCCGTCTGCGGCTGTACCTCCTCAAGCTGCTGGACGAGGCCCCCCGGCACGGCTACGAGGTGATCCGCCTGCTGGAGGAGCGCTTCCAGGGCCTGTACGCCCCCTCGGCCGGCACGGTCTACCCCCGGCTGGCCAAGCTGGAGGCCGAGGGGCTGGTCACCCACGCCACCGAGGGCGGCCGCAAGGTGTACTCGATCACCGACGCCGGCCGCGCCGAACTGGCCGACCGCACCGGGGAGCTCGCCGATCTGGAGCTGGAGATCCGCGAGTCGGTCTCCGAGCTGGCCGCCGAGATGCGCGACGACGTGCGCGGGGCGGCGGGCAAGCTGCGCAGCGAGATGCGGGCGGCGGCCGACGAGTCGCGCCACACGCCGGGCGCCGCTCCGGGCGGCAAGGAGCCGTTCGGCGGGTTCGGCGACTTCGGTGACCCCGAGACGTGGCGCACCGCCAAGGACGAGCTGCGCAAGGCCAAGCAGGAGTGGAAGGAGCAGGCCCGCCGCGCGAAGGACGAGTCCCGGCGCGCCCGCCAGGACGCCCAGCAGGCCCGCCGCCAGGCGAAGGAGGCCCAGGACCGGGCGCGCGAGCAGATGCAGAACGCCGCCCGCCAGGTCCAGGAGCACTTCGCCCGGGGCGACTGGCCGGCCGGGGTCCGCGAGGGCCTGGCCGAGATCACCGGCCAGCTCGGCGGCTTCGCCCGTACCGGGGGCTGGGGGCCCTCCGCCGAGCCCGGCTCCGCCGGCACCGACCCCGAGTGGGGCCGGGACGCGGGCGGCACGGGTGACCCGGCCCGCGATCTGGACCGGCTGCTCGACCGCTTCCGCGACGAGATCCGGGACGCGGCCAGGGACCACGGGGTGACGGGGGCCCAGCTCGCGGAGGCCCGCCGCCACTTGGCGACGGCGGCGGCGCAGGTGGGCGCGGTGCTGCGGGGGGACGGGGAGAAGTAGCCACGGGGGCCGGTCGCCCGGCCCCCGTGGGTCAGCCCGCCTTGCGGTCCTGGCCCGCGCCGCCGTTCCCGTACAGCGCGCGCTCCACCGTGCCGTACGTCGCCCCGTGCTCGGCGAGTACGTCGGCGACCGGTCCGGGCATGACGGTCAGGGCCAGCAGGAGGTGCTCCCCGCCGATGAACCGGTCGCCGCGCCCGAGCGCCACCCGCAGCGACTTCTCCAGGACCTTCTTCGCCTCCCGCGAGAAGGCCGGGCGGCCCGCCCGGCGCCGGCGCCCGCCGTCGCCCCGCAGCGCCCCCTCGCCGTGCGCCTCCTCGATGCGCGAGACGACCGCGGTGAGGTCGATGCCGATGTCCGCGAGGGCGTCGGCGTCGGCCCTGCTCATGCCGCCGCGCCTGCGGGCCTCGGCGAGCGCGGCGTCCAGGGACTCCCTGCGGTCGGTGAGGCCCAGCGCGGTCACCGCGAAGGAGGCCCGGCCGCCGTCCTGGTCCAGCAGGGCGACCAGCAGGTGCTCCCCGGTGACCCGGCCGGCCCCGGCCCGCTCGGCGTGTGCCACGGCGCCGGTCACCGTGGCGCGGGCGTCCTTGGTGAATCGCTCGAACATCAATGCCTCCCGTACTTCTTGTGCACGGCCTGCCTGCTGACGCCGAGTTCGGCCGCGATCTCCTGCCACGACCAGCCCTTGGCCCGGGCGCTTCTCACTTGTACGGCTTCCAGCTGCTCCAGCAGCCGCCGCAGCGCGGCGACCGACCGCAGCCCCACCCGGGGGTCGCGGTCGCCCGCCCGCTCGGCAAGATCCGTCGCTTCGGTCATGATGTCAACTTACGTTGACACGGCGACCATGTCAACCGCTGTTGACAGTGAGCACGATCTTCCCGAACTGGTCACCGGCCGCGAGGCGTTCGAAGCCCTCCCGGGCACGGTCCAGGGGCAGCACCTCGTCGATCACCGGGCGCACGCCGGTGGTGGCGCAGAAGGCGAGCAGATCCTCCAGTTCCTCCTTGGAGCCCATGGTGGAGCCGACGACCTTCAGCTCCAGGAAGAAGATCCGGGTCAGCTCGGCGTGCGAGGGGCGGTCGCCGCTGGTGGCGCCGGAGATGACCAGGGTGCCGCCAGGGCGCAGCGACTTGACGGAGTGGGACCAGGTGGCGGCGCCGACCGTCTCGATGACGGCGTCCACCCGGTGCGGCAGCCGCGCGCCCGCCTCGAACGCCTCGACGGCGCCCAGTTCGACGGCCCGCCTGCGCTTGGCCTCGTCGCGGCTGGTGGCGTAGACCCGCAGTCCGGCGGCCCGGCCGAGCACGATCGCGGCGGTCGCGACCCCGCCGCCGGCGCCCTGCACGAGCACGGAGTCCCCGGGGCGCACCCCGGCGTTGGTGAACAGCATCCGGTACGCGGTCAGCCAGGCGGTCGGCAGGCAGGCGGCCTGCTCGAAGCTCAGCTCCCTGGGCTTGGGCAGCACGTTGTACGTGGGAACGGTGACCCGCTCCGCGAAGGTGCCCTGGTAGCGCTCGGTGAGGATGGACCGGGGCTCGTCGGGCCCGACCCCGTGTCCGGTCTGGCCGATGACGGAGTGCAGGACGACCTCGTTGCCGTCCTGGTCGACCCCGGCGGCGTCGCACCCGAGGATCATCGGCAGCTTGTCCTCCGCGAGGCCGACGCCACGCAGGGACCAGAGGTCGTGGTGGTTGAGGGAAGCGGCCCGGACGTCGACGGTGGTCCACCCCGGGCGGTCCCGCGGGGCTGGGCGGTCGCCCAGTGCGAGCCCGTCGAGGGGGTGGGCGGGGTCCAGGCTGGCTGCGTAGGCGGCGAACATGCCGCCGACGATAGGGGGCGGCGTACTGACGCGTAACCGGCTGAGAGTGTGACGCGCCGCGCACCGGGGCGCCATGTCCCCTACCCGCCCCTTCCCGAAACCGGGGCGCTGCCCCGGGCCCCGCGCCTCAAACGCCGGCGAGGCTGATCTTTGCCCCTCGCCGCCGCACATCTGCGGCGACGAGGAGCGAAAATCAAGCCCCTCCGGCGATTGAGGAGCGGGGGTACGGGGGCAGCGCCCCCGCAACGCCTCAGCGCCGGGCGACACCCTCCGCGCGGGCCGCCGCCGCCACCGCGGCCGTGACCGCCGGGGCGACCCGCTCGTCGAACGGCGACGGGATCACGTAGTCCGCCGCCAGTTCGTCGCCGACCACGTCGGCCAGCGCGTTGGCCGCCGCGATCTTCATGCCCTCCGTGATCCGGGACGCCCGCACCTGGAGCGCACCGGCGAAGATCCCCGGGAACGCCAGCACGTTGTTGATCTGGTTCGGGTAGTCCGACCGGCCCGTCGCCACGACGGACGCGTACTTGTGGGCGATGTCCGGGTGGACCTCCGGGTTCGGGTTGGCCATCGCGAAGACGAACGCGCCCGGCGCCATCGAGGCGACCGCCGCCTCCGGCACCGTACCGCCGGAGACGCCGATGAAGACGTCCGCGCCGGCCAGCGCCACCTCCAGGGGGCCCGAGATGCCCGCCCGGTTGGTGAGCTCCGCCAACTCCCGCTTGACGTCGGTCAGGTCTTCGCGGTCCCGGCTGACGATGCCCTTGCGGTCCGCGACGGCCACGTCGCCGAGGCCCGCCTCCAGCAGGAACTTGGCGATGGCCACGCCCGCCGCGCCCGCGCCCGAGATGACGGCGCGCAGGTCGCCCAGGCTGCGCCCGGACAGCTTCGCGGCGTTGCGCAGGGCGGCCAGCGTGACGACGGCCGTGCCGTGCTGGTCGTCGTGGAAGACCGGAATGTCCAGCCGTTCCTGGAGCTTGCGCTCGATCTCGAAGCAGCGCGGCGCCGAGATGTCCTCCAGGTTCACCCCACCGAAGGAGGGGGCGAGCCGGACGACGGTCTCCACGATCTCGTCCGCGTCGGTGGTCGCGAGCGCGATCGGCACCGCGTCCACACCGCCGAACTGCTTGAAGAGGATGGCCTTGCCCTCCATCACGGGGAGGGACGCCTCGGGACCGATGTCGCCGAGGCCGAGCACCGCCGTGCCGTCCGTGACGACGGCGACGACCTGGGACTTCCAGGTGTAGTCGTGGACGAGCTCCGGCTGCTCCGCGATCGCGCTGCACACCTTCGCCACGCCCGGCGTGTACGCGAGGGACAGGTCGTCCCGGTCCCGGATCGGGACGGTGGCCCGCACGGCCATCTTCCCGCCCCGGTGGAGCGCGAAGGCCGGATCGAACGGCTCGTCGGTGGTGCTGTCGGTACTGCTGTCGCTGCGAGGATTGACGATCTCCGCTGCCATGGTGTTGACCCCTTAAGTCTTCATCGTTTGAGGGTGGCCACTCCTGGTTGAGGAGGGGTGGGCGGGCACCGCGTACGTGCCCTGCGCCTGGCGGTTGGCCCGCCCCGGCAGGGAGAGGTACGTACGCGCGGGCGCGCCGCACACGCGCCCTGAGCCCCGGATGAGGGGTGTAAAGGTCTTTCTTACCGGACGGACCTGGTCACGGACGAGTCCATATGCGCTCCGTGACATGACTCATAGTGGGCTGCCATTTCAACAGGTCAGCCTCGTGCCGGACCTGAGTCCGGCACGCGAGACGCGCCGCAGATCCTCCGGCCGCGAGAAGGAAACCCCATAAAAGGTCCGGCCCTGGTGTACCGGCCTCAAGAGGTTCGGGGATCGCCCGTTACCCGATTTTGACATGCCGGGCCCCCTGTTCGGGCTAATCCGCATGGCAACATGCCGTAATCGCACAAGGCGGCGACACCCGACGCCGTGTGCCCTTACCGCCTGGCGAACCGTCCCCACCTGCCGGAGGAACTCGAACATGACCGCACGCTTCACCCGTCGTACGGCCGCGACGACCCGCATCGCCGCGGTCGGCGCCATCGCGGTCGCCGGCACCATGCTGCTGACCGCCTGCGGCGACCAGACGAAGAACAACGACGCCGGATCGACCAAGGCGAGCACCGGCGCCACCGCCTCGTCCGGGGACCTCACCCCCGCCGAGATGCTCCCCCCGGAGATCCAGTCCAAGGGCGTCATCCGCGTCGGCTCCGACATCGCCTACCCGCCGGTCGAGTTCAAGGACGACTCCGGCAAGACCGTCGGTATCGACCCCGACCTCGGCGCCGCGCTCGGCAAGGTGCTGGGCGTCGAGTTCAAGTTCGAGAACGGCACCTTCGACACCCTGGTCACCGGCCTGCGCGCCAAGCGCTACGACATCGCGATGTCGGCGATGACGGACAGCAAGGAGCGCCAGGAGGGCATCGACCCGGAGACGAAGAAGAAGGTCGGCGAGGGCGTCGACTTCGTCGACTACTTCACCGCCGGCGTCTCGATCTACACCAAGAAGGGCGACGACCAGGGCATCAAGACCTGGGCCGACCTCTGCGGCAAGAAGATCGCCGTCCAGCGCAACACCGTCTCGCACGACCTGGCCAAGGACCAGTCCAAGAAGTGCACCGGCGGCAAGAAGATCGCCATCGAGACGTACGACACCGACCTGGAGGCCCAGACCCGCATCCGCTCGGGCGGCGCCGACGCCGGCTCCTCGGACTTCCCGGTCGCCGCGTACGCGGTGAAGACCTCGGGCGGCGGCAAGGACTTCCAGATCGTCGGCGACCAGGTCGAGGCGGCCCCGTACGGCATCGCGATCGCCAAGGGCAACGACAAGCTCACCCAGGCCATCAAGGCGGCCATGGACGAGATCATCAAGAGCGGCGAGTACGACAAGATCATCGCCAAGTGGGGCGTCGAGGCCGGTGCGGTCACCGAGGCCAAGGTGAACGGCGGGTCCTGACCGGATTCCGCGCTGAAAGGCATCAGCCGTGACTGACATCAAGAAGACGGGACCGGCCGACGAGCCGCCCGCACCCTCCGCCACGGCGGCGGCACCGGTACCGGAGGCCATCCAGGCCATCCCGGTCCGGCACTACGGCCGGTACGTCTCGGCGCTGGTCGCCATCGCCGCCCTCGTCGCGCTCGTCTACGCCTTCAGCCAGGGCAGGATCAACTGGGACGCGATCCCGGACTACTTCTTCGACGACCGCATCATCGACGGCGTGGGGCAGACCCTGCTGCTCACCGCCCTGTCGATGCTGATCGGCGTGGCCGGCGGCGTCCTGCTCGCCGTCATGCGCCTGTCGAAGAACCCGGTGACCTCGTCCATCGCGTGGTTCTACATCTGGTTCTTCCGGGGCACCCCCGTCCTGGTGCAGCTGTTCGTGTGGTTCAACCTGGGTCTGGTCTTCGAGTACATCAACCTCGGGCCGATCTACAAGGACTACTGGTCCAGCTTCATGACCCCGCTGCTCACGGCGCTGCTCGGGCTCGGTCTCAACGAGGCCGCGTACATGGCGGAGATCTGCCGGGCCGGCCTGCTCTCGGTGGACGAGGGGCAGACCGAGGCGTCGCACGCACTGGGCATGAGCCACACCAAGACCCTCCGGCGCGTCGTGATCCCGCAGGCCATGCGGGTGATCGTGCCGCCCACGGGCAACGAGGTCATCAACATGCTGAAGACGACCTCGCTGGTGGCGGCCGTGCAGTTCTACGAACTCTTCAAGAACGCCCAGGACATCGGGCAGGCATCCGGGGCGCCGGTGGAGATGTACTTCCTCGCCGCCGCCTGGTACCTGATCATGACCTCGGTGCTGAGCGTCGGGCAGTACTACCTGGAGCGGTACTACGCGCGTGGATCGAGCCGCAGCCTGCCGCCGACCCCGTTCCAGAAACTGAGGGCCACCGTGCTCTCGGTGGGCCGCCCGAAGGGAGGCATCGCATGACCGCGATGGTGAAGGCCGAGGGCGTCCACAAGTCCTTCGGCGCCGCGCACATCCTCAAGGGCATCGACCTGGAGGTCGCCCCGCGGGAGGTCTTCTGCCTGATCGGCCCGTCCGGTTCCGGCAAGTCGACGTTCCTGCGGTGCATCAACCACCTGGAGCAGATCAGTGCCGGCCGGCTGTACGTCGACGGCGAGCTGGTGGGCTACCGCCAGAAGGGCGACAAGCTCTACGAGCTCAAGGACAGCGAAGTCGCCCTGAAGCGCCGGGACATCGGCATGGTCTTCCAGCGCTTCAACCTGTTCCCGCACATGACGGCGCTGGAGAACGTCATGGAGGCGCCCGTCCAGGTGCGCCGCGAGGCCAAGGCGGTCGCCCGGGCCCGTGCCGAGCGGCTCCTCGACCGGGTGGGCCTCCGCGACAAGGCCGGGAACTACCCCTCGCAGCTCTCCGGCGGGCAGCAGCAGCGGGTGGCCATCGCCCGGGCGCTGGCCATGGAGCCGAAGCTGATGCTCTTCGACGAGCCCACGTCGGCGCTCGACCCGGAGCTGGTCGGTGACGTGCTCGACGTGATGCGGGGCCTCGCCGAGGACGGCATGACGATGATCGTCGTCACGCACGAGATGGGCTTCGCCCGCGAGGTCGGCGACGCGCTGGTCTTCATGGACGACGGCGTGGTGGTCGAGTCGGGCCACCCGCGCGAGGTCCTGGGCAATCCGCAGCACGACCGGACGAAGTCGTTCCTGTCCAAGGTGCTGTAGGCGGCAGGGCGCCGCAGGCGATACGGAAGGCGGTACGGACCCCGGGGCCCGTACCGCCTTCCGTCTTCCCGGGGTCACTTCGCCGGCAGCAGCTCCGGACGCAGCATCAGCTCGCGCAGCTGCGCCCGGGTGAGCGGCGGGGACTTCAGCATCGGCCCCTGGACGACATCGGCCTCGAAGCCGGTGCTGTCGCGTACGCCCAGCAGCGAGCCGTCCGCCAGGGTGAGCCGGGCGACCAGCTCCGGCCCCCACTGAGGGGTGCCGTCGCCGTAGTCCATGTCGTCGCTCCAGATGGTCAGCACCCGGCCGCCGGAGAGCTCCTCGCGCACGCAGTCGGTACGGGCGGGCGCCCCCTTCTCGGGTGTGCACAGGTCTTCGGCCGGGGAGCCGCCGCCCATCTTCCGCGCCACCGCCTTCGCGTCCATGACGTCGACGGTCAGATACCCGACACCGCCGTCCTGGCGGATCTCGTACTGCCCGTCGAGCGGCCCGGTCCTGGAGGGCTCGGGCGGCGGGGGCGAGACGTGCTTGATGATGTCGGCGAACGACACCTCTTCGATCGTGCCGGTCAGGTGCGGCAGCAACCTGTGCAGCCGCACGTCCCGCGGCGACTCACCGGGCTCCTGCGCCAGGGACCCCACGGACGAGGTCCGCGGGGAGGCCGGCCCCGAGGTGAGCTGGGGCACGACGAACGCCCCCGCCGCCACCGCGCACACCGCCGTCACCGACACCGCGGTCCGGCGCCGCCACCGGACCCGGCCCGCCTTCGCGTACACGGCCTCCGTGCTGATGACCGGCTGCCCGGCGTCCTCGGCGGCCCGCCCCAGCAGCTCACGCACGTCGTCGCTCATACCCGTACCTCCGCCATCTCGGCGCGCAGCGCCGCCAACCCCCGAGCCGTGTGGCTCTTGACCGTGTTCTCCCGCATCCCGAGCGTCGCGGCGGTGGCCTCGACGCTCAGGTCCTCCCAGTAGCGCAGCACCAGAACCGCCCGCTGCCTGGGCGTGAGCCGGGCGAGCGCCGCCCGTACCGCCAAGCCGGTGTCGGTGTCGGGTGCCTCGACGGCCCGCTCGGGCAGTTCCCCGTACGCCTGCTCGCGGCGCCAGAAGCGGCGGCGGCCCGCGATGAAGGTGTTGACCAGGGTCTTGCGCGCATACGCCTCGATGTTGTCGAGCCGCCCGTGCCGCCGACCGCCGAGCACCACCTTGACCAGGGTCGTCTGGACCAGGTCCTCGGCCTCGTGCCGGTCACCGCAGAGCAGGAACGCGCTGCGGAACAGGGCGGTGCGCCGGCCCTCGACGAAGGCGTGCAGCGCGGCGTGGTCATCGCTCCGCATCCGGTTGTCCTTCCCCCGGCCCGCAGGCGCGGACCGTCTCACCCTTCCAGTGCGGTGGGCGCCACGGCGGGTTGCAGCGTGTACGGGAAGAGTTTCGGGGGCGCCGGCCTCCCGGGCCCCCGCCCCTCCCCCCGTAATAGCCTGTAGGCTGAGCGACCCATTACGCCCGCTTCGCACCGCCCCTGGCCCGACGCCGTAAGGACACCTCGTGGAACTGGCCTATTACGCGGACTACGCCGTGCGCCTGGTCAACACCGAGCAACCGGTCCGGAACAAGGACGCCCTCACCTCGGTCGAGGCGGTCCGGGACCTGTTCGGCCCCAGCGGCCAGGCGGCCCGGCGGGCGACCGACGCGGACGTGACCCGGTTCCGTTCCGTACGGGCCCGGCTGCGCGCGGTGTTCGAGGCGGCCGACGCCGGGGACGAGCGGCTCGCGGTGGACCGGCTGAACTCGCTGCTGATGGAGTTCCCGGTCAGCCCGCAGATCTCCGGGCACGAGGAACGCGACGCGGACGGCAGGCCGGACTGGCACATGCACCTGGCGGACCACCCGTCCAACGCCACCGCGGGCTACGCCGCGATCGCCTCCATGGGCCTGGCCTTCCACCTCACCTCGCACGGTGTGGACCGGCTCGGCCTGTGCGAGGCCGCGCCGTGCCGCAACGCGTACCTCGACACCTCGACCAACCGCTCCCGGCGGTACTGCTCGGACCGCTGCGCGACCCGTGCCAACGTGGCCGCCTACCGGGCCCGCAAGCGCCTGGAGACCGAGCGCGCCGCCGAGACCGGCCGCAGCGCGGAGACCGCCCAGGCCACCACCCCGCGCACCGAGCGCTGATCCTTCGTCAGCGGCCGGTACCGCGCCCGGACCCGGGCCAGCACCAGGTCCTCGGGCACCGTCCCGTAGTCCGTGCTGTCCCCGCCCGCGTAACTGTTGTCCCCGAGCACCCACCAGCCCCCGGCCCGCCGCTCCACGGCCCGCTTCACCACCAGCAGGTCCTGCTGGAACGGATGGCGCAGGATCACCACGTCACCGGGGCGCACCTCCGCCCCGTACTGCACGAGGAGCCAGTCCCCGTGATGCAGCGTGGGCACCATCGAGGGCCCCGTCACCTCCACCACCTGGAACGGCACCCGCCCCGCCAGCCCCCGCGCGGGCTGCTCGTCGGCCAGCTCCGGCACCTCCGGCACCTCCCTCATCTCCTCCCGGTCCGTCCGGTACACCGTCCCTCACAGGATTTCGTACATTCGGCCACTGGTCCCACACTCATCCCGGACTTTTGGCCTAAGCCCCTGGGGGCACTCGCAAAAACACGCTTCTCACGGAGTAATGTCCCACCTGAGAAGACGATCACGAGGAAGGACAGCTCAATGCTCTCCCGCCTGTTTGCCCCCAAGGTGAAGGTCAGCGCCCACTGCGACCTGCCCTGCGGCGTGTACGACCCGGCCCAGGCCCGCATCGAGGCGGAGTCCGTCAAGGCCGTCCAGGAGAAGTACCAGGCCAACGAGGACCCGCACTTCCGGGCCCGCGCCGTGGTCATCAAGGAGCAGCGCGCCGAGCTCGCGAAGCACCACGTCTCGGTTCTGTGGAGCGACTACTTCAAGGCCCCGCACTTCGAGAAGTACCCGCAGCTGCACCAGCTGGTCAACGACACCCTCAAGGCCCTCTCGGCCGCCAAGGGCTCGACCGACCCGGCCACCGGCCAGAAGGCGCTGGACCTGATCGCGGAGATCGACAAGATCTTCTGGGAGACCAAGAAGGCCTGATCTCCGGTTGGGCCGACTGACCTGCCGCTCCTTCGCTGGTCAGCTCGCCCAGCTGTCCGCACCCGGTCCGCAGGCCGCCGAGAACGGCGTCCCTCACGGACCGGGTGCGGTCTTCTTCCCGCGCGCGACGAACCGCCACCCGGAGCCCGGCGTCCCGCTAGTCGCTCCCGCCGGCACCCAGCCCGAAGAACCGCTCGAAGAACCGGGTCAGTGTTTCGATCACGCGCTTCTTCTGGTCACCGTGGCCGGCCTCGCGACTGAAACGAGACGCGGGAGGCAGGATCTTCGTGATCTCCGTGCCGGACGTACGGAGCTGCCCGTCGCGGAACGCGACTTCGACGAACGCCCGTGTCTGCTCGGGCTTGAGCCTGTGCTCCTCGATGATCGCCGCCAGCTCAGCATCCCGCTTCGCATCCACGTACGCCTGCCACTGTTCATCCGCGGCCCCGTCCACGGACAGCGAGTTCACGAAGTCCTCGACGAGGTCGCGCTTGCTCCGCAGGCTCGGACTGGCGGCGACCGCACGCGAGATCTGGGCACGGGTCTCCTGGTCGCCACCGTCCCCCCGCTCCGCGCGCATCCTCTCGACGAGCATCAGGATGTAGTCGACGTTGATCTCGACCTGCTTGACCAGCTCGATCTCGAAGACGACGTCCTCGTTGATGCGTTCCTTCTCCCCGGCGGCATCCGCACGGAACTCGGCGTACAGGTTGAGGTAGATGCTGCGGTAGTCCTGGTGCCGGCGCTCCGTCAGCAGGTCATGTCCGGCGAAGTCGTCGAACTCGGTCAGGACGTTGTGCAGCCGCAGTACGGAACCGAAGAGGTCGATGAAGGCCTTCTGCGCCCGCTCCCCGATGACAGGAGTGCCGAGCGGGAAAGTCTGCAGCAGCTCCGTCACCTTCTCGGCGTACTCCTCGTAGTACTCGCCGTAGGACGGCACGACGACGATGCCCTTGGCATCCTTGTTCCCGAACAGTTCGAGCGCCGCGTTGGTCTGCTCTTCGAGGTCGCGGAAGACGACGATGTTCCCGTGACGCTTGACGGAGTTGAGTATCCGGTTGGTGCGCGAGTAGGCCTGTATCAAGCCGTGCATCCGCAGGTTCTTGTCGACGAACAGCGTGTTGAGCGTGGTCGCGTCGAAGCCGGTGAGGAACATGTTCACCACGATGACCAAGTCGATCTCGCGGTTCTTCATCCGCTGCGACAGGTCCTTGTAGTAGTTCTGGAACTTGTCGGCACTGGTGTCATAGCTGGTGCCGAACATCGCGTTGTAGTCCCGGATCGCGTCTTCCAGGAATGTACGTGCGTCTCCGCCCAGCGCGTCGGTGTCGAATGCCTCGTCGTCCAGGAGCCCGTCCTCGGTGGCCTCGTTCGCACCGTAGGAGAAGATGATGCCCACCTTCAGCCGCCGCTCGGGGGCGAGCTGCTCCTGCTGCAGCTTGAAATGCAGGTAATAGCGCTGCGCTGCCTCGATCGAGGCGGTGGCGAGCAGGGCGTTGAAGCCACGGACCCGCTTCTTCTCCCTGACCGCCTCAGCCTGACGCCTCGTCCGGGACGACTCCGCGACATTGGTGACGACCGCGTGCTCGTAGCTCGTCTGCCGCTTCGTCTTCTGATCGAAGTGCTTCAGGATGTACGCCGTGATCTCGCCGAGCCGGCGCGTGTCCAGCAGGGCGCGCTCCCGGTCGATCGCCGAGACCTGCTTGTCGTCAGGGTTACCGACCTTGATCGTGTTGATGTAGTCGATGCGGAACGGCAGGACGTTCTTGTCCGTGATCGCGTCTATGATCGTGTACGTGTGCAGCCTTTCACCGAAGGCCTGCTCAGTGGTCTTCAGCAGCGGGTTCCCGCCGCTCGACGCATTGGGCGGAAAGATCGGGGTGCCGGTGAAACCGAACAGGTTGTACCGCTTGAAGGCCCGCGTGATGCCGGTGTGCATGTCACCGAACTGCGACCGGTGGCACTCGTCGAAGATGATCACGGAATGGCCCGAGAACACTTCGTGACCGCGGTTCGCCTTGATGAACGTCGACAGCTTCTGGATCGTCGTGATGATGATGCTCGCGTTCGGATCCTCCAGCTGCCGCTTCAAGATCGCCGTGGACGCGTTCGAATTGGCGGCGCCCTTCTCGAAGCGGTCGTACTCCCGCATCGTCTGATAGTCGAGGTCCTTGCGGTCGACGACGAACAACACCTTGGCGACATCGGGCAGCTTCGACGCCAACTGCGCGGCCTTGAACGACGTCAGCGTCTTGCCCGAACCGGTCGTGTGCCAGACGTACCCGCCCGCGTCGGGGGTGCCAAGCGTGCCGAGGTTCGTCGAGCTCTCGATCTTCCGCAGAATCCGCTCCGTCGCCACGATCTGGTACGGCCGCATCACCAGCAGGTCGTGGTCGGCCGTCAGCACGCAGTACTTCGTCAGTACGTTCAGCAACGAGTGCTTCGCGAAGAACGTCTTGACGAACGCGGTCAGCTCCGCGATCGGCTTGTTCCGCGCGTCCGCCCACCACGACGTGAACTCGAAGGAGTTGCTCGACTTCTTGCCCTTGCCCGCACCGGCAGCCTTCTGGTTCTCCTTCAAACGCTTCGAGCGGGTGCTGTTGGAGTAGTACTTCGTCAGCGTGCCGTTGCTGATCACGAACAGCTGCACATACTCGAACAACCCGGAGCCCGCCCAGAAGCTGTCGCGCTGGTACCGGTCTATCTGGTTGAACGCCTCACGGATGTCCACCCCACGGCGCTTGAGCTCGATGTGCACCATCGGCAGACCGTTGACCAGCACCGTCACGTCGTACCGGTTCGAGAATCTCGCACCGCCCTCGCCCCGGTCGACCTCGTACTGGTTGATGACCTGGAGACGATTGTTGTGGACGTTCTTCTTGTCGATGAGGGTGATGTTCTTCGTCGAACCATCGTCACGCTTCAGGATCTGGACGTGGTCTTCCTGGACGCGCACCGTCTTCTCCACGATGCCCTCGTTCTGGCCGGCGATCTTGGTGGAGAAGAACGAATCCCACTCGGAGTCCGAGAACGACACATGGTTCAGCGCCTCGAGCTGAACCCGCAGGTTCGCGACCAGTTGCGCCTCCGATGCGATCGGGAGGTACTCATACGCCTGCGCCTCCAGCAGACGGATCATCTCCCGCTCGAGTGCCGCCTCTGATTGGTACGCCGTTTCCGCGGAGACAGCGGGGAGGTATTCCGCGACAACCGTACTCTCGGCGGAGACCGCAATCGGTTCGTACGTGCGCGCCTGCGCTTCCCTCATGCCACAGCCTCCTTGGGCGTCAAGAGCAGATCGCGGTAGTGCTCGTACTGCTTGCGACGCGCTTTCAATTCACCGGACAGGCCGATGCCGACCTCATTGATGAGCGCACTCAAGTCGTTCAGCTTCGAGGCCACCGCCTCTTGCACGGCGACCGACGGCACTGGCACCTCGATCTTCGAAAAGTCGGTCTTGTTGATCAGAGGCATGGTTCCACCGCTGCGCTCGCCCTGGGTGCGAAGCCCGTCGCGCATCGACGTAAGGAGGTGATAAAAGTAGTCCACGACGATGTCGCGCGTCGGAATGATCGAGTTGATCTGCTGATTTGTTACACATTCATGTTCATTGATGACGGTCTTGCCCATGTCCGCGCCGATGCACGTGACCAGAAGCGATTGTTCGGGCACCACGGCCTTCGCCATCGAGGCAACGCCGGCGGCGGACAGTCTGCGGCCCGGCGCCGAGACCATCTTCATCCCGTTGGCGATATCACTCGGGGTGATGAAGTCGACCTCGGTACCCCATGCCGCCGCATCGGACGACTTCGGCGTCCGCCCGGTGACGATCCGACCGATCTCGCCGAGCGCAACCTTTTCGCCGGCGTGAGCCGCTTCAGCAAGCATCCGTGCTCTGTAGTGTTCGTACTGGTGGCGCCGCGCCTTCAGCTCCGCCTTCAGCTCAGCCGCCAGTTCGGTCTCCAGCCGGGAGAACTGGTCCAGCACCCTCGCGATCTCCCGCTGCACGTCGATCGGCGGGGTGGGGATCAGGATCTTCGACAGCGAATCGCCGGAGATTCGCCGGACCTTGGTCCCGGAGATGAAACGCCGCTTCTGCTTCTGGAAGGACGCCGACTGGAAGAAGTACGACACGTACTTCGGATCAAGTCCGTGCCGGAAGATGTACGCGTCTCCGCTCAGCACGACATCGGAATCGCCGAGCCACGCAGTCGCCTTGCCGACGGCGTCGTCGTCCTCGCTGGTCGTCGCGATCAGGAGGTCGCCGGGTTTCGCGTGGCGGAGCTTGGCCGCGATGCTGCGATCGGTGAAAGACTTGGTCTCGGTGGCCCACACGCCGTAGGAGGTATGGAGCTGCCCGTAATGCACCGCGGGGACGCCCTCATCGCGCAGATCTGCCTTCTGCAGCCCTTGCCCTCGAATGAATTCGCCGATGTGGCCGAGTGCACGGTACTCGACGCAGACGGAGGAAAATTCCTGAAGCATTCCGCTGATCCGACTCACGCGATGCCCCCTCCTGTGATCTCGCTGATGTTCTCGACGTGCCAGCCCAGCTCTTCGGTCGCCCATGGGTATTCATTTGCGGCACCTGAAATGTCACCGCTGCTGCCTATGAGGAACCAGATCTCCACGGATGCCCGGCACTCGACACATTGCAGTGTGGCGTCGATGCTGATCTGGTTGTCGCCGAGACCCGGACAAGACAGCTCGTCGCCGGAGACGAAGGTTCGCTGAGCGTCGCAGGCGCGGCAGTGAAAATTGCGGAGGACCTTCCTCGTTCTGATCCTCTTGTGCTTGCCCCACTTCAGTGCGTGCCCGCCGAGAAAGCTACCCACTTGCATGGCCACCACGGCCGGTGCGTCGGAGAGGAGTTCAGACCGGCGCATTTCCCCCTGCTTCCAGCTCGGAAACGATCGCGTCGATCGACCTGCGCAGTTCCTCCTGCCGTGCCACGATGCCGGCGATCTCGGCGTTCAATTCGGTGATGTCGACCTCCTCGCGCGTGTCCTCCGACTCCACGTAGGAGGACACGGCGAAGTTGTAGTCGTTCGCCGCGATGTCCTCGTTGCCGACCAGCGTGGCGAAGTGATCCTCCGGCTCGCGTGTGGTGAATGCCTCCAGAATCCTGGCCCGGTGCTCCTCGAGAAGCTTGTTCTTGTTGCCGACACGCCTGAACTCGGCCGAGGCGTCGACGAACAGCACATCGTTCGACTTCTTCGACTTCTTCAGCACGAGGATGCACGTGGCGATCGTGGTGCCGAAGAACAGGTCGACGGGCAGCTGGATGACCGCGTCGACGTAGTTGTTGTCGATCAGGTACTTGCGGATCTTCCGCTCCGCACCCCCGCGGTACAGCACGCCGGGGAATTCGACGATCGCGGCCGTACCGTCGACGGCGAGCCAGCTGAGCATATGCATCGTGAAGGCCAGATCGGCCTTCGACTTCGGCGCCAGCACGCCGGCCGGAGCGAACCGCTCATCGTTGATCAGCAGCGGGTTCGCGTCACCTTCCCACCTGATCGAATACGGCGGGTTGGAGACGATCGCCTCGAACGGTTCGTCGTCCCCGTGTGCCGGGTCGATGAGAGTGTCACCGTGCGCGAGGTTGAAGTCCGAGTAGTTCACGTCGTGCAGGAACATGTTGATCCGGGCGAGGTTGTACGTGGTCAGGTTGATCTCCTGACCGTAGAAACCCTGACGGATATTGTTCTTGCCGAGCACCTTGTCGAACTTCAGCAGCAGCGAGCCCGACCCGACCGCCGGGTCGTAGACCTTGTTGACCTGTTTCTTGCCGACGACCGTGATGCGCGCCAGCAGTTCCGAGACCTCCTGCGGCGTGTAGTACTCGCCACCGGACTTGCCCGCGTTGGCCGCGTACATCTGCATCAGGTATTCGTAGGCATCGCCGAACAGGTCGATCGAGTTGTCCTCGAACCGCCCCAGCGGCAGATCGCCGATGGCGGCAAGCAGCTTCACGAGCTTCTGGTTGCGCTTGCCGACCGTCCCTCCGAGCTTGTTGCTGTTGACGTCAAGATCGTCGAACAGCCCCTTCAGGTCGTCCTCGCTGTCGGTTCCCAGCGCCGAGCCCTCGATGTTCTTGAAGACCCGAGCGAGCGTCTCGTTGAGGTTCTCGTCCTCCGCAGCGCGCTCGCGGACATTGGCGAACAGTTCCGACGGCAGAATGAAGAAGCCCTTCTCTGCCACCACCTCGTCCCGAGCGAATTCGGCCTGCGCGTCGGACAGCACCCTGTAGTCGAACGACTCGTCTCCGGCCTCGAACTCACCGCGGTTGATGTACGCCGTCAGGTTCTCGGAGATGAAGCGGTAGAAGAGCAAACCCAGCACATAGCTCTTGAAGTCCCAGCCGTCGACGCTGCCGCGCAGGTCGTTCGCGATGCGCCAGATCGTCTTGTGCAGCTCTGCCCGCTGGCCTTCTTTGGTCGTCGGTGCCATGTTGCAGTTGTTCTCCTCCGCGCCACGGCGCGATCACGTTACTTCGAAGTGTGCAGCCAGGCTACCGGCGGCTGCCCAGCCACAGCGGCGGTCGTTCCACCGCTCCGGAGCGGCACCGGCTGCATCGATGCCCAGCAGCCGAACCGGTGCCGCAGGTGGCCGGTGAAGAGCGCGGGCCATGGGGCTCGGACCGGGCCACCGCAAGGCCCGCCCGGCCCCCGGCGGGACGGGAACGGCCGGGCCCCGAAGGAGCCCGGCCGCACGGGTATTACGGGGTCAGGTCAGCACTTGCCGGCCGGGCGGTCGCGCTTGACCAGGTTGGTGTAGCCGGTCGTGCCGTCGAGCCAGAGGACGCGCGTGCCCTCGTCGGCGGCCGCGTAGACCTGGTCACCGCGGTTGCAGGAGACGCGCTGGGCGCCGCCCTTGCCGTCGGGGGCCGCCTGGTAGATCTTCGGCAGCGTGTCGTTCGTCCAGTCGGTGGCCGGGGGCAGCTCGGTGATGTTGACCGCGTCGTCCGAGGCGGTCACCGAGTAGGCGTAGAGCGCGCCGGCGCCGGACTCGGGAGTGACGGTGATCGGGTTCGTACCGTCGAAGTCCGCCCGGCGCACCGCGGCCTGGCCGGTGTCGGTGGGGTCGTTGTCCTCGACCCAGTAGACGCCGTCGTCGGTCACGGCCGTCTGGCCGACGCCGTACAGCTCGGCCGCGTCGATGGGCATGAGCGTCTTCTTGCCGGTGGCGGTGTCCAGGACCTCCACGCCGAGCATGGCGGTGCCGTCGCTCGCGGGCCACATCTTGGCGTAGGCGATCTTGCCGTCGTGCACCGAGGCGAGCGTCGTGACGCCGACCGGGTTGTTGTACAGCTCCTTGGTCTCGCCCGTCTTGATGTCGATGTAGCGGCTCTGCGTGTAGCCGCTCTGCGGGTTCATGTACGTGTAGACGAGCAGGTCGCCGTCGAAGGCGAGCGCACTGACGTTGGCTCCGACCGCGCCGACGACCTTGTCCATGCCGCCCTTGACGGGGCGGACGTGGAAGTACACGCCGGTCGACGCGTACTCCGCCCACGCGACGTTCGTGCCGTCGGTGTCCGCGTAGACGTTGAAGCTGCCGTTGTTCGGGCTGACCAGTTGCGGTCGGCCCTTGCCGCTGGTGTTGCCGACCCACACCGAGTACGGCTCGCTGCCGTCCTCGTTCGAGCGGGAGACGGCGTACTTGCCGCCGCCGGCACCGAAGCCCGTGCTGTAGATGTTGTCCTTGGCGATCAGGGTGTCGGTGTCGACGCCCAGGGCCTTCTCCCAGCCGGGCACGATGCCGTGCGCGTCGAAGGAGCGCTTCACGATCTTCAGCTGGGCCTTGGTGGCGCCGAGCTCCTGTGCGGCGGCGACGACCGCGGCGCGGCCCTCGGTGAAGCCGTCGAGCGGCGTGATGTACGCGGACAGGGCGCGGTAGACGATCTGGTCGGCGAACTCGGGGTCCAGGTCCTGGCGCATGTCCCAGAGGGCGCCCGAGAAGATGGTGGAGTTGAGGTGGACCCCGCCGTTGTCGCCGCGGTAGGTGACGCCGATAAAGTTCTTCGAGGTGGTGGCGCCGTCGTTGAGGTCGCGCAGGGCGCACTCGCGCGGCCCCGCATCGGTGCACAGGTCCTCGCCGAGGAGGCCGGCGTCCGGGTCGTCCATGGAGACGTGGTTGGCCTCCAGGTCGATGGCGTTGCCGAAGTAGTCGGCGATGGCCTCGTTCATCGCGCCGGACTGGCCCGCGTAGACCAGGTTCGCGGTGTGCGTGACGACGCCGTGTGTCATCTCGTGGCCCACCACGTCGGTGTCGGCCGAGAAGGTGCGGTAGTCGCCGCCGCCCTGGCCGTACACCATCTTGCTGCCGTCCCAGAAGGCGTTGTTGTACGGCTGCCCGCCGTTGACGACGCCCACCAGGGAGTAGATGTAACCGTCCTTGCCGTCGAGGCTGTTCCGGTCGAAGTGGTTCTTGTAGTAGTCGTACACCTTGCCGGCCGCCCAGTGCGCGTCGACCGCACCGGAGTCGGTGTAGTCCTCACCGAGCTCCGGGCTCTCGGGACGGAAGGTCTGGATGCCGGCCGGCCAGACACCCGAGGCGCCGGACGCCTCGCGACCGCGTGCGTCGTAGGTGGCGATCATGGGGCCCTGGTACGGGGAGTCGGCGGCCCGCTTGCTGTAGTCGATCATCTGGTAGACGCCCTTGACGTCCTTGTACAGATTGATGTCGACGGTCTCGCCGTTGTAGCGGACACCACTGCCCTTGACCACGAGCTGGTCGGCCGCGTCGGTGGAGGTCCCGGCGGGGGCCGCCGCACCGTTCGCGGCGCCGGTGGCGGTGCCCGTCGCGCCGAACGTCTGGATGCCGCTGTACTGCATGACCGGGAAGCCGGAGTGCGCGTCGATGTACACCTCCTGCCGGACCGGCGAACCGTCGGCCGGGTCGGTGCCGGTGACGGTGATGTGCCGGGTCAGCACACCGGTGCCCTGCGGAAGGATGGTGACGTCGCCGGCCTTGCCGGTGAACTCGGCAGCCGCCGCCTTCTCGCCCTTGGCCGGTACGCGCAGGATGCCGCCGCCGAACTGCGCGGAGACCGCGCCGACCGCGCGCTCGACGGCGGTCTTCTCGGAGACCTTCGGGGTGACCGTGTCCAGCTTCAGCTCGGTGAAGTAGTTCCCGGAGGTGCCGGTGACGGCGCGCTTGCCGTCCTTCTTGGTCATCCGGACGATGTACTGGCCACCGAGGACCTGGACGCCCTTGTACTTCTGCTGGAGGCGGACCGTCTCCTTGCCGCCCTTCCCGGTGGTGGTCCCGACGGCGGTCAGGTTCTTCGCCGAGGTGTCCGCGATGTGGTAGCGGCCCTTCTTGGCCTTGAGATGGCCCCGGGCCGCGTCGGCCGCGCTTCCGGTGGCGGCGACCTCCTCGTGCAGACCGGTCACGAGCGCGGGGGTGTCGGTCCCGCTGCCGGGCGTGGTGCCGGAGGCGGCGGAGGCTGTCGCCGTGTCGGCGTGTGCTGCCGGCACGGCGGTGGCCATCAGGCCCGCCGTGGCCAGCAGCGCGGCTATGCCCTGTCCGACGACGACGCCGGTGCGGCGCCCCTGTGGTCCAACTGCGCTTCTGCGTACTGAAGTCCGCACGGTACTCCTCCGGTTGCCACGAATGCGTGAACGGTTATCGGATGCGGACATGGAAGACCCGTGGCGGGGAGTGAACAATGCGTTCCACCTGCAGACTTCTGTACGTGCACACTTGTGTGGCCTACACGGAACGGCGAAAATCGGCTCGTGAAATGGGCTGATCTGGACGAGCAGTGGCAGGCCCTCGGGCTCGGTGCGGACGAACTCCGCGTGTACGAGACACTGTTGAACACTCCCGGGGACGGCACCCGGGCAGCGCTCGCCCGGAGCGTCGGCCTCTCGCCCCGGCAGCTCCGCAACGCGCTGGACCGCCTCGGCGAGCGCGGCTTCACCCGCCCCGCCCGGGGCTCCGGACTGCCCGTCCCGGACGCGCCGGCCACCGCGCTGCGCAACCTCATCCATCTGCACCAGGCGGAACTTCTGCGGCGCGAGGCGGAGTTGGAGGAGCTGACCGGCTCGGTGGACCGGATCGCCGCGCAGCTCATGTCCGCCTCGCACGCCCCGCGCACCCTCGGGATCGAGACGCTGCGGGGGCGTAAGGCGATCGCCGAACGGGTCACCTCGCTGGTGGTGTCCGCGACCGAGGAGGTGGCCCTCCTGGACCGGCCCCCGTACGCCGCGAGCGAGCCGGACGGGATGCCCGAGCCGATCGACATGGGCGAGCCGGTCCGGCGCGGGGTGCGGGTGCGGGCCGTGGTCGACCGGGAGGGGCTGAGCTTCCAGGGGCGGGCCCGCGGGCTGAACGAGCTGTCCGCGCAGGGGGTGCGGATCAGGCTCGGCATGGACCTGCCGACGAAGCTGATCACCGTTGACCGCCGGATGACCCTGCTGCCGCCGACCGACGCGGCCGACCCCACCGCCACCGCCCTGGTGGTCAGCGACGCGCTGCTGAGCAACGCCCTGGTGCCGCTGTTCGAGGCGGTGTGGGAGCGGGCCGTACCGATCGGGTCGGTGGACAACGCCCAGGTCACGGACGAGGACCGGGAACTGCTGACGATGCTCTCCTCCGGCCTGAAGGACGAGGCGATAGCCCGCCGCCTGGAGGTGCACGTCCACACCGTCCGCCGACGCATCAGCCGCCTGATGCAGGCGCTGAAGGCGGAGACCCGCTTCCAGGCCGGCGTGCAGGCGGCTTCGCGCGGCTGGCTGACGCTGTGAGCGGCGGGGGCTTCCCGCGCCGCTTCACCTGCCCCGGCGCTCCTTGAGGAAGATGCCCGCGAGCACGGCTCCGGCCAGGACCAGCGCCGAGTTGACCAGAACGGCGACGGAGACCCCGGAGAGGACGCCGGCCGGGCCGGTGTCGCCGAGGGCGGTCATCCGGGCGGTGGCGACGGCGCTCATGACCGGGATGCCGAGGGTGATGCCGACCTGCTGGGTCATCGTGGCGAGGCCGGTGGCGAGGCCCTGTTCCTCGTCGGGGAGGCCCGAGGTCGCGGTGACCATGAAACCGACGATCATCAGCATGTTGCCGACACCCCCAGCGAAGGTGGCGGCCAGCAGCAGCCAGATCCAGCCGCCCGAGGTGCCGAGCGCCACCAGTGAGAGCGTGGCGAGGGCCTGGACGGCGCCCCCCGCGACGATGGTCCTCCGGTTGCCGTACCGGCCCACCGCCCGGCCGCCGAGCATGCCGCCGATCACGGTGCCGACGCCCAGCACGCCGAAGGCGAGACCGGTCGCGAAGGGGGTGTAGCCCAGGACCTCCTGGAGGTAGAGCGTCAGCAGGAAGACCAGGGACGTCTCGGTGACGAAGGCGATGAGCCCGGTGACGTTGCCCCAGACGACGCTGCGGCGCTTGAGGATGTGTACGGGGACGAGCGGCGCGGCCGCCCGCTTCTCCACGGACCGGAAGGCGACCAGCAGCGCGAGTCCGGCGAGGAGTGCCACGAGGGTGGCGGGGGTGGTCCAGCCGGTCGCCCCGGCCTGGGTCAGCCCGTAGACGAGGAGCAGCAGTCCGCCGGTGACGGCCGCGGCGCCGGGGACGTCGAGCCGGGGCCGTTCGGCCGGGCGCGAGTCGGCGATGACGGCCGGGGCCAGGGCGACCACGAGGGCGGCGACGGGGACGTTGACCAGGAAGGCCCACCGCCAGGAGAGCAGATCGGTGAGGAGGCCGCCGAGAATCGCGCCCGCGGTGAACCCGGCGGACATCAGGGCGCCGTTGAGGCCCAGGGCGCGTTCGCGCAGCGGGCCCTCCTTGAACGCGGTGGTCAGCAGGGCGAGCCCGGCGGGCGTGACGGCGGCGGTGGCGAGGCCCTGGAGGACGCGGGCGGTGAGCAGGACCTCCGGCGACGTGGCGAGACCGCCCAGCAGCGAGGACAGGCCCAGGACCGCCATGCCCGCGAGGAACAGGCGCTTACGGCCGACGAGGTCGGCGACGCGGCCGAACAGCAGCGTGAACCCGGCGGCGGCGAGGGCGAACGCGGTGGCAATCCACTGGAGGTCCTGGAGCGCGAAGCCGAGACCGGCCCCGACGACCGGCAGCGCGACGTTGAGGATCGAGAAGTCCACCGCGATCATGAACTGGGCGCCGAGGAGCAGTGTCAGGACGAGCTTCTGCCGCCCGGTCATGCGGGCGGGCGGCATTGCAGGGGCGGGCGGTGCGGCGGGGGCGGGGCGTGACGGGGTGCGACTGGACGCGGACATGGTCGTCCCTCCTCGGACGGAAGCTAAACGGTTCCGTGGTTCCGTTAAGATGGGGGTGACCGTAGCAGAGGAATGCTTCCTAATGGAACTGGAGACCCGTTATGGCATCCGAGGGTGTGGAACCCGGCACCGTGCGGCCCGGCGGGCGGACCGCACGCGTGCGGGAAGCCGTCCTGCAGGCGGCGGGCGACGCGCTGGCCGAGCACGGCTTCGACCGCCTCGACCTCGCCGATGTGGCCCGCCGCGCGGAGGTCGGCAAGACGACCGTCTACCGGCGCTGGTCCTCGCCCACCGGTCTCATCGCGGACCTGCTGGACGACATGGCCGAGCAGTCGTCGCCGCGCGCGCGGACCGGCTCGCTGGCGGACGACCTCAGGGCGAACGCCCGGCTGGTGCTGAAGACGCTCACCGATCCGCGTCAGGGCGCGCTGTTCCGGTCGGTGATCGCGGCGGCCACCTGCGATCCGCGCACGGCCCGGGCGCTGCACCGCTTCTACACGGTCCGGGTCGCGGAGTGGGCCGGCTGTGTCACCGAGGCCGTCGAACGCGGCGAACTGCCCTCCGGCACCGACCCGGACGAGGTCGTACGCGCCGTCTCCGCGCCGCTCTACTACCGCCTGCTGGCCAGCGGCGACCCGCTGGACGAGGCCGCCGCCGACCGGGCCGCCGACGCGGCGGTCCTGGCGGCGAAGGCGGGGGCGTACGTGAGGTGAGGGCGGGGGCCCCTGTAAAGGAGCCGGGCTCGGGGCCCCCGGCCCGCCGCCCCGGCCTACCCCGCGAGTGCCGCCCGCAGCCTGGCCGCCCACGGGTGGTCCGCGCCCTGGGCCAGCGTGATCGTCTCGGCCAGCCAGGCGCGCGCGTGGTCGTCCAGGACGGGCAGCGCCTCGTCGAAGTCCCGCTCGTCCTTGGGCCTGCGGGACTTGGACTTGTACAGGAGCTGGACCTCGGGCGCGAGGTACGGGACGCCTTCCGGGGAGACCCGGCCCAGCCGCTCCAGCGGGAGGCGGACCCGGGCGTCCCGGCGGAACACCCAGTCGCCGCCGTCCGTGCCGTCCAGCATGAACTGGAGCCGCCACGGCTCGTCCGCGCCCGGCCGGCACCAGATGTCGTGGACGCCGGCGGGCAGTGTCTCGCCGGGGCGCCAGGGCCGAAGCGTGCCGGGCGGATCGGCGGCCCACCACTCCCAGCCCGACAGGACCCGCTGCACCTCCGCCTGGTCCCGGCGCAGCAGGAGCACGTCGATGTCACCGTGCTCCCGGTACGCGCGGCCCACGGCGAGCTCGACCGCGTAGCCTCCGGCGATCCACCACGGGGAGCGCAGCGGGGCGAGCAGCCGGACCGCCTCGGCGAGCGGCAGCGGGTCCCAGGGGCCCCACGGAGTCTCCGTACGCACGGCGGATCAGTCCTGTCGCAGAAGGTGGCGGTAACTGGCGGGGTGTTCGCGCAGATAGCCGGCCAGGTCCATGGCGGGGCGGCCGGTCAGCGTCGGCACGGCGTCCGAGACGGTGGCCATCTCCCCGGCCGCGATGGCCTCGTACGAGGTGACCCAGCCGGCCACCTCCCAGTCCGGGGCCCCGTAGCCCGCCCGTGAGGCGTACGCCTCCTCGCGCGTCTCCGGGACGTAGGTGACGGTCCGTCCGGTGACCCGGCTCAGCTCCTCGGCCGCCTCGGCGAGGGTGAACGCCTCGGGGCCGGTCAGGTCGTAGGCGCGGCCGTCGTGCGAGGGGCCGGTCGCGTCGGTGTCCGCGAGGAGCACGGCGGTCGCCGCGTCGGCGATGTCCTCGTGGGCGACGGCGGCGACCCGGCCGTCCCCCGCGGGGCCGCGCAGCACGCCGTCGGCGCCGGTCATGGCGGGGAGCCCGGCGAGATACCAGCTGTCGCGCAGGAAGGTGTACCGGACGTCTGCGGTCCGGATGTGCGCCTCGGTGTTCCAGTGGTCCCGGGCGAAGGTGAAGGTGGCGTCGGGGGCGGCGCCCAGGAAGGAGACGTAGACGATGCGCTCGACGCCGGCCGCGACCGCCGCGTCCACCGCCGTCGTGTGCTCGCGGACCCGGTCGGGGCTCTCGTGCGCCGAGACGAGGAACAGGGTGTGCGCCCCGGCCAGGGCGCGCCGCATGGCCTCACCGTCGCCGTAGGAGGCGGGCGGTGCGAGGTCGGCGCCGGGGAGGGCGGGCAGCCGGGACGGGTCGCGGCCGAGCAGCCGGACGGGGACGCCGGCCCGGGCCAGCCGGGCGGCGACGCGGCCGCCGAGCGCACCGCTCGCCCCGGTCACGGCAGTGGGCGGTCCGCTGGTGACGGCATCGGGGGCGGGGCCGGTCGCGGGGCTCATGCGGGGGTGCCCTCCTCGGCCGGCCAGGGGCGCACCTCGACGACCGCGTCGACGGGAAGCGGTCCGTAGATGTGCGGGAACTCCTCGCCGCCGGGCGCGGCCGCCTCGTACCGCAGGGGTGCGGTGAGCCGGGCGGGGTCGATGACGAGGACCACCAGCTCCTGGTCGGCGGCTCCGGCCCGGCTCTCGGCGCCGTACAGCATCTCGGCCACCCCGGGGAGCTGGTGGGGCAGCGAGCAGTGGATGAAGCCCTCTTCGTGCAGGGTGCGGCCGCGGGTGGACATCTCGTACGTCCCGATCCCGCGCGCCGCCTCCCAGAGCGGTCCTTCGGTGAGGTGCAGCAGTTCGGCCATGGGCCGAGGCTAACTCCGCGACGGGCGCTGCGCCCGGCCCTGTGGATAACCCCTCGCCACGTCGGCGCGGCGGCCCGCTCCTCAGCCGGCCAGCAGCTTCGCCTCGGTCTCCGGGTCGAGCCCCTTGGCGGGGCGGTCGGGGCGCTGGGGCGCCTCACCGCCGATCTCGCGCAGCCACGCCCAGGTGTCCGCGACCGTCTCCTCGACCGGGCGGCAGCGCAGCCCCGTCGCGAGGGCGCGCCCGACGTCGCCCTGGTGGAGCGTGTCGTACACCTCCCCCGGCGGCAGCCACACCGGGAGTTCGGTCCACGGCTCCACGCCCGCCGCGAGGATCTTCTCCGCCGGGGTCCAGCGCAGTTCGGCGTCCGAACCGGTGGCGCGCACACAGGCGTCGAGCAGCCCGCCCATGGTGGTGTGCCCCGGCCGGCTGACCAGGTTGTACGGGCCGTGCAGCCCGCGCTCCGCCGCGTCGAGCACCCATGCGGCGAGGTCGCGCGCGTCGATGTACTGGATGTCCGTGTCCGGGGTGCCGGGGGCCAGGACCGGGCCGCCGCGGGCGATCCGGTTCAGCCACCAGGGCAGCCGGCCGATGTTCTCCCAGGGGCCGAGGATCAGGCCCGCCCGGGCGAGGAGGGCGCGGTCGCCGAAGGCGTCCTGGGCGGCCAGTTCGCCGCCGCGCTTGGCCTGGGCGTACGGCTGGTCGTCACCGGCGTCCGGCGAGGCGCCCGCCACCACGGGGCCGTCCTCGGCGAGTCCCGCCGGGGCCGGGTAGGCGTAGACGGAACGGCTGGAGACGTACGTGTAGCGGGCGGCGCGGGTGGACAGCAGGCGGGCCGCGTCGCGCACGGCGGAAGGCGCGCCGCTCCAGGTGTCGACCACCAGGTCCCAGGCGGGGCCGTCGGCGGCGGCGAGCCCGGCCAGGCCGTCTCCGGCGGTGCGGTCACCGATGATCTCGGCGGTCCCCGGCGGCGGCGCGTGGTGGCCCCGGTGGAAGACCGTGACCTGCCAGCCGCGCGCGAGGGCCGCCTCGGTCACGGCCCGGCCGACGAACTGCGTACCGCCCAGCATCAGAAGCCTCATGTCCCCGACTCTGCCCTCTCGCGGCCCGGTCCGGAACGGCCCACGCTCTCGGCTGAATCACCCGGAGTCGGGAACTCCCCGGCCGGGCCGTCGGTTCGGCCGCGATCCGGCCCCGTTCCGGCCGCGTCCAGCGGCACCGCTGCCCCGGCCGCTCCCACCGCACCCGGCCGCCCCGGGTGTCAGGAGCGGGCCAGCGGGCTGCGGTGGCGCAGCAGCCACTGGTGGTATCCGGCCACCCGTCGCGCCGCGTCCCGGTAGGCGGCCTCCAGTTCCGCGTAGACCGCGGTCATGTCCGCGCCGGGCCGGGAGACCAGGAGCAGCCGGACCGCGAGCGGGTCGTCGCGCAGCGGGCGGATCGCCATGTCGTCGCGGGGGCCCGAGGTCGGCTGGCAGGGGGCCACCGCCTCGCCGAGGACCACGAGAGAGGCGGCGGTGAGGTAGTCGCCGTGCAGCACGACGGGGGCCAGTCCGGCCTGGGCGAACATCCGGCGCAGACCGTCCCATTCGCCGTCCACCGTGGGGTCGACCATCCACCGGTCGGCTGCCAGGTCCGCCAGGTCGACCACGGGCAGCGCGGCGGCCGGGTGGTCGCGGGACATGGAGACGAACTGCGGTTCGCGGTCCACGAGGACCCGCTGGTCCAGCCCGTCCGGGACGGCGAGCGGGTACCCCTCCACCTCGTGCACGAAGGCCACGTCGAGCCGGCCCGCCTCGACCGCGCGGAGCAGGGCGCGGGCGGAGACGTCGACCCGGAGCGAGATGTCGGTCCCGGGCAGCCTCAGCCGGAGCCGGCGCAGCCAGCCTCCGATGACCCGGCTGGCGGTGCAGCCGATGCGCAGCCGGGGCCCTTCGACGGCCGCGGCTTCCGCCTTCGCGTCGCTGACCAGGGCGCTCATGCCGTCGACCAGGGGGCGGGCGCGGCTGAGGACGGCGCGGCCGAGGAGGGTGGGGCGGCAGCCGGTGCGTTCGCGGCTGAAGAGTTCGGCGCCGAGCGCGTTCTCGATCCGGCGCAGCTGGGTGGTGAGTGCGGGCTGGCTCACGCCCAGGGTGCGGGCCGCCCGGTGCAGGCTGCCGGTGTCGGCGATGGCGCACAGCGCCCTGAGGTGTCTCACCTCAAGCTCCATAGTGCCGAGGTTAGGGCGGTCCGCCGGGCCGCACCATGGGCCGTAACCCTGTCAAAGACGGGCGATTCACCGAGCGTTGGGCATGCGGACCGCGGGTGTGCACGCGATGGCCGCTCGTCGGTGATAGGGCCGCGTTATCACCGGCTGACATCATCCGCGCGGGCTCCGCTTCCCCGACACTCTCTGCGTACCGCCCCCGTCCGAGTCCGATCATCGGACGGGTTCCTCTGACAGGTAACTGGTAGGAGACCCCCCACATGAGACACCCCAGGACCGTCATGTCGGCCGTGCTCGGACTCGGCCTCACCGTCGCCGCGCTGGGCGCGGGACCGGCGATCGCCGCTCCGGAGGCGGCGGCCACGGCCGCGCACGTGGCGTACTCGGCCAAGTCCGCCTCGCACGAGGACGCCGCCGCCAACAAGGCGTTCTTCGAGGCGGTCGCGAAGTCGGTGGCCGAGAAGCGGGCCGCCAACCCCGGCGCCCAGTCCGTCACCATCGTCTACAGCGCCGCCAACGCGCCCAGCTTCCGCACCCAGATAGCGAACAGCGCCTCGATCTGGAACAGCTCGGTCTCCAACGTCCGGCTCCAGGAGGGCTCGAACCCCGACTTCGCGTACTACGAGGGCAACGACTCCCGGGGCTCGTACGCGAGCACCGACGGTCACGGCAACGGCTACATCTTCCTGGACTACGCGCAGAACCGGCAGTACAACTCGACCCGGGTCACCGCCCACGAGACCGGGCACGTCCTCGGTCTGCCGGACCACTACTCGGGGCCGTGCAGCGAGCTGATGTCGGGCGGCGGCCCCGGCACGTCCTGCACCAACCCGTACCCGAACGCCAATGAGCGCAGCCGGGTCAACTACCTGTGGCAGTACGGCTTCGCGGCCACGCTGACCAAGGCCGGTTCCTGACCGGACCCCGCTCGCACCGGCGGGCCGCCGCGCAGGACGAGGCGGCCCGCCGCCCAGCCGGCGGCCGGCCGCCGGGGGTGGCGGATTGGGTACGGGCCACGGTCCGCAGTTCGGCCGCCGTGGGGGCCCGGCCCCGGGGCGCGGCCC